>NZ_JBMOSM010000002.1:0-912645 GCF_049316025.1 Paenibacillus sp. NPDC058898 | reverse complement strand
CGTTGCTCGAGTACAAAATCCGAAAACGAAAGAGAGCGCTAAAGAATCATTAAAATCCCTAGGTGAAGATGAATTACAGAGGCGCTATAAAGAAAAGTTCATTCCACCCCCACCTAAGGCAAAGAGAAAGTCAGATAAGGAAAGAGCCCAAGAACAGCAAGAATATGCGGAGTTCTATCAAAACTATGTAGATATACGAAGTGGCAAGAAGGCGCCACCTAAACAGTCAACCTCCCCATGGAAAGCTGTGAAGGATCAACTACCGATAAAGGAACTGAAGGCTCATATCGAGAAACAGGCTAATCATAATGAGGCTTTACAGGGGCTTGTGAATGTAACCAAAGCATTATCTGGCTCGATAGAAAAATGGGGGGATCGTTGGGAGGAGCGAAGAGAGGAACATCAATTAAATGAGTTGATTCCGCAGGTACCGGATTATCTTAGCAAAATCCCGGACGAGGATATCTATTTCTCACGTTTCACCTTTGAGGAGCTCGTGGTTAAACAGCAAAAATTGATGACAGAACTCAACTTATTGTTTGGAGCCGTAGCTGTGGTAGGTGCCTTTTTCACCGCAGGTGGCTCGTTATATTTATTAGCTATAGCCAACGGAGTTTGGGGTGTCGCACAGATCGGTGTAAGTACCATGAAGCTGCGGGATTTAAATGATGGGGTAGTATCCGACACAAGCCTCCTAGGGATTAATCAGGAAATGCTGGATGTGACCGGGTTAATGCTAGGAGCGGTGGATCTAGCGATACTTGGGAAAACGTTGCTTAAAGGGGCCAACGGAGCAGCTAACAACAAGTATATGAAAGGGATTGACCAGATTTCTACACCTAAGACTCGCTTTAAACGTGGGCAAGATAGAAGACAGAAAGAAATGGCAATGCGAGTTCGGCAAGCCGTTGAAGAGAGCAAAGCTATTAGGAAAGCTTCTAAAGATAAGAGAGATTTATATTTCAAGAAAGAGAAGGAATTATATGAAGCTTTAAAGAAAAAGAAAACAAGCTCAAGTGGATCGTTTGGGGAAACAGATAATCTTTTCAATACACTGGAGAATTTAGGACTTAATACTCCACAAAATATGGTTCGTGCTAAAAAATTGCAAGCTGTAGGTGTAACAGAAGAGAATATCATTAAAGTAATTCAGAATGGAATGAACTCTTCGGCATTTATTCAAAAGAAAATTTTGAATTTGGATGAATTTAAATATCTTAATGCTGATCAGCGAAATGCAGTAATTTCAGCTATTAATGATGGCAGAGTTGATATTTCTAAGTGGACGGGTAAAGTATCAGGGGAATTAGATGGATTAACTCGAGAAGAATGGTTGGCGATCGATAAATACATGGGGAACGGAAATAAAGTCTATAGAATTCCTGAAAATGCTAAGGAAAAGGTAGCTGATTTTGTAGTTGATGGAGTTAAAGTTGAATTCAAAGGTTTACTTACTGACACACTTGAAGGTATTGAAAGTAAGGCATTTAAATACGCTAGAGAGAGTTTTACGCCGTTACCTGCAGGTAAAAACGCAGACTCTTTAGTGTTGGATGTTTCTTCAAATGGCCAGAGTATTACACTTGAGCAAGCGAGTAATATTGCAAATAAAATTAAGGAGAAATATCCAAACAAAACTATTGAAATATGGACATCAGATGGGGATGTCATTAAGTAGGAGGATATCATGAGAAAGACATGCAAGTGCGGAGTAACTCTGTCGGACACAAAAGTACCTAATAATGTTATTTATTGGACTTATAAAGGAACTGAAAAAAATCAACTTATTAAAAATTTCGAAGGAGAATTTACTGACCTAACTCAAATTGCAATTTGGTACTGTGAGGAATGTAAACGATTTTACTATTGGGGTGACGATGGAAAAGTATACACGTATGTATTAAGAAACAAAGATATGCTAGACAATCACCATATAGACTGGGAAAAAGATGAGGAATTATACTATTCTTTTAATGATTTTGAGGAAGAAGAACTTAGAAGTGAAATGAAGAGAACAGGTGAACTTACTATCCGAAGGAAAATAAAAATACTAGAAAATGGGAGTAAAATTGTGATTAAGTTAAAGGAAAATGAAATTTTAAAGCTATATGAGCTAGAAAATGTTGAATAAACATAAAAGGTGCTCATTGAGAACGTAAAATAAATTAGTCAAGCCACAATACGAGATAGCCCGTATTGTGGTCTTTTTGTCATCTCTTAGGGATTAATTACGAAATGCTGGATGTGACAGGGATGATTCTAGGAGCGGTGGATCTAACGATACTCGGAAAAATGCTGCTTAAAAGGGCCAATACAGCAGCTAACAACAAGTATATTATAGTGTTGAGTACGGGGACAAAGCTTCTAGAGATAGAGGGAATGCTGCTTTAGCTCAAGAGCTAAGAAAATTAGAGGAGAGATAGTATGGATTTTGATATTCGTGAAATCTGCGAATATTATGACTCTGAAGTACGTGACTACGATTACGATGAATTATTAAGTCTCGGCATAAGTCATGATAATGCTCAATTTATGGTTGGCATTGGAGTACCAGAGGAATTTAATGATTTTGTATTCTATGGGACTGATACTTTTAAAAAAACATTTATCGAAGATATACAATTTATTAATATTGGTCATTATGCGTGTTTCGGTATGCACAACCCAGATGGACTGTATTTAAAAGAAGGTAGCGACGAGCTTTTCACTACTTCATCCTTTCATAGACCCCAAATTTATTTGCTTAATAAAAACCTAAAAACATTTTTCTTGTTCCATTTAATTAGAAATGAATTGGCAATGAAAATGAGACAAGAAGGTGAATATAGTTCACAAAAATATGCACGAGAACTACGTAAGTTATACGAACAACTCGATCCCGAAGCAATGAAGGATGTTGAAGGGTATTGGTCACATTTGATTGAAGACTATGAAACTGGATTATGAAACCTTGTAAATAGAGCACTGATATCTGTCGAAAGAGGTCTGTCAATAACATGGAATAATCATTGTGTAGTAAAACAAATAATGCCACAATTACGAGCTAGCCGCCCGTGTTGTGGCTTCTTTTCTATCCGCCGCTATATGATAAACAATACAAACATACAAGTGGCGGCCCCACCCATTGCCGCAGTGAGGCCATATTCCTCCACAATTGCACCTCTGGACTTCCAATTCTCATAGAGTTTTACCATTTTTTTCTTGAATTCTGATGTAAATGTCCGTCGTTCTCTTGGCACTGTAGATCCGCTCCTTTAATCTTATCTGCTTATTCTACAAGCCCTTATCTTTATTGTCTAACTAAGTGTAGCCGATCCAAAGCCAACAAAACCAAAGTATGAGGCTACACTTGCACCAGATAGAGGCGGAAATATAAGAAAAAGAGATAATGATACGGAGTACAAGATTCTAAATGATTTAGCTGCCAGATTGGATAAATTAAATGATCCCTCAAAAGCCCGTGGAAAAATAAAATTATTCACTGAAATAGATACATGCGCAAGTTGCAGTAGGCTTATTAAGCAGTTTAATAAGGATTGATATTGAGGTTATTCATAACGGTGATAAATTGGTTGGTTCATAGATCATATTAAAGGAGACAAATATATGAGACGAAATTATGAAGCGTTATTTGGTGCATATTATGAAAGATACTTTGATTTTAAAAGTGAGAAAATGAGCGATGCTGAAGCCATTGCGTGTACAGCTGATGCATATTATGGTGTGCAAAGTAGAGGAGAAATGGAGAAGGCCGTTGTATATATTGCAGAGGGTAAAATTTACCTAGCGCATTCAAAGATATTTATTAAAGCAAAGGAAAGAATAGTTGGGGCATTAAATTCTTTAGATTTAAATAAGCTTCAAATTGAAACAACCTCAGATGAGTATAAGGACATATTAGAGCGTAGAGATATGGTACTGGATGAAATTGATAATATTCCAGTAGATTATAGCCCATACTCAAGATGGAAATACCATGAAATGGGGAAAGAAGTTAATAATTATTTGGGGCTCATTTATAATGAATTAAAAGACAAAAGTAAAATTATAGAGAAAGTGTTGGAACGTTTTGAGCGTGAATGTACGAATACTCTTAGTGAAAATATTGTTGTAAAAACAACACTTTTGGAACTACTCATCAGATACAATGTCAAGGTTGACGAAGAAGAGCTAGTGAAATTAAGAAGCGAACTGGAGCAGTTTGAAATAGGTGATGTAGGACAACAATTATCAGAATTTGAAAAGTTAGACTTATCCTTTCGAATTAAGGATTTAAAGAGTAAGCACTAGAAAGTAAAAATACTGCCTCGAATAATGTTTTAGCGTTATTGTCAAAGCTCTCTTGGTATTCATAGATTGTTCTAATGTGACAAATTCAAGATTTGCTTCTGTATGTCTGGTGTGATTCCTGCCTGTAGAGTGTCTAACCTATAAGAGAAGACAACTTGAAGGGAGAACTCATTTGTGAATCATCCAGTTAAAGAATGCATTCAGAAGCTAGGGCTGACACATCGAGCGTTTGTTGTCCTGTATGACATCTGATGGAAAAGGTTTCGTAGTTGCTTGTACGGCTACACCGATTCCATCCCACGCGCCATCCTGAATGTCATGGTGCAGAATGGCTATGATGAACAGGAAGCACAGCGGCAGTATCTCTTATGGAGGAAGTGGAGAGTCGAGCAAGAGCTAAGCGCCCCCGCCGCCGCAGAAGGGAGGGCGAATCCATGAAACGACTACCGTTAGATACAGCCTTAGCCCTGATGCGGCGGGAGAATGTGCTAGGACATTGTTCCGATGATATGGACGAGCTTGTCGGCATCTTCGTCAAGTATGTCAAAGACCCGATGTCACAGGAGCAAGTCGAGCTAAGCCTTGCGCATTACCTTACTAAGTCTAAACACAATGATGTTGTTCATCGGAATCAAGTCTTAGCAAAAGTTGCTCAGTTCTTTAATCAGTATGATTGGCGGTTATCCGACGATCATATAGATTACTACCGTAAATACTTGTCGTTGTTTGGCTAACCTATCCCCCCGCCGTTTGCGGGGGATTTTCTTTTACTGGGGTCTTAACTGTCACATCACCTTAATCGTATAGAGAAATTGAAGGAACATCGCTTCTGACAACATAGAAAAGGATGATGAACATGGCAGTATATCAATGGTTGAATGACATGAAAAACCAGTTTCACTACATTGACGACGAGGGCGCATTCGCAGAATTGGACGTGGAACAGGAGAAAGGCAGTTACGTAACATGCCGTCAAGGTAATAATACCCATTTCTTGCCCGTTCCCCAAGTGCTAAGAAGATGCTTCTTCCTGTCAGTTAATGAGAAGGCGGTATTGTGGGAGTTGATGTCTTGGCTTGATGACATTGGATTTAGTCGCGGCTCTCTCAAAACGCTAAGTCTATATACAGGGGTATCCGAAAAAACGGTTAGCAAAATGTTAAATGGACTTGTAGATAAGGGGATTATTTGCAGGAAGCATACGTCCTCGACAGAAATGTTTTTGGTTTGCGATCTGTCGAAAAACGTAATCGGATAATTCCAGTTCTAACTTTCGAAGCATTAGAATTCATTTGGTTCACGAATTCTATTTTCATAATTTTATAGGTAGCTTCGGCGACGGTGTTGTCATATGGACAGCCTTTCATTGGCAAGTGAGCGTTAGAAAAGGAAATGCTGACAAAAAGAGATATGGATGGACAAGTACAAGGAGAGTTAAATGGATAGAAATTGGTTGGTTACGTTAAATACGAAGAATTAAGCAACTTTGCTTATAAGACAACCCAAAGCGAAGCGTTAAATAGAGTACAGTTACAATCAGTATCGTACATACAGCTTGTGGTTTACCGGTGAAGCTTGTTAAGCTGCGAAAGTTGAGAATTTTGTAAAACATGCTTTCGCTTGTTGCAACAATGCGAAGGAATCAATATAGTTAAGTGTGACCGTATTTTTCCAATCCAAGGAGTAATATGAATGAAGGTAATTCTCGTAGATGACGAACCGTTGGCTTTGAAGTATTTAGAACGTCAGCTGTTAAAACTGGATACCATGTCTATAGATGTAATCGGTACATATACGAATCCCTTTGAAGGACGAGACGAAATTCTTACGAGGGATGTTGATATCGTGTTTTTGGATATCAGCTTGCCGGAATTGAACGGCATTGAGCTGGCAGAGCAACTGCTTGAGCAGAAGCCTCATCTCTGTATTGTATTTGTGACGGGGTATCACGAATATGCAGTCACTGCCTTTGAATTGAATGCCGTAGACTATATTGTTAAACCTGTCCAGCTTGATCGAGTCGCCAAAACGATGGAGCGTTTGCGAAGCCGCATTGCGTCCAGACCGGAAGAGGTCATGGAGTCCAATCGAAACATTCGGATGACGATGTTCCGCCAGGTTATGATCGAGCAGCCGAATGAACAGGGGCAATTCGCGCTACTTCATTGGCGGACAACCCGGGCTCAGGAGATATTCATTTATCTGCTCCAGCATAGAGGACAGCTTGTACGAAAGTCGGCATTGATCGATATGTTATGGCCGGATTTTGACATGGATAAAGCCTATCCCCAGCTGTACACGGCTATTTATCATATCCGAAAAACATTGGAGCCTTATGATACCCGCTTCCAAATCACCAACACGACAGAAGGCTACGTGCTGAATATGGAAGGCGTGCAGCTGGACATAGAGGAGTGGGAGAATTGGTTCAAGTTAAACCCCTCTGTGTCAGCTGAATTGATTGAGCGACATATTGAAATGATGAAGTTGTATACGGGGGACTACCTGCAGGAATATGACTACTGGTGGGGAGAAGGAGAGCGTCAAAGGCTGAAGGAGTTGTGGCTTAGCGTTTCTTTATCCATGGCGGAATGGTATGTCGATCAGGAACGCATTGATGAAGCCATATTATGCTACTTCTCGATCCAGAGGCAGCATCACCTGGAGGAAAAGGCTTATTTTTCATTGATGAAAATATATGCTTTGCAGGATAATCCGGCCCAGGTGCACCGTCAATTCAGTCTTCTGTGTCAGGTGTTAGAAGATGAGATGGGCGAGGAGCCAAGTCCTTACATTGTGAAATGGTACGACGAATGGGGCAATGGAATCGAAGTCACCAGTATGAAATAGATGAAAAAGCCAAGTACTCATACGATATGAAATCACCGGTTGTTCGACCGGTGATTTTTTTGTTGCCCGATTTTATGGTTCTCCCGTGTTGTTCAGAAATTGTAGAGGACGGCCTCCTATACTGTGGAGTGAACCACAACAATCGGGAGGTACATGATTCGGTTATGAAATTCATTCGGAAATTTAAGGAATCTTCGCTGCATAAGGCCATGGGATTGGAGCTTGGAACGTTTCGGGAGATCGAGCTTGATGCGGAGAAGGACCTCCAGCATTGCAGAGGCTTCTATGTTCACTTCAACAGCAAGCGGATTGGCATCGTTGCTACTGATGAGGGTCCGGTATTTCTGTGTGGTCAGGAAAAGTACTTGCTGGATGAGCGTACCGTTCATTTTTTGTTGCAAAAAAATGCCGAGGTTAACACATTTATTTTTATGTGGGACGGGGGAGTGAAACTCCAAATCCCTTATTTGCGGTCGTTGATCGAGTACAACGGAAAATGGGTGGATGATTCGATTTTTGACTTTTTTTCGTGGATCTATGAGGCATCCGGGAGAAAAAGATTCTACTCTTATTATACGGTGAAGCATGTATCCGCTGCGGAATTATGTCCGTACCAGCCGCTGCAGCGCCCAGGCAAGACATTATCGTTTGTATAGCGGCCTGACCAGACCTGTTAATTTATTGGACTTTATGGAAAAGGAACAGACAACGGCTCCGTAACGATGTAAAATAATGGACAGTTGTGCAGTGTTGTTGATTTTTTACAATATGTTATAAGGGACTGTTATTATTGTCGACTTATTCCAACTCGAAATTGAAACGGATCTCCGGCAGAAGGCTGCTGGGGATTACTTTTCTGTTTATTGTCATCTTACTTTCCGTGCGGCTGGCGTATTTTAAAATCATCATGATCCCTGAGGAAGTTCCGTTTCAGCAAGGCGTGCTGGATCTTCGGGATTGGCAGGCGGATGACCGCAATACGGTTGCGCTGAACGGAGAATGGGCCTTTTATCCGAATCAATGGATGGGCCCGGATAGATGGTCTCAAGGAGAGCGGCAGCCTGCCGCCGATCCGCGCTGGATGCAGGTTCCCGGTCCATGGGAAGGCGTAAACGAGAACGGGAACCAAATGGGCTTCGGAACTTATCGTCTCAAGCTGCTCGTACCGGAGCTTAACGTAACTTACGGCCTCTGGATCACCGATATTCGTACAGCCTATCGTTTGTACGTCAATGGTGAGTTATTGTACGAATCCGGACATCCCTCCGATACGCCGGAGACCCATGTGGCAAGAAACGTACCCCATGTCGAATTCATCCCTCCGGCTGCCGGGAATGAGCTGAATATCATCCTGGAAGTGAGCAATTATCAATATGCTGATTCAGGCGGGATCAAGCTGCCGATCAAATTCGGGACAGCAGAAGCGGTGATGAAGGGGAAAGCGTTCTCGGAGAATATGCAGCTGCTGGTCTGCATTGTGCTATTTCTTCATGTCATGTATGTCTTAATCTTGTATCTAATCGGCTATCGGAGCAAAGGCCTCTTTTATTTTGCGGCTCTTATCCTGTTTACGCTGCTGGCCACGCTGGTTGACGACGATAAACTCCTGCTCGTTTGGCAGCCTGCTATTAGTTTCGAATGGTCAGTAAAGATTAAGGTTGTTGCTTATGTGGCTTTATCATTATGTTTGATTCTGTGTACCAAGCATTTGCTCCGGCCGAGAATCAAAGAAGGGTTTTACCGGGCCTATACGATCCTTGTGGTTTCGTATGCCGTCGCCTATTTGCTGCTTCCGTTTCATCTGACGGTACATCTCTCTACTTATTTATCATTCGTATTAATAAGTTCGGTGCTGTTCCTGCCTTCGATTGCCAGGAAGGCGGTCAGCGAACGGACGGAAGCGGCCATATTTATCTTGCTGTCGGCGGTTGCCGTTTCCTGCAACATTATCTTAAGCGGAATTTTAAGGTTCCGGTATTTTAAGGAACTGCCGTATTACCCGATTGATCTGATCGTTGCGTTTCTCGGATTTGCTTCCTTCTGGTTTATCCGGTTTACCCGAAACGCTGTCGTGCTGAGGGAACAGGCAGAGCAGCTGAAGCAGGCGGACAAGATGAAGGATGAATTTCTGGCAAATACGTCCCATGAGCTGCGAAATCCGCTGCACGGGATGATTAACATGGCGCAAACGCTGCTGGAACGAAAGGGGAGTTTGCTTCAGCAAGAGGATCGTGGCCACCTGGAGTTGATTACCGGCATTGGTAGGCGGATGTCGCTATTGTTGGATGACTTGCTGGATGTTTCCTTATTGAAGGAGAAGCGGATCCGGCTGAATGTGCAGAGCGTCCATCTCGGTTCGACTGCTCAAGGCGTGCTGGATATGCTCCGTCCGATGGCGGAGGGCAAGCGAATCGAGCTTGTATGCGAGATCGAGGATGACTTTCCCAAGGTATGGGCAGATGAAGGCCGCTTGGTTCAGATTGTATTTAATCTGATTCATAATGCAATCAAATATACGGAGTCAGGCCGGATCGTGGTGGCTGCCGACGTTGTTGATGGAAGGGCTTGCGTCCATGTTCTTGATACGGGGATAGGCATGGACGAAGAGACATTAAGACGGATATTCCTTCCCTACGAGCAGGGAGACTCCAGCTTTGCCGCAGCGAGAGGCGGGTTGGGGCTTGGCCTCAGCATCTGCAAGCAGCTGGTTGAGCTGCATGGCGGGGAACTCTCCGTGTCATCCGCTCCGGGGCATGGTAGTTCCTTTACGTTCACGCTGAAAATTGACGATATGATGAGGCAGGAGAAGTCGGATAAACAGGAGTTTATGGCCGACTCCTCGGCTTCAAATTCAGAGAAAGAGAAGGAGAGGCTGTCTTACATGTCAGATAAACACGAACAGGATGATGCCGAATCCGAGGCTAAGAAGCGTTCTCGTCAAAACGATGGCAGGCTGCTCATCGTAGATGACGATCCGGTTAACCTAAAAGTTATCCATCATTTGCTTGAAGACGAAGGGTATCAGATCGTGACTGTTACCCGGGCTGAGGAAGCCCTTCAATTATTGGAGCGGGGAGAATGGGATCTTATCATATCTGATGTGATGATGCCCCAGATGTCAGGATATGAATTGTCCAGGACGATTCGGCAGAGGTATATGATATCGGAGCTTCCGATTCTTCTGCTGACCGCAAGAAACCGGCCTGAGGATATTCATATGGGCTTCATTTCCGGAGCTAACGATTATTTGATTAAACCGGTGGACCATCTTGAATTAAAAACAAGGGTACGCGCACTGCTGGAGCTGAAGCGCTCCATCAAGGAACGGCTGCATATGGAGGCAGCTTGGCTCCAGGCTCAAATTCAGCCGCATTTTTTGCACAATACCTTAAATTCGATCGCTTCACTTAGTGAGATTGACCCTTCCCGAATGGTTGCGCTGATCGGAGAATTCAGCCACTATCTGAGAGCCAGCTATGATATCAGCAACTTGGAACGTTTTATCCCGCTGGAGCAGGAGCTGGGCTTGGTTCGCTCATACCTGTATATCGAAGGGGAGCGGTTTGGGGAACGGCTGCGTGTCCGTTGGCATATTTCCGAGGAAGTTGCTGTTCAGCAGTGGAAGCTTCCCCCTTTGACCATGCAGACGATTGTGGAGAATGCGGTCGTTCATGGAGTATTGGCACGAACCCAGGGAGGGACCGTAACGATTCGCATCGTAAGTGAAGCTGAATCCGCCAAGGTCATTATCGCGGATGATGGTGCCGGGATGGATCCCGAGAAGCTCCGCTTGATGCTGGGAAGCGGACAGCGTACCGGCAAGGGAGTCGGCCTGATGAACACGGATCGGCGTTTGAAGCAAGTCTATGGGCAAGGGCTCATGATTGACAGCACAAGGGGCAGAGGAACTACCGTGTCGTTTGTCATCAGAAAGATGGCATAATGAAAGCCTGTGCCTATTAGACCTATAGTCTTTAAATCTTGGACAAATGCTTGAGGTATGGGTTAGGATGTAGAGATAATGATATTTTACTTTGCATAAAGGTGGACCTCATGATCTCTTCTTTCTTAGCTACGATTTATAGCGTTTTCCTACCAATATCGCTGCCCGTCATCGGCGGAGGCCTGCTCAAGCGGTTCAAGGGCATTGAAACCAAAGGGCTTTCGGCCCTTTCTTTATATGTGCTGAGCCCGGCTCTGATCTTCGAGACGCTGGAGAAGGCATCGATTACCTCGAATGAGGTCACGGTAACGGTTGCGTTTTGCCTGTTGAATGTGATCGCCCTTTGGGCGCTGAGTGCCTTTGCCGGTAAAATGCTGGGCTTGTCCCAGACAGAGAAATCGGGCCTCGCCTTGACCACGATTTTTACCAACAGCGTGAATTACGGGCTTCCTCTCGTCCTGCTTGCATTCGGGCAAGCAGGGCTGGATAAAGCATCGGTGTATGTCATCGTGCAGATTATCATTATGAATACATTAGGGGTGTACCTGGCAGCGAGATCTCATTTTTCGGCTGTGAAGGCGATCAAATCGGTGTTTACGCTCCCCTCGGTCTATGCGGCGGCACTCGCCGTCCTCTTCCGGTTGACGGACTTTCAGCTTCCAGACGGGTTGAATACCGGCGTCTCCATGCTGTCCGCGGCTTATGCGCCTCTGGCTCTGGTCATACTGGGCGCCCAGATGGTTGGGGTTCGGGAGGGCGGAGCTTCGGCCGTCTCAAAGCGTGGATTCTGGTCGGGCATGGCGATGCGAATGCTGGTGGGCCCATTGGTGGCTTGGGGCTTGCTCGCGATTTTATCCATTGAGGGAACCTTGTTTGCGGTTATTCTGATATTGTCGGCGATGCCTGCAGCCGTGAATGCGGTAATCCTTGCTGAACAATACGATGCCGCACCCAAGCTGGTATCCAGGTGCATTCTGTGGACCACGCTGGCTTCCTTTATCGTTCTGCCTGCCATGATCGGCTTTCTCTAAGCTTGCCAACTCCTGACCTGAAGATTGGTTCAATCTCAAGACGTGTGTGTAAAGAGTAGTAAGCGTCAAGAGATAACCATCATCTGCAACTAAAGAATCGGATGGAGGTGGAGACTATGAGCAGGCAGCGTGATCGGGACGTGGAGATCGAGACCCGAAATATCGAGGAACGCAATGACTCCAGCAGGGTAGCATCTACGTTGATTAAGTATGTGGCTTATCTGATTATCTTCTTTGGATTTTTGTATTTTCTTATCAAATACGTATTTCCGATGTTCTAGATGGAGCAGATGGTATTCGTTAAAAAGCCTTTCTTTCGCGGTACGCGAAAGAGAGGCTTTTTAGCATGGATCAGCTTTTTTTTCATAACAAGCTCTACCTTAGACAGGCGATTCGCCTAACCCCGAACGATCAGCTTTACTTTGCACCTGGGATCATCAAATCTTCCAGCTTGGTCTCTTCATCAGACCAGTTGGCAAGCAGTTCCTGAATATACCGGATGTCCGAATCGTCCGGATCATAAAAGTAATCGCCGCGGATCACTAAATCTTTTCCCTTCAGCATGTAATTCTCAAACGTAGGCGGGGAGTCGTTAAAAAATAGGTTTTCGCCCAGATTGAGAATGAAATCGGAGTTTAGGTCCATCGTAAGATTGCTGCCTCCAATACGAATCAACTCCGGGATTTTGGTTATATTTTTCAGTTCAAATACCCGATCCATTAAGGAACTGAGGAATATGCGCTGGCGCATGGTGCGGTTGAAATCCGAATCTTCCCGGTACCTGACATAATTTAATGCCTCTGTTCCATCGTAAATCGGCTTGTTGGGCTCGATCCGCAGTTTGATATGATTGGCGCTTTTGTTCTCGATAACTTTATCGATGGGGAGTTTAATCCCATTCAATGCATTGACGATATCCGTTAATCCGTAGAAATTGATGGCTGCATAATAATCGACAGGGTGCTGAAACAGATGCTCAACCGTATCAATGGCCATTCTCGCGCCGCCGTGGGCGTAAGCTGAGTTGATTCTGGAGGTGACTCCCCTGCCGATGACTTCGGTGTATGTATCCCTGGGAATGGAGACGAGCAATATTTTATTAAGGTCAGGTCGGATGACAGAGTAGATGATCGTGTCGGAACGGGCAGGCTCGTCCTCACGTTGATCAACGCCCAGAAGCAAAACCGAGAATGGCTTCGTTGCCTCCACAACAGGCTTGGGCGAATCAGGACCCACGGGTTTGTAGGAGCGGTCTAGTGTATCTTTGATATCTTTCGCGAAAAAGGTGTGAAAAACCATCCAGGACAATTCTTTTCTGAAAATATAGCCTAGTCCGCCTAAGAGAATGAGTATAGATAAGGATATTCCTATCCATTTTTTGAGTTTGATATGGCGTTTAGGTTTTCGAGGACGTCTGATAGAATACGTTTCGTTTCGGTTTTGACTTGGATCCATGGATTTCCTCCTTGAATGTTATAGGATCATGTAGGGATGCTGGAATATGTTTAAATAGGATGAATTTACCAATGCATGTTGTGATCATTATAGTGAAAAACTCAGGAAAATCAACATAAAATTACATTAAATTCCATAATTATTTAGAAATTTGTACATGTAACACCTGATTTTGGCTTATGGGACGGCGGCTTCACCGTTGACTTTAGGGGTTAATGTAACTATGATGGTTACATGATAGTCATCTGAAGATTTGGTCCGTCAGGAGGGGTCACATGAACATAAGCAGCCGATTTGCAGTGGCCATTCATATTCTTTCCGTGTTGGAGATGAATAAAGCTGGCGTCAGCACCTCAGATTATATCGCGGAGAGTGTGAACACGAATCCGGTGGTTATCCGGCGTATTGTAGGCATGCTGAGCAAAGCGGGTCTGGTCGAGGTTAAGCCTGGCGTAGCGGGAGCGAAGCTGGCAAAGCATCCGTCCGAGATTACGCTGCTGGACATTTATCATGCCGTTCATGTCGTGCAGGAGGATTCCCTGTTTGGCATTCACGAGAATTCGGACACAAAATGTCCTGTTGGCAAACATATTCAAACGGCGATCATCCCGGTTTTTTCAACCGCCCAGAAGGCCATGGAGAACACACTGCATGAGGTGAGTCTGGAAGAAATCGTCCGGAAAATTTATGCCTCTGCGAATGGAACATCAAGTGAATAATCGGAAATCACACGCCCGATCCTATGCAGGAGGGCGTTTTCTTTTGGTTAACCGTTGGCGGCTTTTCGATCTATTTGTAAATTACTGGATTTGACAATAAGGATGTCCTGTAACTATAATGATTACAAGTAAGATGTAACTGATTTGATTACAAGTTGAGCCTGTCGTAGACCTGAATATATTTTATGAAAAAAACAAACAACAACATTCTAAGGAGTGAGAATATGACTGCCATTATACATCCATCCACAAAGCTCGGGCCGGTCTCTCTGCGGATCAGTAATCTGGCACAATCTGTACGCTTTTATACAGAAGTCGTCGGTTTGAAAATGCTTCGCCAGCATGGCCGGGTTGCCGAATTGACGGCAGACGGCAAGCAGCCGCTGCTGATTATAGAGGAGATTCAAGATCTTGTAAGATCGCAGACCCGGACGGCAGGTCTGTACCATTTTGCGATCCTGGTTCCAAATCGGGAATCGCTCGGGCTTGCGCTTGCCAACCTGGTCAAGCATAATATTCCTGTCGGTCAAGGCGATCATCTGGTCAGCGAAGCATTGTACATTAATGATCCGGACGGAAACGGCATTGAGATTTATGCCGACCGACCAAGGGATACCTGGAAGCGTGATGCCAAAGGGGAATATGTGATGACCACAGATCCTGTTGATGTAGAGGGACTGCTGGCTCTCTCCAAGGACAAGGAATGGTACGGACTTCCTGAAGAGACGGTTATCGGGCATGTGCATTTCCATGTGTCCAACCTGCACGATGCCCGCGTATTTTATTGCGATGTTCTGGGTTTTGAGCTGACAGCCCATTATGGCGGAGCTGCGTTGTTTATATCCGCAGGAGGATACCATCATCATATCGGGCTCAATGTTTGGGCAGGACTCGGTGTGCCGAACACTCCACGGAACGCTGCGGGTATGGAAGATTATACGATTGAGCTTCCGAGTCAAGAAGAGCTTGAGGCGGTAACCGGTCGTATCCGTGAGGCGGGGCTGCACCTGGAGCAGCGCGATGGCGTCTGGGCCGTTCAAGATCCTTCGGACATCTGGATCCGGTTGGTTGTTGCTTAATATAAGTCGAAGAAGCTTGTCCGCTATGATAGCGGGCAGGCTTCTTCTATGGATATCACCGTTAACTTTATCTGGGAAGTTACATCCGGTCTAATTCCCCCAACGTACGAAGCATGAACTCCAAGATATTCGGGATATCTCCCATCTGTTCTTCGTTGATCCTGCGGGGAAAGCGCAGCTCGATCGTGTTGTGAAGCGGTACCGGATCATCGCTGTAGGTATACCGGATCGTTTGCAGCGGGGGAAGCTCCGGATTCCATATCTCCTTCATGATCTGGGCGATAGCCGGACACGCTATGGAAGCATCAGCGATGTTTATATGAAAGCGGAGCTTTAGCTCGCAGGCTGGCTGACCTTCCGGAATTTCCAAGATCTCGTCCGCCAAATCCCGAAGCCCGGTCTCCAGGCAAATTTCGGCCGAAGTTGTGGATGGCGTAGCCAGCTCGAACCGGAGGCTAAAACTTCTGGACAGCGTCGCCATATCCAGGAGATCCTTCCGATCGGTAACGCGAATGATTTCATCGAGGTTGTCGAGATCATAGACCGCATTCTCGATGCCAACCTTTAAATTTTCGAATATCGTCGGGTCAAACATGAGGCACATCCTTTGAACATCATAATGTCGTAGTACGATTGTGGATAATATATCATAATTCAGCTGTTTAAGGGGAACATGCTTGTTTGTGCTATAAGCCGGGACCTCTCAGGGTGATTTCATTCATTTTATAATAGTATTGCCTAATCGTATCATCGTTGACTCGTACTTGGTTTCCAGTTTGGGTATAACCGTAAAATCGTAGGAGCAGCATGATTGACCCACGGATAGAAGTCATGATAGGATGAAATCTGACACAACAGTAAAAATAATTTTACCGGTAAAATATATGGAGGTGTTAAAATAAAAATGACAGGTGTCTATAGAATTAAATCCCATGAGCAGCTCAAAGCGATTGCCGATCCCCTGCGTACCAAAATACTGATGAATCTCGTGAAGGATGCCTACACTGGACAGCAGCTAGCCGAGTTACTGGACATTACGCGGAACAATATTTACTTTCATCTGAAAGAGCTGGAGAAGCACGGCATCATTCATGTGGTCCGGAAGGAAGAGAAGAACGGTATCGTGCAAAAATACTATCGCGCCGTCGCAAGTCGTTTCATACCGGAAGATCATTTGCTGCCAAGCCTGGATTTGGTAGAAACGTCCAGACAGGTATTTATGGAGACACTCGATGTTACTCGAACGAAAATTGAGAGCGCACCGGCTTCTTCTTTTACCTTGGACAGCGCGAGCGAACAACATCGAAAAAACATTGCAGGAACCTACCGCTTTCACGCAACGAAGGAGAGCTTCCATGCCTTTGTCGACGAGTTCAAGCAGCTCATGAATAAACACTTCACGATGGAGATGGCCGAAACAGGCAGTGCGCTTTTGTCTGCAGAAGAGAAGAATTACTATATGTCGTTGATCGCATTTCAAGATGATCAGGAGGATATCACCATTCGATAATCCTTGATGGGGGAGTAATTACATATGGAGAATAATCAATACAACGTCGTTATCGATGATGTATGGTTTACCGTATCGCAGCTGGATGAGACCACATTTGCGATCAGCGAATACGGACATTGGGAGAAGGTGCATTCGTTTCTGTTGATAGGAAGCGAGCGAGCTGCATTGATCGATACGGGACTTGGCATCGACAACATGAGGCGGATGACGGATCAGCTGACGGATTTACCTATTATGGTGCTAACCACGCATGTTCACGCAGATCATATCGGCAGTCATGGGCAGTACGGGGAGATTTATGTACATGAGGCAGAGGAGGACTGGCTCGTTAGCGGGATTAAGAAGCTTTCCATTGAAAAAATCCGCAAGGATATATCACGCGATATCACGAGACCTGTACCGTCTTCCTTCGATCCGGCAACCTATACCCCTTATCAGGGCCAGCCGGCCGGTATTCTCCGGGATACAGACGTCATCGAGCTGGGCGGGCGGAGCTTGGTCATTTACCACACACCGGGCCATTCTCCCGGACATATTGCGGTATTTGATATAAACCGAGGTTATTTGTTCACAGGGGATTTGTTGTATGATGAAACGCCGGTATATGCTTTTTATCCAACGACAAGTCCGGAGGATCTCGTAAACTCACTGGAGCGGATCGCAAATCTCGGTAGCGTAAAGCGCATTTATGGTTCTCACAATACCCTTGGATTGGACCCGGCATTACTTGCCGTGGTGAAAGAAGCCGTGCAAGAGCTGCGGGAAAAAGACCTTGTCCGATTTGGAACGGGCATTCACCGGTTCAACGGATTTTCGGTTCAATTTTAATAGTACCGTTATAAGAAAAAGCCGCCTGCAGATCAGAAGTAATCTGGATCTGGCAGGTGGCTTTTTAGCCAAGTGATTGTCTCAGGCGATGAAGCTCCTTCCACATGTTGATGAGCATCTCGGCGTAGTACGACAAATTCATCCGGGCTCTATCTGATATCGCCTCCGGTTTCTTGTTCTCCCCTAGCTGAGAAACGAATTGATATAGAAACTTCAGTGCTTGTTCCCTGGAGCAGCATTCCGGGCGATTGGTAGATGGGGACGAGAACCGCTGAGAAGTCCGTGTCGGATGCGAAATAAAAGCCGATGTAAAAGGGCTGCATATACGTTGTATTTTGTCTGGCAACCTCCGCCCGGTACTGCTGATCATTCATGAACTTATGATCCCTAATTTATTTCGAGGCTAGCGGAAGGGTGTAGTAGTTAAAAGCCTTGTCCAGCAGCGCGCAGGCCTCTTGACGAAGCAGCAGCTGCTTGGAGCGGAAATTGACGGAGCCGTCTTTTTGGATACGGGTGTCCGGATCAATGATTCCACTTCCGATAAGCGCTTGAATAGCTTCTATGGCCCACGGATCTGTTGAATCGGTTAAGGTAACCTTGGTATCCACTTGCAGTTGTTTTAGATTTTGGATCATAACAGCGGCGACTTGCCTCGTAAGAGGTTTCGAACGATTATACCCGGGAATGCCTTTGATCATCTGCTGTTGATTAGCATCGATCATGTCAGGGAACATGTACCAACCATGGGAGCGGATCAGCAGGTCAGCGAACTGCCCCTGGCTTATGGTTCCATGAGGATCAAAGCGGTTTCCTCCTATTCCTTGGATCAAGCCCAAGGTATGCAGGTTATCGATGTGAGTTTTATACTTACTGCTTGCAGGCACGTCGGCAAAAGGAGAGGTAACCTCCATTTTCTGTGATTCCCCTACGACACCGAGACCGATCTGGCTGGTGTAGTAAAAATATTGAATCTGTCCATTTGCTCCCTTTTTGAAGGTGACCTTGTTCCCCAACTCGTCCTGGAACAGCAAGTCGTTAATTTTCTTTAGGGTATGTTTTCCGGTCGTGGAATCTTCCATCGTAAGGCGTCCATTCTCATACGCAAACCGAGTCCGAATACTATAGGCCCGGGTATTTTGATAAAGGCCGGTATAGGATTTGGCTTCCTCTTTGCTTAATTCTACAAACACAGGCTTCGGATTTGATGCAGTTTCCGGAAAGTAATGATCCATGAACTCGTCGTATATTTCCAAGCTCATGTTGGTGTCGTTATTATAGGACATATAAATGCCTGTGTTCTTCTCCGGAATCAATACCATCAAGGAGGAGTGTCCCGGCATATTGCCGCCTTTTAGTATCACATGGTGTCCATTCATCAATTCTTTGTAGTAGCCTTCGAAGCCAACGGTGGCGATTGGGACAGAAGGCTCTGCGTAAGTTTGATAGGTATGCATCTGCTTCAAGCTTTGCGGACTTACCAGCTGATTATCGCCATATTTCCCATTCTGCAGCTGCATGAGCAAATAATTTGCCATGTCCTCACCCGTCGATAAGATGCTCCCCTGCGGGCCATCGGTGGGGGCGTGACCAGACAGTGGTTGAAACTCCCCGGTTGGACTGTAGTGGGAGGCCATTCGCGCAAGCAGGTCAGGTGTGAATCGAACGCTTGTGGATTTCATCCCCAAAGGCTCAAAAATATTCTTTTTCATGTACTGGTCAAAACGCATGCCGCTCATATTCTCCACTGCATACCCGGCGAGCAAGAATCCAAAATTATCGTACACGTAGGCTTCCCCCGGCGGTCTGACCACGGTTGGCATATGTTTCTCCAGAAAATCCCGGGTTGGAATGTCCTGTTTCACGTATTCCGGCGATGTATAGGTTGTAATGTCAGGCATATCCACGCCGCTGGTGTAGGTTAGTAAGTCGAACATGGTTAGAGGCTTCCCTGTTCGATTCGGAATTTTCAGTCCTCCCAAGTACTCTTCGATATTATGTTTTAGATTGATTTTGCCTTCATCCACGAGCTGCATTGCGGCCAATGCCGTGAATGTCTTGCTAATGGAAGCAATTTGAAATACGGTTTGCGAGTCAACGGGAATTTGCTGTTCTTTATTGGCATAACCATACCCCTTATTGACAAGCACCTTGCCATCTTTGACGACTACAAAGTTGGACCCTACGACATTGAACTTCTTCATCTTGTCGGCAAACAGCGGGTCCGCGAATCTCAACAATTCCTGTGTATCGGAAGGTCCGTTGTGGAAGGAGGCGGATAATTCGGCTGAAGAGGCCATAGCCGTAAGTTTAGTCGAGTCGGAAGCCGCCACTCTGGGTAGGAGAGGTCCATTTCCCATTAATGTGGCAGCCGTTAAAGCCCCCGTAGATACAAGTAGAAATGCCGTTTTTACTTTTTGATTGTTCCATTTCATCGATATCATACTCCTTCAGAGATGTGATTGGGTAGCCTCGTCCTCATGCTTCATCCGGAACTCCGAGCAATGAGCGAATGGCTTGATCTCCCACAGTATGGCTGATGGTGTGTCATATGGGTCAGTAACATTCGGTCACTTCTTTGGGAAGGCGTGTCATATGACATTTTGACACTGTTGCACATGACAACGAGTGCAGTAGGATACAGAAATATCAAGGTCATAAAGACATGAAAGGAGTCTAATCTATGAGGAAATGGCTGAGGGAGTACCTGCTAAACTTTTGTTTTTTGATGCTGACTTTTGGAACTGGAGTGTTTTACTTTTGCTACTATCTTGTAGGCCTTGTATTTGGCTTCAGCATGAGTTTCACCCTGATCGGGATACCCGTTCTTACCTTTGTAATGCGAACGTCACGGACCTTCATGAATTACGATCGGATTCAGGCGAAGTTTTATACGGACATAACGATCGAACCTGTTATGAAGAGAACATCATCCGGCTCCTACTGGAGTCAGGCTAAAGTGGAGCTGTCGGACATCCGAAATTGGAAAGCCGTATCGGTACTCATGCTGAAGTTTATCGTTGGCATCGCTAGTTTGTTCAGTGCCGTTATCTTCTTTATCGTTCCCATTCTATGGATATTGGCCCCATGTATCAGTTCCTTTGCGGATATCAACGTAGGACTTATTCGCATCGATACCTTGCCCAAGTCTCTGCTTATGATGGGAGTCGGCCTTCTGTTTGCTTATGCAGGGTCATGGGCGGCTAAGGGAGCGGCGAGATGGACAGGCCGGTACACGCAGTGGATGTTTTCGGTTTGGAGGTAGACACACTGTTGGGGCCGTGTCATATTAGGGAGGAACCGTGAAGGAACTGCAGGGAGTGAAAGCTTTTGTTTGATATCGTGAGACAATGGAAGTGGTACGACTGGGCGATGCTCTTTATTCGCATGATGGGCTGCATCTCCCTGATCATCACATGTATAGAGTTCAGGAACCAGTTTACCGCAGCGTTATGGATCGTCGTCATGTGGGAATTGGCAGCCTTCTCGATACCCTGGCTGTGTCTGCTTCTGAATCATAAAGCATATTTGATCACCGAGATTTTATTATCAGGCGGAATCGCTGTTTATTTGACTTCCTTATTCCCGGGGGCCTACTTGTCGTTTATCATTCCGGCTTTTCTGATGGCTGCGAACAGCTATGGAACGACGTACAGATGGACAGGCCCCCTTGCGGCTATCTTGGTTCCAATACTGATCAAGCTGTATGCCCCGTCAACGGATTTGATACTGATGATAGAGCATGTTGCTTTTGCGTTTGCATTAGGGTTTGCCTTTCATCTGTTGATGGCCAACTACAGCCAGAACGAAATGATTCGGACACATAATACGATATTGGAGCAGTATTTATCTCAGGTCGAACGAGTCACGCTGTTGGAAGAACGGGAACGCGTATCCAAGGAACTGCATGATACAATGGGCCATACGTATACGGCGGTCATCATGGGCTTGGAAACGCTTCGTTCTACGGAAACGGATGCAGCAGCTCAGCGCAAGCTGTCCAATCTGCTGGAACTGACGCGGAGAAGCCTGGATGAGGTCAGAGGGTATTTGCATGAGCTGGATTCACCGCAAGAGCAGCTTCCCTTGGTGCAGTCATTGAGACAGGTAGCGGAGGATTTCGAGCAAAACACAGGGGTAAAGGTAGGACTTAGAGTGCTTGGTGAAGAGTACCCGGTATCCCGGCAGGCCAAAATGACCTTCTACCGTTGTCTTCAGGAGTCCTTAACGAATAGTGTGCGTCACGGTAATGCGACGAGGGTTGACGCCGTGCTTCAATTCGAATTGCAGCAGACCCGGCTTGAAATTCTGGATAACGGCAGTGGTAGCGTGCAAATCCAGGAAGGTTTCGGTTTAAGCGCCATGAAGGAAAGGGCCTATCGCCTTCAAGGCCAAGTATCGGTATATTCGACTCCTGAGGCAGGAACCGTTGTGACCTGCAGCTTGCCTAGAATTTCGGAGCCTGCAGATGAAGTCATCCGGCTTTTATTGGTGGATAATGAACCTTTTATCACGGAGAGTCTTGGCATCATCCTGGAATCGGAGAAGGATCTTGAGGTGGTAGGATGTGCTGAACATGGGGAACATGCCTTGGACTTGTGTGAGAAGCTTAACCCCCAGCTGGTGCTCATGGATCTGGAGATGCCCGTGATGGATGGCATTACAGCGACGAAGTTGATCAAACAACGTTGGCCGTTAGTGAAGGTTATCATATTCACCACATTTGAGCAGAGGGGAAAAGCTGCGGAGGTTATGCGAAGCGGAGCGGACGGTTATTTGCTGAAGTCGATGAAGCCGCGTGAGCTTGCCGAGAACATACGAATCGTGTATCGTGGCGGAACTTTAATGAATCCGGCGATCTCGGCTAAGCTTTTCGATGGTGAAGTGGGTGTTTTCATGAAGGAAGAGGATGGCACTGTATCTGTCATGGAAGTCGATCCAGGGTCGTCTCCACTGCTGAAGTCTTATGATCTGACACCAAGGGAGATTGAGGTTCTGAAGTATCTCTCCCAAGGATTGCGGTACAAAGCGATTGCGATGAAGTTGTATCTCTCAGACGGGACTGTACGGAATTATGCTTCAACCTTGTATGCCAAGCTGGGCGTCCGCAACCGGGACGAAGCGATAGAAGTTGCAAACCAGGCCGGGCTCCTATGAGCCCAGCCTGGTTTTGATTCATTCGTGTTTCCTGTATAGAAGCAAATGTTGGTGATATCACATCTGGAGCCCATTATCAGTAACTGCGGTCCATGTTTTTACCGTAATAAATTTCGTCCATCTCCAGTTTGATGCGCTCGGTGATTTCCTGCTGCTCGGCATCGGACAACTTATCCTTCGTGTAACCGAACAGATAATTGTCCAGGTCAAACTGCTTCAGCTTGCACTTCGTGTGGAAAATGTTTTCCTTGTATACGTTGACGTCAATCATATCGAACAGATCCTTCGCTTCGTCCGGAATATAGTTCTGAATGGAGCTGATCTCATGGTCGATAAACAGCTTGTGTCCGTGAATGTCCCTAGTGAAGCCCCGAATTTTATAGTCGATCGTCATAATATCCGTATCAAAAGAGTGGATCAGGTAATTTAGGGCTTTAAGCGGTGAAATCTCCCCGCAGGTCGACACGTCGATATCGGCCCGGAAGGTGCTGATTCCCTCATCGGGATGGAATTCCGGATACGTATGGACGGTAATGTGGCTCTTGTCGAGCTGCAGGATGACGTTATCCGGCAGCGGCCCCGGCGATTCGTCATAGGATTCCTCCGGAACCTCCACGACAGGGCCCTCGGATACAAGCACTGTTACGCTGGCGCCTTGCGGGATATAATCCTGCTTGGCAATGTTCAGGACATGCGCTCCGATGATTTCGGCCACATGGCTCAATATTTTCGTGAGTCGATCTGCGTTATATTGTTCATCAATATATTCCAAGTATGCTTCCCGTTCTTCTCGGGTCTTCGTATAGCAGACATCGTACATATTAAAGCTGAGCGATTTCGTCAAGTTGTTGAACCCATGCAGGGTAACGCGTTGTTCTGGTGTCATATCCATATGAATTTCCCCTTGTGTCATTAATATATCAGTTCGAGTTCCTATTATTTCCGAAACCGACGATTCCTAATCTGCCCACGCGTCGTCTTCTGCGTTAACATTAATATGTTCTTACCCGCATCGGGTTCAATATTAACAGACGGTTCAGGAATGGTAGAGACAAGTTTCGGCAGCTCAAAAACTCCAAAAAGGCCAACCAGGTTCTCCGGCTGACCTTCATATGAGAAGGACACCTGCTACATGCAGCGTATCCTTCGAGCGTTTAAATGGACTTCACTTGGTATTGCCGATAAACCATGATTCTTCCAAACGGACGATTACTCCGTGAACTCCAGCAGTTCGATCACATTGCCAAAAGGGTCCCGAATCGCGCTGTATAGACCGGGAGGGCACGGCTGCGGGGTATCAAAGATGACCTCCACGCCCTGCGATTTGTAGTTCGCGATCGCTGCGCTTACATCATCTGTCTCGAGTCCGATGATAACCTGGGCTTCATGCGGGTAATCGGTTTTCGTAGGACGGTCGCATTTTTGCAGAACAAGGGACATGCCCTCATGTTTCAAACTGATGATCTGATCATCATAAACCTTGGAAACTTCAAATCCCAGAATGTCACAATAAAATCGCGTGGCTTGAGCCATATCGCTGACATTGATTGATAAAACACAAAGATTTGGCATAGGTCATACTCTCCTCTAGTTTATGGCTTGTCTTACTGGCAGCATAGAATGCCTTCACCGGATTCAATGCTGGATTTTAAGCTGGTCAGCATGCCTTTCCATGCATCCACATGCCATTCCCGGGCTTGCAGCGACGCTTCGGTATCCTTCGCCCGTATGCTCCAAGGTGATTCTTGTACAGCCGTCCTGTTCAGGCCAAAAAGACACCTTGACCGCGGTCAACTCCCCCTGATTCATCGTTTCCGCAAAGGGATCAGGTCCTTTCCACTCAAACACGAGGGTACGCGGCTCATCATACTGCAAAATGTTACAGCCTGCGGTGCACATCGATTCACGATTGGCGGGGTTAAAATAAAGCTCGAACTTTCCGCCCGTCTTCGGTTCAATTTCCGCAGCCGGCGCAAACCACTCGGTTATCCTCGCAGACTCCGTCCATGCTCGCCAGAGGAGCTGCACATCGGCCTGAATCACGGTTTCTTGAATAATGGTCATGTTTAATCCTCCATCATATAGCGCTCATTGCTTTTGGGATAACGCTTCTTGCAGCTCCATTATAAATGGATAGGCGATTCAAAAATTCTTCTACTTTGCGCTGTTATTCCGATCCTTCTCAAACAAGAGCAGAGGCAGATTCACAACAATCGGCGGGTCATAGGGCAGAGGCTCGCGCAAGGTAATCTTCACGGCGAGATCGGTTCCTTCGTCGATATGGACAGGCTCCTCCATCTTGCCTCGCAAGGATTTGCTCAGCAGAAAATAATCCCGCGGATTGAGGCTCCAGGGGATGCCCGCTGCCAGCACATAATACGTACCGGCCGGGATGCCGGTTAACGTGCAGGTCCGGTTCTTGAGGTTGACGGCCGTACCGGTTACGGGCTTCTGATCGGGTACGGGTCTTGGGAACAGACCGACGTAAATCATGCCGCGAAACCTCTCGGGAGCTTCGATCCGGCAATGAATCCGGGGCAGAGCATGCCTTTCTTCCTCTGTCCAGGTTAATGGCTTGTGCTCATATTGATTCACGTAACGATGCAGGGACTCCGTGGTGGTGCGGAACTTTTTTGGAGACAGGCCGACAAACTGCTTAAAGCGGGTATTGAATGTGCCGGGACTTGCCAAACCGATGCTCATTCCGATTTTCACGAGCAGGGAAGGACTTTGAAGGAGCTCGATTTTGCCGGCTTCAACCCGGAGCGCGGACAGGTATTGCCGGAGCGATATGCCGGTTACTCGTTTGAATACTCTGGAGAAATGGAAGGGACTATATCCCACTAGACCAGCGAGCTGCTCGGTAGTCATGGGCTCGTCCAGATGCTTCTTCATATATTGAATAGTTTGATTTACGGCTTCGGTATGTGCGTCATTCATTAGGATCACCAACTTCATTTTTTGGGCTCTGCATGATCGCAACCCTTTTTCCACATTTATGAAGTTCTCCTCGCCCAATGCAATTTCCTTCCCCGATTTGGTTGCCCATTCATGGAAAGGCCGTTAAACTTAAAGGATGAGGGCTTTTCGAAATGGAAAACCAAGGTGAATTAAGGAGTTTTTATCCATGAATGTGGAAACAAATGATAGAGAATCGATGAATATGGATACAGCACGGGATTATCTGCAGAAATATTACGGCTATCCTGATTTTCGGGAGGGTCAGAAAAAAATCGTCGCCAGTCTTCTAGCGGGCCAGGACACGCTCGGGATTATGCCGACGGGTGGAGGCAAATCGATCTGTTATCAGATCCCGGCCCTCCTATGTCCGGGTCTGACGTTGGTTGTATCGCCTTTGATCTCCTTAATGAAGGATCAGGTAGATGCACTTACGACAGCGGGTGTGGCCGCTGCCTATATCAACAGCACGCTCAGCGGCAAGGAAGTGAACGAGCGCATACGTGCGGCCAAGCGCGGAGAACTGAAGCTGTTATATGTCGCCCCGGAACGGCTTGAACTGGATTGGTTCCGGGAGGAGATGGCGGGTCTCGATATTTCGATTGTGGCTGTCGATGAAGCTCACTGCGTATCCCAGTGGGGGCATGATTTCCGGACGAGCTATCTCTCGGTGGCTCCTTTTGTTAAAGGACTTCCGAACCGTCCGATTGTAGCGGCCTTTACGGCCACGGCCACGCCTGAAGTTATGGAGGACATGCAGCGGCTGCTTCGGCTGGAGCAGCCGCAGGTGTTCGTGACGGGCCTTGGACGCGACAATCTGGAGATGTCGGTGCTTCGCGGTGAGAACAAGCGGGAGTTCGTGCTGGACTATGCGGCCTCGCATACCCACCAGCCGGGCATCATCTATGCCGCCACTCGTAAAGAGGTGGATGATTTATGCCAACGCCTTCAAGCCAAGGGGCTCCTTGCGGGTCGATACCATGCCGGCATGAGTGATGCGGAGCGAGCGGAGAGCCAAGAGGCCTTCCTGTATGACGATATTCGCGTTATTGTTGCAACGAACGCATTTGGCATGGGAATCGATAAATCCAACGTCCGGTATGTCATCCATTACAATATGCCGAAAAATATGGAGTCTTACGTGCAGGAAGCGGGTCGTGCCGGGCGTGACGGAGAGCCCAGCCAGTGCATACTGCTGTTCAGCGCCCAGGATATTATGACGCAGAAGTTTCTGATCGAACAGAATCCCCAGGAGGGCGAGCGCAAGCAGAACGACTACCGGAAGCTGCAGCAGATGATTGATTACTGCTACACCACCCGGTGCCTGCGCAGCGCTATGCTGGATTATTTTGGGGAAGAGCACGAAGATAAGTCCTGCGGTACGTGCAGCTCCTGCACGGATGATCGGGAGCTTGTCGATATCACGGTAGATGCGCAGAAAATCTTCTCCTGCATCCACCGGATGCGCGAACGCTTTGGCGTGTCCATGGTCGCTTCCGTGCTGAAGGGCTCAAGGGCCAAAAAAGTACTGGAGTACGGTTTTGATCGCCTACCAACCTATGGCGTGATGGCGAATCGGACCGAGAAGGAGATATCCGAGACGATCAATGTGCTCATCTCGGAAGGGTTCCTGGCGTTGACGGAAGGCCAATACCCTGTCGTGAAGCTGCAAAGCGAGGCGGCCGATGTGTTAAAAGGTCAGCGTGAAGTCATGCAGCGTGTTCCGCGCCCTTCCAAAGCCGCAGGCAGCCAGCGCAGCGGCAGTCGCCGCGATTATTCGCCGTCAGCCGTCAACGAGACGGTGTTCGAGCAGCTGCGCTTGATTCGGCGTGAGCTGGCAAGCAAAGAGCATGTGCCGTCCTACATCATTTTTAATGACGCAACTTTGCGTGAGATGAGTGTGGTTTGCCCGCAGAGCGAGGATGAGATGCTGAATGTCAAAGGGGTCGGCGAAGTGAAATTCCGTAAATACGGCCGTCCGTTCCTGGAATTCTTCCTGAATGGTCAAGGCACATCGAGTGACGGCGACGACTTGTATGACTATGAATGATAAGCCGGCGTAGCAGGCAGAAGCCATTTTGCCGCTTGATTGTTTAAGATAATCCGTCCGGTAACAAAAACATATATTATTTTAGAAGGAAAGTGGATCCTACCATGAAAGTCATACTATCAACCTTGAATGCCAAGTACATTCATACCTCCTTGGCCATTCGCTGCCTGAAGGCATACAGCGAGAAGGATTTCGATATCGAATTGACGGAGTACACGATTAAGGACCCCGTGATGAATATCGTCTCCGACCTGTTCCAGCGCAAGCCGGATGTGATCGGATTCTCCTGTTATATATGGAATATCGAAGAAACGATTAAAGTGATCGATATCGTGAAGAAGATTATGCCGGAGGTCACGATCATACTGGGCGGACCTGAAGTATCCTACGATACCGAATATTGGATGAAACGGCTGCACAATGTCGACTTTATCGTCATGGGAGAAGGCGAGGAGACCTTCCACCATTTGCTGCAAACGATTGAAGGGGACCGGAAGTATCATTTCGTCTATGGCGTGGCTTACCGCAAGCAGGACGAAATTATTGTGAATCCTGGAAGACCGAAGAGCATTCTGGCGGAGCTGCCTTCCCCGCATCGTTTTCCGGAGGATATCCCGCATCTCGGGAAGCGGGTTGTCTATTTTGAGACCAGCCGGGGCTGTCCATTCAGCTGCCAGTTCTGTCTGTCGAGCATTGAGGTGGGGGTTCGCTATTATGATATTGAACGGACCAAGGCGGATATTCTGTACCTGATCGAGAACGGAGCGAAATTGATCAAGTTCGTAGACCGGACCTTCAACATTAAGCGGGATTACGCGCTTGAAATGTTCGAGTTTCTGATTGAGAACCATGGCGGCTGCGTATTCCAGTTTGAGATCACGGCAGATATCATGCGTCCCGAAGTGCTGGATTATTTGGCGAAAAATGCGCCTCCCGGCATTTTCCGGTTTGAAATTGGAGTGCAGTCGACCAACGATCCGACAAATGAGCTGGTGAAGCGTCGCCAGAATTTTACCAAGCTGTCACGCACGGTGACAATGATCAAGGACAGCCGCAAGATCGACCAGCATTTGGATTTGATCGCAGGTCTTCCGGAAGAGGATTACGATACGTTCCGCAAAACGTTTAACGACGTATTTGCGCTTGGACCGGAGGAGCTGCAGTTAGGCTTCCTGAAGATGCTGCGGGGAACCGGGCTGCGGATCGATGCGGACAAGTACAACTACACCTATATGGATCATGCTCCGTATGAGATTCTGGGCAGCGACGTGCTTCCGTTCTCGGATATCGTTCGATTGAAGAGACTGGAGGATGTGCTGGAGAAGTATTGGAATGCGCACCGGATGGACCATACCCTGAATTATTTGATGAAGCATGAATTTACGTCGCCGTTTGATTTCTTCCAAGAGTTTGGCGACTACTGGGAAGGACAGGGCTGGCAAAAAATCGGCCATCAGCTTGAGGACCTGTTCACGCGTTTAACGGCTTTTCTTGAAGATCGGAAGACCCCGCATATGAACGTTGTCTCCGGTCTCATGAAGTTTGATTATTTCCTGGGCCATAAATATAAACCGCGGAAAATATGGTGGGATCATACTCAGGATAAAGCGCAGTGGACCGCCAATGTTCGCAAAATCGTTGAGGAACCTGCGGCCCTATCCGACGGTTTTGCCGATCTGGGGATCACGGAGCGCGATCTGCAGAAACATGCGATGATCGAGGTGCTGCCATTTAACCTCAGCGATGCCATCCAGGGTGGCACCGGATTCCCGGATCACGCGGACCATGCAACGATGCTGCTGGTATTGTACCAGCAGAACGAAACAGGGCAGCCGCAGTACTACACGATGCCTGTGGAGTTAGCGAAGCAGGCATAGTAGGGAAGCGACGGACAACCCCTTACTGGGACTTGATGCGAGCGTCTTGGCCATTGTTGTGGGCAAATTACCTTTCTTCTAGGGATTAGGGGTTGGTAGAGACGGATAGGATGAGACTGTGATCATGCCCCCCTCGTTATCGTAACGGACGGTATCCTGGGCGTCTTGGAATAAAACCCCCTTGGTATCGGTATTCTAATCGCATCAACCGATGAGGAGGGGAAGTTTATGAACGGGAAACAGAAGGGGCAAGAACACGATACGCACGCCGAGCCCACCGTCGCACCGGGTATGGAAACCAATGACGATCTGCGCGAAGAGGCTACAGAGGATGAAGTGAAGTATGGCGAGTACACCGAGGTCACGCAGCTGATCATCGACCGTACGCCGAACGAGGAAGAGTAAGGGATTGGGCTGTCCTGTCGCATAAGCAGTGTAACTTACTTGACGGAGCTCGCCAGATTAATTGGGGGCACCAGCGATTGGAATGAATGCTTCGTATGCGCAGCGTTATAAAAAAACAGACAAAGGGGGCGTCCCAGGTCAGTTGACCTTGAGACGCCCCCTTTTTAATTCGTCCTGCATCATTCTTTTACATAACCCGTTCCGACTCTTGCGGTGTCTCTGACCCATGCGATCCCGATGTGTGCCGTTCGAGCCAGTCGAGAACATGCGCCGCTACTTCATCCCGGTTGATTTCATGCAGCATCTCGTGGCGGCCGCCGGGATACAAACGGTATTCAAGATCCTGAATGCCATGTTTCCGGTACAATTCGATCAACCGCCGCACGCCTTTACCGCGGTGTCCAACCGGATCATCCTCGCCCGAGAAAATATAAACCGGCTTATCCTTTAGAAGGCATTCCATCAATTGCGGTTTGTGGATCTGGGACAGCAGCTTAAAGAAATCACGGAAGAAACGAGCGCTGCATACCTTGCCGCAGTAGGGGTCGTTGATATACTTATCGACTTCCGCTTCATCCCGGGATAACCAATCGAACGGTGTGCGAATAGGGCCGAAACCTTTGCTGTAAGGGCCGAACACCATGGCGTTCAGCATCAGACTCCGGTGCGTGTCTCCTTGCAAGCGCATTTGTGCAGCTGCCAAGCTCATACCGAATGTCAGCAGTCCCTGTGGACCATTGGTTCCTGACAGTATGAATCCGTCGAATAATTCACCGTTCGAACACATGATCTTTTGTGTCAAAAAGGAGCCCATGCTGTGTCCCATCAAATAATGCGGAACACCGGCATGGCGCTTCTTGAGTTCGGAAGCAAGAAGCAGCTGGTCTTCAATCATCCCTTCGAATCCGTTTTCCCCGGGATCGCCGAGAAGCGTAAGGCCCGACGTTTGTCCATGACCCCGATGGTCGTTGCAGTACACGGCGTAGCCGTACCCTGTCAGCAACTCGGCAAGCTCCTCGTACCGCTTGCCGGTTTCGCACATACCATGCGCAATTTGCACGATGGCACGAATGGGATGGTCCTGCTCCGGCAACCATTGATATACAAAAACATGCATGCCCTGCGCATTCAGCATCGTAAACGTGTCGGTTTGCATCACAGGCTTAACACCTCCACAAAAACGAATGGTTTATCTCAATTATTTATACCCTGTTTAAGGAAGATATGAACGAAGAACCGTAGATTGCCCATCCAGTGTATATGCACCCAGGTTAGCTGGGAGCAGGAAGCATTGTCCGGACGTGTAATCAATGGAGCCGTTATCCCAGCTGAGGGTTCCTTGACCATCGCATACCACCACGATTGTGAAGCTTTCCGCGGAAGTGGACAAGGACCAGGCACCGTTAACAACGCCTTTTTCGACTACAAAATAGGGAGATTTGGCAAGCTCAAGCCATTCTCCAGGCGTGGTTCCTTCCGTGCTCATGGTGGTTGCGCCCGATCCTTCATAGGCCGTCACGTTCAAGGAGTCTTCAATATGAAGCTCACGTGGCTTACCGTCAAGGCCTGGTCGATTATAATCGAAAATCCGGTAGGTTGTATCCGAATTTTGCTGAATTTCCGCTACTACAACGCCCGCACACAGCGCATGTACCGTACCGGCAGGTATGTAGAATGTATCTCCGGCTTTTACGGACACTTCTTGCAGCTGGTCCATAACCTTGCCGCTTTCCATAGCTTCTTTCAAAGTTTCGCGGCTAACGCCTTCTTTCAGACCGTATATGATTTTGGCGTCCGGCTTCGCATCCAGCACATACCACATTTCAGTCTTGCCCAGCTCGCCTTTCGGAAGCCCCTCGTAGTCATCGGTTGGATGGACCTGGACCGAGAGGTTGTCATTACAGTCAAGCAGCTTGATCAGCAGAGGGAAACGTCCGTTAACTTCGGAGAATCCTTTGCTGCCAAACCACTCGCGTCCAAATTGCTCACGAACCTGATCCAGGCCGCGGCCGGCAAGTTCACCGTTCACGATACTGGTCGTACCGTTCGGATGGTCGGCGATCATCCAGCCTTCTCCGATATGCCCTTCCGGAATGTCCAAGCCGAATTGCTCCAGGGCACGGCCACCCCACACACGTTCTTTAAATTCGGGTTGGAACAACAATGGATATGGTTTTGTCATTGTAATCATCTACCTTTCATCATGTTTGGAATATTCTATGGATGTAAGTGCGGTACCTCTCCTAGAACTTATATCATATCGGCTTCTTCCGTTCCAGTGCAATGAGATATGGCGCTTCGGATCGCTGAAGACCTCGATATAATATCGTTTGCACTTTGTGCTGGGGCAATTCCGCCGCCCAGGCCTGCACGGCGTCTGCTTCGGCATCGCCGCCCTTGTGGCCTGGATACAGCACGATGGTGATAATGCCGCCGGGGCGAAGCAACTCGATGGCAGCCTCCAGAGCCGTTAGCGTGCTGGCAGTTTCCGTCATGATCCGTTTATCTGATGAATCTGCCGGAAGGTAACCTAGATTGAACATGATCGCACCTATACGGCCATGCTCGCGCTCAGGTACGCATTCTCCCATAAGCGCATGGCTCTGGTGGTGAAGGGCAATCTCTGCAAGGGTGCCTAGCGGTTCCTTATCCAGCCTATCACGAGTCAACTGCAGTGCTTGTTCCTGAATATCAAAAGCGTACACCTTGCCCTTGGATCCTATGCATTTGGCTAGATACAGCGTATCGGCCCCGGTTCCGGCCGTCGCATCCAGCGCAATATCTCCAGGCCGCAGCCTTTCGGACACGAGTTTGTGGGCAAAACTCAAAACCGAGAGAAAGCCCATCAGGATCCCCCCCACAACTTACCCTGCCATGTATCCCGGCGCTTGAGTTCGGCGTCAATGCCGTTAAGCACTTCCCATTTTTTGAGACTCCATGTCGGTCCGATCAAGAGATCCCGGGGAGCGTCTCCGGTCAGACGATGAACAATCATATCCGGAGGCAAGAGCTCCAGACTGTCTGCGATAAGGCTGATGTATTCATCCTGCTCCAGGAACCGCAGCAGCCCAGCCTCATATTGCTTCACCATCGGGGTCTTGCGCATGAGGTGCAGCAGATGGATCTTGATTCCCTGCACATCCATCTTGGAGACCGCTCGGCCGGTGGCGAGCATCATGTCATGGTCCTCTTGCGGAAGGCCATAAATGATGTGTGTGCAGACACGAATGTTATGCTTGCGCAGCTTTTCGACCGCTTCCAGATAACATTCGGTATCATGGGCCCGGTTGATGAGCTCGGAGGTGGAATCATGGATCGTTTGCAGGCCCATTTCCACCCAGAGATAGGTTCGCTCATTCAGCTCCGCCAAGTATTCCACGACGTCGTCAGGCAGGCAATCAGGGCGAGTAGCGATCGATAAACCGACAACACCTGGCTGCTGCAGAATGACTTCATAGTATTCCCTAAGCTCTTCGACCGGAGCATACGTATTGGTATAGGCTTGGAAATAACCGATGTATTTGGCGCTCGGCCACTTCTGGTGCTGCCGGTCACGGATGGTGTTGAACTGGGTAACAAGATCATCCCGCCGTCGTCCGGCAAAATCACCGGAGCCGCGGGCGCTGCAGAAGGTGCACCCGCCCTTGGCAATCGTGCCGTCGCGGTTCGGGCACGTAAAGCCCGCATCCAGCATAACCTTGAATACTTTTTCCTGGAACTGGCTGCGCATCTCGTAATTCCATGTATGAAATCGTTTGTCGCCCCATAACGTTGGGGCGGGTCTAAGTGATGTACTCATGTGTGCTCCTTTTATAGCCGCATATGATGAATAGAGGCAGGTATAACTGTGCCTCAAAGTATACATGTTTTTACTTGCCTTTTACTAAAGCAGATATGTCCATTGTAACAAAAAATAAAGCTTTGCGTTATATACAGGTCTTCAAGACTAATTAAGATGTTGTCACTTGAATGAATTGCATATAATTGGTATATTTAAAGTAGAAAAATAAAAATATGGTTCAAGCCATTTTGGCATGGGTATATATCGGATAGGATTCATATTTGTGTGACGTCATGGATACAATAATACCGTGAGGTGATTACGAATGAATTCATCGACAGTAAAGAATGACAGTAAAGACAAAATCGCTGTGGAGCTTACCCCGAACGAAGCTTTAGCCCTTACCGGCGTGGAGTTTAACTCCAACCAGGATGTGAAGGCTTCGGCACGTCGCAAGATTCGGGCTGCCTTTGAGAAGACGTTTAATTTTACGTCGGAAGAAAGGTAGACTATTCACAGTTTAACTATCGCGGAACCCCAATTCCAAATATAAGAAAGAGGAACCTAAAGCCTTTGCGTTAAGCAAAGCATAGGTTCCTTTTTCTATGGGGCTCTTTACTTTTGGGATTAACTTCGTCACAATAAATGCAGTATGGGGATATCATTCTAATTTACTTGGAAATTTTCGGAGGTATGACATGCGTTTACGCGGAAGAAAAGGTATACGGGAAAATCTGGAGCAGCAGGAAGACCTGGTCGTTTTGGACCCCGGTCAATATAGAGGGAAATGGGCTTCATTATTTGGCAATGACCTTCCGATCCATGTTGAATTCGGCATGGGCAAAGGTCAATTCATAAGCCAGATGAGTTACAAGCATCAGAATGTGAATTTTATCGGAGTGGACATGTACGACGAGCTGATTCGCCGCGCTAGCGAGAAGGGGCGCAATGCTTGGGCTCAGGACGGTATCGATACGCCGCCGAATCTGAAGCTGGCGCTGTTTAATATCGAGAACGTCGAGCAGGTCTTTGAACCCGGCGAGATCGAACGTTTATATTTGAACTTCAGCGATCCGTGGCCAAAATCCAAGCATGCCCGCCGTCGGTTGACGCATCCGCGTTTTCTGGACAAGTATTCCCAAATCCTGAACGAGCGCGGGGAAATTCATTTCAAGACCGATTCGGTCACGCTGTTTGAGTTCTCTCTGAATGCATTTGCCGATTATGGCTTGCAAATGACGAATATTTCGCTGGATCTGCATCGCGACGGGCTGAACGAAGAGCACGTCATGACAGAATACGAGACGAAATTCGTCGGTCAAGGTATGCAGATTCATCGCTGCGAGGCCATTGTCGGCGAGGAAGCACTTGCTTCCTACCAAAAGAATCGCCTTGAAAAATACGGTAAATAATGCCTTTACGTAGAGTCTTTTCTATGATAGCGTTTGCAACTATTATAATAGTAGGAAATCTATCAATTGCGATGACATATTTACAGAAAACGGCGTGAAAAAAGGTGTGCTCCCTCTTTAGGAGTACACCTTTTCGTTTTCCAGCATGTCGATGATGCTGCGTGCGCTTTGCATCGGATGGAAGCGTTCGATGTCTCGCAAATTTTGCGCCCGTTGCTGTTGGATTACGTCATATTGATGAAGCAGTTTGTTCATCCAGTTGCCAATAACCTCCAGCGAGTGGATAGGCTCACCCAATCCCTGCGCCGTGAAGTACTGGCAGTTCTCTTCTTCCTGCCCCGGAAGAGGCTGATGGAACAGCATCGGGATTCCTTTGGCCAGGCCTTCGGTGCATGTCATGCCGCCAGGCTTCGTAACGAGCAGATCCGACACCTCCATTAGCTTGTCGATCTCGCGCGTAAAGCCCAAAATCCGGATGTTCGGATGCTGGAACCGAGGGTTGTTCCCCAGCTCCTCGCGTCCCTTGTCGTTATTGCCGAGGCAAAATATAATCTGGACTTCTTCGCGCCATCTGGTTAGGAATTCATGCACAACTTCGTCATTCATGATGCCCCAGCCTCCGCCCATCACAAGCACGGTGGGCATATCGGACAGATTAAACCGTTCTCTGATTTCCTTCTTGCTCGGATGCGTCCAGAAGTCGGGATGGATTGGAATGCCGGTGACCTGAATTTTGGCTTGGGACACCCCGCGATTGAGCAGCTTTCGCTTCACTTCCGGCGTGGACACGAAATATCGGTCGACCTCGGGACTAATCCATGTATCGTGAGCATCATAATCGGTTATAACGGTACACAGAGGCACATCAATGCCCAGCCGCTTCAAACGCGAGATAACCGCACTTGGTATGAAGTGGGTACACACAATGATGTCGGGTTTGAGCTGTCTGACCACATTTTTGGTGCTTGTATAGAACATTCGGTGAAGTGCTAAAGCCGTAAAGCGGTTAAAGGACTTTTGATGGCGATACATGTACCCGACCAATCTCGGGCGAGTTGTGATCGTCTTTCTGTAGGCCGAAATGATCAGTGGAGCGATTTTAGGGTTCAAGAAGCTCCCGAGCTCGAGAACTTTGGTCTGTACGCTAGGCGATAACTGGCGCAGGCTGCTGGAGAGTGCATGAGCGGCCTGTGTATGGCCTGCACCGAACCCTTCAGATAACAGCAAGACTCTTTTTTTAGCCACTACTTTTCACCCGTTCTGCAGCGTTATTCTTTAACTTTAACATATCGACTTTGGGAAAAGAAATCAACCATTCCCCACTTGCGTTTAGGGGACTTTGGTCCTGGAAACGCAAGCTTTATTCGGCAAGATTCTCGCTGACGCCTTGCTACTTAAGGAGTTGGTCAGCGACGCGCATTTTGTAGAAAATCAGGGTCCGTGGTCTTTTGACTTGAGTAGGAGATGCCGCTACAATGATTCAAACGGACATCAAAAAGTTTATTAGAGAAAGAGCATGAAAAAAAACGAAAACTTTTTGGGTGTTTGTTGCGTTTATTTATTGGCGGACAAGTCGAAAAAGAAAAAATGGGCAGCCAAGAGAAATAAAAAGCAAGGAAACGGATGAAAATAAGAACTAAAGCCGTTTGAAACGAAGCTTGCTGGCAAACTGGATTGCAAGCTGAGCTCTTTTACGAAGTTTTTCCGTGAATTAGAGCATTCCACGGTTTTGACAAAAGATTCAAAAGTGTGGAAAATCGTGTATGACGTGCGAAGTTGCCCCGCGGCACCGAGGCTACAAGAAGGACAGACACAAGTCACAGGGTCATAGCAACAACAAAAAAAGCGAAAAACTTAGAGAGAAAAAAATAACAAACATTCTCGGGTTATAAAAAGGGGGTAACGGAGAATCATGACAGACGCCATCTTTATCGCGCTCCAACTATTCTTGGCCGCGGTGGGTGTGTACCAGTTCGTATTCTCTTTGTTTGGTCTGGTCAAAAGAAAAAAGAAACAACATTTTAAACCCAATAAATCATTTGCAGTGTTAGTTGCTGCGCACAACGAAGAACAGGTTGTCGGTGCATTAATGGAGAACCTGAAACAGCTTGATTATCCGAAACATCTGTACGACGTATTTGTCATTTGCGACAATTGTACAGATCGTACAGCAGAGATCGTCCGTGCCCACGGGATGAACGCCTGCGTGCGTACGAATCAGAATCTTCGAGGCAAGGGTTATGCCATCGAATGGATGCTGAAAGAGCTCTGGGCAATGCCGCGCCAGTATGATGCGGTCGTCATGTTTGACGCGGATAATCTGGCAGATCCGAATTTCCTGAACGAAATGAACAATGATCTTTGCTCTGGAGCAAGAGTTATCCAGGGATATATCGATACCAAGAACCCTGAGGATTCCTGGATAACTGCCTCTTATGGGGTGTCTTACTGGTATATCAACCGCTTGTGGCAGCTTTCCCGCAGCAATCTGAACATGGCGAACTTTCTCGGCGGTACGGGAATGTGCTTTGAGACCAATCTCCTGAAGGAGATCGGCTGGGGCGCAACCAGTCTGGTCGAGGATTTGGAGTTCACTATGCGCAGCGTTATGCGCGGTGTGTATCCGAAGTTCAACTATGACGCTAAGGTATTTGACGAAAAGCCGCTTACGTTTAAGGCTTCGGCCAGACAACGTCTGCGCTGGATGCAGGGTCACTTTACGGTTGCCCGCCGTTATTTCTTCCCGCTGCTGTGGCGTGCCATTAAAGAACGCAGCCTCGTGAAGCTGGACTTGGCATTGTACGGGGTCAATGTTTATATTGTGCTGCTGACTTTCTTGTTGACAGCCATCATCTGGGTTGACACCTCATTCTTCGATGGTCCGAATATCGCGAATCTATACGGTTACTTACCGCTGTGGCTGAGCTTTACGGCGATCGCGGCGAATGTGTTCACGTTCATGATAGCGATGATTCTGGAGAAGGTGAAGTACAAGAAGGTGTACTTGTATCTGGTGCTGTTCCCGATTTACCTGCTGTCGTGGTATCCTATCACGGTATATGCGTTCTTCACGCAGAACAACAAGCAGTGGAGCCATACGGAGCATACCCGGGTTGTGCGCCTTGAAGAAGTTCAAAGCAAACAAGGCTAATCCAATTTTTATTCCATCTGTGTTGACAGAAGATAGGATGACCTGTTATACTATCCTAGTCTGTTAAACAGAATATCTGATTGCAAGCAGAAGCGCCGCTTCTCACCTGACCGACATGTGTTGGCTGGTTTGATCACGAAATCAATGAATGGATTCAACTTCATTTGTGAGATGAGTATCAAATAGGGATGTCGGTGATTAACCCGTCATCCCTTTATTTTTTTTTGCAAACAGGAACAACAAGTAATTTGGAGGTGGAGGACTATCAGTAAGGAACATATGATCAATGACGAGATTCGGGCCAAGGAAGTACGTTTGGTTGGTGCCGAAGGTGAACAAATCGGGATCAAGCCGATTCGTGAAGCACTGCAAATGGCAATTGATCTCAATCTGGATCTGGTGAACGTGGCCCCTCAGGCGAAACCGCCGGTATGCCGCATCATGGACTACGGTAAATTCCGCTATGAGCAGCAGAAGAAAGAGAAGGAAGCACGTAAGAACCAGAAAATTGTGGATATCAAAGAAGTATGGTTCCGAGCCAACATTGAGGAGCATGATTATCAAACCAAGCTTCGCAATGTCGTTAAGTTTTTGAAAGACGGCGATAAAGTGAAATGCTCTGTGCGTTTCCGTGGTCGTGAAATCACCCATGCTAGCATTGGTCAGAAGATTTTGGAGCGCGTGAAGGTGGAAGTGGCGGATCTCTGCGTCATTGAACGTCAACCGAAATTGGAAGGCCGCAGCATGATTATGATTTTGGCTCCAAAAGCCTAAGAGAAATTAGAGGAGGAAGTACTACAATGCCTAAAATGAAAACACATAGCAGCCTGAAAGGCCGCTTCAAAATTACTGGTACTGGTAAAGTTAAACGTTATAAAGCTTACAAAAACCACTTGCTTTCCCACAAATCCAAGCGTGCGAAGCGCGTATTGTCCAATAGCCCAGTTATGGCGCCTGGAGATGTTAAACGTTTGAAGCAAGGTCTGGCTAACTTGAAATAGTAAACAACAATTATTGGGAGGTCTTTTGATATGGCACGAGTTAAAGGCGGATTTGTCGTTCGTCGTCGACATAAAAAAGTATTGAAGCTTGCGAAAGGTTATTTCGGTTCCAAACACCGCATTTTTAAAACAGCTAACGAGCAGGTTATGAAATCCCTCGTTTATGCATACCGGGATCGTCGCAATACGAAACGTAATTTCCGTAAATTGTGGATCGTTCGTATCAACGCGGCTGCTCGTCAAAATGGTCTGTCTTACAGCAAATTGATGCATGGTCTGAAGCTTGCTGGCGTGGACATTAACCGTAAAATGCTGGCTGATTTGGCTGTTAATGATCTGAACGCGTTCAATTCTTTGGCTACTGTAGCTAAAGAAAAAGTGAACGCTTAATTATACGTGTATGAAGAAACCGCCGTAATAGTACGGCGGTTTTTTTATTTTGTGCTCCTGTCCGTCATACATAGGAATCGTAAGCTCTGTGCTCCGCATCGTGGAGCGGTTCACCCATCTTTAGTCGTAGTGAGGGCCATGAAACAAGCAAGGGAACCCCTTCCGGAATAGAATGACTTGTATATTACCTGAGGAGGGATCTTATGCACAAACCTGTCAGTAAGGCAAAGGTGAAATCATATGTGGGCAAACAGATCGTAGCGTATAAGAAAGACGGGACTATGGTGACAGGCAAGCTGGTACGTGTATCCGGCGGCAACCGGCTTTTTGTGGAACAGGCAACTAAGGGTAAAAAGGTGAAAATCAAGGCGATTGTTCCGCTTGCATTGTTTGATCTGCTTGCGATAGGTACATCTCCATTTGGGTTTGGTGGTTTTGGTCCAGGATTTGGTCCAGGCTTCGGTCCAGGGTTTGGTCCAGGGGTTGGTGGTTTTGGCCCGGGCTTCGGACCAGGCTTCGGCCCGGGCTTCTTCTGGTAATTAGAGGAACCAAATCTTTTCCAGCTCATAACATCGACTGGGTTCGATGATTCTGGTTACCGTGTAGCCAAGCTTTCGGTAAAAGTTTAGGCCGGTATGGTTGCCAATGTCCACCATGACCTTGGCACGTTTGCATCCGCGGGATACAGCGAAACGTTCGGCATGTTCCATCAATCGGACACCCCACCGTTTTCGCTGTGCGGTGGATGCGACGGCCAGCATATCGATATACAGCAGTTCGCCGTGCATCATAAAGTGGACAAAGGCAATGATTTTATCGTTATCCTGAGGCGAAGCAACAAGGGTCACGCCGCGTCGTAATCGAGAGGGAATATCCTTACGGATGACGTCCAGCTCTTTTTTTGTCATATGGGAAAGCGGGACGAGTTGGGATTCAATGAGTTGTAGAATCATCGGATCATCCTGCTCCGGTTTTCGATAGCGGATCATCGTGTTGTTTCCTCCCTTCACCGCGATTAAGGATAGCTCCATTTATCATATGTAGCAGGGTTTAAGAGCGTGTTTTGCATTAAGGAAACGAAGGGATTGCTCCAGTTGTGAATGAAAACCTTTCATCGGAAGTAAAATAAATGTGTTGACTTCTGGAATGAATGAATCATATAATGTTTCTAAACATTTTAACGAATATATCCAATCGGCAATGATGAGGACGAAGTTTAAAGGGCTCTTTTGCTCAGAGAGTGGATGGATCAGCTGAAACCACCACCAAAACCCCTTTTATACGAGCTCACCTCGGAGCTGTTTCCCTGAAAGATGCTACGCTATGACTTTATCGCATTAAGTCGTAACAGCGTTTATTAGGGGGAATCGTCTTAGTCCACGTTACGGACTGCAGATATTGAAGAGCTGTGTTCATTATGTTCTTCATACCTGCTGAGGCTTTACACTGCGAAGTGTAGGGCAAACATGGGTGGTACCACGGAAGCTAAACCTTTCGTCCCTCACACGGAGATACTCCGGGTGTGGCGACGGAAGGTTTTTTTGTTGCTTGAATGAAGAGTGCCAATATTTGAGAGGAGGATGACTGATGAGCGCGCAAACTCCAGAAGTGCGGTCTACAGAACAATTACGAGAGAAATGGTTGAAGCCTGAAGTGATTACCGGATCGGAAATCTTGCTTCGGAGTCTTCTGCTCGAAGGTGTCGAATGCGTCTTCGGGTATCCGGGCGGAGCGGTCCTGTACATCTACGATGCCATGTATGGTTTTGAGGACTTTAATCACGTCTTGACCCGTCACGAACAAGGCGCCATTCATGCGGCTGATGGTTACGCTCGCGCAAGCGGCAAAGTCGGTGTGTGCATAGCGACTTCAGGACCGGGGGCAACGAACCTTGTGACCGGTATCGCAACAGCTTATATGGATTCCGTTCCGCTCGTTGTTATAACCGGTAACGTTGCAACAACCCTGATCGGTACGGACGCTTTCCAGGAAGCGGACATTACGGGCATCACGATGCCGATTACGAAACACAGCTATCTGGTAAGGGATGTAAAGGATCTGCCAAGGGTGATTCACGAAGCCTTCCATATCGCTTCAACCGGCCGCAAAGGTCCGGTGCTGATCGATATTCCGAAGGATGTATCCGCGGCTACGACGTTGTTCCAGCCGGAAGAACGAATTCAACTGAGAGGATATAATCCTCGGACGGTACCAAACAAACTTCAGTTGGATAAGCTGGCCCGCGCGATTGAGGAAGCTGAGCGTCCGATGATCATTGCTGGCGGCGGGGTGATTTACTCCGGAGCTCATGAAGGGCTGTACGAATTCGTGAACAAATCGGGGATTCCGATCACGACAACGCTCCTCGGTCTGGGTGCTTTCCCAAGCGGTCATGACTTGTGGACAGGAATGCCGGGCATGCACGGAACCTACACATCGAACCATGGTATTCAGCAGTCGGACCTGCTGATCAACATCGGGGCAAGATTCGATGACAGGGTTACAGGTAAGCTCGACGGATTCGCGCCACATGCGAAGATTGTTCATATCGACATCGATCCGGCTGAGATCGGCAAGAACGTCCCAACCGATATCCCGATTGTCGGAGACGTGAAGACCGTGTTTGAGATGCTGAATCCGCTCGTTCCATACGCAGCGAAAGCAGATGCTTGGAGAGACCAGATTAGAAAATGGAAAGCTGAATACCCATACCGTTACGTCGATTCGGATACGGTGCTGAAGCCGCAATGGGTTATCGAAATGCTGAACGACACCACGAAGGGTGAAGCGATTGTAACGACTGACGTTGGTCAGCACCAAATGTGGTCCGCTCAGTATTACAAGTTCAACCAGCCGCGTTCCTGGATCACCTCCGGCGGTCTCGGAACGATGGGATTCGGATTCCCGTCCGCGATTGGTGCCCAGATGGCGCATCCGGATCGCCTGGTCATTTCGATCAACGGGGATGGCGGCATGCAGATGTGTTCTCAAGAACTTGCCATCTGTGCCATCAACAACATTCCGGTAAAAATCGTTGTTATCAACAACCAGGTGCTCGGCATGGTTCGTCAATGGCAGGAGCTGATTTACGATAACCGTTACAGCCACATCGATCTGGCAGGCAGCCCTGATTTCGTCAAGCTGGCTGAAGCCTACGGTGTCAAAGGACTTCGTGCCACCACAAAAGAAGAAGCACAGCGTGCTTGGGCCGAAGCGATGGAAACACCGGGACCCGTCCTCGTTGAATTCGTTGTAGAGAAAGGCGAGAACGTGTATCCGATGGTGACGCAAGGGTCGACAATCGATCAAATGCTGATGGGGGATGCGTAAGATGAGTACAAAACATACCATTGCCGTACTAGTGAACGACCAGCCGGGTGTCCTGCAGCGCGTATCGGGGTTATTCGGACGCAGGGGCTTTAACATCGAGAGTATTACCGTGGGACAGTCGGAGGAATCCGGTTTGTCCCGGATGGTTATCGTAACCACCGGTGATGAAACAACGCTGGAACAGGTGGAGAAGCAGCTTTACAAGCTGATCGATGTCATTAAAGTTATCAACCTGAGCTCGAAACCGATGGTAGCCCGAGAGCTCGCCCTGATTAAAGTAAAAGCCGAGCCATCGGCCAGACCGGAAATTATGGGCGTTGTCGAGACTTTCCGTGCATCCGTCGTGGATATCGGGACAGCAAACATGATGGTTCAGGTTGTTGGCGATACCGTCAAAATCGATGCCATGATCGAGCTGCTTAAGCCGTATGGCATCCAGGAGCTTTCCCGCACCGGGGTTACCGCGATGATTCGCGGTAATGCGTAATGATTTTACGTTTTTCTTTTATCCGGATGACAAAGTTATTGCAATATAAGCGTTAGACACCTGCATGACATGAGCGGGTGTCTCAGCAGATCGGAAAAGGGATCGGTCTATTGAGATACCCGCTCATCATGAAGGGTCTTTAAAATCAAAGGAGGACTTATACAAATGGCAATTACTACTTATTATGAACAAGATGCAGAACTCAGCGTGTTGAAAGACAAAACGATCGCGGTTATCGGTTATGGAAGCCAAGGTCATGCGCAAGCGCAAAACCTGCGCGACAGCGGACTTCAGGTTGTCATTGGCCTTCGTGAAGGCAAGTCGTTCGACAAAGCGAAAAACGATGGTTTCGAAGTACTTCCTGTAGCCGAAGCTGTTAGCCGTGCAGATGTAGTACAAATCCTGATGCCGGACGAAACGCAAGCAGCGGTGTACAAGAACGATATCGAGCCAAACCTGAAAAAAGGCGCGGCACTGATGTTCTCCCACGGTTTCAACGTTCATTTTGGTCAAATAGTAGCTCCTAAAGACAACGATGTCCTTCTGGTTGCACCTAAATCCCCGGGCCACATGGTTCGTCGTACGTATGTTGAAGGCTTTGGCGTACCTGGATTGATCGCAATCGAGAAAGATGCAACTGGACAAGCTAAGGCGATCGGTCTTGCTTATGCCAAAGGTATTGGTTGTACTCGTGCAGGCGTTATCGAAACTTCCTTCCGCGAAGAAACCGAAACAGACTTGTTTGGTGAGCAAGCGGTATTGTGCGGTGGTGTATCCGCATTGGTTAAAGCCGGTTTCGAAACGTTGACTGAAGCTGGATACGCGCCGGAAATGGCATACTTCGAGTGTCTGCATGAACTGAAACTGATCGTAGACATGATCTATGAGGGTGGTCTTGCAAGCATGCGCGACTCCATCAGCAACACGGCGGAGTACGGCGATTATGTAACAGGCCCGCGTGTGGTGACCGAAGATACGAAGAAGGCAATGAAAGAAGTCCTTTCCGATATTCAACAAGGTAAATTCGCTCGCGACTTTATTCTTGAGAACCAATCGGGACGCGCGTTCCTGACCGCTACCCGCCGCAACGAGTCCGAGCATCCGATTGAAGTGGTTGGTGCCGAGCTTCGTGAAATGATGCATTGGATCAAGAAATAAGAATATATAGAATTCATAAGGAATTCTTCCGGGTATAGAGCAGTCAAGCATGAGATGGATGATGCTGCTGCACGGGACCCGTTAGATTAAGCAGCCGGCGGCAGGGGATTAAGTCAACCTGCCGCCGGATGTTTACGTCAAGCGATAAACTTCAAGGAGGTGCCGACATGCGAAAGATTTATGTCTTTGATACAACGCTGAGAGATGGAGAACAATCTCCTGGCGTGAATTTGAACACTCGGGAAAAGGTGGAAATTGCCCTTCAACTTGAAAAGTTGAAAATCGACCGCATGGAAGCAGGGTTTCCAGCGGCGTCACCCGGTGACCTTGCTGCTGTGAACGCAGTGGCACGCGCGGTTAAGGACGTCACGGTCATTGGATTGTCACGCTCCAGAGAGAGTGACATCGATGCGGTTCGCGAAGCGCTTCAGGGAGCACAGGATCCATGCATTCATGTGTTCCTGGCCACTTCCCCGATTCACCGCAAGTTTAAGCTGCGGATGGAGAAGCAGCAGGTGCTGGAAACGGCGCAGGCCTCGATCCGTTATGCAAAGAAATACTTTTCCAAAGTGGAGTTTTCCCTGGAGGATGCCGGCCGGACGGAGCTGGATTTCATGGCAGAGGTTGTTGGCATGGCTGTGCGCGAAGGAGCCAATGTCGTGAACATTCCGGATACCGTGGGTTATTTGAATCCTTCGGAGTACGGGGCCATCTTCAAATACTTGAAGGAAAATGTTCCGGACATCGAGAAGGTGCAGCTGAGCGCGCATTGCCATAACGATCTGGGCATGGCGACGGCGAACACCCTTGCCGCCATTCTGAACGGGGCCGATCAGATCGAAGGAACGATCAACGGAATCGGTGAACGTGCAGGTAACACCGCGATTGAGGAAATTGCAATGGCGCTGGAGACGCGTTCCGAGTTTTTCGGAGCGAAGACGGGGCTGGTACTGACGGAAATCGCCCGCACGAGCCGCCTTGTGAGCAAGCTGACCGGTATGGTTGTACCGGGCAACAAAGCGATTGTCGGCGCGAACGCATTCGCTCATGAATCGGGCATTCATCAGGACGGCATGCTGAAAGAGAAGACGACCTACGAAATTATGACGCCGGAGTCCATCGGGCTCAAAGAAAGCAAGCTGGTGTTAGGCAAACACTCCGGCCGCCATGCTTTCCGGGAGAAGCTGCTGGATCTGGGTTATGAGTTGAGCGAAGAACAGGTGAATGATGCATTCGCCAAATTCAAAGTGCTGGCCGACAAGAAGAAGGAAGTATCCGATGAGGATCTGCTGGCTCTGCTGGAAGAGAAACTGATCGATACGCCGGAAGTGTTCAAGCTGGAAACAATCTTTGTTGCTTACGGCAATGAATCTACGCCGACGGCGCGGGTTCGTATTGCGACTGCGGAGCAGACGATTGAGGGAGAGGCCGAGGGCAACGGTTCCGTGGACGCGATCTATAACGCGATCGACAAGGTGACCGGAGAAGAGGTTACGCTTGCGGATTATTCCATCAAGTCGGTTACGCATGGCAAGGATGCTCAAGGCGAGGTGCATGTGGTGCTGTCGCAGAACGACGTGGCAGCACAAGGCCGCGGCTTGAGCACGGACATTTTGGAGGCGAGTGCACGAGCTTACGTGGATGCCGTTAACGTCCTGATCGAGAAACGCAAAACGTTCAGCCAGCGCGAGCGCGCTACGCTGTAATCCATACTTGGCGTGATGGGAGCTCTGATCGCAGTGTGAGCGCTGAAGGAGCATACCATGAAAAAGAGGGGCCGCTGTTGAAGCGGCTCCTCTTTTAATTGTTTTATTAAGCTGTTGGCCAGACGTGTAATGCTGGTATTAAGACACTTGCACCGAGCTCTTAACGCCTCATTGCAGTGCGCCGATACCGGCTTGATGCAGCTGATCAACGAGATAAGACAGCATTTCATTTGGGCCTCGAAGTGGAATCCGAATCTTACCAGGCGTAGGCCTGCGGAGCCGCGCCGCCCGGACCCGGGAAGATTTCATCCAGACGCTTCATCACGGCTTCATCGAGTTCAATCTCAAGCGAGCGCAGGGAGCTTTCGAATTGCTCCAGCGTGCGCGGTCCGATAATCGGTCCCGTAACCGCCGGGTTCTTAAGTACCCAGGCAAGGGCGACATTGTCCTGCGGTTCGCCCAGCTCCTGGCAGAGTGCCGCGAACTGTTCCAGCTGCGAGCGATACTTCTCCACGCGTTCCGCATTGCCTCCGCTGCGTGTGCCTTCTATTTTCTTAAGCGCATTGCGTCCCAGCAGTCCACCGTCCAGCGGGCTCCATGGAATGACGCCGAGTCCGAGCTTTTGTGAAGCGGGAAGCACTTCGAGTTCCGGCAATCGACAAGTTAGACTGTATTTATGCTGCTCGGAAACCAAGCCAAGGAAGTGCCGGCTCTGAGCTGCGGCTTGTGCAACCGCAATCTGCCAGCCCGCAAAGTTGCTGGATCCGACATATCCGATTTTTCCTTGATGAACCGCAACCTCAAAAGCTCCCCATAACTCGTCCCATGTGACAGAAGGATCCACGTGATGCATTTGGTACAGCTCGATATGATCTGTCTGCAGACGCTTCAGCGATGCTTCCAGATGACGGCGCAGTTTATAGCTTGATAGTCCGGCTTCATTGTTGGGGCCATCCAGAGGATCACTCATGGAGCCGTAGAATTTGGTAGCCAAAACGACTTTCTCGCGGCGGCCCCCGCCTTGATTAAACCAGCGTCCGATAATGGTTTCAGTCAGCCCGGAGTTCTCGCCCCAGCCGTAGACATTTGCCGTATCGAAGAAGTTGACGCCGGCGTCAAGCGCTGCATCCATGATGCGGAAGGCTTCCTTTTCATCCGTGGCAGGACCGAAATTCATCGTCCCCAGACATAAACGACTTACTTTCATACCGGATTTACCTAGAGCAGTGTACTGCATAATCAATGATCACTCCTTGGTCGTTTAGGGTATAAGACAAATTCACCACTATTGTAGCGTATTGGCAGAAAAATGTAACTAATGACGTGGGGGAACTTAATTTTAAAGAAGCAAGAAGCAGAAACAAGCAGCAAATCAAGCAGCAGGAGCATGGAACAGGACCAAGTAGCGGGAGCAAGCCACAAGTAGCAGACAAGCAGAAAAAAGAAAGTCTAGGAGTAAAAGAGCTCCCAACAAGATGTTACCTTGAAGAGCCGCCCCATGCTTTATGCATAGGGCGGCTCTTCAAATTCCCACCACCCTTGTGGTCAGGGAGATGCGCTCTTCTCCGGAGGCACGCCAATCCATTAACTTCAAAGCAGCGGAGAGGACGAATCGATTCCGGAAAAGCGAAGCGGTCGCCTTTGGAGCCGAATTTCAACCCCTAAAATATAATCCAGAAATTCGGGGACAACAGCTGGAGGAACGATACGTACTCGGAGCCCCCCAGATTAAGTCTTCTAAGTCTCGCAAAAACCGCTCTCGCATAAAGCCCTAATGGCGTGGGGGAACGTGAATTTTAAAGAAGCAAGAAGCATGAGTAAAGGCAAGTGGTAGGAACAAGAAACACGCAGCAAAAGGAAAGCCTAGGAGTAACCAAGTCCCTCCAAGATGTTACGCCGCCCCATGCTTTATGGATAGGGCGGCTCTTACGACCTCCCACCACCCTTGTGGTCAGGGAGATGTGCTCATCTCCAGTGGCCTGCCAATCCATTAGCTTCGAAGCAGCGGAGAGGACGAATCGATTCCGGAAAAGCGAAGCGGTCGCCTTTGGAGCCGGATTTCAACCCCTAAAATACACTCCAGAAATTCGGCGACAACAGCGATTGGAGGAACGATACGTACTCGGAGCCCCCACACCAGGCCTGACCTCGAAGCAACGGCCATCAGAAACCTCTCCTCATGACTTTCGCTCACGACTTTCGCTCATGACCTTCTCTCATAGCCTTCTCTCAGGACTTCCCCCGAGGAACTCCCCGAAAGCAGCTCTAGCTCAAAAGCGCTCCACCACCAAAGCGCATCTCTCTGATCACATTCCCCCTACTTATAGGCAAAACGAATTAAGTTCATAGTTTCTATATCTTGGTCAATCGAGGGGGAAGTATGTTACAACAGTAACTAGATGATTAAATACGACCAGTGTATATATAAATAAGGAGTGACGAAGAATGGCAGAAACGAAAAAAATCGCGGTAATTGCCGGAGACGGCATCGGCCCTGAAGTAGTGGCGGAAGCGGAGAAGATCATTAAACGTACCGAAGAGGTGTTCGGATATTCATTTACGACGGAACACGCGCTGTTTGGCGGCATTGCCATTGATGAGAAAGGGACGCCGCTGCCAGAAGAAACGCTGAATGTATGTAAAAGTGCTGATGCTGTATTGCTGGGTGCGGTGGGCGGACCGAAATGGGACAACAATTCGAAGGAGCTTCGTCCGGAAACCGGATTGCTTGGCATCCGTAAAGAGCTTGGCTTGTTCTCCAACCTGCGTCCGGCTGTCATTTTCGACTGCTTGAAAGATGCGTCCACATTGAAGCCTGAAGTTCTCGAAGGTACCGACTTGATGGTCGTTCGTGAGCTGACAGGAGGCATATACTTCGGCGAGAAGTTCAGACGCGAAGGTGCTGGTGGGGAAGAAGCGGTAGATACCTGTGTATACAACACGGCGGAGGTAGAGCGCATCGTTCATCAAGCCTTCGAGATTGCACAGAAGCGCCGGAAGAAGCTGGCTTCTGTCGATAAAGCGAACGTGCTGGAAACGTCCCGCTTGTGGCGCGAAACCGTAAACCGCATCGCTCCTGAATATCCGGATGTGGAGCTGGAGCATGTGCTGGTAGACAATTGCGCGATGCAGCTGCTGCGTCGTCCGTCCAGCTTTGACGTGATCGTAACCGAGAACATGTTCGGCGATATTCTAAGCGATGAAGCAGCGATGCTGACAGGTTCCATCGGTATGCTGGCATCCGCATCCATGGGTGAAGGAGCTTTCGGTCTGTACGAGCCGGTACACGGTTCGGCACCGGACATTGCCGGTCAAGGCTTGGCAAACCCAATTGCAACGATTCTTTCCGTCGCGCTGATGTACCGCCTCACGTTCGGCTACGAGGATGCGGCAGACGCAATTGAACGTGCTGTTGCCGAGGTGCTTGATGCCGGACATCGGACAGCTGACATTGCCGTGGATAAGAGCAAGGCGCTCAGCACGACAGAAATGGGCGATTTGATCGCCGCGGCTATCCGTTAATAGAAGAAGCATTCGTTCAAAGAAACTCCTTATTTATAATAATTATAATAAAGTAACCTTTACAATCTTGACTTTGATTAGCCTCAATGATAACATTTCTATTAAATGTTCATAGGAACATAGCATGTAGAAAATACTCGTATTTTCTTACATATGTTAAGGAGGAATTCAATCATGGCAGAACGTTTGGTTGGTAAAGCGGCTCCTGATTTTACAATGGAAACTGTATCAGGAGACGGTAAAGATTTTGGTAAAGTAAGCCTGTCCGACTACCGCGGCAAATGGCTCGTATTCTTCTTCTATCCGCTTGATTTCACTTTTGTATGTCCAACTGAAATCACGGCTCTCAGCGATGCTTACGATCAATTCAAAGCATTGGATACTGAAATTCTGGGTGTAAGTGTTGACTCTATCCACAGCCACAAAGCTTGGATCAACACAGCTAAAGAAGCTAATGGTCTGGGAGCATTGAACTTCCCACTGGCTTCCGACATCACCAAAAATGTAGCAAGAGACTACGGTGTTCTGATCGAAGAAGAAGGCGTTGCTCTGCGCGGCTTGTACATCATCGATCCAGAAGGCGAATTGAAATATCAAGTTGTTAACCATAACGACGTAGGCCGCAGTGTAGAAGAAACGCTTCGCGTTCTTCAAGCACTTCAATCCGGCGGATTGTGCGCGATGAACTGGAAACCAGGCGACAGCAACCTGTAATTCCATTTCCTTAAAGTTAAGGCAACCCTCATTATCTGACATTATGTGCAGGTAATGGGGGTTTTTTCACCTCTGTTTTTATTGGATGAAATCGGGGAAGACTCTTGTTTAGAGAACCGCTCTTGCGTTGATATATAATAAATATATAGGCTTACAGACTTAAGCATAGGGAATCGTGCCTAAATTTTTAATCGAGGTTTTTTTCATGAAGGAATTAGCGGGAGTGAAAGCGAATACAATATTTTGAAACGGTTGAGAATCCACAAAAGGAGGGTGAACGATATGAGTTTTTGCTGTGGGGCTAGTATGATGGGTACAAAGGGTACACTGAAGCATTATCGCACTCAAGTACATAATGTTCCCCTGCTGTCTTGTCCGGTCTGCCATCGCGTCGAAGTACACCATCGGGTTGAGAATGAGTATGAAATATTAGCCGAATATGCCCATGGTGACGGAGCATCCCAGGTGGATTTTCAGGATTATGTGATGGAAGATGAGGACGCGATTTTTGAGAATGTTGTCAACCGGGAGTCGGAGGATCCGCTAACGGTGGTTCAGAGTCAGATTGATATGTCGTTAGATCTCCTGGTGGTTGCCAAATGGATGGAGGATGAGAAGTGGCAGGGCGAACTGAAAAGACGACTTGCCGTGATGAGTCAGCGCAGGCTCCGGCTCCAGAAGCAACCTTAACAGGAATTAATAAAGCCTCGTGAATTTTCGGGGCTTTTTTAATGTTTCAAATGGAATCAAAGGGGGTAATATTTATTTTAGTTGTTTGGGAATAGGGGTTAGATACAATACATAAACAGAAATACATAAGAACTAAGGATGGTATTTTTATGCAATTTCCCATTTTTCGACAGGATTTCTGATTGACGTTTCTTTGTCTCGATGACTATCATGGAAGGAAGCAGATTCGGGCTGCTTCTGATTCAAAGGCGGACAAGCTGATTATTGCAAGGTTTTTTGTCGGTTTGGTGAGTTCAACTTTTCAAGAAAAGGGGGAGCCATCTTGTTGAGTCAAATCCGTGAATCTGAGCTGCAGGCTATTCGTTCTTTTCATTCCAGCCAGCTTATTAGGAACAAGTATGAGAACATACTGGAGAATCTCGACAGCGGGATCATCCTCTTTGATAGTGACGGTGTGTTGGCATTTGTTAATGTACAGATGGCAAAATTATTAGGTGTATCCCGTAAATCGCTGACTGGCTGTACGCTGACCCAACTATTGCGTCATCCCCAGCTCTCCAGATTCAAGAAGAGAAAAATACTTCGCATTTTCCGGGAAACGGTATTCCATCGCAAGAGATTTCATGAACTGGTTGATGAATATGGCAGATCGTGGTTGATCACCATGACTTATGGGGACCAGATGGAAGGCGATTTTCTGATCAGCGTGAAGGATGTATCTGACTTCAAACGAATTGAGCAAACCGCTTATCAGAACGATAAGCTGGCCATGCTGGGAAAGATCTCGGCATCCATTGCCCATGAGATACGGAACCCGCTGACCTCCATCCGTGGCTTCATCCAACTGCTTCGTCCACATCTCGTAAGCTTAGGTAAGGACGAATATGCCAGAATTATCCTTACGGAGATCGATCGTGCGAATGATATTATATATGAGTTTCTAAATTCCTCCAAACCCTCTGCTCCAGAAACCAAGATTGTGTCCGTATCCTCTTTATTGAAGGAAGTCGTTCTACTAACTGAAAGTGAAGCCTTAATGAAGGGATGCCAGATTATTCTGCACACTGATAAGACCCCACCTGCGTTTATTTCCGTGGATGTGAAGCAGATCAAACAGGTGATTCTGAATATTATTAAAAATGCCCTGGATGCGATTAATGAGCATCATGATGAGAATATCACCGGAGTGATTGATATTTCCGCCCGCGATACGGGGAAACATATCAACATCTGCATTTCGGATAACGGTGGCGGCATGGATCAGAATACATTGAACCATCTGTTCAATCCATTTTTCACAACGAAAGAGAGCGGAACGGGGCTGGGATTATCCGTGAGTTACAGTATTATTAGAAATCATGGTGGCTCGATTGCCGTGGATAGTCAGGTTGGTAGCGGGACGGAGTTTGTGATTACATTTCCTAAATTGGACGTTTCGGAAGTATAAGAATGTACGATTCATGCCTGAAATAAATACGAGAGCAGCTGTTCCGATGGAATGGCTTTTTCTTTTTTTAGGAGGAGAAGATCGCATGAAGTGGACATTACAAGGCAGCTTATCATCCGGGCAGGTGCATACCGATGCTATCATCATTCCCGTAACGAAAAAACAAACGGCGGAAGGCGGTGTTTCCGAGGCCTGGGATCCACTGCTCAAACCGTTGGCCGAGAGTCGGTTATTTGACGGAACTCCCAATCGGTCATTCGTATGGCCGGAGAGCATCGATGGTGAATCACGCCTGTTAATATGGCTGGGCCGTCCCGAAGGAATCTTGACATCCGAGCAGCTGCGGCTGCTTGCAGCACAGGCGGGGAAAGCCGCCGTGAAATCAGGTGTACGCAGTGCTGCCATTCAAATTCCGAATACGATGGTCAACTTCACTGCCGAACAGACTCCCCAAGATGCTGCTCAGGCTTTAACTGAAGGTTTTATCCTCGGAAGCTATTGGAAACCTCATTATAAACGTGATGCTGCCGAACAAACGAATTTAGAAGAAATCCTCTATTATATAGAAGAAGTTATGGATGCGGAATTTGAAGCTGGGTGGACGAAGGGGATGTCATTAGGCGCAGCGATTGGAGAAGCGACCTGTCTGGCACGGGATTTAACGAACCTGCCCGGCAATATGCTGTTGCCGGAAGACTTGGCCCAGAAGGCACTTCAGGTTGCAAAACGGAACGGTTTTGAAGCACAGGTACTGGACGAGGAAGGACTTGTCGAGAAGGGCATGGGCGGCCTTCTGGCCGTAGGTAAAGGCAGCATACATCCACCGCGCATGATTGCGCTCCGTTATCAGGGACGGGAGACGTGGGAGGATGTGATCGGCCTTGTTGGTAAGGGGGTTACGTTTGATACTGGTGGTGTATCGCTGAAGAGGGCATCCGGGATGGAGGATATGATCAGCGACATGGGCGGGGCGGCTACCGTACTGGGCGTTATGGAAGCGCTCGGACGGATTCGTCCCAGGGTAAATGTAGTGATGGTGATTCCGTCAGCGGAAAATGTAATGAGCGGTAGTGCCTTTAAACCCGGCGATATTGTCACGACGCTGAGCGGTCGCACCATCGAAGTATTGAATACGGATGCTGAGGGACGTATTGTGCTTGCGGACGGAGTAACTTATGCCAAGCAGCTCGGGGCTTCGCGTTTGATTGATGTGGCCACATTGACAGGTGCTGTCGTTTCGGCTCTTGGGGATATAGCCACTGGGGCCGTAACTAATGATGAGACCTTTTTGCAAGAGCTTATTACCTCATCTCGGAGGGCCGGCGAAAAAATATGGCCGCTTCCATCCTATCCGGAGTTCTGGGATAAATTGAAGAGTGAGGTGGCGGATTTACGAAATCAGACGGGCCGAGAAGGCGGGACGATAACGGGTGGTCTTTTTGTGGGGACATTTGCTGATGGGCTGCCCTGGGTGCATTTTGACATAGCAGGTACGGCTTACTTATCCAAGGAGCGGGGCGTGGATCCCAAAGGGGCAACGGGTGTGCTCGTTCGCACCATCACCGACTGGATTCTTAAGCAGGTCCAGGTCGTCATGGATTGAATCGCTTGCTATGAAATGAAGATGTCAGTGGGAGTCCATATCCCTTAGAAAAACGTCCGTCTTTCGGACGTTTTTGCTTTACTTTTCAACCGGCATTCAAGTATGATGAAGAGAAAAATTGCCGAGAGGAGTTTAGCTTAGAATGATTAAGAGTAGTCAGACAAAGATTGTAGACTGTACCATTCGCGATGGCGGACTGGTCAATAATTGGGATTTTAGTGTGGAATTCGTACAAAATTTATATGCGGGCCTGAATGAGGCTGGCGTGGACTATATGGAAATCGGTTATAAAAATTCGCCTAAACTGCTGAAAGGCGCTGATCAGGCGGGCCCTTGGCGTTTTCTGGATGATGACTTCCTCAGAGAAGTGATTCCTCATAAAGGCAAGACCAAACTGTCCGCCCTTGTAGATATCGGCCGTGTGGATGAAGACGATATTTTACCACGCGAGGAAAGCTTGTTGGATCTCATCCGTGTCGCTTGTTACATCAAAGACGTGGATAAGGCGCTTGCGCTGGTTCAGACCTTCCACGATCGTGGTTACGAGACTACGCTGAACATTATGGCTCTCTCCAACGTGATGGAGAACGAGCTGCTGGAAGCTTTTGAGCTGATCAAGGAGAGCGTCGTGGATGTGGTCTACATCGTCGATTCTTACGGAAGCCTTGATCATAAAGATATGGAATACCTTGTAAATAAGTTCAAGACCCATCTGCCGAACAAACGTCTGGGCGTTCATACCCATAACAACATGCAGCTGGCGTTCTCCAACACGCTGGTTGCTGCAGATCTTGGCGTTGAGCTTCTGGATGCATCCGTGTACGGGATGGGACGTGCGGCTGGCAACTGCCCGACCGAGCTTCTGGTTACCCATCTGAAAGGCACGAAGTATGAGCTGCGTCCGGTACTGGATATTATCGAGCGCTACATGATCCCTCTTCGCGAAAAAGAAGAGTGGGGTTATATCATGCCTTACATGATTACAGGCACCTTGGACGAACATCCGCGCTCCGCCATGGCACTCCGTGCTTCGGAGGATAAAGACAAAATTGTGGATTTTTATGATAAATTAACGACACCAGAAGTGACCTTCGACAAAAAATAGGCAAGGTGCTTTCACAGCCCTCATATCAGGTCAAGGTAAAGCAGCATCCTTCCCTCCCGGGAAGGATGCTGTTTGCTTTAATATACGGGCGATCCATTTTCCATAAAATACATGTTGAAATTATATGTTCGACATGGTATATTTATTTTTGTCTTCAAAAGACGCCATCTTCATTATCGGGACGTAGCTCAGCTTGGTAGAGCACCTGGTTTGGGACCAGGGGGTCGCATGTTCAAATCGTGTCGTCCCGATTCGCTTATGAATTAGGGCCTCGCAAAAGTAATCAAAATATGCTCCGAAGCATAGCGTCACTTTTGTAGGTATATGTGCGGGTGTAGTTCAATGGTAGAACTCCAGCCTTCCAAGCTGGTAGCGTGGGTTCGATTCCCATCACCCGCTTATAGTTAGAACGAAAACCCTTGGTGACAAGGGTTTTTTGTTTGTTTTTTTTGCGAAATGCGAATGGGACCGGAATAAACATGGGGCAGCATAGGGGGCAATTTGTATATTAGATGTGTCAATCATAGGAATCCAAATATTCCTCTAATCCCCCCTTTTACAAGCGCAGAATATCTGTTATAATGACCATAATTTCATTCCAAGAATGCGAGGTAACCTAGTCCAATGAAGTAAGACACCCTTTTCTCTAAACAACTGCATGTGGTTTGCAGGCGTTTCTCTACGGCGGTAGAGGAGAGATTTGGTGTGTCTGAACAATGTGACTGGGGTGCCTCTTTTTGTTATGTTGAAATGGTACTCTAATGAAATACAATCACATCCATGGAACGGATTTGCAGCTTCCGCTAACGGCGAGGTTATTGAGCTTCATTTCAATAGCAGTCAAGGCTGGACTGGAATGAACAGCCGAAGTTAGTGTCGGTCATGCAAATTCGTCCCGTTCATTCAGACCAGACCCATATCTCTCTTTATAACATCCGCCGCAGGCCATCGCTTGCGGTTTTTTAGTTTTTTCAAAGAGAGAGGATGAGACGATATGACTATGATTCTAAAAGCGAAAGATATAAGTATGGAGCTCCAAGGAAGGCCGCTGTTTAAAGGCATTCAGCTGGAGGTGGCGGAAGGAGAACGGATTGCGCTGTACGGGCGCAACGGTACCGGTAAAACCACGCTTCTCTCGATTCTGGCCGGCGAGCTCGAATCGACCTCGGGCGTTGTGGAGACGATTCTCCCGCGAGAGCGCTGGGGCTGGCTCAGGCAGCAGGATGAGCCGGACGAAATCGATAGGAGTGCTATCGATACGGTGCGCAGCCGCAGTCATCCTTCATTATGGCAGCTGAAGCTTCAGCTTGCCGGCGTCGAGCAGCGGATGAATGGCGGCAGCCCTGCAGAAATGGAACCATTGCTTGAGCAATATGGCAATCTGCTGGAGCGTTATGAGTCCCAGAACGGTTTCCAGTGGGAGACCGAGGTGGAGAAAGCGATGACGATGCTGGGCATCGGGCCGGAGGTGTGGCCTGTATCCTACCGCGAGCTGAGCGGAGGCCAGAAGACGAAGGTGATGCTGTCGGCGCTCCTGGTGTCGGCCCCGAAATTTCTGCTGCTTGACGAGCCGACGAACCATCTGGACAGTGAAAGCCTGGTCTGGCTGGAGCAGTGGCTGGTGTCGACTTATAAAGGAACGGTGCTGTTTGTATCCCATGACAGGGAATTCATTGACCGGGTGGCGACCGCCGTCTGTGAGCTGACCTCGGAGGAACTCCGGCGTTACCGGGGAGGATACACGGATTACCGGCGCGAAAAAGAACGCGAGCTGCGCGAGCAGGAGACGCTTTATCGCAAGCAGGAGCTGGCCCGCAAAGCGCTGGAGGAATCGATCCGAAGATATGAGGAGTGGTTCCATAAAGCGCATAACGCGGCCGGGGACGTAAATGACGTCAAAATCACCGCCAGCTTTTACAAGGCCAAGGCCAAGAAGAACATCTCAAGATATCATGCCAAGGAAAAAGCGCTGGAACGGCTGGAAGCAGAGCGGGTGGATAAACCGCGAAGCGGTCCTAAGCTGAACATGGAGCTGGAAGGGGAAGCTTTCGGCGGCCGTACCCTTGTCCAAGTGAAGGACATCTGTTTTGGTTACGAAGATCAACCGCTTTTTAATAAGCTCACCTTCTATCTGAACCGCGGCGACAGGTTGGCCGTAAGAGGCCCTAACGGGAGCGGGAAAACGACACTGCTCAAGCTGCTGCTGGGCGAAATCGAACCGCAGGAGGGCCGAATTACCCGAAATCCTTCCGTTAAGATCGGTTATTTCTCACAGGAACTTGAGGGGCTGGAACCCGAAACCACGCTTCTGGACAGTCTGCTCGTCATTCCGGGAATGACGGAGAGCCGTGCGCGTACCTTGCTGGGCTCGTTCCTCTTCAGGCGGGACGATGTGTTTAAGAAGATGGGGCAGCTGAGCATGGGGGAGAAGTGCAGAACGGCTTTTCTCAAGCTGTATTTCAGCGGGGCGCATCTGCTCGTGTTGGATGAACCCTCGAATTACCTGGATGTGGATACCCGCGAGGTGATTGAACAAGTGCTTGTGAGCTTTCCGGGTGCGATTGCGCTCGTATCCCATGACCGGTATCTGGTGCGCAAAATCGCGAACCGGCTGCTCACGCTGAAGCCTGGGGGAGCTCCGGTTTGGTTTGAGGGAAGTGTGGATGAGGAGGAGGAACAGGCCTCGAGAACCGGTGTGATCAGGGGGAATACGGAGAAGGACAATCGGCGAATGGAGCTCGAATATCGGATTCAGGAATTACTGGGCTTATCAGCCGAAGATTTTGAAGCCGGGGACGAGGCGAGCTGGCTTGCCGAGATCAGGGAGCTCCGGGCAGAGCTCACCAGGCTTCAGTCGGAATAAGATCAGGGATCACGATTAAAATCAGTCAGATGGGGTTAAAATGGGGAAATGAAACTTGCCATATCCCGAAAGGTTGCATATAATAAACCCTATATATTTGCATATGTAATAAATGCGTGGATGGAGAAAAGTAGCTAGTGCCTCTTTACAGGGAAGGGATGCCGTGGATTGAGAGTGTCCCTATAGAAACAGGCTAGTGAAGTTCGCTCCGGAGCAGTTCCTTGAACACGGCATGGTGCCGGTCAGTAGGGGATAACGGGTCCGATTCGTTACGTCGGTCAAGTGAGCATGATGAGGCATACTCAGGCCTAAGGTTTTTACCGCCTTGGTTAGGGTATGATGCATGTTAACAAGGGTGGTACCACGGTCTCTTCGTCCCTTTTCGGGAGGAGAGGCCTTTTTTGTTTTCAGTCTTTTTTTTCAGAACAAAGATGGAGTTTACAAAGGGGTGTGCGAATAGCTATGAAGGAAAAATTAGAAGCATTAAAGCAGGAAGCATTGGCGCAATTGCAGGATGTTACCGATCCGCAGCAGCTGAATGATTTGCGGGTGAAATACCTTGGCAAAAAAGGTGCCTTGACGGAAATCCTGCGCGGAATGGGAGCGCTGAGTGCAGAAGAGCGTCCCGTTATCGGCCAGGTGGCCAATGACGTTCGGGGCGCGATCGAGGAAGTCATCTCCGGCAAGCAGGAAGCGTTCTTGCAGCAGGAAACCGAAGAGCGCCTGCGTGCAGAGAAGGTGGACGTAACTCTTCCGGGCCGCAAGCTCAGCCAAGGCGCGGTCCATCCTTTGAGCAAGGTGATCCAGGATATCGAGGATATTTTCATCGGGATGGGTTATCAGGTAGCGGAAGGCCCTGAGGTGGAAACGGACTACTTCAACTTTGAAGCGCTGAATCTGCCGAAGAATCACCCGGCACGCGACATGCAGGATTCCTTCTATTTGACGGAAGATCTGCTAATGCGTACTCAGACATCCCCGGTGCAAGCCCGGACGATGCTGTCGATGAATGGGAAAGCGCCTGTCAAAATCATCTGCCCGGGCCGTGTATTCCGCCGGGACGACGATGATGCGACGCATTCGTTCCAGTTCCATCAAATCGAGGGCTTGGTCATCGGCGAGAACATTCGCATGAGTGATCTGAAAGGGACGCTGCTGCAATTCGTGCAGGAGATGTTCGGCGATGACACGCAGATCCGTCTGCGTCCAAGTTTCTTCCCGTTCACGGAGCCGAGCGCGGAAGTGGACGTATCCTGTGTAAGATGCGGCGGCAGTGGCTGCCGCGTATGCAAGCAAACAGGCTGGCTTGAGATTTTAGGCTGCGGCATGGTTCATCCGAAGGTGCTTGAAATGGGCGGTTATGACCCTGAGAAGTACAGCGGTTTTGCTTTCGGTATGGGGGTTGAGCGGATTGCGATGCTGAAATACGGCGTGGATGACATCCGTCACTTCTTCAACAACGATACAGCATTCTTGAATCAATTCACGCGGATCTAATTTTAACGATAAAGGGAAGTGAATAGACAATGAGAGTTTCAACCGATTGGTTGTCCGATTATATTTCGCTCGAAGGCGTAACCTCAGAGGATTTGGCAAGCCGTATTACTTCGGCTGGTATTGAAATCGATGTGATCGAGAAACGGAATCAAGGCATTAACAAAGTGGTCGTAGGCTACGTCAAGAGTAAGGAGAAGCATCCTGACGCAGACAAGCTGAATGTATGTATCGTGGATGCGGGTCAGGAGGAAGATCTCCAGATCGTGTGTGGAGCCAAAAATGTGGATGCTGGCCAGAAGGTGCCGGTGGCGCTTGTTGGCGCGAAGCTGCCTGGCGGTATGGATATCAAGAAGGCCAAGCTGCGCGGCGTGCTCTCCCAAGGCATGATCTGCTCGGCGAAGGAACTTGGCATGAATGACAAACTGCTGCCTAAAGAGCTGCAGGAAGGGATTCTGGTACTTCCGGCTGAGACGGAGATCGGCAAACCAATTGAATATGTGCTGGGTCTGAACGATGAAATTTTGGAGCTGGATCTGACGCCGAACCGCTCTGACTGTCTCAGCATGCTGGGAGCAGCTTACGAAGTGAGCGCCATTCTGGGGCGCGAGCTGAGTCTTCCGAACCCGGAGAAGGAAATTCTGGAGGTTCAAGATGCAGCAGCCGATCATATCTCGGTTACGATCGGGGCTAACGAGCAGTGCAGCCATTACGCGGCACGTTATATTACCGGAGTTAAGATCGGTCCTTCTCCGCTGTGGATGCAGAACCGGTTGATGGCAGCGGGCGTGCGCCCGATCAGTAATATCGTGGATATTACGAACTATGTGATGCTGGAATATGGCCAGCCGCTGCATGCTTTTGATGCAGATCAGCTGAAGGATGGCGCGGTCCATGTGCGTATGGCTGAAGCTGGAGAAACGATGGTAACGCTGGACGGCGCGGAGCGTCGCCTGGAGCCGCATATGCTGGTGATTACAGCAGGGGGCAAGCCGGTAGCCTTAGCTGGCGTTATGGGCGGGCTGGACTCCGAAGTAACGGACAGCACGGTCAATATTTTCCTGGAGTCGGCTAAGTTCGATGGCGGTACCGTCCGCAAAACATCTCGTCAGCTCGGACTGCGTTCGGAGGCAAGCTCCCGCTTCGAGAAGGAAGTGGATCCTGCTGCAGTTATCCCTGCACTGAACCGTGCAGCGGCATTGATGGCGAAATATGCCGGAGGCGCTGTCCATCAGGGAATCGTCGATGCAGGCAGTGCGGACACCGAGCCTACCGTGATTACGTTGTCGCTGGAGAAGCTCAATCGTTATCTAGGAACGGAGCTGTCCCTGCTTGAGGTGAAAACGATCTTCGCCCGATTGCATTTCCCTTGCGGAGATTCGGGCCAAGGAATGGTGGATGTTCAAGTGCCTTCCCGACGCGGCGATATCGTGCTTGACGTAGACCTCATTGAAGAGGTGGCCCGTCTGTATGGATACGACAATATCCCGACAACGGCGATTGAAGGTCCGACGACACCGGGTTCATTGACCATCGCTCAGGCCATCCGCCGCTCGCTTCGCCGTTTGCTGACGCATAGCGGATTCCAGGAGGTTCTGGGTTATTCCTTCATCCATCCGCAGCAAGCGGAAATGTTCACCTCCCTGTCGTCAGATGGCACGGCGGTTAAGCTGGCCATGCCAATGAGCGAGGACCGCAGCGTCCTTCGCACCAGCCTGCTTCCGCAGCTGCTGGATATCGCGGTGTACAACCATAACCGCAAGCAGCCGGACTTGGCCCTGTTTGAAATAGGGAACCTGTTTCATACGCATGAGAAGACATTGACGAAGCAGCCGCTGGAGCGCCCGGTTCTCGGGTTGCTGCTGACGGGACGCAAAGGCAGCAAGCAATGGAATGTTCAGCCGGCCAAGGTCGATTTCTTCGATTTGAAGGGGGCGCTCGAAACGGTGCTCGACTACCTTGGAATTGGCTCAGAAGAGATCACTTACGAGGCCAACGGACCGGAGGGCTTCCACCCGGGACGTTCCGCTTCCGTATATGCGGGTCAAGGCGAGAACAAGCGGCTGTTAGGTGTACTGGGACAAATTCATCCGAAGACGCAGCAGGAGCTGGATTTGGAAGATACCTATGCCGCCGAGATTCTCCTTAAGCCGCTGTATGATCTGACTAACGCCCGCGTCGTTTACCGCGATTTGCCTAGATTCCCGGGTATGGAACGCGATCTTGCCATCGTGGTGAATGAGGAGGTTGAAGCCGGCTCCCTGATTCAAGTGATCAAGGAGAATGCTGGTGAGCTTCTGCAGCAGATTCAGGTATTTGACGTCTTCACAGGCAGCAAGCTTGGAGAGGGTAAGAAGAGTGTTGCCATCTCCATGACGTACCGTCATCAGGAACGGACGCTGACCGATGAGGAGGTTGCCGGCGTCACGGAAAAAGCGGTTGCTGCCCTTCAGCAAACTTTTGGCGCAGAATTAAGAAAATAGCAGGAATTGTGAACGCCTGCATCGAATCCATTACATCAAGGATTCGATGCGGGCTTTTTTGCTCTAAATTGAACTGGGATTTGCATCAGGACGCCCGTAGGGTACATAATTATAAGCACAAAACTGTGTTATCATATACCAAACTTCGGTCTGTTTTCTTGAGGTTCGTCTACAGATGTTATCTCATATATAATGAATGTAGAGAATAGACCATTTCAGACATCATAGAATCTACACATAATAGAAGGAGGGCACAATTTTGACTACATCGGACCGTAAAAGCGTTACCGTAGATATCTACGGAACTTCCTATAAACTCGTTGGCAGTAGCAGTGATTATACCAGACAGGTAGCGAATTATGTAGATGATCGCATGCGTACCATATCCAAGGCGCACTCTCGATTGGATACCCCGCGCATTGCCGTCCTAGCTGCAGTACATATGGCTGAAGAAGCTTTGCAGAAGCTGGAGTTTCAGAATGAGGCCAAGCAGATGACGGCCGAGCGAAATGAACTGCGTACGGAGCTTGCCAAGGTGCAGGGACTTCAAATCGAGCAGCAGGAGAGACATCGTCAGCAGCAGGAGCAGTTGGAGCACAAGCTGGCGGAGCAGACTACACTGGCTGAGGAATACAGGAAGTCCAAGGAGAATCTAACCGCGGAGTCAGAGCGTACGAAGGAATTGCTTCAGAAGGAATCGGACCGCGTGGCGGAACTGCTGAAGGAGAAGCAGCAACTTGAGGCCCGTCTTAAGGAGCAGCGCGAGAAGCTGGAGAGCGGCCATAAGCAGTCTATTGAAGATATGAAGCGCCGCTATGAAGGGCAGATTTCGCAGTTGACGCTCACTCATAAACAGGCCATCGAGAAGCTGGAACAGAGTCAACGGACCTCTGCGAAGCAGGCCGAGGAGAAGCTGGCTGAGCAATTGAAGAAACAGGAGAGCACCTATAAACAAGAGGCGCTCCTGAAGGAGCAGCAGCACTCGAAGATCGTGCACGATATGGAGCAGAAGTATACGAAGACGGTGCAGGATCTGGAACAGAAGAATACGAAGACGGTACAGGATATGGAGCAAAAGCATACAAGTACCGTCCAAGAGCTGGAGAAGCAGCTTGCCGAGCAGCGAACGCGGGGCGGGCAGCTCCAATCACGTTTGTCGTCTGCCGAGAAGGAACTGGGTGCTGTAAAAGCAGAATCGGACAAGCTGAAGGAAGCGCTCCAGTCGTCCAGACAGCAAGCCGAGGCCTCTTCGCAGGAACTGCGTTCCTTCCGAACGAAGGTCGAAGGGCTGACGAAGGAGCTCGAGGGCCTGAAGCAGGAATCCGCCAAGTCGGAGGAAGAGCGCCGTCGTCTGCAGAAACTTGTGGTGGATGCAAATCAGACCTCCCGCAAACAGCAAGAAGAGCTGCAGCGTCTAAGCAGCGAGCTTCAATCCTGGCGCACGCTGGCTGATCAGCGCAAAGAGGAAACCGCTGAGCTCGAGATGAGAATTGTCGAGCTTATGGAAGCGAACGAGAGCCTGGAAGAAGGAATGAAGGGACTTCAGGATGAGATCCAGGTCATGAAGGACGAAGCTGACCGGACTATGTCAGAGCGTAGAAGTGCCCAAGAGGAATTGAATGAACTGCAGCTTCGCCATGAAGAGCTGGAGAAACTCGCGAAGGAAGCGGGAGTCCGAGAGGAAGAGACCAGCAAACTGTACACTATGCTGGAGGAAGAATACGATACGGTGTCGAATCAGCTGGATGAGCTTCGCAAGAAGGCGGCTGCCAGTGAAGAGCGCGCACGTGAACTCGTCGAGCAGCTGAGAGATTCAAAGGAACGCGCCGTTCAGTGGCAGGAGCAATACCAGCAAGGGATGGCGGAACGGGAACAGCTTGCCGAGGACAGCGAGAAGCTGGCCGCAGAGCGCGATGAGTGGAAACGAACCAAGCTTGCTCTCGAAGAAGAGCTCCAGTCATGGCAGCAGGAAATTGCATCCGCACGCCAAGCCTATGAACGTCTGGAAGACGAGAAGAGTGAAGCGGCACAACAGTATTCCGATTTAGGTGAACAGTATGAGCTGGTCATGCACCAATATCGTCTGCTTCAGGCAGAACAGGAATTGAAGGCGGAGCAATCTGCGCAGCTTGAAGAAGAACACCGTAAGTTGAAGGAAGAGTATGCGAAGCTCCAAGTTGAATATAATGAGTGGATCGAGTTGATTGAGCAGGATCAGCGTTAGGCCATGGCGAAGATGTGAACCTGAAAAAACCTCCGGATTAGACAGAGGATACTCTGGCGATCCGGAGGTTTATTTTCGTGAGGAAGATCTACTATTCTTCGACGATAAGTTTGGACATCATTTTGCTGTGACCCGCTCCGCACATAATGGAACACGAAACTTCGAATTCTCCCGTCTCATCAGGCGTAACGACAGTTGAGTTGTTTTTACGGTCGAGCTGCAGTCCGAGCGCAGGAATCATAACGCCGTGGTTGCCGTCTTCATTCTCGTAAGTAATCTTGACAGGCACACCTTTCTTGAGACGATATTCCTCTTGGTCGAATTGGAAATTGGTGCCCTTAATCACGAGTTCAGCTTCCGGTGCTACACCAGTATCCGAGATCGCTGAATCTCCCTGGGACTCTTTCTGGTCTCCACCGCAGGCAGCTAATACAAATAGGAGCATACATGAAACAAGTAAAGCAATGCCTTTTTTCACTGAAATCTCTCCTGACTATGAAATAATTGTGAAATATAATTTCCAATCTTTATGATAGCGCAGAAAAAGAGTGGGTGCACATACGTGTTATGAAAAATTGGTGAACGTGAACGGTTTCAAACGATGATATAGATTTACTTTATAATATAGGGGAAGATGGAAAACCCCCTGTTTAGATTAACAGGGGGTTAGTGTGGGGATACTGCTGCCGTTCGGTTCGTTCAGAAAGAGGGCTTCAGAGGAATCCTCTAACAGAAGCGGGCGTTCTTCTATCTTATTCTTTGCGGGATTTGCCTGCTTCAAAAGGGGTGGAAACCGGAATGAACAGATCGATGATCCCGATGACCAGTGCAGCAAGCAAGGCGCCCAGTACGGAGACGCTAACGCCCCCAACGATGAATTGGGCAAGGTAAATCACGAGTGCGCTCACCAGGAAGCCCACGATGCCACGTCCAAACGGTGTGACTTTTTTGCCGAAGATGCCCTCGATAGCCCAACCAATCAGGGCGATAACGAGTGCAAGCAACAGGGCGCTTCCGAATCCGCCGACGGTGAATTGGGGGACAATCCATCCGACAACCATAAGAACGAGCGCGGCAACGATAAATCGAACAACATGCCCGAGAAATTGCATGGTACCTGCCTCCTTAGAATAAGACTGGAATGTTACGCAGAATTTATTTTGTTCAATAGGGCCGTCGGTTATGTGTGGAAGGTTTTTGGATTCCTTGGCGAATTCGTATTAGTTTCGATATAATATATGCATCGATTGAGAGGAGTTGTGAACTTCTTGAATGACAAGATTTTGCAAACTTTAGAATACCGAAAAATTTTAAATACATTAACACAATACACTCAAACTTCCATGGGAAGTGCGAGAGCTGAAACGTTAATGCCTGAAACCGACCTGGAGGCGGTAAAGGATTTGCTTGCGGCTACTGACCAGGCTTACACCGTAGACAGGCTCAAGGGCAATCCGTCTTTTCGCGGGATTACCGATATTAACGACGCATTGAAGCGAGCCAGAATTGGGGGGACGCTTAATCCCCATGAATTGCTGGCTGCGTCGAATACGATTCATGGATCACGCCGAATCAAGCGGTTTATTGCAGCGATCCACGAGGACGAGAAGATTGAGATCCTCTATAATTTGAGTGATCTTATTTCGGAGCAGAAGCCTCTGGAAGATGCCATTCGGCTCTGTATTGACGATGCTGCTGAGGTGCTGGATTCCGCAAGCGCGGAGCTTTCTCAGATCCGGCGGGAATTGCGAGGCGGAGAAGTTCGCATTCGCGAGAAACTGGAGTCCATGATTCGATCGCAATCCGTGGCGAAGATGCTGCAGGACCAGTTAATTACGATTCGCGGCGACCGTTTTGTCATTCCCGTAAAAGCGGAATATCGCTCGCATTTTGGCGGTATCGTGCACGATCAGTCCGGGTCAGGCGCGACGTTGTTTATTGAGCCGGAATCCATCGTAGCCATGAACAACAAGCTGCGCGAGACGCGAATGCGGGAAGAGCGGGAGATCGAAGTGATTCTGCAGAAGCTGACCGCCCAGGTCGGCGAACAGGCTGAGCTGCTATCCATTGACTTGGATCTGATCGGCCAGCTCGACTTTATTTTTGCCAAGGCTCGTTTAGCCCATGTAATGAAGGCTTCACTACCAAGAATGAATGACAGAGGTTATATTAAGCTGCGCAAAGGCCGACATCCACTGATTCCGGCGGATCAGGTTGTGCCGCTTGATGTGGAATTAGGCAATTCCTATACATCCATCATTGTCACAGGGCCGAATACCGGCGGTAAGACGGTTACGCTCAAAACGATCGGATTATTAAATCTGATGGCGATGTCCGGACTCTTTATTCCTGCCGAAGAAGGCAGCCAGATGTGCGTGTTTGATGCGATCTACGCGGATATTGGCGATGAGCAAAGCATTGAGCAGAGCCTCAGTACCTTCTCCAGCCATATGACGAACATCATCCGCATATTAAGCCAGATGACGCCGAAGAGCCTAGTGCTGCTTGATGAGGTGGGAGCAGGGACGGACCCTGCGGAGGGTTCCGCTCTGGCGATTTCCATCCTGGAGCATATCCACCGCATGGGCTGCCGCATGATCGCGACAACGCACTATTCTGAATTGAAGGCTTATGCATACGAACGCAAAGGTGTCATCAACGCCAGCATGGAGTTCGATATCAATACCCTAAGCCCGACCTATCGCCTGTTGGTAGGCGTGCCTGGGCGCAGTAATGCGTTTGCCATTGCAGAACGTCTGGGATTGCCGGGATCTATTCTGGAATTTGCCCGTGGCGAAGTGAAGGAAGAAGATCAACGAGTGGAGCATATGATTGCATCGCTCGAAGAGAACCGGCACACCGCGGAAGTAGAGCGTGAGAAAGCGGAGCAGGTTCGGAAGGAAATGGAGGAGCTGCGTCTTCGTCACCAGCACGAGCTTCAGAAGCTGGAAGAGCAGAAGGACAAGCTTGTTGATAAAGCTCGTACGGAAGCAAGGCAGATCGTGGACAAGGCCCGGAGTGAGGCGGAGGAAATCATCGCGGATCTACGCAAGATTGCCCAAGAGGAAGGGGCTTCCGTTAAGGAGCACAAACTGATTGCTGCCAGAAAGCGTCTGGATGACGCCGAACCGCAGCAGGGTAAGAAGACGGCTGGCCAACGTTCAGCGAAGCAGCAGCGCAGCATTGAGCCAGGAGATGAGGTTCGGGTATCCAGCCTGAATCAGAAAGGGCATGTTGTAGAAATGGCCGGGTCCAAGGAAGCTGTTGTTCAGCTTGGCATTATGAAGATGAAGGTGGCGCTGGATGATTTGGAGCTTTTGTCGAATCCGGCAGCAAGCGCCAAACAAGCGCCGAAACAGCATGCTACCGTCTTGAAGCGGACTCGCGATACCAACATCCGGAATGAGCTGGATTTAAGAGGAGCGAATCTGGAAGAAGCGCTGATCGAGGTGGATCGGTTCATTGATGAGGCTTTTCTGGGGAACCTGGGGCAGATCTACATCATACATGGTAAGGGAACCGGAATACTGCGAACCGGGATTCAGGATTATTTGCGCAAACATAAACATGTTAAGAGTCATCGTTTAGGCAATTACGGCGAAGGCGGCAATGGCGTTACGATTGCCGAGTTGAAATAAGAAAAGTAAGAAATCAGGAACCGTTTTCTCCTTCAATCGTATAACATATCATCATAAGGTTCAGAACGGCGGGATGCGAAAGGTGCCGCATCCCGTTTATATCAGGGAGGAAAAAAGGGAATGACGGAAGCGATTGATCATTTGCTGACCCATCCACTTGGGGTGCTCGTCGGCTATTTCTCGGTTGCGATACTTGCACTTATTGTTTACTTGTATTGCTTTGAATTGGTTACCAAGTACAACTGCTGGGATGAAATACGCAAAGGAAATGTTGCCGCAGCTATGGCGACCGGCGGCAAGGTTTTTGGCATCTGTAACGTGATGCGGTATAGCATAACAGCCAATACGTCCATTTATGGCATGATTAAATGGTCATTCTTCGGGTTTATACTGCTTTTATTGGCTTATTGGTTGCTCGAGTTCTTGACTCCCGTATTTTCGGTCGATGAAGAGATTGGCAAGGATAACCGCGCAGTTGGCTTGATCGTACTAATTATCACCGTATCTTTATCTTACATTATTGGAGCGAGCATCATTTAAGGGCTTCGGGAGGAAAAGGACGATGAAATATTTACCGCGGATATTGTTTGCGGCTGCCTTGATTTTTTTTGTGGCGGGTATTGTATACTTGATGTCTCAATAAAAATAAAGTTAATAGGGCCATTCATGGCCGTTTGAATAAAGAAAGGGATGAATGATCGATGGAACCGACGGTTTGCCCATGGTGCCAAAGTGAAATTGTATGGGATGAAGAGATAGGTCCCGAAGATACTTGTCCTCACTGTGCGAACGAGCTTAAAGGCTATCGCACATTGAATATCGCATTGGAAGACGAGGATGTACAGGACGATCCGGAGGAATATGAAGAGGCTTATGAGGCTTCCGATGAGGAAGCGGGTGATCTTCATCGTATATGGGGATCCGACCATGAAACACTGTCCTCGCTTCGAACCGTGGATAAGTATGGGGAGGATCATGACCTCTTTGCATTTGAGGAGACGGTAGAGGGGATTCTGGACCAGCAAGAGGAAGTTCCCGAGTGCTTGCATTGCAGAGAGTATATGCTTCATGCTGGAACGCAGCATGTGAGTGGGGAAGGCTTCCAGCCGGTTAACGCAGCCCTGATTCAAGGCCCTATCCTTCAGCCCCCTTATGATCTAAATGTATATGTGTGCCCTGGATGCTTCCATGTACAGCACAATCTGGCAGAGAATGACCGGCTTCGGATGATCAAAAGCTTTATCCATAAAAAGGAATAGAGTTTGCGGAAATGCGCTGTATGCCGATCCACGGCTAGTTTAAGGAAACTGCATGCGGCGGTTTCCTTTTTTTTGTTCATGAAGTGGGGATTAGAGGGGTAAAATACCTTGGACTTCAAGTGTGAAGGCAAGGGAGGAACTGTATATGAAGTTGACAAAGGACCCCCAGGCTATGCTTCTGTTATCCGTTCATGGGTTGTTTATACTATCGAGTGCATTGTCGGGTACATTCCTCAACGTATACTTATGGAAAAGCCGCCAGGACTATACGATGCTCGGTTGGTTCACGATTGCTCAGCAGGTTGCATTGGGTTTGACGTTCTGGGCCGCTGGCAAATGGGTGAAGGAGCATAACAAAATGAATGCGCTTCGCCTGGGTATTGCAGTGTCCGCCCTGTTTTATCTATGCGTTCTGTGGGCAGGGAGGGATGCCGTCCATTATATTTGGCCTCTCGGCTTGCTGTTCGGCGTCTCATTGGGATTATTCTGGTTAGCCTTTAATGTGGTTTACTTCGAGATTTCAAGTGCAGAGAATCGGGACTGGTTTAATGGCTGGATCGGACTCCTGGGCTCCATAACGGGGATTATCGGTCCGTGGATGGCGGGTTGGATCATCACGATGATGCATGGGGATCAGGGCTACCGGTTTATTTTTACCGTATCGATGGTCATCTTCGCGGCGACGGTGGTGCTCAGCTTTTTTCTGCGAAAACGACCGGTCCAGAGCGACTATCATTGGCTGGAGGGGGTTAGCCGACTCAAGGTGGGCGGAGTCTGGAAATACGCGGTATTCGGCTTGGCCGTTCAGGGAATCAGGGAAGGTGTGTTTTCCTTTCTTATTACACTCCTTGTTTTTGTGGCGACGGACCAGGAATCGAAGCTGGGGCAATTCGCATTGATTACTTCGGCGGTTTCGCTGGTCAGCTACTGGGCCTGCGGGAAGTGGTTCAAGCCCAAATTCCGTAAAACCGGCATGCTGGTAGGTTCGATATTGATGCTGCTCGTAATTATGCCGCTGCTATTTGCTGTCAACTATACTACGCTGTTGGTGCTGGGAATCGGGACGGCGCTGTTTATTCCGCTGTACATGATGCCGGCTATATCGGCCAGTTTTGATCTTATGGGAGTGAATCAGGAAAACGTGGAGAAGCGGGTGGAACTGGTCGTGCTGCGGGAACTCAGTCTAACCATAGGCCGAATTACGGGTCTCCTTGTGTTTATTCTTGTTCTGTCATTTAGACAGGACACGTTAACGGTAACCCTGCTGATGCTGTTTCTGGGGGCTTCCCCTATCGGATCGTGGATGTTTATACGAAAGCTGTTTCCTTCCAAAGGACAAGTTACCTGAACACCTGAAGCCTAATCGCATCCGCTCGCGTCAAAAGCGTTGTGCCAGTTAACGAACGGTGAGTTGATAAACAAGAGACAGCGTTACGGCGCAACCCTACAACTTAAGAAGGTATCTCCAAGGCCCCATGGGCAATAAGGAGATACCTTCAATTATTTTATGTGATTTTCAGGTCGATTGGCCGTATCAAGGAGAACCATTTCAGCTCTTCGGGTTCACGTCCTGCAATCGTCTCGGCCAGCAGATCCGCAGCGATCATGCTGTAAACGGTCCCGTTTCCGCCATACACCTCGATAAAGTAGCTGTGCGGATACTGCGGGTGTCTGCCGATCAACGGGATGCCGTCTTGGGTTGTGGCAAACACGCCGGCCCAACTGCAAGCGATTTTCAAATCCGTCATATGGGGAAACAGTTTCTGGATTTCATTTAGCAATCTCCGGCCTCTCGGTTCAGCGTATTCCTCTGGTTTGCCTGAAGGAGGAAGCGGTTCATCCAGCCCTCCGGCTATGATTCGCTGATCCGGCGTTGTCCGGAAATAGAGATAAGGGCGATTTGTTTCCCATATGAATGCTCGCTCGTACCATGAAGACAGATCGGATACAGGCTCCGTCAGGATGGCATAGGTGTTGAGCAGCTCCGCTTGATAATCAGGCTTCCATTCTTGGGTGCTATACCCGGTGGCCCAGATCACGTTCCTGGCGAGGACGCTTCCTTGATCGGTTAAGACGGTGACATCGCTGTCGCTATACCGAGTTTCCTTCACTTCGCTATTTTCGTAAATTCGCAGCCCATGCTCCCAGGCATCTTGAAGAAGATTAAGCCCAAAACGGTAGGGATCGACTTCGGCATCGCCGCGAGTGTAGATGGCAGCTTCTTTTGAGAACGGAAAGTTAGCCTTCACATGCTCGCGGCTCCAGTACTCCACATCGAAGCCCTTTCGTTTGAGCAGGTCATACTCATGGCGAAGCATGCCGACATCTTGGGGGTTACTGGCATAGTAGAGGCTGCTTCGCGGGGTCAAGCCGGAATCCCTGGACAGATGATTTGCAATTTCGGTGAGCCGACGTACGGCGTTTCTGCACATCATGTAGAAGGAGGAGCCCTGTTGTTCGTTAAATTGTTGGATCAGATCAGATAGGGGGCAGTCGTTGGAGAATTGCAACAGCCCCGAATTGGCGGATGTGCTGCCATCGCATACGCGTTTTTTCTCCAGCAGGACGGTGCCCACGCCTTGCTTGGTCAGCACATAGGCCATCAGCGCACCGCTAATACCGCCGCCGACAATTAGCACATCACAGCTGAGCTGTTCTGATAGACCAGGGTATCTTTTTACAGGTTCGGTGTTTAAAAATTTCCAGGGCGTTGTTCCGCCGGTCAGTAACATGGTCCCTCACCCCCTCATCGTCACATTGTTATTAGTTTGGACGTTCCTTTCGTATTTAATGACATCTCACGACATAGATTTTTATATAGGTGGCATACTAGCCCTGTGCAACCTAATTGGAAAGGGGAACAAACACAAAGATGATACCTAATCAGCAATTACAGCCTCTAACTTCAAAAGAACTGGACTATATTGCGGATTGCATTTCCAACGAGAGCATGCTGGCCAAGCATTGTGCCGCGACAGCCGCAGCCAGTCAAAATCCTGCAATCCAGCAGGCGCTGCTGGGATTCGTAGGACGCCATGAGCAGCATCTCGATACATTGGTTAACTCACTGCAGATCCACAGCAATATCGCGCCGACGCAGCCTCAATAAGAGGAGATATAGACCAGGATGCATAATTGTTAAGGAGGAACGACTTATGATAACGCCTAATGGATCTTCATACCTGCCCGAAGAGGATATGCTTAGCCCTATTCTGGGAGAACTGAAACGGGTCGTGCGAGAGTATACGACAGCTACAACGGAAGCTTCTTGTCCTGATGTCCGTCAAATGTTTACGGATCTGACTGCGGATACACTGAAGCTGCAAGGTGAATTTTTTAATATGATGAAGCAGCAGAACATGTATACCGCGCCTCGGCATGCATTGAAATACGATGTGGACAAGCAGTATAAGCAGGCGCAGCAGTCCCAGCAAAAAACACGGGAAACCATTAATCAAAAAACTTCCGGTATGGGCGCGTACGCGCATCATCCGAATGTAGCGCCACATACCACTAATGTAGCCCCTACATCTAATAATGTAACCCAATAATCCCATGGTTAACTCAAACAATAAGCCGATGACACCTGCAGCCCGTTGCTGCAGTGATGCATCGGTATTTTTTTTTGCACATCCCGTGTAAGTTATTGTAATATAAGTATTAATCTCTGTTCCGAAATATCATGCATGTAGAATGGTTATTCGGAATAAGTGCTGGAGGATACGTATATGGAAGAGCTTAGCGAATTGAAACTGAAGGTGCTTGACCTGCTGAAAGAAGACGCGAGAAGATCGCCGGCTCTACTCTCTACTCTACTCGGTGTAGATGAGGAAGAAATAAAGACCTCCATTGCGGAGCTTGAACGAGATCACGTTATTGTTAAGTATGCGACCGTTGTCAACTGGGGCAAGATGGAAGACGAGAAGGTTACGGCGCTGATCGAGGTTCAAATTACACCTGAGCGCGGAAGAGGCTTTGAAGGAATTGCCGAGCGGATTTATTTATTCCCGCAGGTGAAGTCGGTCTATCTTATGTCTGGCGCCTACGACTTGCTGGTTGAAGTGGAAGGCAGAAACTTGCGTGAGGTGGCCAACTTTGTTTCGGAGAAACTGTCACCTATCGATTCTGTATTATCGACCAAAACCAATTTTATTTTAAAAAAATATAAACAAGACGGGATTATTTTTGAAGAACGTCAAGAAGACAATCGTCTCCTGATCTCGCCGTAAAGGAAGCGTGTGCTATGATTGTGAACGAACAGCAGCTTGCAGAAAATAACAGGAAATCGATGAGCTCCTATTTGGCGCCTAGGGTCAGGGACATTCAACCCTCCGGAATCCGGAAATTTTTTGATCTCGTCAGTGGAAATAAGGATATTATCACACTTGGTGTCGGTGAGCCTGATTTCGTAACGCCGTGGCATGTACGAGAAGCCTGCGTGTATTCATTGGAGCGCGGGTTTACAGGATATACGTCCAATGCCGGTATGCCGGAACTGCGGGAGGCGATCGCGGAATATTTGAACGACAGTTTCCACGTGACCTATAATCCTGCCAATGAAATGATTGTAACCGTAGGCGGCAGTGAAGCGATTGATCTGGCGCTGCGTGCCTTGATTGTACCCGGTGATGAAATTCTGATTCCCGAGCCGTGTTACATTTCTTACTCGCCGATTGCTTCAATCGGTGGCGGGGTACCCGTTGGTATTGAAACGACGGCAGAGCATCATTTCAAACTGACAGCCGAGGCGCTTGAAGCGCAAATCACGCCCAAATCGAAGATTCTAATCCTGTGCTACCCAAGCAATCCGACGGGAGCCATCATGACTTATGAGGATTGGCTGCCCATTGCAGAAGTGGTGGAAAAACACGATTTGATTGTGATCTCCGATGAAATCTATGCGGAGCTCACATATGAAGGCAAACATGTCAGCTTCGCCTCGATGCCAGGCATGATGGACCGCACCATACTGGTGAGCGGCTTCTCAAAGGCGTTTGCTATGACCGGTTGGCGTATGGGGTATGTGTGTGCTCATGCCGATCTGATCGGCGCCATGCTGAAAATACACCAATATACGGTTATGTGTGCACCCGCAATGGGGCAAGTCGCCGCGCTCGAAGCATTGCGCAACGGTATGGGGGAGAAGGATCGAATGGTTGAATCCTATAACCAGCGGCGCAGACTGGTGGTTCAAGGGCTGCGCGAGATCGGTTTGGATTGCCACGAACCACAGGGAGCGTTTTACGCATTTCCAAGTATCAAGCGAACGGGGCTCGGCTCAGAAGAATTTGCCCAGCGCTTGCTGACTGAGGCCAAGGTGGCTGCCGTGCCAGGCACCGCATTCGGTCTAGGCGGGGAAGGATTCATCCGCTGCTCTTATGCTACATCCATTGCCCAACTGAATGAGGCCTTGGAGAGAATGGGCAATTTTGTGGAAAAAATAAAGTAGACAAGGAATTCGTTGAACTTTTTCCTTGAATTAACAAAAAATCACTTTCCATTGGGAGAATATATGTTATAATTTTATTTTGGGGGCAGAATTTTACTTTCCAAGGAGGGATCACCAGTGTTTTGTGATTATGAATTGTCAAACTACCGTGGTGACTATACGGCTGAAGGCGATAATCACGGTAAATGGTCAATTAAATCAGCCAAATCCACTCCTCAGGAAATTACCTTGGAAGACGAAATTCACATGCTTCGCCGGAAGATGGAACAGATTTTTTTGGAAGAGCAGTCCTTTACGTCCGAAATTGTCATCGAGATCAGCAGTTTGCTGGATTTGAAGATTAACGAATATATGAAGGCTCATCCAAAAAAGAAACTATAAAATACGATTTGATTGAATAATACAAGGCTGCTCCTGAGTACAATGACTCAAGGATCAGCCTTGTTTGCGTTTAATTGATTTCCCATGGATGATAGAACCTCGCTCCGGAATCATGATCCGCTTGGGACTTATTCCGCCATAGAGGGACCGTTATCCGAAATTATGCTATAGTTGAGCATAATAAAATAAGAAATATGATGTTCGTTCAATAAGGACCGGACTTTGAAATGGAGGAAGATGGGATGAAGGTATATACGAGAACGGGAGATGCGGGGGAAACTTCAATTATTGGCGGTCGTGTGCCCAAGGATGATCCGCACATCGAAGCGTATGGCACGATCGATGAACTGAACAGCTTTGTCGGCCAAGCCGTATGTTTGGCCAAGGAAGCCGACTTTGAGGAGCTGCATCTTCAGCTCGTTCGAATCCAGCATGAACTGTTCGATTGCGGTTCGGATCTGGCCTATGCGAGACCTCGCGAGGATAAACTCAAGGTAAGCGCGGAGCTAGTGGATAATCTGGAGGTATGGCTGGATGCATTCGAGGAGAAGAATCCTCCGCTTGAACGTTTTATCTTGCCAGGCGGAAGCGCGTTGTCTTCGTTGCTTCATGTATGTCGGACCGTATGCCGCCGCGCTGAGCGGTTGACCGTTTCGCTGCAGCGAACCACGGAAATCAATCCGGAGGTCCGCCGGTATTTGAACCGATTGTCCGACTATTTCTTTGTGACTGCTCGGGCAGCCAATGTGCACGCCGGGATTCTGGATGTCGAATATGAGCGAAGTGGAAAGGTGTTTCGGTAATTCATGAGTTTGTACTATCCGCCAATCAGCTATGTCGTGTCCCCCCACGAAGACGGCATGCTGCTTAAGACTATATTGCAAAAACGAATGGGGGTATCCCGCAAGCTGCTCTCGCGCCTCAAGTTGACCGAGCAGGGCATTATGCTGAACGGGACCCGTGTATACATTAGCGTGAAAGTGCATGCGGGAGATCTGGTTGAAATTCGGATGGAGCAGGAGCGTTCAGACGATATGCTGCCCCAGCCGATGGACCTTCATATTCTATACGAGGATGAGCATCTGCTTGTTCTGAACAAGCCGGCAGGGATCATTGTGCATCCGACGCATGGTCATTATACGGACACATTGGCGAACGGCGTTGTCCACTACTGGCAGGAGAAGGGCTGGAATTACCGGTTCCGAGCGGTTCACAGGCTGGATCAGGAAACTTCCGGCGTGTTGGTGGTGGCCAAGAATCCGTATATCCACCAGCATGTTTCAGAACAAATGATAGCCGGCACGGTCGACAAGAGGTATGTTGCATTTGTTCATGGCAAGCCTGCTTTGCCGTCAGGCGATATTGACGGTCCGATTGATCGGGATCCTTTAAAGCCCCACCGCCGCATCGTAACCCCGGACGGATATCCTTCATTGACACGGTATCAGGTATGCGAAACCTATCATTCCGCATCCTTGGTTGAATTGAAGCTGGAAACGGGCCGGACCCATCAAATTCGGGTGCATATGCTTAGCATCGGTTGTCCATTGATTGGAGATCAGATGTATAGGCATCCGGTATACAGTGAGCGGGAGTTACGATCAGATGGGACGGAAACTGCGTCCTATGGGAACGAGGGGTCGGCAGAGCCGGAAGTCGGATCATCCATCATGAGGGTGGACCGCTATATGGGCAGGCAGGCACTGCATGCAGCAAGCCTGACACTGATTCACCCGATTGAGGGGAACACGATGGTATTCACAGCTCCGCTTCCTGAGGATATGAACTCTCTGAGAAATATGCTTGCGCAAGAGGCAACTTAAATATTTTCAAAACAACAAGAGAAGGAGAACGTATCGAATGAGCAAACTGAAAGTATATCAATATCCGAAATGCGGGACATGCCGTAACGCGGTCAAATGGCTGCAGAACGAAGGACATGAGCTGGAACTTCAAAATATTTTTGAACAACCGCCAGAGCAGGAAGAATTAGCCGCTCTTATCGATAAGAGCGGCCTGGAGCTTAAGAAATTTTTCAATACGAGTGGCGAGGTCTACAAGGAAATGAACCTGAAAGACAAACTGCCTGGACTTTCCGATGAGGAGAAAATCGAACTGTTGTCGTCCAACGGAAGATTGATCAAGCGTCCAATCGTGACGGACGGAAGTAAAGTGACCGTCGGCTTCAAAGCAGAACAATATCAGGAGTCATGGCAGAAGTAGAATGGCTATTTTGGTCGGAGGCAATGACGGCCCAATTGAGACCGGTTGAAAGAACTGAGTGGCCCCATTGTTGAAGGTCAACGATCCGGAATAGACACATTTTCTTGCTGATGAAGGTAGAGCATCCCAAGGTCTTTTGGCCGCCGGGATGCTCTTTCGTTTTAAGAGGCTTAGCATCCTTATCTCGCAAGAAAAATATGAACAGGAAATGATAGGAAATTCAAAGAAATACCTTGTGACAAGCCCAAGTCTATATAGGGATATGGTATAATGACAAGGTATGTTTAAGGTTATACCAGAGAAGTTAAAGTTAGGAGCGATCATGACTGTGATACCCAATCAACAACCATCCTTAATGCTTGTAGACGGGATGGCTTTATTATTTCGTGCTTACTATGCAACCGCGTCAAGCGGCTATATCCGTCGAACCAAAGCGGGGGTGCCGACCAACGCGATTTATGGCTTCCTGCGGTATATGTGGGATGCTATCGATAAATTTCAGCCTACCCATGTAGCTTGCTGCTGGGATATGGGTTCGAAAACATTTCGTACAGAGCAATTCGCCTCGTATAAAGGCAATCGTCCGGAAGCGCCGGATGATCTGGTTCCGCAGTTTTCGTTGGTTCGTGATGTGACGGAATGTCTGGGAATTCCGAACCTGGGCGTCGTAGGCTATGAGGCTGATGATTGCATCGGTACATTAGCCAGACGGTACGGAGATAGCATGAATGTCATGATCCTGTCGGGGGACCACGATCTGCTTCAGCTCGTGAACGATTCCACTTCCGTCATTATCATGAAAAAGGGACACGGCAATTATATGCACTATACCCCAGAAACGCTGTATGCCGAAAAAGGACTTTCCCCGAGACAGGTTATCGATGTGAAAGGCCTGATGGGAGATACCAGTGATAATTATCCTGGTGTACGTGGGATTGGCGAGAAAACGGCGGTCAAGCTGATTCAGGAGTATGAAACCGTGGAAGGAATTCTTGCGAATCTTGAGTCACTGACCAAAGGGGTCCGCACCAAGATCGAGGCAGATCTGGAAATGCTGCATCTGTCCAGGTCTTTGGCGGAAATCCATTGTGAGGTTCCAATGGAGTGCGAACTGGAACTATGCCGCTTGAGCGTGGATCACGAACGTGCATTAACCAAACTGGAGGAGCTTGAGATGAAGAGCTTGGGCCATCTTTTTGGGGTGGCGGTGGTTTCCTAGTTATGTGGAGACAGTTTAATTTCGGTAGAAAATCAATCTTGACCGGATTACTGCTTGGGGCCATGCTGCTTCTTATATCCGCATGTGCCTCCAATCAGACTCCTTTAACCGATACCTCTAAGCCGCCCTCAGGGGCTGAGAAGAAGGTTGAAGTTATGGTTTCGGCAGCAGCAAGCCTCAAATCCAGCCTGGAAGAGACCGGACGACGATTTGAAGCAGAGTTTCCGAATGTTACGCTGCGTTATAATTTTGGCGGTTCGGGCTCTCTAGGACAACAGCTTGAGCAAGGGGCGCCTGTAGATTTGTTTGTATCCGCGGCAACGGAGCCGATGGATCGACTGGTCGAGAAGGGGATCGTACAATCCGATGCGGTTCAGTTAATGTTTCGAAATGCGTTGGTGCTGATTGAGCCTGTTGGCAAACAGAACGTGAAGCAGTTATCCGATCTGCTCAAACCTGAAGTACGAGTTCTGGCTATCGGGCAGCCGGATACTGTACCGGCCGGGGAGTACGCGAAGGAGACTCTTCAGAATGAAGGCCTTTGGGAAGATGTCGAATCCAAGGCGGTGTATGCCAAGGACGTGACGCAAGTTCTCGCTTATGTGGAGTCGGGGAATGCGGATGCCGGTTTTGTGTACAAAACCGATCTGAAGAGTTCCGCCAAGGCAACACTTGCGTTTGAGGTTGACCCGGACAAGCACCAGCCGATCGAATATCCTGCAGCGGTTCCGGGCAATGCCAAGCATCCGCAGGAGGCTGAGGCGTTCCTCAAATTTATGCGGAAGCCCGAGATCAGGGATATCTTCACGGAAGCTGGATTTGAGGTAGCGGAGGCGTCGCCGTGACTGCGACCGAAATGTTCTGGATGCCGGTATGGCTGTCGATAAAAACATCACTGCTGTCCAGCATCATTGCATTTATACTAGGATTAGCGGCAGCGCGCTGGATGTCCAGGCGCTCGTTTGTCGGCAAGACGGCGGTTGAAACGCTACTGATGCTTCCGCTTGTGCTTCCACCTACGGTGGTTGGCTTTCTTCTGCTTGTCATGCTGGGCAGAAACAGCTGGATTGGCGCAGCTGCGCAATGGCTGTTTGCCAGGCCCATCATATTCAGTTGGGGGGCCGCGGTTATAGCGGCTATTGTGGTCTCGTTTCCGCTTGTGTATCAGAGCATGCGGGTAGGCTTTGAGTCCGTGGAACCGGAGCTTGAGGATTCGGCGCGATCGGCAGGGGCCGGCGAATGGCAGGTGCTTCGCTGGATTACGCTGCCGCTTGTCCGCAGAGCGGGGATTTCGGCGTTCATTCTGGCTTTTGCCAGAGGTTTAGGTGAATTTGGGGCAACCTGGATGGTTGCAGGCAATATACCGGGTGTTACGCAAACGCTGCCCACGGCCATTTACGTTGCGGTAAGCAATGGCGAGAGCGGGCTGGCGTGGGCGTGGACGGCTGTCATTATTTTGTTCTCTTGGCTGTTGCTGGCCGCGTCAGGAACCGGCAGAAACAGAGAAAGAGGCGGGCGGACTTGACGGGAGCACAATGTTTACATATGCTTCGAATAGAGCTTGTTAGCAACTATATAGAGAACAAGGCATAGCACATCGTGGAGAGGATGGAAGAAGCATGAGTTTACTTGGAGCAATTGAAGCAGGAGGAACCAAGTTCGTTTGCGGCGTGGGTATGGAGGATGGAACGGTTGTGGAGCGAGTGAGCTTCCCGACAACAACCCCTGAAGAAACCATGGCAAACGTCTTTAACTTTTTTGCTGATAAGGATATAGAGGCGATCGGAGTCGGTTCTTTCGGACCGATTGATCCGGTGAAGGGCAGCCCGACTTATGGCTGCATTACTACGACACCGAAGCCTCATTGGAGCAATTACAATATTGTCAAAGCATTGGAAGAGCGTTTTAATGTTCCGATTGGATTTGATACCGATGTAAACGGAGCCGCTCTTGGAGAATATACATGGGGCGCTGCCCAGGGACTGGATAGCTGTCTTTATATCACCATCGGAACGGGAGTAGGAGCAGGCGCCGTGGTAGCTGGTGAATTGATTCACGGTTTGTCTCATCCGGAGATGGGACATATTTATGTGCGCCGCCATCCGGAAGACCGGTATGAAGGGACATGCCCTTATCATGCAGACTGTCTGGAGGGACTTGCTGCCGGACCATCTCTTGGCAAACGTTGGGGAGTTCCCGGTGTGGAATTGACGCCGGATCATCCGGCTTGGGAGATGGAAGCTTATTATCTGGCTCAAGCGCTGATGAATTATGTCCTCATTCTGTCCCCACAGCGTATCGTGATGGGTGGAGGCGTTATGAAGCAGGAGCAGCTGTTCCCGCTGATCCGCACGAAGCTTCAGGAGCTGCTGGCCGGATATGTTCAGCATCCAAGCCTTCATGATGGGATTGATCAATTTATCGTTCCGCCGATGCTCGGCGATAATGCGGGTCTCTGCGGCGCATTGGCGTTGGCCAAGCTGGCAGTAGATGAGGCCAAGAGCGTTCAAGCTTAACCCTATTTCTTATATAGAGTGAATCAAAATTAGGTTGATTTTATTACAGATTATGGTATTATGATGTCAACAGTATAACGTATGGAACGGGAAGCACCTTTCTTTGTCGCTGCGGCGGAGGAGAGGTGCTTTTTTGCGTTGTTCCATCGCTGTGCTGAATGCGTAAGCGGGAGGTATTTGAGGGATGCAAATTGTGTTCATGAATCAGATGAGCGGAGCGGATGAGTCAGGTCACATCCGTTCTGCTCAAGTATGGATCGGTGAGGAAGAGGGGGGATGGCGGCTTGGCTGGCGGAACATGGAACCGGACGGTGATGTATCCGATGATGAGTGGTATGAGGGAAATTCATGGAATGAGTTATTATGCGTGTACCGACATCAATTAGCGAAGAAGCTTGGAGAGGGCTTCCGGCCGCTAGTTGAGGGGGTATTCCATGAACCGGGAGAGACTGGAGGCAAGAATCTCGGCGCTCAGAAGCTGCAGTGCTACAGTGAGCTGTATGGCTCGGAGGAGTTGTACACGGAGCTGTGTGCTTGGCGCAGAAGAAAGGCGGCCTCCGGAAGAAAAGCACCTTATTTCATTGCCAGCAATCGAGTGCTGCGTATGATTAGCGCCTTCATCCCCCAGAATGAGGAAGAGCTGCTGCAGCTTCCGGGAATCGGGGTCAGCAAGGCTTCGGAGCATGGGGCGGAGTGGCTGGAGATCACGACGAAAATCGAACGAACCACAACCTTTCCACTGGATTGGGTTTACGAGCAGCTGCAGGAAGAGGTGTTCTTGTCCTGGCTGTATAAACAGAAGGAGCAGCGATACAAGCAAGAGCTCGACCGCTTCCGATTCCGCCGTACGATGCTGATTGGGATAGCTGAGGGAGCTTCACTGGCCCAGCTGGAAGAACGCACCTCGTTATCTCGTCGGGATTTGGTTGAGGAATTGGAGGGGCTCGAGAAGGAAGGTTATGATACGGAGCAACTGCTTGAGGTTGAATTGAATACGATGACGGCTTCAGAGCAGGCAACGGTATGGAAGGCGTTTGAAGAGCTGGGCGATACGTTTCTTAAACCCGTATTACAACGGGTATATGGAGAAGGACAAGCCCGGAATGGAGAGGCAGAAGAGATTGGCGGAACGGAGAAGCTGTATGAGCGGCTGCGCCTGATACGGATTCGCTTCCGGCGGGAGGAGTCTGGCAAAGCGAACGCAGGTTAAATCCGCACAAACGAAATCAGGACGGATTCCCTTGTGGCAAGGAGATCCGTCCTGATTCTGTCTGTGGTTCTGTGGTGTTTCATATCCAGTCTTTTTTACGGAACAGGTAAAACATAAGAGCACCGGCAAAAACCATGATGCCGAGAACCACATAGTAGGAATATTTCCAGTCGAGTTCAGGCATATTTGTAAAGTTCATGCCGTAGATGCCGGTAATGAGCGTTAGCGGAATGAAGATGGTTGTAATAGCTGTAAACACACGCATAATTTCATTGGCCCGATTGGCGATACTGGATTGGTAAGCCTCTCGAAGGTTCCCCATGAGATCTCGATAAGTCTCGAATGTTTCGGAAATTTTCACGGCATTTTCATAGATGTCGCTGAAATATTTTTGCAGCTGGTCATCGATCAGCCGTAGGTCTTTTTTGTTCAGCGTATTGATAACTTCCTTCTGCGGTCCAAGTACCTTCTTAAGCCATAGGATTTCACTGCGCAGACCAATAATTTCGCTTAAGTGTGATTTTTTGGTATGCATGAGGATGTCTTCCTCCAGCTTTTCAATCCGCGCTTCAATTCGGTCCCCAACGGAGAAATAGTTGTCCGTGACGAGGTCGATCAAGAGATAGAGGAAGCGGTCAGGCGTGCTCACTTCATCCTCCCAGAGAAGCGGTTTAACGCTGCGAAGCTCGTGGATTTTTTGCTTGGTCATCGTAATAATAAAATGCCTGCCCAAGAAAACGTTCAATGCCCGAAGGAAAATTTCTTCGTCGTCAAACCGGATGCTGTTAACAACGATAAAATAGTGGTTCTCATATATTTCAATTTTTGGACGCTGCTCTTCTTCGCTGAGGCAATCCTCAACCGCAAGATCATGCAGGGAGAAGAGAGGTTGCAGTTCGGCTAAATCATCCTCGTCCGCATCCAGCCAGTAGAAGCCGCTGGCCGGAGGTGTCAGCGTCATTTCGATGTCATCAACAGGGGTAAATACGCCCGAATCGACCAACCGGATTTTCATCTGATATCACTCCTTTGTCAAATACAAGCTGCTTGGTTAAGCAGTAAAGGCACAGGATATCAGCCCACCGGTGTAGGGGCATGTCAAGGAAGGTTAGAATACGATAAAAGCGCATGAAAAATAACGCCGCCCTCTGCCGGTAGACTGATCTTAATCCTATGCGGTTGTGCGTCTTGATCTAGTTTCTGGCTCGGGTCACCGTCCATCTTCCATGTCACCTCTTTCATACTCGGTTTTCAACAGCACTTGTCTAGTATAACGCCGGGTGTAGGACCTTTCAAGTTGAAATCCGGCGCAGCCAAGGACCATGGTACAGGGTATGGAAACCTTCGGTGAAGTGTGACAAACGTTATGAAAAGGTTCTTGACGAAAAATTGGGAATGATTTAAAGTAAGTATCAATTACGAACAATTTAAGACAACTGAATAAAGCGAAATCTTATCAAGAGCAGGTGGAGGGACTAGCCCTATGAAACCCGGCAACCGGCGACAACATCGCACGGTGCTAATTCTTGCAGGAGATACGACGCTTCTTAGAAGCCGTTGTATAGTCTGACAGATGAGAGAGGCGCATTGTGATACGTATATGATGACCTTTCTCTACTTTGAGAAAGGTTTTCTTGCGTTTATACAGTCTAACGCTCTTTCTCACAGCTTTTTATGGATGTATCATTTCATATTTCGAAGGAGTGAGCCACGATGCCGATTAAAATTCCGGATGCCTTGCCGGCAAAGGAAGTTCTGGCTGGAGAAAACATTTTTGTCATGGATGAGAGTCACGCATTTCATCAGGATATCCGTCCATTGCGGATTGCTATTCTGAACTTGATGCCAACCAAGGAAACGACGGAGACCCAATTATTGCGATTGATCGGTAACTCCCCGCTCCAGGTGGATGTTGTCCTTCTTCATCCGAGTTCCCACGTTTCGAAGAATACGTCGGCTGAGCATCTGAAATCATTTTACAAAACCTTTGAAGAAGTGAAGAACCGTCGTTTTGACGGCATGATCATTACAGGAGCTCCAGTCGAGCAGTTGGAATTTGAAGAAGTGAATTACTGGAATGAGCTTACTGAAATTTTTGAATGGACCAAGACGCATGTGACCTCCACGCTCCATATTTGCTGGGCCTCGCAAGCCGGGCTTTATTATCATTACGGCGTGCCGAAATACAGCCTCGAAGAAAAATGCTTTGGCGTATTTCCACATACGATCAATGAAGCGTGTACCAAGCTGCTCCGCGGCTTTGACGAAATGTTCTTTGTTCCGCACTCCCGTCATACGGAGGTTCGGCGCGAAGACATTACAGGCATCGACGATCTGGTCATCCTGTCCGAGTCCGAGGAAGCAGGAATTTATTTAGTTTCAAGCCGGGATGGCAAGCAGATATTTGCTACAGGACATTCCGAGTATGATGCGGACTCTCTGAAATGGGAGTATGACCGGGACGCTGCCAAAGGAATGGATATCGCGCTGCCGCGCAACTATTACCCGAATGATGATCCAACAAGGACGCCTCCGTCCATATGGCGAGCGCATGCAAACTTATTATTTACTAATTGGCTCAATTACTATGTATATCAGGAAACGCCATACGATATTGGTCCGCAAATATAGAAGTATACGGGAGGAGAGTTTGTGATGGAGAAGAAACCTTTGAATATAGAGAGCCGGCTGGCACAGATCGGGTCGGTGCAAGAACCGGTAACCGGAGCCGTGAATTTTCCGATTTATCAGGCTACGGCATACCGCCATCCCAAATTAGGCCAGAGCACAGGGTTTGATTACACCCGTACGAAAAATCCCACCCGTTCGGTACTGGAGGACGCCTGCGCCGAGCTGGAATCCGGTGATGCCGGCTTTGCCTGCAGCTCGGGCATGGCTGCCCTTCAGACGATTTTTGCTTTGTTCGGTCAAGGGGATCATCTGATTGTATCGCTGGATCTGTATGGAGGGACGTACAGGCTGCTGGAGCGGATTATGTCTAAGTTCGGCGTAACGGCTACGTACGTGGATACGAATGACCTGGATGCGCTGGAAGGGGCAAGAAGGCCCAACACGAAGGCTGTATTTATCGAAACGCCGACCAATCCGCTTATGATGATTACGGATATCGAAGCCGTCTGTACGTGGGCAAGGCGCCATCAACTGATCAGCATCGTGGATAATACGCTTTTGACTCCGTATTTCCAAAGACCTATCGAGCTTGGGGCGGATATTGTCATACATAGCGCCACCAAGTATTTGGGAGGACATAACGATGTGCTGGCGGGTATCATCGTAACGAAGGGCAAGGAACTATCGGAAGAGATGGCTTTCCTTCATAATTCCATCGGCGCGGTGTTAAGCCCGACCGATTCCTATCAGCTGATGAGAGGAATGAAGACGCTTGCCCTGCGCATGGATCGGCACGAAGCGAATGCAACCGCAGTGGCAACATTTTTGACAACTCACCCAGCGATTGGCGAGGTGTATTATCCTGCCCTGCCGGATCATCCGGGACATGACATCCAGAATCGCCAATCCAGCGGCAACACCGGCATCTTCTCCTTCAAGGTGAAAGACGCCCGCTATGTGGAGCCCGTGCTGCGGCACATTAAACTGATTGCGTTCGCAGAAAGCCTGGGGGGCGTCGAATCTCTGATGACCTACCCTGCCGTACAGACCCATGCGGACATCCCGCTTGAGATTCGGGAAGCGATCGGTGTGGATGACCGCTTGCTCCGGTTCTCGGTCGGCATCGAGCATGCGGATGATCTGATCGCGGATTTGGATGCTGCACTGAGCGCAGCCATAGCCGAAGTGGAAGGGAGCACGGGAGAATGAGCATCGATAAAGGTCCATCAGGCTTGGAAACGCAAACCAAGCAGTTATCAGCAAAACGGGGACATGAAGAAGATGAACTCCGTTTCGAGACGAAACTATTGCATTTCGGCGGGGAAATCGACCGGGCAACCGGCGCTTCCAGCGTTCCGATCTATCAAGCCTCGACATTTCATCATGAGGACATCTTTAACCCGCCGCTGCACGATTACAGTCGTTCCGGCAATCCGACGAGGCAGGCGCTGGAAGAATATATCGCCCTCTTGGAGGGAGGCGTACGCGGTTTCGCTTATGCTTCCGGTATGGCGGCGATCTCCAGCTCGTTCATGCTGCTCTCCGCGGGCGATCATATGATCGTGACGGAGGATGTGTACGGCGGAACCTACCGCCTGCTAACCAGCATTTTAAGTCGTATGGGCATCGAGAGCACCTTCGTAGATATGACCGATCTGGATCAGGTGAAGGCTGCCCTCAAACCGAATACGAAAGCTGTCTATATGGAGACCCCTTCGAACCCGACTCTGAAAATTACCGACATTGGTGCCGTGACGGATTGGGCGAAGGAGCATGGACTGCTTACCCTGCTGGATAATACGTTCATGACGCCGTTTTACCAGCGCCCGATTGAATTCGGCGTGGATATCGTTATTCACAGCGCGACCAAATTCCTTGGCGGACACAGCGATGTGCTGGCAGGTCTCGCGGTAGCCAGAACCCAGGAGCTTGGAGACCAATTGAAACAGCTGCAAAATGGTTTGGGCACGGTGCTTGGGGTCCAGGATTCCTGGCTCCTTATGCGCGGCATGAAGACGCTCAGCACACGTATGGCCCACTCCGAGCAAAGTGCAGCCAAGCTGGCAGCCTGGCTGCAAGGAAGAAGCGATATTGAGCAAGTGTACTACCCTGGTCTCTTGAATCATCCGGGACGTGAGGTCCATGAGAAGCAATCAAGCGGTTATGGCGCGGTCATCTCCTTTGACGTCGGCTCAGGCGAGCGTGCCAAGCAGGTGCTGAACCATGTGAAGCTGCCGCTGGTAGCGGTCAGCCTGGGAGCTGTGGAGAGCATCTTGTCTTACCCGACGATGATGTCCCATGCAGCTATGGGCGAGAAGGTTCGGCATGAACGCGGAATTACGGATGGTTTGCTCCGTTTCTCGGTCGGACTCGAGGATGTGGACGATCTGATTGCTGATCTGGATCGGGCTTTTGCTGCAGGTTACTAAAGATTAACATGAAGTTAGGGACGTCATTTGAAGATTTGCTAAATCATAGAATTCGGCATCCTGTCACGGACGGGATGTCGTTTTTAATGCCGGATTGTGGTAGGATGAGATAGAAAAAGTTTTACTGGTGTTTGTTATTTTGCTCTAAGTAGGGAGGCTGCAAGAATGAGTGCGGTAAACCGTATATTGGATAAAGCTTTACGCGGTGAGCGTTTAAACCTCGAAGATACCGTGACGCTTTTTGAAAGTGATGAGATTGAGAAAATTGGTCATGCGGCGGATGTGATGACAAAGCGTCTGCATCCGGATCCTATCACGACATTTGTTATCGGCCGGAATATCAATTACACGAACATATGTGATGTATTCTGCCGTTTCTGTGCTTTTTATCGCCGACCGGGCTCTTCTGAGGGCTACGTTCTGCCCGATGAGACGATCTTCCAGAAGATTCAGGAAACCGAGGATGTGAACGGTACTGAAATTCTGATGCAGGGCGGAGTCAATCCGGATTTGCCTTTCAATTATTATACGGATCTGCTTCGCAATATTAAGAAGCGGTTTCCTAACATTACGATGCATTCCTTCTCCCCGGCGGAAATTATGAAGATGGTGGAGATCTCCGGGCTTACGCTCGAAGAGGTGATGCGCGAGCTTCACAGCGCGGGTCTGGACTCATTGCCTGGTGGCGGTGCAGAGATTTTGGATGATCGGATCCGCAAAAAAGTCAGCCGTCTGAAAGGCACATGGCGCCAGTGGATGGATGTCATGCAAACGGCCCATAAAGTCGGCATGAACACGACGGCTACCATGGTGATCGGCCTGGGCGAAACGATGGAAGAGCGTGCGCTACATATGCTTCGCGTGCGTGATGCGCAGGATGAATGCATTCAGAACGGTTATGATTCCAAAGGCTTCCTGGCCTTCATTCCATTTACGTTCCAGCCGGACAACACGAACCTTAAGCGTGAGCGTGAAACGCCGGAGGCGTACTTGAAGACGGTAGCCATCGGTCGCTTGGCAATCGATAACGTTCCAAATTTGCAGTCGTCCTGGGTAACGATGGGACCTGAGATCGGCAAGCTGTCACTCAGCTACGGCTGTAATGACTTTGGCAGCACGATGATGGAGGAGAACGTGGTTTCTTCCGCAGGAGCCGTGTATAAGGTCAATATTGAATCGATTATTCAATTGATCCGCGAGACCGGCAACATTCCGGCTCAACGCAACACACGGTATGATATTCTGCGCGTGTTCGAAGATAACAGCACCGTTGAGCGTGACTTCGTCATGCAGAACTAATCCTATACTTCATGAAGATCCGCAAGGCGGGCCGAGCAACTCGGTCCGCTTTTTTTATTATCTGAAAGTATAACCTTCCGAGCAGCGCGCCATTTATTAAATATTCTTTCGGACTTGCTTGTTTTTCCAAGCAGGAGTTCCGTATATCCCCGAGCGGGTCCCCATATACTGAAAAGGGAACTCGAAAGGAGTGATTCCATGGAACTGTTCAGCATTTCTGTCGGTACACGGACGGAAGACGAGAAAAAGGCGTTTCACCGTATATTGTCACACAAGCAGAAAGAGCTACATAAACAATGCAAGCAGCTGAAATTCACGTTCAGCGCTTCGGATGACCGCGTGATTTGGACGTGCTCCGGCAAGCTTCCGCTGTCCTCATGGACCGCATCGGCCGACACGCTGCGCCGGCTCACTGCCGAAGCAGTCACTGCTTATATTTTGGAAGCGAAGGAGCAGGAGATTGCTGCACGGTTAATGTTCTCGGAATTCGAGTTTGATGATGAGGAAGAAGCAGGGCGGATTCTGCAGTGGTTTTTGATGCTCCTGCAAAAAGAGGAAGGCCCGTCCGGGGACTTCTGGCAGAGCCGCAGACGCAAGCTGTCTGAAGGCATATATCAGTGCCTGAACGAGGCACCTGAGCTTAACCTGGATGGATTTATGACCTTCCGGCTTCAGTCCTACGAACAGGAGCTCCGCGAGATGGCGGAGTATGCAGTGGATGAATTTATGCTTGATCAGCAGTACGAGGAGTTCGTCAGCCTGCTGAAATATTTTGTTTATTTTCAGGAGCCCAAAATGCCGCTGGTACACGTCATTCATAAGGGGGAGGAAGATTTTCTGCTGCTGGATGGCAATCTTCGCCCGATTGAACGTCCTCGAGATGAAGGACTCGTTATGGAAAGGCTGGACCAGGATATGGAGATTGAAGATATGGTGGTCAGTACGCTGATTTCGGTATCTCCGGCCCGCATGATTATCCACACGAGACAGCCTGAGCTTCCCGTCATTGTGACATTGGCCCACATCTTTGATAACCGCGCCGAAGTATGTTGCAGTTGTCCGGAATGCAGTGCGCTTCTCGGAAGCGGACGAATGATGACTTGACGCACCGAAGCGGTGAGGATTATAATTACTGATAAATTCACGTAAAAGCTCTGACAAAGACATGAATCAATCCGGATTTGACCGCTCAGAGAGAGGAACCTCGGCTGCAATTTCCTCCGGTTCGCCATTGATTTACCCCTTTGTAGCTGTGTCGTCGAACCCGCACATCATGATGAATGCGGATGAGTAGGCTTCACCGGTTCATGACCGTTACTCAATGCTGATGAAGGATCTTAATCAATTATGTACCCGGTACATAAGCTGAGGGAGAGATCGAATTAGGGTGGAACCACGGGTATAACACTCGTCCCTTCGCGGGACGGGTGTTTTTTGCATGTTCCGGTATCTTTCGTTGAAGTCCAGGCGGTACCGAGCGGTCCATGCCTGGAGTTCGCGGGGAGACTAACGCGTCCTTCATATATGGAAGAAACGTGAAATTCTTTTTTCTTGGGAGGAATACAAGGTGGCTATTAGCATTAAATTGCCTGACGGCTCCGTACGGGAGTATGAGGCGGGCAGCAGTATTGAGGATGTGGCTGCGTCGATCAGCAGCGGACTTAGAAAGAATGCGGTCGCGGGAAAAATGGACGGGATTGTTGTGGATCTCTCGACACCGCTTCAGGACGGAGCTTTGATCGAGATCGTAACCCAGGATACGCCTGAAGGGCTTGAAGTGATGCGCCACAGTACAGCGCATTTGCTGGCTCAGGCAACCAAACGTTTGTATGGAGCGAAAGAAGTAAAGCTGGGCGTGGGTCCGGTCATTGAGGACGGCTTCTACTATGATATGGATCTGGAAGAGCCTTTGAATCCGGAGGACCTGCAGAAGATCGAGAAGGAAATGGAACGCATTATCGGCGAGAATCTTCCGATTGTCCGCAAGGAAGTGAGCCGTGCGGAAGCACTGCGCATCTTTGGCGAGCTTGGGGATCCGTACAAGCTGGAACTAATCAATGCCCTGCCTGAGGATAGCGTTATCACGATCTATGAGCAAGGCGAATTCTTTGATCTCTGTCGTGGACCGCACGTCCCTTCAACCGGCAAGATCAAAGTGTTCAAACTTATGAATGTGGCAGGCGCATACTGGCGCGGCGACAGCAAGAACAAAATGCTTCAGCGCGTTTACGGTACGGCGTTCGTGAAAAAAGCGCAGCTCGATGAGCATCTTCACCTGCTTGAGGAAGCCAAGAAGCGCGATCATCGTAAGCTGGGCAAGGAATTGCAAATGTTTACGTTCTCGCAGCTCGTTGGACAAGGCCTGCCGATCTGGCTGCCAAACGGCGCGAAATTGCGCCGTACCCTAGAGCGTTATATCGTGGACATGGAGGAGCGCCTTGGTTACCAGCACGTGTACACGCCTGTCCTCGGAAACGTGGAGCTGTACAAAACGTCCGGTCACTGGGAGCACTATCAGGAAGATATGTTTCCGAAAATGGAGATGGACAACGAGGAGCTTGTCCTTCGTCCGATGAACTGTCCTCACCATATGATGGTATATAAGAGCGATATGCACAGCTACCGGGATCTGCCGATCCGTATTGCTGAGCTTGGCATGCAGCACCGTTATGAAATGTCCGGTGCACTGACTGGCTTGCATCGCGTGCGCGCAATGACGTTGAACGACTCGCATATTTTCTGCCGTCCGGATCAGATTAAGGAAGAGTTTGCACGAGTTATTCAGCTAATCATGACCGTCTACAAGGACTTTGGCATCCATGACTATCGCTTCCGCCTTTCTTACCGGGGTCCGCAGGATACCGAGAAGTACTTCCAGAACGATGAAATGTGGGAAATGTCCCAGCGTATGCTGCGCGAAGTCGTCGAGAGCCTGGACATGCCGTTCTATGAGGCCGAAGGCGAAGCTGCCTTCTACGGTCCGAAGCTCGACGTTCAGATTCGTACGGCTCTAGGCAAGGAAGAGACGCTGTCAACCGTTCAGCTCGACTTCCTGCTGCCTGAGCGCTTTGAGCTGGAATACGTCGGCGACGATGGCCAGAAGCATCGTCCGGTCGTTATCCACCGCGGTATTCTGGGCACGATGGAGCGCTTTACTGCTTTCTTGCTTGAGAATTTTGCAGGTGCGCTGCCGCTGTGGCTGTCACCGGTACAGGTTAAAGTCATTCCGGTTTCCAATGCCTTTGAAGACTATGCCAAGGAAGTGGCCGAGAAGCTTCAATTCGCCGGTATCTCTGTCGAGTCGGATCTTCGCAACGAGAAGATGGGCTACAAGATTCGGGAAGCCCAGCTCGAGAAGATTCCTTACATGTTCATCGTTGGCGAGAACGAGAAAAACGCGGGTGCGGTTTCCGTTCGCAAACGCGGCGAAGGGGACATCGGTGCCCAGCCGCTGGACGAGATCATCCTCAAGCTTCGTGAAGAAATTAACACCCACGTCGTTTAAGTTTAGCTATAAAGCTTAAGTAACGAAGGGACATGCAAACCTCTGCCATCACGTATATTCTATTCGGGAAGTGGGAACCCTCGCTAGTAAGGGGGAGGTATTCACATGATCCAATGGAAAAAGTGGCAGAGGTTTTTTGCTGGTTTTATTTTATCAGCCGTCTTGTTTAGTGCAGGTTCTTCAATGGTAGAAGCATACAATCTGATTCTAAGCGAATCCTATGATTCAACAGACTTCAGAAATGTGTATGATCCGGCCGGGGAAATTCAAGGCTCCGATTACGTGGAAATGTCTCGCTTCTATGCGCTTCGTGTAGCAGGTTTTAGCGATATGAATAGATACTTGGAAGTTCCGAATACGGGGCCTAAGGCCAGAAAGCCTGGGAAGAAACGCGAATCCATGCCTGTGCTTGCGCCGAGGGAGGACCAGGTGCTGCATACGGTGAAGGTAACCGCTACAGGGTATACGGCAGGTTATGAATCGACCGGAAAGAAGCCGGGACATCCTCAATATGGAATCACCTACTCCGGGGTGAAGGTTAAGCGGGACCGAAATATGGTATCTACGATTGCCGCGGATCCGAATGTATTCCCGCTTGGCAGTATTCTCTATATACCGGGCTATGGTTATGGAATCGTAGCGGATATCGGTTCTGCGATCAAAGGGCAAAAAATCGATCTTTACTTCTCCACAACCAAACAAGTGTTTAAGGAGTGGGGGAAGAAGGACGTCGAGGTACAGGTTATTAAAACCGGAAGCGGCAAATGCACGGAAGAAATGCTGAGAACCCTGGATAACGCGATTGAAACCTATCGTTTCCTGCCTTCATCTGTTTTGGAGGAAGCCATTTAGGATGATTTTGGCGTGTAGATTGGCAGTAAACATTTAAGAATAATGCCAACCTGTTCATCACATACTACTTTTCGGGGGCTAAACCCCTGAAGAGGATGATGGTATTGCATATGAACAGGGAGGTGAATACTGTGGCTAAAAAGAACAAGGTACAAGAAAACTTTAAAACACCGAATGAAAAGTTTAACGCTGAGTTTGCTGAAGATACCAGCATAGCCAGCAATCCAAAAGGGAATTCCAAGGTTCAGGAGAACTACAAAAAACCGAACGAGAAGTTTGACGCTGAGTTTGGCGAACTGAACACACCAGGGGACCATTCTGCAAACCGTTAAGGCGTAGATGTCAGCGCCCGTTCGTGCCAAATAAGACCTCCGCTTTAGCGGGGGTCTTTTATTATGGTTTAATTTCCATTTTTATCCATGGACTCAGTCCCAAGACTGAGATCAACTTCATTCCACCGCCGCTAACCTGTTCAATGCAATATGTTGTACACTATAGTTAAGAAAAAAATAGAACTGGAAGGCAAGGGGATGACCATGAGTAGAAAAGGATGGAGCCAGCTTAGCAACGGTTTGCTGCTCATCGGTATTGGTGTGGTGTTTCTTCTAAATCAGCTCGATATGATACATGCGGATCTTGGTTATATATTCTCGACCTTTTGGCCGGTGTTCATCATCTGGTTCGGCCTGCAAAGCTTAATTTATGCACGTGGAGGAGCACTATGGGGCTCCGTTGTGCCAATCATAATCGGATCGTACTTTCTTGGAAGAAACCTGGATTTGATTGACTTCTCATTCGGCGATCTGATCAAGTATGCGATTCCGATTATCCTGATTGGGTTTGGATTGCAGGTTATTTTTAAACCGAAACCTCATACGCCGCCGCCATCACCGCCAAGTCCGGATGACTTCAGCTCGCATCAGCGCGACGATTACAACATTCCCGATCCGCCTGAAGCGCGTCCGCTTGATTCTTCCCTGGATGAAGAATTCGAACGGAGATTTGGCAAGCCAGACAAGGCTGACAAGACTGGAAATATCCTGCCCGATCCTGAACTAGAATCACCGGATTTTCATGAGCCGGGCAAGGGGTACCGCTGGCAGGGACAGCATCATGAACGCCAGCGCCAGGACCGTCAAGATCGCAGCCGGTTCAGAGTTCATGTTGATTTTGACGATAACGGCAAAAGCTACAGCGACGGATCGGATTATAAGGATGAACAGCACCACCACCACCATCATCAATCTTGGCACAGCCATGATGCGGTGAACAAGTCCTCTTTTATCGGGGACGTGCATATGGGGAAAGATTATTTTCAGCTGAAGCCGACAAATATCTCGCAGTTCATCGGTGATACGGTGCTGGATCTGACTAAAGCCCAAATCCCTTACGGTGAAACGAAAATCAACATCTCGGCGTTTATCGGGGATGTCAAAGTATTCGTTCCAAATGATTCGGATGTCGGCATTCATGTCACGACCAACTCCTTCATCGGCGATATGAAGGTGCTGGAGGAAAGCCGCAGCGGCTTTATGAGCAATGCCGGTCTGGAAAGCCCGCATTATAGGGAAGCAGGTAAGAAAATTCGAATCACCGTTAGCGTATTTATCGGTGATGTCAAAGTGAATAGGGTAGGATAACCGTTATGATGGGAATATTGAAAAATACCAAATGGGTGATACTGTTTTACTTTCTGTTGATTGGAGCCGGGGTTGCTGTTTTCCTGTATACAGCAAATCAATCCGGCTACATACATATTGAAGATAACCGGCTGTGGGTGTATTACACAGTCGGTGTACTTCTGTTTACGGGGATTGCGGGATACATTGCGGGACAGCGCATCCAGCGACCGCTGGACCTGCTTCATCTGAACATGCTGCAGGTTGCCAAAGGAAATCTGAACGTGCGACTGCCAGCCATGGAAGACGGTTCTTTTGCCAGAGTTTACGATGAGTTTAACGGAATGACAGAAGCGCTGGAGAAGAAGATGAAGCTGCTGCAGCGCCTGGGTGAGCAGGATGTCATTGAGAAAGAGATTGCTGCGGAAGCCGCGGTGCTGGAGGAACGACGCCGGATGGCAAGGGACCTGCATGATACGGTCAGTCAGCAGCTGTTCGCGATCCATATGTCGGCTTCATCGCTCCCGGCGGTTTTGAAGAGAAACCCGGAGCAGGGCGATAAAGTGCTTGGCCAGTTGATTGAGATGTCTCACGTGGCGCAGAAGCAGATGCGTGCGCTAATTGCACAGCTTCGGCCTGTTGAACTGGAAGGAAGAACCCTAGAGGAGGCACTCGAACGGTGGTTCCCGGATTACTGTCGCCAAAATGGCCTAAAGGGCATGAAGGATGTGGAACTTTACGGCGGAGTGTCGGATGCAATTGAGCATCAGCTGTTCCTGATTATACAGGAAGCAGTAGCTAATATTGTAAAACATGCCGGTGCAAGCCTCGTCAGCATGTCGCTTCGTGAGGATCAGAAACGCGTTATTTTAAGCATTAGCGACGATGGGATTGGGTTTGACGAGGTGGCAGGCAAGCAGGGTTCATACGGGCTGTCCACGATGCGTGAGCGAGCCGAAAAGCTTGGTGGGCAGGTCGATATTATAAGTAAAAAGGGTGCAGGGACAACAGTTCGCGTGAATATTCCGCTGTTTGAGGCCGAGGGTAATCAGGGACCGACTACGGAAAAGAGCAAGGATCAGGAAGTACTGGCTGAGCCAGTGGAATAGAGAGGGGACAACATCATTATGGGAACGATTCGGATATTGCTGGCGGATGATCATGATATGGTTCGGATGGGATTAAAAACGTATTTGTCACTGGACCCGGGATTTGAAGTGATCGGAGAGGCCGCAAACGGCCAAGAGGTCGTTGATATGTTAAGAAATGGGGATGAGGCAGACCGGCCTGATCTCATTCTTATGGATCTGATGATGCCGGTGATGAACGGGGCAGAGACCACACGTGCGGTCATGTCCGAGTTTCCGGACCAGAAGATCGTGATTCTGACCAGCTTTCTCGAAGACGAGCTTGTGGTTGAGTGCATTGAAGCGGGGGCTGTTAGTTATGTACTGAAGACTGTTTCGGCCGACGAGCTCATTTACGCTCTTCAGGGAGCGTTCAGGGGTATGCCGGTCATGACCAAAGACGTGTCGGAAGCACTCACCCGCGGGATCCGCCGACATATGGTGAACGGCGATGATTCCGGGCTTACCGAGCGCGAGAAGGAAGTTTTGCTGCTCATTGCCGAAGGCAAGAGCAACAAAGATATCGGCGAAGAGCTGCATATCAGCATTAAAACGGTCAAAACCCATGTCAGCAATCTGCTGATGAAGTGTGAGCTGGAAGACCGCACGCAATTGGCGATTTATGCCCACCGTAAGGGATGGGTCAAAATGTAGCGACTTCACTCGGATTAGATTCCTTTGACGCGGCCTTAGCTTTCTTTTTATCTGCCTTTTAATTGTTTTTAAGGTACTATTAAGGTTTATAGTACACAATAAGAACAGTTAATCAATTAAACCACTTGGAAGCAAGTGATTTTAAATAGGAGGTAGACCTATGGACGACCAAAGAAAGCGCTACGGGTATCCGGATGATGAGGGAATGAACAACGAGTCGAATAACAATGAAGCACCGAGACGTGAGGAAGCATCCACGAAGAATTCGTCTTATTATTATTCTTACGGACCGTTTCAGTCCATACCCAGCGAACGTGATGATCAGCAGCCAGAGCGGCCATACCAGAGCCGGGAATCGAAGGAAGTAGAAGTTACCGCTCCGCAGCCTGTCAAACCGATTCCATCCTCTGGTTTCTCGCAGTCACATTCCTCCGGAAGCCAGGGGGGCGGCGGGTCTATGGATTCGATGCAAAGAAATAAAGAATGGAACTACAGCCAGAAGCCTAAAAATTCCGTGAAGACGGTGCTGTTGTCCTTCATGGCAGGTGTCCTTGTCATTTCGAGCCTGATGTTTGCCGCTGACCGCACGAATCTGTTTACACCTGATGCGGCGTACTCATCAGAGCCAGCTCAAGAAACTTCAGCCAAAGTCGATGATAACGGCGGAGCTACTACGGCATCGAGCATTATTCCTTCGGGCCAAGGAGATGTATCGGCAGTCGTAGATCAGGCGAGTCCTGCCGTTGTACTGATCGAGACGCTTGTAAACAGCAGCAATCGCCAGAGCACGAATCCGAATATGAATGATCCGTTCTGGTACTTCTTCGGCGGCGGCCAATCGAGCCAGGAAGGAAATGGCGGAAACAGTGGAAACGGTGGAAGCAGCAACAACGGAGGTCAGGAATCCCAGCTTCAGCCTTCCGGCATCGGCTCGGGTTTCATTTTTGAGAAGTCCGGATACATTTTGACGAATGAGCATGTGATCCATGGCTCAGATGTGATCCAAGTAACGGTACAGGGTACCAAAAAGCCTTATGAAGCGAAGCTGCTCGGTTCCAGCTATGAGCTCGACTTGGCCGTGCTAAAAATCGAAGGGGCCGATTTCCCGACGGTGCAGCTGGGTGACTCCAATTCGCTGAAGGTCGGTGAATGGCTTGTTGCCATCGGTAACCCGCATGGTTTTGAGCATACGGTAACCGCAGGCGTACTTAGCTCGAAGGAACGCGAGATTGATATTCAAGGCACTAATGGTGAGGATGATCGTAATTACGAGCATCTTCTGCAAACCGATGCCTCGATTAATCCGGGTAACTCCGGGGGACCGCTTCTCAATCTGAAGGGTGAGGTTATCGGGATGAACGTAGCCGTCAGCGCGGAAGCGCAAGGGATCGGATTTGCAATTCCGTCCAGCACGATCAAGGAAGTTGTGGAATACCTGAAGAATAATGAGGAAGTTCCGAAAGAGCCGGTTCCGTTTATCGGGGCAAGCCTGGGAACGGTCACTCCGCAAATTGCCCAGTCCTTGGGTACCGACGTGAAGGAAGGTTCTTATGTTGACAGCGTTGTATTCCGTTCGCCGGCTTATGAAGCGGACCTGCGTCAATATGACATCATTGTGGGCGTGGACGGAACAAAATATCCGACCTCGAAGGATCTGACTGAGTTCATACAATCGAAGAAGGTTGGAGACAAAATCACACTGAATGTGGTTCGTAACGGTAAGAATATTGATTTGCCGCTGACGATTGGGGACCGTAATAAGTTTGATCTATCCCAACAGCAGCAACAACAGCAACCGTAACCCTGGATAGGTGTGACAACAAGCGGAAGGGACCGTTCCCTTCCGCTTGTCTTGTCCTTGAGGCGACCGATATAATGGGATTGTAACGTCGAACTAAATTAAACGCTAGAAGATAGAGGAGATGCCGCTATGCGATCCCGGATATTAATTGTAGATGATGATGAGAAGATTATTTCCATGCTGCGCAGGGGACTTGCGTTTGAGGGCTATGACGTCCTAACCGCATCCAACGGAGCGGAAGGTTTGAAGGTGATATTGAGTGAGGACCCGGACGTTGTCGTTCTGGATGTGATGATGCCTCAAGTCGATGGATTTGAAGCGTTGCGCAGACTCCGGGAAGGCGGAAGCACGACACCGGTGCTGATGCTGACCGCGAAGGATGAAGTGGAGAATCGGGTGAAGGGACTGGATACCGGAGCAGATGATTATCTGGTCAAACCTTTCGCGCTGGAGGAGCTGCTTGCCCGCGTACGGGCTTTGCTGCGCCGTAAAACCGGGGACGATAGCTCTAACCACCGACTGACCTACGAGGATCTTGTGATGGATACCGATGCAAGGGAAGTTATTCGCAGCGGGCAGCGACTGGAGCTAACCGCCAAGGAATTTGAGCTCCTGCACCTGTTTATGCAAAATCCGAAGCGGGTGCTGTCCCGCGATTTAATAATGGATAAAATATGGGGCTATGATTACAGCGGGGAGTCCAACGTGCTGGAGGTTTATATCGCCATGCTCCGGCAGAAGACCGAGGAACATGGAGGTAAACGGCTGATCCAGACGATCCGCGGAGCCGGCTATATTTTAAGAGGAGATAACTAGCATGTCCATTCGGTTAAGACTGACAGCATGGTATACCGGCATTTTGTTTGTGACACTGCTGATTTTCAGCTCGGCAGTGTATGGCTTTGTCCATTTGTATACGTATGAGGAGTTAAAACAGCGGATTGTGCAGGAAGTCAATAAAATTGGTGTGACGTCTGGTGCAGTATCGTTACTGCCTGACCGTTCTTCCGCTATAAATATGGAAGCAGCTGATTTATACGTACAGCTGTATACGTTTTATAATGGAGCTGTTTGGAGATCAGGAAATATGGAGTTTAGCGGCTTGAGATTTGAGAATCCAACCGTTGAAAGAGCCTTAAATACTACGAAAAACGAATTTAAGCGGTTTACGGTAAAGGGTAATTCATTCCTGATATTTGAGGCACCCGTGTTTGAAGAAAGGACGAATAAACTTTACGGATGGCTACAAGTCGGGGCGAACACACGCACAATTGAGGAAACCTTAGATCGACTCCAATCCATCCTCATCATGGGATCCGCAGCAACACTTGTCATTGCTTCCACGCTGGGCTTGTTCCTCGCCCGCAAATCCATGAAACCAATCGGCAAGGTAACGGAGGCAGCGGAGCAAATCCAGAAGGGGACCGACCTCAGCGTACGTATCGAATACGATGGTCCGGAGGATGAGATTGGTCAGTTGATCGGCACGTTTAACGGAATGCTTGAGAGGACGGAGGGCTTTTACAAAGAGCTTGAAGATGCCTATGCGGCGCAGCGCCGATTTGTATCGGATGCTTCCCATGAACTCCGAACGCCGCTGACCACCATCCGGGGGAATGTGGATCTTCTCCAGAAGATGTGGACGGAAGCCCCTGGCGAGAGAGCGAATATGGACGAAGAAACGATTAAGCAAATCTCGGTCGAAGCGGTGGGAGATATATCTGATGAAGCGAAACGGATGAGCAGACTGGTGAACGATATGCTGTCTCTGGCACGGGCCGATACTGGCCAGACCTTTGAACTGGATCCGGTCCCTCTGCAGCCTTTGGTTGAAGAGGTCGCACGACGCGCTCATTTCCTGGAGAAAACCGCTGAGTGGCATGTCGGAGAGCTGTCTGTCCTGAACGGTGTTTATGTAGAAGGTAATAAGGACTACTTACAGCAGATGCTGTTCATCTTTATCGAGAATGCGTTCAAGTATACGCCGGAGGGTGAAGTTAGCCTGGATGTCGTCCTGTACAAGGGCCAGGTCGGTTTGCGAATTTCGGATACGGGGATCGGTATGGATAAGGATGAGGTTCCGTTTATATTCGAGCGTTTCTATCGAGCGGACCAGTCCAGAGGCGTGACGAGCGGGACCGGCCTTGGCTTATCCATAGCCAAATGGATTATTGATGAGCACAAGGGCTCTGTCGAGGTTGTAACCCGAAGAGGGGAAGGCAGCACCTTTATCGTCTGGCTGCCCGTCGTCTTTGCTCCTCCTCTGGAATAGGTTATAATAGACTAGATACTTTACGTATTACAACGGAAAGCAGGTGAGGATCATCGAAGTCTTGAAAATATCACCGAGAGGTTACTGTTACGGTGTCGTGGACGCTATGGTCTTGGCACGTCAGGCGGCCCAGAATCTGGATCTTCCTCGGCCTATTTATATATTGGGCATGATCGTGCATAACAGTCATGTCACGCAATCCTTTGAGGATGAAGGCATCATTACGCTGGACGGTCCGAATCGGATGGAAATCCTGAGTCAGGTGGAGAGCGGCACCGTTATTTTTACCGCACATGGGGTCTCTCCCGAAGTACGCAAGCTTGCGAGAGATAAAGGGTTAACCACGCTCGACGCCACTTGTCCTGATGTTACGAAAACCCATGATTTGATCCGGGAAAAGGTAGCGGACGGGTATGAGATCATTTATATCGGGAAGAAGGGGCATCCCGAGCCGGAAGGCGCGATTGGGATCGCACCGGATCACGTGCATCTGATCGAGAAGGAAGAAGAAATTGAACAGCTTCAGGTAAATTCATCACGAATCATCATTACGAACCAGACAACGATGAGTCAATGGGACATCAAGCATATCATGAAGAGCCTGCTTGATAAATTCCCTGGAGCGGAGATTCATAATGAAATTTGCCTTGCAACGCAAGTGCGGCAGGAAGCGGTAGCCGAGCAAGCGGGCCAGGCAGATTTGGTCATCGTGGTCGGGGATCCGCGCAGTAATAACTCGAACCGTCTTGCACAGGTATCCGAAGAGATAGCTGGCGTTCCGGCTCACCGCATTGGCGATGTGACAGAGCTTAAACGCGAATGGCTTGAAGGCGTAGGCAAAGTGGCTGTTACATCAGGGGCATCAACACCGACTCCAATTACCAAGGAAGTCATCGCCTATTTGGAACAGTATGAACATGATCAGCCGGAAACTTGGGAGATCAAACGTACGGTGAATATGAATAAACTGCTTCCGCCGGTTCGGGTGAAGAGTAAATCATAAGAATGGAAGCTTTTTCTTAATACAAGGGTTGCGATTTAATCGCGACCCTTGTATTTTTTTGTTGATATCGGTACGTCCTTAATATTATCTTGTCATCGTCCTATTTGGCTCCTTTTCTCGAACAGGGGGATAAGCGTTTATTTTCATGATCACCTATGATATATTAGGAGTTCGAGTCCATTGACATTACAGAAAATGGTTTATAGCATACCAGCAGAGGACAGCGTTCAGCTAAACATTGATGGTGTTACCGGAAATTATATCAGTTCACTGCCTAAACATAACAAGAGATCCATTTTTAATAGTTCAAATTAAGGCTGTTTTAGCATTTATCAATGATGCAATATCAGGTAATAGTGATCCTTATGGATTGTAGCTTAGTTTTTAAAAACTATGAATGGTTTAGCCAAATCGTGCTAATTGATAAACTCTCCCCTTGTGGTGAATGGTGGAACAACAGTTCATTTGAAATGAACTGAACACTGTAGACCTAAGGGGATTTTCTATGTCCCGTATTAAGAACGGACGATGAATTTTGGACAACCTCGCCGGATACAGGATCATTTTTTTGGACTAGCAGTAACCCCGTAAATATCCCAAATCTGTAAGCGTTTTAATTTTCGATTGAATAATATCATTTTTCGTTGAATAGGCAAATGTTTATATTGGATAGTTTATTCTACAATGTTAGACATTAGGTAAACTTCATGGCATAGAACACACGGGGGGTTGGACATGGCGCAAATATCCGTAGAACAGGAACCTGTTCCAAAACGGAAAAAGGACAGCTTATTGATTCGCTTTGCTAAACAATGGGATATTCAGTTAATGGTGCTTCCTGCACTCGCACTCATTTTTGTGTTTAGCTATATACCGATGTACGGCATTCTAATGGCTTTCCAGGACTATAACATTTTCAAAGGGATGGGCGAGAGCCCATGGGCTGGATTCAAGCATTTCGAAATGTTTTTTGAATCACCTGAATTTATGACGGTTATGCGAAACACGATCGTCATCAGTTTACTTAAATTTATCATTGGTTTCCCTGCACCGATTATGCTGGCGCTGATGCTGAACGAGGTTCGGCATATGTTCTTCAAGAGATTGGTGCAAACCGTCAGTTATCTACCGCACTTCCTGTCTTGGGTTATCGTTTCAGGATTTGCGATTTCTCTCTTGTCAACGGATAACGGCAGTGTGAACATTCTGCTACAGAAGCTGAATTTGATCGAAGAACCGCTCAACTTCCTGTCCATTCCTGAGTATTTCTGGACGATACTCGTAACGACAGGGGTTTGGAAAGAGATTGGGTTCTCCTCGATTGTTTACTTGGCAGCTGTTGCCGGGGTTGACCCGCACATGTACGAAGCAGCGGACATGGATGGCGCAAGCAAATTCAGGCAGATCTTTACGATTACGCTTCCATCGATTATGCCAGTCGTTGTTATCTTTATGATTCTTGCCATTGGTAACTTGCTAACTGCGGGCTTCGAAGACATCTTGCTCTTGGCTAAGAATCCGGTATTGCGAGAGGTATCCGACGTTATCGACACGTATGTCTATCGAATAGGTATTGAAAATTCCCGATTCTCATATGCAACGGCTGTAGGCTTGTTTAAAGCGGTAATCAGCGTCATGCTTCTGACGATTGCCAACTTGATTGCACGTAAATCAGGGAACAGCTTATGGTAAAAGACCACTATGATGAAGGGAGCGTGTAATTGTGGTACGTCTAGCATTTGGTGACAAAGTGATGATGGTCATCATTTATATCTTCTTGGCATTACTGGCCTTTGTAACTTTTTATCCGTTTTGGAACGGACTTGTCATTTCATTTAACTCAGGTTCAGATACAGCAATGGGGGGCGTTACCTTCTGGCCCCGGGACTTTACATTAGAGAATTATGGGATCGTCTTTCAGGATAACAGGCTGCTGAATGGTTTCAAGATTTCGGTGCTTCGTACCGTGATCGGAACCATCTCCTCCATACTTGTAACCTCTATCTTCGCTTATGGGATGACGAAGAGCGAACTGATCGGCCGTAAGTACTACATGGTTATGTGTATTATTACGATGTATTTTGGCGGTGGCTTGATCCCATCTTTTATGCTCGTTCGTGGTTTGGGTCTGATGGATTCTTTCTGGGTGTTCATTATTCCGGGCTTGGTAAGTGTGTGGAACATGATCATCTTCCGGACGTTCTTTAACGGCCTCCCGAATGGTCTTGAAGAGTCCGCCAAAATTGACGGCTGTGGCAACTGGGGTATTTTCTTTAAGATCATTCTCCCACTGTCCGGTCCGGTAATCGCAACATTGTCATTGTTCACCGCGGTTTCGCATTGGAATGAATGGTTCTTGCCGAGTATCTACATCAATAACGAGAACTTGCTGCCAATTCAGACCATGCTTCGCCAAATATTGAACTCTAATATTATGTCTGAACAGATGAGCAATCTAGATTCGGCTTCTCAGGCCGTTCTCTCCAGGATGCAGAGTGTGACCTCCAAGTCGTTGTCCATGGCAACCATGATGGTGGCAACACTTCCGATTATTATGGTGTATCCATTCGTACAGAAGCACTTCGTTAAAGGTGTTCTGGTAGGCTCCCTGAAAGAGTAAGGGCAACAATATGTGTTGTTTGAAGCATTATGCTTTAGACATAAATATCAAGTGTAAAGACGAAAGGGGAAATTAGAGAATGAGGTTGAGAAAGAAATCGCTGACCACATCGATGACGGCTTTGCTTGCGGCAGCGCTAATGCTTTCTGCATGCGGCGGCGGCGGTGGAACCAAGACTGCTAACCCTGAGCCAGCAGGCGAAAGCGGAACTAGCACGCCTCCAACGGAGGCATCCGACAAGTTTGTGCTTGGCGAAACTCCGCTTGAGTTCAGCTTCTATGGTCATTATAACGAGTACACCATGCCTCCATGGGGGCAAGACGAATCCTCGAAATGGATTCAAGAGAATAAGAAAGTAACCGTAAATGCCATTCATTCGCAAGGTAACGCACAACAAAAATTCAATACCATGATTGCTTCCACGGAGCTTCCAGATGTTATGTGGATGGATCGCGGACCGGATGTAGAGAAGCTGCGTCAAGCAGACATGCTTGTGCCTTATGACGAATATCTCGATAAATACCCTAACTTGAAGGAATGGATGGGTGAGGAAGGCCTGAACATGCTTCGTTCCCCTGACGGTAAACTGTATCAGTTCCCGAACTGGTATACGAACCAACCGAACGGTAACGCAGGGTATGTTGTTAATAAACAAATCTACCATGAGTTAGGTTCACCTAAACTGGAAACAACAGATGATTTGTACGAATATCTGAAAGCAGTTAAAGCCAAATATGGCGATAAGGTTGTTCCATTTGAACCACACGTTCAAGGTCAAGGTATTGAAGTACTGTATTCCGCTTTTGCTGAAAATGCTCTAACGCGCTGGATCAGCATCCGCGGCGTGCCTAACGGCGACAAGTTGTCTTCCATCTTTACTGATCCTATCTTCCGTGAGTCGATGCAGTATTCCGCGAAGCTGTTCCGTGAGAAGTTGATTTCTCAGGATGCTATGACTCAAACTGTAGATCAGGTTAAAGAGAAAGTGAACACGGGACGAGTTGCAGTATATGCTGCTTCAAGCCCGACTGAAAATGCAATGAACGCACATGCCGATTTGGCAGCAAAAGATCCAAACGGAGGATATTTCATGATCTGGCCGATTCACAAAGAAGGCCTGGACAAGAACAAAATCTTCCCGGGTACTTACACGCAATTGGGTTGGAACGTAAGTGTAATTACGAAGTCTGCTAAAAATCCAGAAGCGATCTTCGCATTCCTGGATTGGTACACAGGTCCTGAAGGACAAAGTGTTCTGATGTGGGGTCCTCCAGGAGGATATTGGGATGGATTTGAAGACGACGGTGTGACACCTAAATTTACTGAGAAGTATGTATCTGATGCAGCCGGTCTTAACAAGCTGCAAGCGATAACAACGAACTTGCATTGGAACGGTAACACGGTATTTATTGATACAGCAAAAGCAAAATATGAAAGCACATTGCCAGAGGAGCAGCGTAACTGGTCCACTCGTTGGCAGTATGAAGTCACTTGGAAGACTCAAGCAAATGCTACGGAATACATCAACCTCGATCCGGCCCCGGACAGCGAGGAAGGAATTATCCGTCAGCGTGTAGAGGATATCTTTACAGAATCCAGAGCGAAAGCCCTGTATGCTAAGGATGATGCCGAAGTATTGGCAATCCTCGACAAGGCGGAAGCCGATGCGCAATCTGCCGGATATGATAAACTTCTTGCATTCAAAACAACGAAATGGCAAGAAAACGTTGCAAAAATGAAAGGCCAATAATAATCTTTACTTAAAACCAAGAAGGGTATGCTGCTTATGCAGTATACCCTTATCGGAATTTATGGGGGAGATGATACCCGTGTATAAAGTGCTGCTGGCAGACGATGAAATACTGGATCTAGAGGGCATGAAGAGCTTTATTCCATGGGAAAATCTCGGAATGAAAGTGATAGACTCGGTCAATAATGGCTTCGCTGCCTGTGAGGTTCTCGAAAAGGAGAAGATCGACATCCTTGTTACCGATGTACGCATGCCGAATATGACCGGGCTTGAGCTTGCTCAGCGGGCACTGAAATTGCAGGAGGAACTCCGGATTATCTTCGTAAGTGGTTACCAGGACTTTGGTTATGTGAAGCAGGCGATTGCCTTGAATGCATGCAGTTATGTGCTAAAGCCGATGGAGGACCAAGAGCTGATTGATGCGTTAACGAAGGTGAGGCTGGAGTTGGATCGTCTCCATGAACGCAAAGAGACGGAAGAGGCTTACCAGCAGATGATCCCCATCCTCAAAAATCAGTACCTCCTGCAAATTCTCCAGAGGCCCTACGATGGAGCCATACTGGATATTATCAAGCGGGAGTACCGATTGACGGAGCTTCACTGGCCGGTTTGTGTCATTTTGCTAGAGCTTGATAATGTGAGCACTTGGCGAAGCAGCTTGCTCGATTCCGAGGAAAAGCTTAGTGTCATAGAGGAGTATTTCTCGAGACTGCATAAACTGCTCGAACAGAACGGCTTCGAATACATATGCAAGGTAACAGATCAGCGGACGGCCGTAATGCTTAACGGGGGCAGGGGCAAAGAAGAGATTCAATCCCTGCTTGAGGAATTGAAGCAGGAATATAACTATACAATGACGGTAGGTGAAGGAAGAGCTGCCTACCAACTGGAGCAGCTTCACACGTCGTATCAGGAGGCATTGGCCGCGCTGGACTACAAAATGTTCCGGGGCAAAGGTAAATGGATTCTGTACAGCGAGGTGCCTACCGAGGACCGTGAGGATGTAAAAAGTCTCGATATCCGTCTGGATGCCTTATTTACAGCCATGACAGAGTATGATATTGTTCGTATTTATGATGAACTGGAAGCGATTCAATTGCTTGCCTCTAATATCAGATCCAAGTTCACCATACGTAATTTAGCCGTGTATATTATGGTGAAGCTCGAAGGTCATCTGCAGACGATTAATGAAGAGTTATACCGTATGGCAGGATTGGATCTCAAAAATCTTGATATTCTACTTCATTTTGAAACGATGGATGATATCTTCTCATGGCTTCGCATGAAGGCAATGGAAATTTCGGAAATGCTCAAGAACCGAAAATCAACAAAGAATGGCAGGCTGGTCGAAGAGATCATAGAAAATATCCAAGCGCGTATGCATGAGAATATCACGCTGCGAGATATGGCAAACCGGTTTTCTTTTTCACCGAATTATCTTGGGGTGCTCTTCAAGGAAGAAACCGGACATAACTTCAGCGATTATGTAATCAAGCTCCGCATGGAGCGCGCTAGAGATCTGCTCAAGACGACCAAGCTCAAAATATACGAAATTGCATCGCAAACAGGGTATCAGTATCTGCCTTATTTCAGTAGACAGTTTAAGGAAATGTATGGAATGACACCTCTGGAATACCGGCGCAAGCACTCGTAATTGGCAAAATTCAGATTAGATGTGGGGTCAAACAGGTGATGGCAGGGAAATTCGAACGAATACGGGTCAAGATACCTTTCGGGTACAAGTTAATGATTTCGTACTGCGTGTTCATCATTATACCGGTGCTGCTTGTCGGTCAGATTGCGAATCAGGTCTTCGTAAAGTCCACTCGCGAGCAGACGTATAACAATATTCAGGGTACGCTGCATCAGATGAGCGAGAATATATCGTATAAGATGGAGGACATGATTCGGATCTCGGACATGCTTTATTTTGATACGACCTTTAACAGCCGCCTGCGGTTTACTGAAAGCGCTTGGATTAGCTACGACACAACGATTAATGTGCTGATTCCCAAGTTGGAGACCGCGGTGAGTACGGCTAACCGAAGGATCTGGTTATCGATCTACCTGCGTAATGACGACCTTAGGGAGATCTATGACAATTATACGTATTCAGACCCGCTGGATTCCAACAAACGTCTATTTGATATTTATCAATATGACAGGCTAGAGGACCGGTCATGGTATAAATTGTATCCCAAGGATGAGAATTATGGTGTAACCTTGCAATGGAAACAGATTGAAGACGATGTGAGGAACGGACGCATTTCCTTGCTGCGGCGGTTGGTGGATATCAGTTCGACCATTAAACCGCAGGAGATCGGATTCATGCGGATCAACGTCAGTATGACCGACCTCTTCGAAAGCATGGATTACAACAAGATCGGTGACGGAACGGCTTTATATTTATCGGATTCCCAAGGGCGGGTGGTTCTATCATCGGGTGGCATACAGACAACCGTCTTCAAGGAAAAAGAACTTCGCAAGAACGGTGACCTCCTCATTCGGAAGCCCATTCCCCAGCTCGGATGGGATTTGATTGCCGTTGTCCCTGCGCAAATCGTGGAGAAAGATACGGTCAAGATTCGTAATTTAACTTATCTGATCTGTCTGATTTGTATCGCTATCTTTTTTGTGGTCAGCATTTTGGTCTCCAGATACTTCAGCCGCCGGGTTTCCAAAATCGTATCGGTGCTGGACTCGTTCCAGGAAGGGGAATTCCACAAGCGGGTATCCTTTAAGGGCAATGATGAATTTACGCATATTTCCTCTGCTCTGAATGATATGGGCAGCAATATCGGCAAGCTGATCAATGAGGTGTATCTGGCCGACCTTCAGAAAAAAGAAGCGGAACTGGAATCGCTGCATGCGCAGATTAATCCGCATTTTCTATACAATACCCTATCCTCCATCAGCCGCTTGGCGCGGTTTGGGATGCTGGATAAACTGCAGCGTATGGTGATGGACCTAGCGAAGTTTTATCGCCTGTCGCTTAACGATGGCCGGAATATCATCTCCGTGAAGAATGAACTGGAACAGGCTCAGGCGTATGTAGATATTCAAAAGATTAAATACGACGAACGGATGCAGGTTACTTATGATTTCGAGCCGGAAGTGGTCCGGTATGAAACCGTGAAATTGATTTTGCAGCCGTTTATCGAGAATGTGCTGGAGCATGCCTGGACCGGGGATTATATTCATGTTCGAATTACCGCCAGAGTGCTGGAAGATGTCCTGGAATTTAAGATTATCGATAATGGAGTCGGGTTCCCGCCCGGCAGAGTTTTGGACAATACAGGCGGACAGGATCTAACCAATGCCGGATACGGTATTCGGAATGTGGATCAACGAATCAAACTTCACTATGGCAGCGAATATGGGGTCACGTTATTCAGCCGAGCCGGAATTGGGACAACGGCAAGAATTGCGATACCACTCGTGAAGCGAACCGTAGCGGAAGGACGCAGCAAAACATTGATGTAACAGGTAATCGACATCTCCCGATCGTGCAGGCTTGAAGAATGGGCTTGACGAGGGGAGATTTTTTCTGTATATTTACTTTATCGGATAAAAGCATAAAAGCTTAAAAGCTTAAAAGCGAACAAGCGCGAAAGCAATTATCCATCGATTGAAATTGAAAATGGAATAAATTCAGAAAGAAGGTTTTATTATGATCGTTATTACATCCAATCAAACATCAGAGGAACAAGTTCAGCATATCGTAAGCGAGATTGAGAAGGAAGGACTGCAGGCTCACGTATCGAAAGGGGCGGACCGTACCGTAATCGGGCTGATCGGCAGCGTGAACCCGAAGCTTGCGGAGCACCTTCGCCAAATGAAGGGCGTAGAGAATGTGGTTAAAATCTCCAAGTCCTACAAGCTTGCCAGTCGTGATTTTCATCCGGATGATACCGTTATTGATATTAAAGGCACCAAGATTGGCGGAGGCAATCTGGTCGTCATGGGTGGTCCATGCGCCGTGGAATCGCCGCAGCAGATTGACGAGATCGCGCAGCTGGTTAAGGCAGCAGGCGGACAGGTGCTTAGAGGTGGCGCTTTTAAGCCACGTACGGGCCCATACAGCTTCCAGGGCGTTGGCGTTGAAGGTTTGATTATGATGGCGGAAGCCGGGCAAAAACATGGCCTGTTGACGATTACGGAGGTTATGACGCCCGAATACGTGGATATTTGCGCGGAATACGCCGATATTCTGCAAGTGGGAACCCGTAATATGCAAAATTTCGATTTGCTTCGGAAACTGGGTACCTGCGGTAAGCCGGTTTTGTTGAAAAGAGGTTTCAGTTCAACCTATGATGAATTCCTGAATGCAGCGGAGTACATTCTTGCCGGCGGTAATCCGAATGTCATGCTCTGTGAACGTGGAATCCGAACATTCGAAACGTACACCCGGAACACGCTGGATTTATCTGCCATTCCTGTTTTACAAGGGCTGAGCCACCTTCCGGTCATTTCTGATCCGAGCCATGGAACAGGACGACGCGAGCTTGTTGAACCGATGTCCAAGGCATCCGTGGCGGCTGGGGCAGACGGCCTTATTATTGAAATGCATACAGATCCAGATAATTCCATGACAGGCGACGGGGTTCAATCCCTGTTCCCGGATCAATTTGCCACATTGCTTAAAGACTTGGAGCAGCTGGCCCCACTAGTAGGCAAAAGCTTTGCGACTTCCAAAGCACCTGCTTCTGAATTTGCGCGCGTATAGTAATTGATAAGCGACATTGTACACTCGGGATTAGCGTTAAGAACATAGTTAAGGTTCGCCAGTTCCTTAAATCTAATATAAAAGACATCTGCAAAAAGATTGCAGGTGTCTTTTTTCTGAGTTTACATTAACTGGTTTATCATGTTATGTAACCTGACATCTCTTTCAAAAATACCTTACATAGGTATTGACGTCAGGTTATCTCCCGGCATATAATGACGAAAAGAAATCGAAAGATTATGAACATTGTTAAGCTGTTTAAGTCTTAATGTTCGGAAATTGGGAGGAAGAGACATGTCGGTAGAGAAAGTATTGCAAACCATTAAAGAGAACAATATTGAGTGGGTTGATTTTCGTTTTGTAGACTTGTCGGGACGGGTTCATCATATTAGCTTGCCGGCTTCAGAAGTAGATGAAGAAACATTCGTGAATGGGGTAGCGTTCGATGGATCTTCTATTCCAGGATTCCGCGGCATTGAAGAGTCGGATATGGTTATGATGCCTGATCCGGATTCTTGCTATATCGATCCGTTTACAGCACATTCTACGCTTAACATTATGAGCAACATCTATACACCGGAAGGTGATTCATATGAGCGTGACCCGCGCGGTATCGCAGCTCGTGCCGAGCAATACCTTCAAGAGGCCGGTATCGGAACAGCAGCATTCTTCGCACCGGAATCCGAGTTCTTCCTGTTTGATGAAGTTCGCTATGAAAGCTCCATGAACAGCTCCAGCTATTTCGTAGACTCCGAGGAAGCGCATTGGAATACGAACCGCAAGGAAGAAGGCGGCAACCTTGGTTTCAAAGTTGGCGTTAAGGGCGGATATGTTCCAGTAGCACCTGTGGATACTCAGCAAGATATCCGTAGTGAAATGTGCCGATTGCTTGATGAAGCAGGACTTCGCGTTGAGCGTCACCACCATGAAGTAGCAACTGCCGGCCAAGCGGAAATCAACTTCCGTTTCGATACATTGAAAAAAACAGCTGACAATTTGTTGATCTATAAATATATCGTGCATAACACAGCACGCCAATATGGCAAAACGGCTACGTTCATGCCGAAGCCATTGTTCGGGGATAACGGAAGCGGCATGCACGTTCACCAGTCCATTTTCGATGGTGACACCCCATTGTTCTATGAAAAAGGCGCTTATGCTAACCTGAGCCAAACAGCGATCCACTACATCGGCGGTATTCTGTACCATGCGCCTGCATTGATCGCTTTGACAAATCCGAGCACCAACTCCTTCAAACGTCTGGTACCAGGCTATGAAGCACCGGTTAACCTCGTATTCTCCAAGGGCAATCGTTCTGCCGCCGTGCGGATTCCGGTTGCAGCCGTAACGCCGAAGGGCTGCCGCATCGAGTTCCGTACACCGGATTCCACGGCGAACCCTTACCTTGCATTCTCCGCCATGTTGATGGCTGGCTTGGACGGTATCAAGCGTAAAATCGATCCTACCGCACTCGGTTATGGACCATTCGATAAAAACATCTATGAATTGTCTGATGCCGAGAAGAAAGAAATCCGCAGCGTACCGGGTTCCCTGGATGAGGCTTTGGATGCACTTCAAGCAGACTATGAGTTCTTGACAGAAGGCGGCGTATTTACGCAAGAATTCCTCGAGAACTTCATCGAGTTCAAGCGTGCCGAAGCCAAAGCGGTTAACATCCGTGTTCATCCGCACGAGTACTCCCTGTACTACGACCTATAATAAACAACGTCAAAAAGCCTAGGGCGGCATCATGCCCTGGGCTTTTTTTGCACATATATAAAGCCTAGCTAGGTTTAGCGAGGATTATCATACCAAGGGAGAACAAAGGCTATTTTCAAAGGCAGGCATGAATAGCCTTGCTCTTGGCTTAAGCAGCCCCGCACTCCCTTACCCCAGCTTTACTCTTTAAAGTATCCGTAGTGATGCGTATTGCTTCCGCAAGATTCCCGAACGATGAGCTCAGGCTCTACGACAAAGGAGCTGATGGGCGATTGCTTATGGATAAGGTCGTAGAGCATGAGCGCTGCCAGGCGACCGATTTTTTCTTTGTTTTGCCGAATCGTCGTTAGTTTGGGTGTTGTATATTTGCACGCCTCAATATCGTCACAACCGATGATCGATACATCGTCAGGGACCTTCAGGCTATGTTCCTGAAGCGCTTGGATGGCTCCAATCGCAATCTGATCGGAGGCTGCAAAGATCCCGCGGGGGAGAGAACCTGCTTGGATCAGCCGTGTCATGGCTTTGTATCCGCTTGCCTCATGAAAATCTTCACCGCTTTGGAACCATTCCGCCCGGGCCGGAAGTCCGAAGCTATCCATGGCGTTACGATAACCGGCCTCACGCTTGTTTGAGATTTCAGACTCCTTGCTGCCTCCGATGAACCCCAAGTCTCTGAAACCTTGAAGATAGAAATGCTCCACGACCTTCGAGGACATTTTATAATTATCGGACATGATATGCCCCGACATTTCGCCGAATAGTTCAATATCGACCCCGATACACGGAATATCGCTCTCATCCAGCTCTTTAATCGAGGGCTCGATTTCCTCGCCGGATATAATGACACAGCCATCCACCTGATAATGACGACATCGGCCGAGGTAGTCGGCGTCATCCCCTTGGAATTTCTCATTCGAAAAAAACAGTAGATCGTAACCGAGAACCCCCATTTGCTTCTTAAAGGAATTGAGAACTTCAACAAAAAAAGGATGGGTAAAATCGACATTCAGCTTTCCCGCAAATATGATGCCGATTAAATTCGATTTCTTGGTTGCTAATGTTTTTGCAGAATTGGAAGGGGTGTATCCCGTCTCTTTCATAATTTCCAACACGCGTGCTTTGGTCTCTTCGGATACATCACTGTAGTTGTTGATAATCTTGGAGACGGTGGATACGGATACCCCGGCCATTTTAGCGATTGTTTTGATGTTTAAAGCCATGCGAAACGCCCCTTATTCTGTTTATATTATCATTTCATAATTTTCGTGAGTTTTCGTTAAGTATGACTGCTACTTGTCGTTATTCAGTACAGAAGCGAAACTGTTTCGTAAATTAGTGTATCTGCTTTAACTAGGTAAGTCAATGAAGAGAGTAGTCATGATGCTTGTAATAGAAAGGAATAAAGCTGTATCGCGTTTAATTAACAAAATATTTTGGGAAAGAAAAAAAAGCTTTGACAAACAAAATATTATGAGTAATAATAGGCCTTGCGAAACCGCTTTCGGTATATTTCGCTGAATTGCGAAAATTGATAATTATTGTTTCGTAACATCAAGATTGTACTGAGCGAGAAAAAGCGGAATGATGAATCCGGTTTCATAATGAATTGCACTTTAATTTCAGGGGGTAAGGAAATGATTAAGAAATTATCAGCAATACTTTTGGCGGGTGCTCTGACTTTCTCGCTAGCGGCTTGCGGAAGCAGTGATTCAGCCGATAAAGGTACACCTTCGAAAGGTGATAAAAAGGTCATCAAAATTTTACACTGGAAACAAGATAACATCAATAAAGCGGTTGAAGAGATCAACAAGAAATTTGAAGAGAAGTATCCTGAGTATACGATAGAGTATACCACTACGGGTCCGGATGACGAATACAAGCAGGCGCAGAGAGCAAGAATCACTGCTAATGACGTCGACGTTTTGGCTGATTTATCGGGAATGAGACTTTCCCCGCAGGAATGGACACCGGGTGCGAAAGTACCTGATTGGCAGCAGTGGATTGATACGGGATTGATCGCGGATTTATCCGACCAAGCCTTCATTAAGAATTATAATGCTAACGATATTGAAAAAGCCGGAACTTATAACGATAAAGTGTATGCGATTCCAACGGGCAAGGTTGCGATGTCCGGTCTGTTCTACAATAAGGAAATCTTTGAACAGAATGGATTGAGTGTTCCGAAAACGTGGTCGGAGTTCATCAAGCTGAATGATGATCTGAAAGCCAAGGGCATTACCCCGATTGTAGTTGCAGGTAAAGACGTATGGCCTTTGAAACTCCCTGTATTCGCCCTGCAAGCCAAAATTCTTGGCGGCGGAGACCAGCAGAAATGGATTGAAGGCGTTTGGAAAGGCGAAACGGCTTATAACGATGAAGAAGCAATCGAAGTATTGGAAAAAATGAAGACGCTTCAAGACAATTACATGATTGACGGATTCATGGGGATTGATTATGCAACAGCGCCTTCCTATTTTGCAACAGGAAAAGCAGCCATGCTGGCTGATGGCTCTTGGGATGCTCCAACCGTCGCAGCAGCAAATCCGGAGCTGAAATTCGGTTACTTCCCGCTTCCGGCTACGGAGGATGCAGCCAAGAATGCCTCTTTTGTCGGCAAGTATGACGTAACCTGGTATGCAACCGAGAAGGGACCGAACAAAGAAGGAGCCCTAAAATGGCTTGAATTCTTCTCCGAGCCGGAAAATTACACGACTTTCGTGAAAGCTGCCGGTTTCATTCCGACACAGGATAACATTCAGACGGAAAGCGACTTTATTGACAATGAACTGACCCCATATCTCGGAGAGTTCGAATTGGCGTACGAAATCATGATGATTAACCGTCAAAATATTGGCGAGCATTTGGCTGCAGAAGGCGTTCATACGGAATTCCTGGCACCGGGCGGTCCATACAAAACAGCAAAAGAGCTGGCTGATATTCAACAAAAAGAATGGGAAGCTGCTGCTCCGAAATAAGATTCTTCTATTATAAAGAGACCTATATAGAATGAACCATACTGTAGTCGGGGTCTGTGCAGCAGGCCCCGACATTTATTGAAATGGGATTTTGCGAGGTGAGAGAGATGTATCCATTTGGAAAAGGATTTAACCGATTCATACCCTTATTGCTGCTGCTGATACCGATGGCGCTTTACATCGTGTTTTATTTTGGACCATCGATCCTGACAGTCATCTATTCCTTTACCGATGTCAAGAACCTCCCGGGCAGCACGTACCAATTTGTCGGGCTTGATAATTATAAGGAATTATTCTTCTCGGGGAACTCAGGGGAGCGGTGGCGTTCCATCATAAACACCCTGATCTTTATGTTCGTTGTTACGATCGTGCAGAACGGGGTCGCTCTGTTTATCGCCGTCATCATTAACCAGCGCCTAAAAGGCGATTATTTCTATCGCGCGGTATTCTTCTTGCCGGTTGTACTGGGCGTAGCTGTCGTTGCTCTGATCTGGGGGATGATGTTCGATCCGTTAAACGGACCTGTCAATCGCCTTTACGACGCTCTCTTCGGCTATCAGGACATGTTCTTTGGGAGTTTCACTCACGCGTTTGGCTATATTATTTTCGTCCAGATTTGGATGTACATGGGCTATTCCATGCTGATCTTTCTGGCTGGACTCCAATCAGTCCCTAAAGATTTATACGAGGCGGGTCATATTGACGGCACCAGCAAGTGGCAATCTTTCCGTCATATTACCTTCCCCCTGATCGCACCATCCTTCACGGTGAATATGCTGTTATCCATCATTGGCGCAATGTCTACCTTTGATATCATTTTGGCGACAACAGACGGTCGCTTCAATACAAGGACGATGGCTTACGACGTGTACAAAGAGACGTTCCGGGGAAGTTTGGAAATGGGCCTTCCTTCGGCGCTGTCTGTTGTGCAGTTCCTGATTATTCTCCTCTTTGTTGTGGTGGCTGTCAGACAGACGCGTAAGAGAGAGGTGGAGTATTGATGCGAAATTCCAAAACCACGCAAATTCTTTCTTACGCCGTCATAGGTATGCTGCTGATTCTGTATGTCGTTCCGCTTCTGCTCGTATTCAACGTATCACTCAAATCCTTCAATGAGTATCTGCTCAATCCGATCGGGATCGTCCAGAACATGGAATGGGGCAATTATACACAGGCATGGTCTGAGGGTAATTTCGCCGGTTATTTCGCGAACAGCTTAATTTATACGGTATCTGCGACGGTACTGACCATCATCGTGTCGTTGTTTGCGGCCTTTCCGGTCGCGCGCGGATATGTGATGTGGAGCGGCTTCATTTATATGTTCTTTTTGTTGTCCCAGTTTCTTCCGAATCCGATGGTTGCCCAGTATAAACTCATGCTGTCCTTCAAGGAGAGTGTTTCGTTCTTCGGGTATGATACCAAGCTTGGTTATATCTTGCTGAAAACGACGGGAACGGGCGTTGTGTTCATGATGTTTGTCGGCTACATCAAGTCGATTAGCCGCGATCTGGATGAGGCCGCGGGGATGGATGGTTCCGGTTATATCCGTTACCTGTTCCAGATCATTCTGCCACTGATGAAGCCGGTTATCGCAACTGGCGTCATTCTGACTGCGATTGGAATCTGGAATGATTTTGTCGGTCCGATCATGTATCTCCCGAGTCCGTCCAACTATCCTATTACGTTTGGCCTAAAGGAATTCAGGGGGCAATACGGGAATAACTGGCCGCTGCTTGCATGCGGAATTACGATCGTAGCGGCGCCATTGATCATTCTGTACACGTTCATACAGAAATATCTGGTGGACGGGGCGCTGGCCGGAGCCGTCAAATCCTAAGGCATAGAAGGGAAGAGATCGCGATATGAAATCAACAGGATGGAAGTTTGAGGGAAACCATGGGGTCTTTACGTTGCGTAATCCCGAATATCATAACTATTTATATTTCCCTTTAGTGAATGAGGCTGGCATGATGTCGGCCGTCACGCCGAATCTTCACGGTGAAATGACAAGCAGTCATAATACGTTTTTCATGTCGCCCGTATCGGTGGAGGATCTACATAATTCCAAGTCCGCACGTAACTTTTGGGTGCATATTGACGGGCATGGTGCATGGTCCGTAACCGGCAATTCAGCCAAGCAGAATGCAAACCGGTTCATGAACGAGGAAGAAGAAAGCCAATTGGCAGCCGGGTTTTTATGGCATAAGCTGACACGGATGAACGGGGAAGCCGGACTGCAAGCGGAAGTAACCAGCTTCGTTCCGGTAACGGATGACAAAATCGAGTTAATGAAAGTAACACTGACCAACGTAGGAGAGCAGACGCTAAAACTGACCCCTACCGCGGCAATCCCGCTGTATGGCCGTTCGGCAGACGATCTGCGGGACCACCGTCACGTGACATCCCTGCTTCACCGGATCTTTGTCCATCGCAAAGGAATCGAAGTCCAGCCTGCTCTCTCATTTGATGAGCGGGGTCACCGTATTAATCACGTATCCTACAGCGTCCTAGGCGCGGAAGCGGACGGTGCGGAACCGATCGGTTATTTTCCGGTGCTTGAAGAGTATATTGGGGAAGGCGGCGCGCTCGATTGGCCTGAGGCTATCATTGCCAATAAGCAAGCGGGCGCGCAGGCAGGTGACTCCTTGGAGGGATATGAGGCCATTGGAGGTCTACGGTTTGCGGGGGTTCAACTGCAGCCTGGCGAATCCAGGGCTTATGTTATGGCGATGGTCATTTCGGAAGATTGCGCCGAGACCGGAAGACTTGCCGAAACGTATTTATCGGAGAAGCGCTTTGATGAGCTGCTTGCTCAGAATGAAGCCTATTGGAATGACAAGCTGAATACCGTATCCTTCCATACCGGCGATCAGCAGCAGGACTTGTGGATGAAATGGGTAACCTTGCAGCCGATATTGAGGCGTCTCTATGGCAACTCATTTCTTCCTTATCATGACTATGGCCGTGGAGGACGTGGATGGCGTGACCTCTGGCAGGACTGTCTGGCATTGATGATCATGGAACCATCCGAGGTCCGGTATCTGCTGCTTAATAATTATGCAGGTGTACGGATTGATGGAAGCAATGCTACAATTATTGGAACGAAGCCCGGTGAGTTTATCGCTGACCGGAACAACATACCGCGCGTATGGATGGATCACGGTGCATGGCCATTCATGACGACGCTGCTTTATTTGGACCAGAGCGGGGATTTGGATTTCCTGAAGCAGCCGCAGACCTATTTCCGCGACGTATTTGTAAGTCGGTGCAAGGAGAAGGACAGCGGATGGCTGCCTGAGCATGGGAATCTACTCTTAACCGTGAACGGTGAGGTATACGAAGGTACGATACTGGAGCACATGCTGCTGCAGAATCTGGTTCCGTTCTTTAATGTAGGTGAGCACAATAACATCAAGCTTGAGGGAGCGGACTGGAATGATGGTCTCGATCTTGCTCCGGACAGAGGCGAGAGCGTGGCCTTTACTGCGTTCTATGCAAGCAATTTGATGCAGCTTGGCAATCTGCTGCTGGCATGGCAGGACAGAGAAGGCGTTGAGTTTCTTGAAATCGCGGAGGAAATGGCTGTGCTGCTCGATTCGGTAACGGCTCCCGTCTCCTATGATGATGTGCAGGGGAAGCTGGAGCTGCTTGATCAGTATTATGAGGCTGTTAAAGTCTCCGTGACCGGAAACAAACGAAAGTTTAGCGTTGCGGAAGTTGTGAAGGATTTGAGACTGAAAGCGGACTGGATCATCCGGCATTTGCGCAGCAAAGAATGGATTACAAGCCAAGAAGGATACTCGTGGTTTAACGGTTACTACAATAATGACGGAGCGCGCGTGGAAGGCGATCGTCCCCTTGGCGTGCGCATGACGCTTACAGGCCAGGTGTTTGCCGTTATGGGCGGAATTGCGGACGATGAACAGGTAGGACAAATTACGAAATCGGTTGATCGGTATTTAAAAGATCCGAGCATTGGCTATCGTCTGAATTCGAACTTTGGCGAGATTCAGCAAAATCTCGGGCGGGCATTCGGTTTCGCGTTCGGACATAAAGAGAATGGAGCCATGTTCAGCCATATGAGCGTCATGTACGCTAACGCTCTCTATAAGAGAGGTTTTGTCCAAGAGGGATACGAGGTATTACAATCGATTTACGATTTAAGCAATGACTTTGAACGGAGCCGCATGTATCCGGGTATTCCCGAGTACATCAACGAGAAGGGAAGAGGGATGTATCCCTATCTTACCGGGTCGGCAAGCTGGCTTTTGCTTACCATGCTGACCGAGGTTTTTGGAGTGAAAGGAAATCTGGGACATCTGCTCTTGGAGCCGAAGCTCAGTCCTTCGCAATTTGGAGCCGACGGTACTGCTGCTGTGCATACGCGGTTTGCGGGTAAACCGCTTCAGATTGTATACAGCAATCCGAAGCGATTGGATTACGGAAGTTATACGATTCAATCGGTAACGCTGAACGGCGAGAAGATTCAGCTGCGCAGTCAGAAACCGGGGGCTGCCGAATTGGATCGCAGCTTGCTGTACGCGTTATCCGAAGATGAGTGTCAACTAATTCGTGTCGAGCTTGCCTGACACACGAGCATACAACATTTCAGAAGCCCCGGCAGGCAAGTTGGCCGGGGTTTCTTCATCATGAATGGAGCGATTGTTATGGGACATCAATTAGCAAACGGACAATTGGAAGTCGATATAGCGGAAGTCGGTCGTTATCAAGGCACGCGTTTTGACCGGACCGGTTTCATTACCCAGGTCAAATTGACCGAAAGTGGTCACACATTCTGTGTTCATGAGTTTGCGGATGGGTTTAACCCTCAGGCCGGGTCCGGATTGTGCAACGAGTTTGGACTGCATGAGGGGATGGGTTATGCAGAGGCCGAAGTAGGTGGGTGGTTTCCCAAATTAGGAGTGGGCCTTCTCAAACGGGTCAGCGAGGACCCGTATCACTTTCAGTATACGTATCCGGTGGAACCTTTCGATGTCGATATCACTTCGGATGACGTTAGCATTTCATATACGATGCATCCTAGGAACGTCAAAGGGTATGCGGCAAAACTCGTTAAGAAAATTTCGATTCAAGACACGACATTGACGATAGGTTATGAGCTCTTCAATGAAGGGAGCCAAAGGATGGATACGGAGGAGTACATTCATAATTTCATAGGGATTAACGAAGAGCTGGTAGGACCAGAGTATAAACTTAAGTTACCGGTCCCTGTCCGCTTTACGGAGGTCGAATCGGATTATACCTCGGGTCTGCTATCTGTTCAGGATAACGAAGTGGGCTGGAATGCCAGACCGGATAAGCCCTTTTATGGGAGAATGCAAGGCATTAACGGCAGCGATTATCCTTATTCCTGGGAGCTAACGCACAGCGCCAGCAGGGCGGGAGTCAGGGAGATCAGCGATTTTCCGGTTGCGCATATGGCGCTGTGGGGGACCGATCACGTTATATCGCCAGAAGTGTTTATTCGATTAAGCCTGGCACCCGGAGAAAAGAGATCCTGGAGTAGAAAGTACCAATTCTTCTGTTGGTAGCGAGAATTCAATGTGAATAATTACACTTGAAGGTCTATGGGATTGTTGCTATGATTAGCGTTAATTAGCATTCATAGTAGAGAAAGGGTGGAGTCTTTTGAGCAAGAGAGCATACAATTTTAACGCAGGACCTGCTGCATTGCCGCTTGAAGTGTTGGAGCGCGCCCAGGCCGAATTCGTCAATTATGGGGATACCGGCATGTCGATTATGGAAATGTCTCATCGCGGTGCTGTATATGAAGCCGTTCATAACGAAGCGCAGGAGCGCTTGCTGTCCCTGCTGGGGAATCCATCCGGCTACAAGGTGTTGTTTATCCAAGGCGGTGCAAGCACGCAATTTGCCATGATTCCGATGAACTTCTTGGGACAAGGCCAGGTTGCGAACTATGTAATGACGGGAAGCTGGTCTGACAAGGCGATTAAAGAAGCCAAGCTGATTGGCGAAACTCATGTGGCAGCCTCTTCTGAGGAGAGCAAGTACATGGCTCTGCCTAGCCTTAAGGACATTAAGCTGTCGGATCATGCAGCCTATCTCCATCTGACTTCCAATGAAACGATTGAAGGCACACAGTTTAAGGAATTCCCGGATACCGGTTCAGTGCCGCTTATCTGTGATATGTCGAGCGATATCCTCAGCCGTCCGTTCGATTTGAACCAATTCGCGATGGTTTATGCGGGCGCTCAGAAGAACTTGGGGCCGTCCGGCGTTGCGGTTGTGATCGTCAGAGAGGATATGATTACAGATTCTCCTAAACATCTGCCGACTATGCTCCGTTACAATACGTATTTGAAAAATAACTCGCTGTACAACACGCCGCCGTCTTTCGGCATCTATATGATCAACGAAGTGTTGAAGTGGATTGAAGAGAAGGGCGGCCTGCAAGGCGTTCAAGAGATGAACCGCAAGAAAGCCGCACTCATCTATGATGCCATTGATCACAGCGAAGGCTTCTACCGCGGCTGCGTGAATGCAGAGGTACGTTCCGATATGAACATTACGTTCCGTCTTGCCTCTGAGGAGCTGGAGAAGGAATTCGTGAAGGCTTCGGAGCAAGCAGGCTTTGTCGGCCTGAAGGGTCATCGCAGCGTCGGCGGTTTGCGGGCTTCGGTATATAACGCCGTTCCGTATGAGAGCGCTCAGGCGCTGGTGGAATTTATGCAGCAGTTTAAGAAGAGCCACAGCTAAAATCATACAAGATTACACAATGATAACCTTCCGCCGGTTCGGCGGAAGGTTATTTCTGGATATCCCGGGAAATCGGGAAGGAATCGGTTATAATAAAAATAAAACAGAAGAAAAGGTGGACTTATCAACATGGCATTACACATCGTACTAGTCGAACCGGAAATTCCAGCCAATACGGGCAATATCGCCAGAACTTGCGCCGCAACGGGCACACATCTGCACCTGGTCCGTCCGCTCGGTTTTAATACAGACGACAAGACATTAAAGCGGGCCGGGCTGGATTACTGGTATGCCGTACATATTGAATATCATGATTCCTTTGAGGAGTTGCAGGCGCTCTATCCGGAAGGACGTTATTACTACGCCACGACGAAGGCTACCAAGCGTTACATGGACATTGAATATCAAGACGGGGATTTTTTGGTGTTTGGCAAAGAAACCAAGGGATTGCCGCCGGAGCTGCTAGCCGCGAATAGCGAGCATTGCATCCGCATGCCGATGACCGATAAGGTGCGTTCTTTGAATTTATCCAACTCTGCAGCGATTATGGTATATGAAGCACTGCGTCAATTGGATTTCCCGGGTATGGAATAAGTTTTTGCAAAACTTTGAGTTTTTTGGGGAATATCATCCAGTATACCTAGTTGATATTGAAAAAAACTAAGAAATTCTTAATTTCCAGCAGGATTCGACAACTTTTTATCGAACTATTATACTAGGCCCTTGTTATCAGTTCTGAACTGTGGTGTCAGAAATCACTTGTTGAAAATGAAAGAGGTGTACAATCGTTATGAAACCTGCTGGTGTTGTTCGTAAAGTTGATCAGCTGGGAAGAATCGTTCTGCCTAAGTCTCTACGCAAGAGATATCAAATGAACGAGGGGGATCCCGTAGAAATTCTTGTACAGGGGGACCATATTATATTGGAGCGCTATCGTCCGAAATGCGTCTTCTGTGGTTCTATGGACGGAGTTAGCGAGTTTAAAGAGCGCTATATCTGTTCACAATGCATGTCCGAAATGCAGCAGCTTCCGAAACATGCCTAGTACCTCAAATGAATTACCTTTTGCGCATCGCTAATGAGCGGTGCCTTTTTTGTTCCTCAAAAAAATAAAACTCCCCCGATATACGAGGGAGACGCCTTACAGGCCTTTGGTTTTATCATCATTGTATGCCGCGGTCCAAATGCCAACCATGTAAAGGGCGAATACGAGCATGACGATCCAAAATGTTAATGAGAACGACATTCTTGCCACCTCCTGCTAAGCTAACCTTATTATAACCACCTTGAGCCAAAAAATAAACGAGAATATGAGTGCCGATTCTATCATTTGAAAAATAAGAAGTGCGTGGGTACCGGGCGCAGATTTCCGTCCGACGGTTTGTTCACGACCCGGCCGTTTAGGATTAGGGATGCGGACCCGCCGCCATCGAGATTATAAGCGTCAATCACGCCCAAATTTTTAAGCTTGTTCTGCAGCTCTTGCAGCGTGGCTCCCGATTTGCCCTTCTCGTCATATCCTTCGGTAACCAGGATGAGCAGCTGATCGTCCTTGTAATTGCCGATGACGGTACGCGGTGCCCGGCCGGGGGTCGTTCTCCATTTCTCGGGAATTGTTGTTTTACTGCCGTTTTGGAGCAGCACGGGTACAAAGGTAGCACCGAACATGGGATCGAGCCGGTCAAGCTCGCTTTGGCTGTAGAACTTGCCACCGATCAGCTTGCCGGATTTGCTCATGCCGACAAAGGCAAGATCCTTAAAGCTCGGTTGAAACCCCGAGACGTATTTGCCATCATAATAGGTCGTGCTCAGCGGATGTCTGCCCCCGTTCCCGTCAGCGTATCCACCGGCATTAATCCCTGCAACCGCACCATGCCGGCTTACGGCACGCATGGTCGTTTCTACGGACCCGGGCCTGCCGCTTTCGCTCCCTAGCGACATCTTCATCGCAGAAGGATCCTTCAATTTGACCTTCATCGCATATCCGTGATACGTACCCGGGTTGATCTTGTATAACTCAATTCGAATGCGGTCACTGTTGACCGTTTCAATAGGGACACCCAGTTTGGTTGTGATCCGGCGATTATAGATTTGCTCCGGGCGTGAAGCTTGTGCTTCCGCTGATTGCAGAATGGTTCCTACCGTGGCGGTCGTTTGCCGATAGAGCTTGGCCGTTTTTTCAATGGAGGATATCGTCTGTTCCGCATAGACAGCGGCTTGATCCAAATCCTGTTTGATCACGGCGGACTGTTCCGATATGCTGCCGGATGGTATGTACTCCGCGATTTCGTGCGACAGGTGCGGCGGTTCCGTAATTAACCACATACATAGCAGCATTCCGATAAAAGGTGCAATGGCCAGCATAAATGTACGGTTTAACTGCTTGGGACGGATATACTTCAGTGTTCTCACTTCAGCAGCTCCATCTTGCGTTCCAGCTCTTTCAGCTGTTTCTCAACTTGGCTTAGCTGACTGTACAGCTTGTTGCTGTTGTCCGTTTTGCCGCTAGCCTGATCCTTGGTAAAGGTCAGCAGCTCATTAAACGACTGAACCTTGCTCTGCATCTCGTCCATTTCCTGAACCAGCTCGTTAAACCTTTGGTCGTACTCCGCTTTGAATGCCGCCATCTCCTGGCGCGTATCCTGCTGCAGCTGCACCACGACTTGCTCTTTCAAGTGATTACTATATAGGTAGGCTGCGGTGGTACCCAGCCCGATGAGAACAATCCAAAATACCCAGAACCATTTGGTGGATGGCCCCTTTTGCTGCGTTTCCTCACGGGATTTATAGGGGGTATTGTGTTCCTGCTCCAACAATGGCATTTCATCACCCCTCAAAAACTATCATTTTTTCCAAATTTCATTCTAACATGTCAGGATTACTTTCGCAAAGACGAACTAATAGCACTTGTTTTTATGAAAAATAGATTGCCTAGAAAGATAGAGTGGGATACAATCTGTATAGATTTGATTATCAAACAGGATACATATAAGACATTCGCCATGCATACCGTCAAAGGCCCTGCGCCTATAGGATTAATTAACCTTATTTCTACATGAATGACAGCTCCGAATTGCACTTATCCATCTGCAAACAACGGAGATTCGCAATACCGGATATGTAAGAAATTGACGGCGCTTACTTAATAGAGATACTAGAGATTCAAGTTTGCTGATACAGGAGGTCTATTAGAAAATGAATCAGGTTTGGCGGGTAGTTATCGTTGGCAGTCAACCTACAAGCATGCTGGGAACAAAATTGATTTTGGAAGAGCAGCAGGATCTGCTCGTTGAGGGAATGACATCCTCGGATTCAGAAGGGCTTCGAATGGTCGGGGATTTGCTTCCTGACTTGGTACTATTGGATTATCATTTGTCGGAACATACCTCGGAAGCCGTATTGGAGCAGATGAAGCAGCTGTCCCCTAAGACCCATGTCGTCATTATGACCGACAATGATGGCCTTCCGTTGCTGCAATCCTTGATCAGCCGCGGTGCAAGCGGCCTATTGTCCAAACAGGCATCCACCTTTCAGCTCATACATATGATTAGAGGACTCCGGGAAGGCGTTGCCTCGTTGCCGCTCGACTGGGTAAGGCAAGGCATCTGGCCGTTAACGGCCTCTGCAATGAATGAAGGCGGACTCCAGCTCTCCGAGACGGAGGCTTTTATAATGGAACGGATCGTCCAGGGCATTACATACGACAAAATCGCCATGGAAATTCAGGTAAGCCGCCGCTCAATTGACAATTACCTCCGCAAAATCTATGTGAAGCTGGGGGTATCCACTCGTGCGCAGGCGATCGAGAAATATGCCCTCTACACCCGCCAAGGCCGGCAAATTTATGCCTAATGCAGGATTAAGGTTATAATATATAAATATCAGGAATACCTTTTAGAGGTTGTAAAGAGGCTCCTGAATACAAAACCGAGGTTTTGATAACGGTTAGAGGAGGGACTTCCATGCAGTTTTCCTTTGCTTCCCGTGCACAGACCCTTTTGTCATCCCCGCTGCGCGATATCAGGGAACTTGCGAAGCGGGATTCTTTTATTTCCTTGGCAGAAGAGCTGCCGGCTGAAGAATTGTTTCCTTTGCATTCACTGGCAGAAGCGGCGACATCGGTGCTCTCCGAGGACCCACTCGCCTTGCAGTACGGTGAGGCAGAAGGGTATGGGCCGCTGCGCGAGTGGCTGAGCGAGGACTTTTCCCGGCGTAAAGGCCTGAGTGTCCTGCCTCAGCATATTTTGCTGACAACGGGCACCCAGCAGGCCATCGATTTGCTGGTCAGGGTGTATGTGGACCCGGGCGACCCGGTACTGGTGGAGAATCCAACCTCACCAGGACTGCTTCAGGTGCTGCGCCTCCAAGGTGCCGTCATCGTGCCTGTGGAGGGAGATCAAGACGGGATGCTGCCGGAGCACCTGGAGACCATGATTCGGCAGCACAAGCCGAAGCTGCTTATGGCTGCGCCCAATTTTACTAATCCAACAGGCGTGATGTGGAGTTTGGAACGGCGTAAGCAGGTGCTGGAGCTGTGTATCTCGCACGGACTTCTTATTGTGGAGGATGATTCTTACGGTGATCTTTATTTTGCGGATCCCAAGAATCCGAAGCCCCGAATTCCTTCCATCTTCTCACTTGAGGAGCCGCAGGGAGGACATGTTCTGTATGTGGGCTCGTTCAGTAAAACCGTTGCGCCAGCGCTGCGTACGGGATGGGCTGCCGGGAACCGGCGCTTGATTGAGATGATGACGGCCGTGAAGCAGATGGCCGACTGGCAATCCAGCATGCTGAACCAGCGGATGCTGCACCATCTGCTGGAATCGAAGCATTTTAAGCTGGAAGATCATATCGGCATGCTTAATCGGGAATACGCAACGAGGCTCAAGCTGATGGTGGAACTGCTGAAACGCAGCGCGTGGAAGGATTCGAAGTATGCAGTGCCTCCCGGGGGGATGTTTCTCTGGGTACGGCTACCTCCGGGATTGAATGGGGATGCGCTCCTAAGAGCTACTCTATTAAAAGGAGCCGCTTTCCTGCCAGGCTCGATGTGCTCGGCAGCTGATCATACCCGTGAGTGTATCCGGCTGAATTTTACGCATCCGGGGCGGGATGAGCTGCTGCTCGGCATGAATCTCATCAGCGAGGCCGTAATGGAATTTACAGCCCGGAATTAGACATGGAAGGTTTCTTTTTACGAATCGTGTATAACATAACAAAGCTGCTGATGGAGCCTGATTTCAGGTTCGGAAGAGAATCAGCGGCTTTTTTTCATGGGCGAATATTTACTTGTTCGAAGGTCTGCATCCAGAATTTATGATTTCAATACGGTAGCATAGTCTGCCAGGGCCTGTACGCCTGCTGGTGTGAGCACGTAGCGTCCGCGGCTCACCCGACGGAACCAGCCGTAGTAATTGCGCTGCAGAATGTCAGCCGCTGATCCAACGCCGCTTCGATCCCGCACAGCTGCGGGAGAAATACCAGGCAGTATCGCAGGGGCAGTTCCTTCTTGAAGCTCATGCCCCTCCTGAGATTCACGCGAGCTCTGCTGCTCCACTTCCGCCGCATTCATGGCAGCAGCCACGCGCAGCGTCTTCTCGCGATAAGCGGTAACCAGCTTGGCTCTCGTTACCCCACCTGTATTGTAATCACCGCTGCGCTCACGGAATTCATACAACAGGCGTTCCTTGCGCCTGATGGCTGTCCTTCCCTTCTGTACCGCCATTTCCGGCTCACAGAGCACCTCGATGAAGGGCGCTTTGGTTTTGTAGAAGGTGACCGTAATGAATCCCAATCCCAATCGTCCGCAAAGCCCCGTCAGATCCGCCCAGCGCTGATTGACCGCTCCTTTCTTCGCCCGGCTCTTCTCGACGGCCAGGTAAACGTAAGGAGTCAGCTTCAACCGCTCGATGCCTTGGAGCAGAAGGGCCAGATTGAATGTTTTTTTCAGCTCCACGATCAGCGGTTCATCGGCGCCCTCTTTCATACCGACCAGATCGCAATTTCGTACCTCGCCTTTCACTTCATATCCGTTCAATTCAAAAAAGGCCTTCAGGGGAGCGTACAGCTCGGCTTCATGCTTTATCGCCATGATGACTCTCCTTTTATTCGAAAGATGCTTTAATGTCAAGTTAATGTAATTTCAGTATAGCATGGGGACGGCTCGCGTGGCGTACCCGAGTGTAGAATGGACCGGTGGTTAGATAAATTGCATGCGCATGACTTCGAAAATAAGGTCAACTATTCCAAGCAAGTCGCATAGGTATGTAATACACTTTTTCGAAAATGGAATGTTTTCTAATGACGCTGTGGAATGGAAGCCAATCCCCATAAACAGACTCATAGGAGGTAGCGAAATGGATATTTTCGAACGCATAGCATCATATCGGGCAGAAGGCGACCGTTTGGCGTGGAGCGGCACATTCAGGGAATACATTGAAATACTTAAGAAGGATCCCTCTCCAGCCATGACGGCACATGCCCGTGTATATGACATGATCGAATCCTACGGTTTCGAAGAGAGCGGGGGTCAGAAAAAATATAAGTTTTTTGAACAGGAAATCTTCGGTCTCGACCGAGCTGTTGAGAAACTCGTTGAGGAATATTTCCATTCCGCGGCCCGCAGACTGGATGTACGCAAACGCATACTGCTGCTTATGGGGCCCGTCAGCGGCGGGAAATCCACGCTGGTCACGCTGCTGAAGCGCGGCCTGGAGAAGCATTCCCGTACCGATCGGGGGGCTATATATGCGATATCCGGCTGCCCGATGCAGGAGGAGCCGCTGCATCTGATTCCACTGGAGCTAAGATCCGAAATCGAGAAGGAGCTTGGCGTCCGGATCGAGGGCAATTTGTGCCCGGCCTGCCAACTTCGCCTCAAGACCGAATACGGCGGAGATATCGAACAGGTTGAAGTCGAGCGGGTGTTAATCTCCGAGGAGAACCGCGTCGGCATCGGCACATTCAGCCCGTCCGATCCCAAGTCGCAGGATATTGCCGATTTAACCGGCAGCATCGATTTCTCCACCATCACGGAATACGGCTCGGAATCGGATCCGCGGGCCTATCGCTTTGACGGCGAGTTAAACAAAGCGAACCGCGGTTTGATGGAATTCCAGGAGATGCTGAAGTGCGACGAGAAATTTCTGTGGAATTTGCTCTCCCTGACCCAGGAAGGGAACTTTAAAGCGGGCCGGTTTGCGCTAATTAGCGCCGATGAGCTGATTGTGGCCCACACCAACGAATCCGAGTATAAAGCATTTATCGCGAATAAGAAAAATGAGGCGCTGCAATCGCGGATGATTGTCATGCCGATTCCGTATAACCTGAGAGTTAGCGACGAGGAGAAGATCTACTCGAAGCTGATCGGCCAAAGCGATATGAAGCATATTCACATCGCGCCGCACGCGCTTCGTTCTGCCGCGATATTCTCCGTTTTGACGCGTCTGAAGGAAACGAAGAAGCAAGGGATGGATCTGATCAAGAAGATGCGGATGTACGATGGGGTGGAAGTCGAAGGGTATAAAGAAGCGGACCTGAAAGAGATGCAGAATGAATATTTGGAAGAAGGCATGTCCGGGATTGATCCGCGATATGTCATTAACCGGATATCCAGTGCTTTGATTAAGCAGGATCTTCAGTGCATTAACGCGCTGGATATGCTGCGGGCGATCAAGGATGGGCTGGATCAGCATGCTTCGATTGCCAAGGAGGAGCGGGAGCGCTATCTGAATTTTATTGCCGCCGCACGCAAGGAGTATGATGATCTGGCGAAGAAGGAAGTCCAGAAGGCCTTTGTGTATTCCTTCGAGGAGTCTGCCAAGACGCTGTTCGAGAATTATTTGGATAATATCGAAGCATTCTGCAACTGGACGAAAATTCGCGATCCGTTAACGGATGAAGAGATGGATCCGGACGAAAGATTGATGCGTTCGATCGAGGAGCAGATCGGCGTCTCGGAAAACGCGAAGAAGGCTTTTCGGGAAGAGATCATGATTCGCATCTCGGCTTATTCCCGGAAGGGTAAAAAGTTCGAGTATCACAATCATGAGCGCCTGCGCGAGGCGATTGAGAAGAAGCTGTTCACTGACCTGAAGGATATCGTCAAGATTACAACCTCGACCAAAACGCCGGATGCCGTGCAGTTGAAACGGATCAACGAGGTTAGCTCCAGACTGATCGAGGAGCATGGATATTGCCCGGTATGCGCGAACGAGCTGCTGCGTTATGTGGGCAGTCTATTGAATCGGTAATACCGGATAGAATAATGGAATGCTATGAGAAGCCACCCAAGAAGTTAGGGTGGTTTCTCATGCTTCGGGATGAAATAGCCCGGTTAGGAGGTGCAAATATACACATAATTAGGACTTTAGCATTATGTCTAGGTGGTAAATATAGTCTATAATGGACCCTAAGTACTTGAACCTGTGAGATGGATCACGTTATTTAGGAGTGGATTTTTCGAAATGATTGATGTTTCCCCGAAAAGACGCCAACAGTTGGAGTATATCGGATTGGATGAACAAGGGTTGGAACTGCTGGCTAAACATCGTGATGTGTTTGCGAAGGTGGTTGAAGAGGTCGTTAACCGGTTTTACGCGCAGATCGGGACGCAGCCGCAGCTGATGCAGATTATCGAGCGTACCTCGACCGTGGAACGGCTTAAGGAGACTCAGCGGGTATATTGGATGTCACTTGCGGCAGGGAGAGTGGATGATGCTTATATTGCCGAACGGATTAAGATCGGACAAGTTCACTCCAGAATCGGCCTGAAAACAGACTATTACCTTGGAAGTTACATGGTTTATCTGGACATCGCCACCGATTTACTGAAGCAAATCGTACCGGATCAGTGGATCCAAGTGGTGCATGCGCTGAGCAAGATGTTTAATTTAGACTCCCAGCTCGTCCTGGAAGCTTACGAAATGAAAGAGAAAGAGAAGATCAGCAATTTGGTATCGGATCAACAAAGAATGTTGGAAGCGATTACAAATGCAGTTCAAGAATTGACTGCCATGATCGTGGAGCTGGATCAAAGCGCGGCGTTAATGGCTGACAATGCAATCAAAACAGCAGAGGCACAGGATAAAGCGCATACTCTGACTTCCGAGCTGGGCGAGGAAATTCTGCATATTGAGCAGATGGGCAGCTTGATCAGGGAAATCTCGGATCAGAGCCACTTGCTCGGTCTGAATGCGGCAATTGAGGCTGCTCATGCCGGGGAATTAGGCAGAGGTTTCGAGGTGGTTGCCGGGGAAGTCCGAAAGCTGGCCACCAACTCCAAGAAGGCGATGGATGAGATTCAGGACAAGGTTAGCGGCATTATTCGCAAGCTGGGTCTTGTGGAGCAGGAATCGGAAAAAACGTCCATGAACGCACGTAATCAGGCGGCAAGCTCGCAGGAATTGGCTGCTTTTGTGAAAATGATGGAAAAGCTGGCCGATGATTTGGAATCGCTTCAACATGAATATGATGTTCAGAAGCACGATGTCCAAGAGGGAACCGTATCCGAGAAGGTAAGCGTATAACAGGGACCTAAGAAGCGAATAGATTAAGGATATCTGTAAACAACAGCAGCACCCGCGTTGAGGAGAATTCCCTCATGTGCGGGTGCTGTTTGTTATATGGCTCCATATTGTCCTTCAAGCATTGCGTTGTTAAATAAAGCGCCGATGGAGCTTCTTGCCGTCATAGGAGAACAGGATCGGTTTGCCCTCGATCATGCTGTGCAGATGCACGGGTTTGCCCCAGAGCCGGTAGACATAAGGGATGGTGCGCTCCATATACTTCAGGTCGAGCTCAATGCCTTCGTACAGATGCTTGATCATCAGCTCGCCGGAACGGAGATGATCGCCATCGGTCACGACGAGAAACGGCGAGCCGCCGTTTACGCGGGAGACGACCAGCTGATCGCGGATGTTCTCCCATGCCTTGTCGGTGATTTTCCACTCCGGGCCTTTTTTCTCAAAGACATACAGGTCCAGATCCTCCACCAATTCCTTTGTCAAATAATTGCGCAGGAAAGAGATATCGGAGTCGTATTCGCGGACATCAAACATCTTCTCCCGATCCCAGCGGCGTTCGATATCCTCGAAGATCTTCAGTCCAAGGTAGTAGGGGTTCAGGCTGTGGCGCGACGGCTGTACCACCGAGGCGTTAAGCTTGGCGAATTCCACCGTTTCCTCGCTGGTTAGGTCCATCTCCCGCAGAATGCGCTGGTGCCAGTACGAAGCCCAGCCCTCGTTCATGATTTTGGTTTCCATTTGCGGCCAGAAGTACAGCATCTCCTCCCGCAGCATGCTCATAATGTCTCGCTGCCAATCCTCCAGAATGTCGGAGTGCTCCTGAATGAACCACATGATGTCTTTCTCCGGCTCGGGCGGGAAGCGTTTGGGTGACGCCGGCAATTTGTCGGCTTTGTCTTCACCGTCTTCGTCCATATCCCATAAATCGTCGTACCGGCCGGGAGGCTTCTGCCGCTTGGATTCCTCCTTCTGCGCCTGCATCCGCCGTGCGGTGTACCGCTGCTTATCAAGTTTATCCGGTCTTATGATATGGGGATCCACATGCTCTTGAATCGCTAGCACGGCGTCAATAAACTGCTCAACCGCCTCCGTGCCATGTTCGATCTCATAGCGGGAGATGCGCTCGGCTGTAGCCGACATGCTCTCGACCATATTACGGTTGGAGACGGAGAAGCGGGCGTTGTTTTTAAAGAAATCGCAGTGTGCAAGGACATGGGCGACTATGAGTTTATTCTGAATCAGGGAGTTGCCGTCCAGGAGAAACGCATAACACGGATTGGAGTTGATCACGAGCTCGTAGATTTTGCTAAGGCCGAAGTCGTACTGCATCTTCATTTTATTAAAGGTTTTTCCGAAGCTCCAGTGGCTGAACCGGGTTGGCATGCCGTAGGCACCGAAGGTGTATATGATGTCTGCCGGGCAGATCTCATATCGCATAGGGTAAAAATCAAGGCCAAAGCCTGTAGCGATCTCGGTAATCTCCGCAATGGAACGTTCCAGTTCCGCGATCTCGTCTTGGTGCACGAGAATCCCCCCTTCGTTATTAAAAACATGGTTCTTATCATTTATATGGAATCTTGGTGCAGATATGCGGGCTGAAGAGGGAATCCGTGAACGGATGATGGCAAACGCACAGGCTAGCCTTAGGTCAAAAAGTGCCTCATCTCGGTCCACAGTCGTAGCAATCTGCCAGGCTATGTAATGATGCCCCTTAGAAAGCTTTGCGTTATAATGGGATTAATCCAGTGGTTGGCAAACTTCTCCATTTATTAACCGATGGATAATAAAATGAGGTCAGGGAGGCAAATGAATGATCGAATTTCCTAAACCCGATGTGGAGCAATTTTTTCAAACGTATGGCATTCGTACCTTCGGAATCAGCGCAGACGAGTCACGGCTCGTGTTCAGCAGCAGCCTGAACGGAAAGTTTAATTTATGGGCCATAGAGTTAGAAGGAGAGACGTCCTACCCTTATCCGCTTACATACAATGATCAGATCGCAAGCTTTATCAAGCTGGACCCGGAAGGGCGACATATCTTAACGGCGTTTGACCGTGACGGGAATGAGAATTATCAGTTTCATGCGCTGCCTTGGAATGGTGGCGAACCGATGCCTTTGTTCGAAGGGGCTGATGCGGATGACAAACATTATTTCGTTCATCTGTCAGAGGACGGCAAGCGCTTATATTACGTTACGTCGAAAGACAATCCATCCTTTCTGAACTCGCGCGTATACCATCTGGATACCAAAGAGGATCAGCTGCTGCTTGAAGGCCAGGTTACGTCAACCGAAATGTGTGCTGTCAGTCCTGACGAGAAAACCATCGCGTATACCCAAATGTATGCCAACACCTACTATGTCAGTTACGTGAAGCGTGAAGGCCAAGAGCCGTTGTGCTTGACGCCTTCCCCTGACCAGGTGCATATTTCAGGCGATGTGCTGTTCGCCAGCAATGACCAGATCATATTTGCAACGGATTACGAATCGGAATTTTCATATGTAGCCACTTACGACATTGCTCAGCAGAAGTTTGAACCGCTGTGCCGCATTGACCGGGAGAGCATCCAGCTCTTGCGCTATCATAAGGATTCACGGACGCTTTACATCGTCACGGAAAAAGGGGTGGAGGATCGACTGTATGCCTATTCGCTAGACAGTGGTGAGCTAACCGCCATTCCTCTTCCATCGGACATCGTGGAGCAGCTGAACGTGACGAAATCCGGCAATCTGTACCTGCTGGCCCGCGGAGCCGTGAAGCCGCTTAACATTTACCGGTATGTGAATGGCGCATGGAGCATGATCACGAAGAATGTCCTGACCGGATTAACCGACGAGGACATGGTGACGCCTGAGGTCGTAACGTATCCCTCTTTTGACGGCATGGAGATCGAAGCCCTCCTGTTCCGTGCCAAAGACCACGTGGCGAACGGTTATACGGTATTTTGGCCGCATGGCGGCCCGCAAGCCTCGGAACGCAAGCAGTTCCGTTCGATGTTCCAGTATATCCTGGCCAAAGGGTATCACATCTTCTGCCCGAACTTCCGGGGAAGCACGGGTTACGGCAGCTCCTTCGTGAAATTGGTGGAGCAGGATTGGGGCGAGGGACCGCGTAAGGACTGCTTGGCAGGCATGGATTGGCTGTTCGAGCAAGGCATATCGAGCCGTGAGAAACTCTTCGTGATGGGCGGAAGCTACGGCGGTTATATGACTCTGCTGCTGGCAGGGCGTAATCCGGAGTATTTCAAAGCGGCCATTGATATTGTCGGGGTCAGCAACCTGTTTACTTTCTACAACTCGGTACCTGAGCACTGGAAGCCGATTATGGAGCGCTGGATAGGCGATCCGGAACGGGATAAAGAACGCTTTATCAAGGATTCGCCGATTACGTACCTGGATGATATGGTGAACCCGATGCTGATCATCCAAGGGGCTAACGATCCGCGTGTCGTCAAAGAGGAATCTGACCAAATCGTCGAAGCCTTGAGAGCGAAGGGCCGTGACGTGGAATATCTTGTTTTCGAAGACGAGGGGCATGGCATTACGAAGAAGGCCAACGAAAAAATCGCTTATGCCCGGATGGTCGAATTCCTGAAGCGCAATCAGTAAGAGTCGTATGAAAAAAGAGGCGTACCCAAGGTCCATTCGGACTCTGAGGTACGCCTCTTTCTCTTTTAGTTATCTATAGGATCGCTCGGATTCCAGAGCTTGATGCCATCGTCCTCCAGGATGCCCAAGGTCACATCCGAGATGTTCGGATCCTGGGTCAGCAGGGCGTTGATTCTCATTTTGGAATGGCCTGCTTCGGCCAGGGTCATCCCTTTCTTCAGTTCAATGTAGGCCTCCACATGATAGTTGCGCCCTTCCTGCAGGATGCGAAGACGATTGATGTCGCGGACATCCGGATCGCCGAGAATGATCTGGGAGATCTTCTCTTCCACTTCATTCGGAGCGGCGACTCCGATTAGGCCGACCATATTGTCATATCCGACCTTAAAGGCAACGCCTACCATCAGACAGCCGATCAGGATTGTGGCGATTCCATCCAGGATGAGGAAGTTAAAGAAATATGCGAATATAATGGCAACCAGAGCAAAGAGGGCGCCGAGTGTAGCCACGATGTCTTCATAGAACACAAGCCGTGTAGGCGGGGCAGCACGGCCGGCATTTTTGAAAGCGGCGGGCAGCAGGGCAAGGCCGGATGCTTGAACACGGGTTTCCTTCATAATCTCTTTCATGGCTTTAACCAGTATGGAACCGTCAATGATAACGGCAATGGCCAGCACAATAAAATTAAGCCAGAAATTTGTGGCTTCTTCCGGATGGTTTAACAGCTTGAAACCTTTCAGTATCGTTTCGTAGGCCATGATGGTAACCACGATCACCGCGACCATGCAAACCAGATTTATGACCCTGCCGAATCCGGTAGGGAACTTCTTGGTCGGCTTCCGCTCGGCGAGCACGCTGCCTACGAATACAAACCCCTGGTTTACGGCATCGGCCACGGAATGCATAGCGGAGGCAAACATCGTGCCGCTGCCGCTAACAGACGCTGCAATTCCCTTGATTATGGCCAGTCCCGTGTTGCCCAGTGCCGCTATCGCGGATGAGGTGTTTCCTTTCTTAATGAGCTGCCATGTCTTCTTCAATCCAAACCCTCCGTCTATAATGTCAATTTCCATTAAATCTGAAGTATATATTATCATATCATGCCAAATTAAGGGTATCCCCTATCCTCCACACATGAATCATGATGACATAAATATTACTTAACGTTTTTTTGTTTCATAATCATAATTTACTCATATCTTCATTTCTTACCCAATACATTAAGAATATAGTGGAAAATAAAGGGATGTATGTTAGCGAAACGGTTGGTCTGGTCTTCAGTAAGATGTGGCGAATCGAGTTACCCCTTGATAACAAAGCGTAAACAGCCTTGCAGCAAAGTGAAAAAACATAAGGAGGAAATGTTATGAAAGCGTTAACAAGTCCAGAGGCAGCGAAAGGCAAGGCAAACGAGGAATGGGGCCTGATTATATGCTCCAGATGTGATGAAATGGTGGACACGATTCCAACCGACGGAGTGAAGATCATTTATGGATTTTGCGGTAAAGGAGAATGCAAAGGTACAGACCCTCAAGATTAAACAATTGATAATGGTTAGATGAAAAGTAAATACAAACACAAAGCATGCTTATGGGGGAGGAAACTTTCCTGAAGCATGCTTTTTTAGTGGATTTATAACTTATTTTGATGGGCATCAAAAAAATGATTAATACCTAATTATGTATTTTTGGACGAAAATATGTTGCATATATATTATATATGACGTATTATATCGGCAAGTAGAGGAAATGCACGCAGGAGGGATCACTATCGAACTGACGACAAGGCAGCAGGATATCGTCGATATCGTAAAAAAACATGCACCGATTACAGGAGATCAGATTGCGGAGATGCTGAATGTCAGCCGAGCCACCCTTCGTACCGATTTATCCAAACTGGTGGTTCTGGATTATATTGATGCCAAGCCAAAGGTAGGGTACTTTCTGGGAAAGCGGGGTACGCGCGACCGGGAGGAGAAGTTTCGCCTGCTCAAAATGAAGGTTGGCGATCTGCACGGTGTTCCGGTTATTGTGCGTGAGACCACGACGATTCATGAAGCCGTTGTATCCTTGTTTCTGGAGAACGTGGGGAATCTGATCGTTACCGATGCCGACGGCCATCTGGCCGGGATTGTGTCCCGCAAGGATTTGCTTAAGGTAACGCTTGGCAACCCAACGGCATCCTCCATGCCGGTAAGCCTGATCATGACCCGCCGGGCTAACGTGACAACCGTGCAGCCGGAAGATACGGTGCTGGATGCCGCACGAAAAATCATCAATCATCAAATCGATAGCCTGCCAGTTGTTGTACCATCCACCACGGGGAATCCGGGGGAACACTGGAAGGTTGTGGGTCGGATTACAAAAACGAATATTATCAAAATGCTGCTCGATATGGTAGCCGAGGAATAATGGGAGGAATCGGATGAATCAGGCATTAACACATTTCATAGCAATCTGTTCGGACTCCATTGGGGAGACGGCTGAAGCGGTTGTGCAAGCTACGTTACGCCAGTTCGAGCTTCCGAATACAGAGATTAAACGTTATATGAACGTTCGCGACGAGGATGAATTGACCGAATTGATGGAGGAGGTGGCGCGGCGCGGAGGCTTTGTGGCTTACACGCTCGTGCAGCCGGAGCTTCGCGAGGTAATGCGGGAGGAAGCCGTGCGACTCAACATTCGTACGGTGGATATTATGGGGCCGATGATGCAGGCATTTGCCGATACGTTCAACGACTATCCCAAACGGCTGCCGGGGCTGCTGCATCGCTTGGACGACAGCTATTTCCGGAGGGTCGACGCGATGGAATTCGCTGTCCAATATGACGATGGCAAGGACGTTAGCGCCATTTTGAAGGCGGACATCATATTGCTGGGCGTATCCCGAATATCCAAGACGCCGCTATCGATGTTTCTCGCTCATAAAGGCTACAAAACGGTCAATTTTCCGATCGTACCGGAGATGTCGCCCCCTTCACAGCTTAGAGAAGTAACGGACGGCACGATTATCGGGCTTACGATCGAACCGAAGCATCTGCTTAAAATCCGCAGCGAGCGCTTAAAGGTCATGGGATTGCCGCACCAGGTGCAATATGCATCCCTTGAGCGGATACAAGAAGAACTGGATTATGCGTTGTCGCTGTATGCGGAGCTCGGATGTCCCGTCATCGATGTTACTGACAAGGCGATTGAGGAAACCGCAGGACTGATTACGAATTATTTGAAATAAGCTGCATCGGTAATGAAAAAAGCTAAAAGGAGGGATTCATTCATGGAGAGTTCATTAGCATTGGAGCTTGTAAGAGTGACGGAGGAAGCGGCGCTGCAATCCGCCCGGTGGACAGGAAGAGGTGACAAGAACAGTGCTGATGAAGCCGCGACGGTTGCCATGCGCAAGCATTTTGATTCCGCAGCGATGGATGGGGTCGTTGTCATAGGAGAAGGTGAGATGGATGAAGCGCCCATGCTGTATATTGGAGAGCGCGTAGGGAACCGCAAAGGTCCGAAGATGGACGTAGCAGTGGATCCACTCGAAGGAACGGAAACGGTGGCCAGCGGGCTGAACAACGCGTTGTCCGTGATTGCCGCAGCTCCCCGCGGAACCCTTCTGCATGCACCCGATATTTACATGCATAAGCTCGCGGTTGGACCCGAGCTTGCGGGCAAGCTGAGTTTGAATGATCCGATTGAGGTAACCCTTCGAAAAGCATCGGAGATCTTATCAAAGCCACTGTCGGAGATGACGGTATCCATTCTCGATCGTGAGCGACACAGCGCGATGATCAAGGCTTTGCGAGAGTCCGGGGTAAGGATTAAACTGTTGAGTCACGGAGATGTCATGGGAGCGATCGAGACCTGCACCGACAGTGAAGTCGATCTCTATGTGGGCTCCGGAGGGGCTCCGGAAGGCGTTCTCGCTGCCGCCGCTTTGAGATGCCTGGGCGGAGAAATTCAGGGACGGCTTATACCGGAGACACCGGAGGATTTTATTAGATGCCAGGACATGGGGCTGAAACATCCGGAGCAGCTGCTGACGATGGAGGATATGGTAGGGCGCGAAGGCGTATTATTCGTGGCAACCGGCGTGACAGCTGGCGATTTCCTGCGCGGCGTGAAGTATATGCCAGGTCAGCGGGCCGAGACGCATTCCGTCATGATGTACTCCGGCACGAGAACCGTCCGTTATATCCGCAGCGTTCATCATCTGTTTCACAGCAGTGAAACCTTAGCTGCTGCTGCCTCTTCTTGATGCATACGCAGGGCATCCATAACATAAAGGCACTCCAAAGGTTAACCAACCTTCGGAGTGCCTTTATGCGTTGTTAACGGTTTGGCGCAGCGGATGCTTAACCGTGTCTCTTCCGTCCGAGCATCAGCCAAGCTCCGCCAAGCACAAGCAGCACGGCGATGACAGGCTGTACAACGGACAGATAATTCAGCACAGGTCCGATTGAGAATACCACGAAGAACAGCAGCGACAATACGGTCAGAATGTTAATCGGGATGAGCAGCCACTTGTTACGCGATCCGAACCAGTAGAACTCGAACAGCCCTGCCGCAACGGCCAGGATAAAGCCGGGCCACATGGAACCCCACGAGTCAAACAAGGAAGCGATTTGGCTGACAATACCAGCTGTGAGCAGAATGCCGCCCGGTATCAACAGTCCGATACCCTGTCGTCCAACCAGCGAGAAGTACATCCAGTGAAAAAACAGGCCTAACGGGATCACGAACAAGGTAGGCCAGAATGTGGCGAAGATGGAACCGGCGCCTACCGATCCGCCTTGGTTTAAGAGCAAGTATGCGCCGAGCAGGATGAGCAGCGGTGCCAAGATTGTACGTTTCGTCATACAAACTTCGTTCCTTTCCTTTTGTAGATTGATTAATCCAAGAATACCATGTTATGGATGGGGATGTCCTCGGTCCTTCGGGGAATGTTTCACCTAGACTTTAGTCTAGGATGACATGTTTAGCCAATAGGCAGCCCGTTTAATAAGGGACTAAGTGCCCGATAGGAGGACTGACTACAGAAAAAACAGTCCTGCAGCAGAGCGTTATAAAGCAGGACTGTCTTTTTCGGATGATAAATATTATGAAGGCCTCTTGGTATACATGAGACCGACGGTTTGAGGACCGCAGTGGCTGCAAATGACGCAACCCGCCGTAGAAATGCTAACCTGCCGTGCGCCTGTTTTCTCCTGCAGCTGCTTCTGCAGGAAGCGGGCTTCCTCTTCGGCCATGGTATGTACAACAACAATCAGATCATTGTCCATTTTGTCCACTTGAGCCAGCGCATTTTGGATCATCTGCTCCAGTGCCTTCTCTTTTTTGCCGCGTACCTTGTAAGCGGGGATCATGCCGCCGTCCACGACTTTGATAACGGGGCGGATTTTCAGCAGGCTGCCGATGATGTTTTGCATGCCGGAACAGCGTCCGCCTTTATACAAGTAATCCAGCGTATCGACAACGAATTCGCACTCCACTTCATTTACCGTACGGCTTAATAGCTCCACAATTTGCGGTATGGATAAACCTTCATTGGCCGCGTGAACAGCCTTCATGACAAGCAGTCCGATGCCGGAGGAAAGATTGCGTGAATCAAACACGGCAACCCGGCCCTCGGGCAGCTCACCTGCGGCGATCAACGCATTTTGGTAGGTGGAAGAAAGCTCTGAAGAAATGCTGAGGAACAGGATATCCTCGCCTTGTTCAATGGAAGGCGTGAAGGCCGCAATGAAGTCAGACGGAGAAGGTGCCGCTGTTTTGGGCAGGCTGCCGATCTGGTCGACTTTGGCGTATAGCTGTTCCGGCGTAATGTCGACTCCGTCGCGCAAGGATTGTTCTCCGAATACGACGTAAAGCGGAACGATGCCGATATTATATTCTTCTATCCATGAAGGTGGTAAGTCGCAAGTACTGTCAGCAAAAATTCTAATTTTACCAGACATGAACATCTCCCTTTATCAACTAATTGAATCTTGTATTACTAGAATACCTTGTTTGATGGGAAAAGGGAATGCTCTTGTCGTTTTGGGGCGGGTACTGTGAGCATACGCCAAAAAGGCGATGATTGTGCAACATATTCCATAAGTTTCCCGTTAATCATGATGGAGGTGGTTTTATGGCTAAGCGAAGGCATTTGAGCAAAATGATCGCATTAACGACCGCTGCAATGCTGCTGATGGCGATAACGGCATGCGGAGGTGAAGACCCAACTTCTCAGCCGCCGGCTAATCCGAATCCAATAGAGGATAATGTCAAGGAACCGGTTGAACCCGTCGAAGAGCCGAAGTACGAGATTAAGCAGGGAATTGGTACCTATGTAGGTCAAATTGATAACAATTCCGTTGAAATTGAAACAGCAGATGGCCCTTCCGCGTTCCGTCTGGGCGTTGGTATGGACCAAGTGATATCCAAGCTTCAGGGAGATGAGTCCGTCTCGTATGAGTATTGGGAGCAGCCCATTGAGGGCGAAGAGGAATTGAAACAACTGATCCTCACCAAGCTGACGGTGGTAGAGGGAGGCGGGGGCACGGGTTCAGAGAACGCGCAGCTGCCAGCAACCCAGGATTTTGAACTTGAGCTGGAGGGCATGAAAGAGACCAAAACAGCTAAACTGGTCAAGGGTGATGGCTACGCGCTGTATATATTTGATATCTTTTCCTTTGATGCAAAGACGAACAAACTGACCATGAATGTGGATCCAGATTATTATGTCGAGATAACGAAGCTGCCTTCGGATTATAACGAGGATGAACTCAAGCGGGAAGCGGAGAAAGAGCTTGCCGAGGCAGGTAAAGTTCGTGAGGCTGGCAACAATGAGAAGCATAAGGGCATGGAGGATGCGTCCGTGTATATGATAGGCGAAGGTGAGAGCCTAACCCAGATGTACATTGTGGATGAGATTGACGGACGGGGCTATATTTTCCGCGTCAATAACCCTCACCGTGAACCTTCCGAAGGATTTGCCACGCATGCCTTTACATCCTTGAGCTCGATCGTTAATCAATAATACGCATAAAAACAGCCTCGGTTGTTTGGCCATAAGGCTAAGCAGCGAGGCTGTTTTTGTTGTTTATATCGGATGGGAGCATCTATTGTTGCTTGGACGTCTCCAAATATTGCTTAATGAAGCGCAATGCATTTGCGTCACGTTCCGTGCCTTCACGAATGCCCGCAAACATTTCTTTCTTAAGGACAGGCAGTTCTTCGCCAAGCGGGCTGCCCATAATATCAACGGCATACACATGCTCCGAACCGTCTTCCTCATTTTTCCCCTTTATCAGCATCTCCGGCGTGAGCAGTTCCTTTAGCTCGCCTTCAACCTCTGCTTCGAGCGGACGTACCATCCCTTGATTGCCCACCCAATCAAAGGCAGTCTGATCCATAATGTACAAGTCCGGGCGCTCGGTGGACAGTACAAGCAGTGCCTTTTGCAGCATGGCTGCATCCTGCGGATTGTTGGAATCCAGAGGCGGTACATAGTTAATGTTAACGGTTACGCGTTTCCAATCGGGGAATTGCGCCAGAATCGCGTCTTCGATCGGTTTGAGGTCTTGTCCTCCATCCTGATTCATATAAGATCCGAGGAACATGACTTCCAGATCAACCGGGGGCAGATTGGCTAACCGTTCTTTCTCGGCCTGATGGTTGAACATGCTGATCACGATATAAATGAGTACGCCGACTAGAGCAATACCGCCGAGCACATGAAATTTATAATAACGGAAGAAATGATCGGTTTTCTCCGCTGTCCCGGCAAACCTTTTATATTTACCGTACCGTTTCTGATTCATCTCTTCCAAAGCTTTACGGTTTTCTTCTTCAAGGATGAATTTATAGGCTTTGGTGATTTCGGCAAACTCGGCTTCGAACTCCTCCGCCCGGTCCGGCTCCCGCCTTTGATGTGAGCGGGTTTGGCGCATGAGCAGCGTATACCGGTCGTCGAGTTGTTCCTTGGTTGCATCCTCCGGTAGACCCATTCGCTCATAGGCTTCTTTCAATTGGTCCATTCATGTCACCTCTTCTATACTGTGAGAGTTTCCTATTTACCAGTATATAGTGTAGAGGCTGCAGGTTACAAACGTTTATGTGATGTTTCGACACTTGCCGGCTTGATAATGGGTAAACTATCATGAACAAGAAAAAAATGGCGAATGGAAATGATCCGATATGGTAAATGATTCTCGGATTCCCTGAATGATTGTGAATGTTTTTGAAAGTTTTAGATTGTTTTTCGAGATAGTTATGGTACTATATGCAATGAGGAGGGGATTCATTATGCTGACGGAAGAAAGATACCGAATCATTCTAGAGCGCTTGCAAGAACGCGGCGTCGTGAAGTTGCAGGAATTGGTTGATCTCCTTGAAGCTTCGGAATCAACAGTAAGGCGTGACTTGATCGACCTTGAAGAACGTCAATTATTAAAGCGCATTCATGGCGGAGCGGCTCTGCCGAGTCCTAAGATACAGGAACCTGGAATTGAGGAAAAAACGTTCAAAAACATTCAACAAAAAAATGTCGTTGCTCGTTTAGCGGCCGCACAGGTGGAGGATGGAGAAAGCATTTACCTCGATGCGGGAACGACCACGCTGGCGATGATACCGTTCATCGACGCGAAGGACGTCACGGTTGTTACAAACGGTTTATCCCACATTGAAGCGCTGGTAAGCAAGCGAATCAAAAGCTATCTACTGGGCGGCATGATGAAAATTCATACCAAAGCCGTCATCGGAAGCATTGCGCTGCAAAATATGGACAACTTCCGTTTTGACCGTTGCTTTTTGGGCACGAACGGTGTGGATGTAGAGATGGGCTACACCACGCCGGATCCGGAAGAAGCCTTGATTAAGCGGCGAGCCCACCAGCTGTCCGCCTCCAGTTATGTCCTTGCGGATTCCAGCAAAATAGGTGAGGTTTCCTTCGCTAAATTGCTGGATCTGAACGAAGCGACGCTAATTACAGAGCCCTTGCCGGAATCATGGAAGAAGGCCATCTCACAGAAAACCAAAATAATTGAGGGATCATGATGATATATACGGTAACACTGAATCCTTCCATTGATTACATCGTGGAAGTTGAGCATATGGAGCTTGGCGGATTGAACAGAATGAGCCGGGACATGAAGTTTCCGGGGGGGAAAGGAATTAATGTATCGCGGGTGCTGAACCAGCTTGGAGCTGATAATACGGCCATCGGTTTCCTGGGCGGATTCACCGGCTGTTATATAGACGAGATGCTGGGCAAGGAAGGAATTCGGACTGATTTCGTAAATATCGCGGACGATACTCGCATCAACGTCAAACTTAAGCATGGCGACGAGACCGAGATCAACGGCCTGGGTCCTATCATCCATGAGGAAGAGACGAAAGAGCTGCTTCATAAGCTGTCACAGCTTCAAGCAGGGGATATCGTTGTGTTGTCCGGCAGCGTTCCGCCTTCGCTGGGTCCTGACTTCTATGGCCGTCTTATCGAAGCGTGCCGGAAGAGCGGCGCCGAATTCGTGATGGACACCACCGGCGAGGCGCTGATGAAGGCTTTGGCTTGGAAGCCGCTCCTCGTGAAGCCGAATCATCACGAACTGGCCGAGTTATTCGGCGTTGTTATCGACTCAAGCGAGAAGCTTGTGGAGTATGGCCGAAAGCTGCTTGAGGAAGGAGCGCAGCATGTCCTTATCTCCATGGCAGGCGAAGGGGCGCTGTTTATCACGACTGATCGGGTATATCATGCCAACGTACCGTCAGGTACAGTCCGTAATTCTGTTGGGGCCGGCGATTCGATGATTGCCGGATTCGTCGGTACGCTTGCGATGGGCAAGGATCCGATCGAGGCATTCCGGACAGGGGTCGCCTCGGGAAGCGCGACGGCGTTCTCGGACGATTTGGCTGTGCGGGAAACGATTGATCGACTTCTTCCGCAGGTTAGGATCACGGAATGGTAAGCTGCTTTACTACGAATCCGGCGGTTATGACGCGGTTATGGCGTGGTAGTCATCACGATGATTTCAAGGGAGTGTGAACCAGCATGAAAATTACGGATTTAATGATACAAGAAACGATGATCATGGACCTGAAGGCGGTCACGAAGGAGGCAGCCATTGATGAATTGATCGCAAGCCTGGCAGCAAGCGGACGGATCAACGATCCGGTCTTGTTCAAAGAGATGGTTCTGAAGCGTGAAGCCGAATCCAGTACGGGGATCGGGGGCGGCATCGCGATGCCGCACGCAAAGACGAAAGCGGTTAATGAACCAACCGTTGTGTTTGCCAAGAGCAGACAGGGCGTGGATTTCGAAGCGCTGGACGGAGAGGCGGCGTATGTGTTTTTTATGATCGCTGCTCCGGAAGGAGCCGGGAATACCCATCTCCGCACACTTGCAGCGCTATCACGGCTGCTGATCGATGCGGAATTCATCGGTCAATTGATGAATACGAACACGCCCGGGGAAGTGACGGCTTTATTCGATTCGAAACAGGAGATCGAAGAAGCTGCCAAAGCGGAGAAGGAAGCGGCCAAGAGAAGGGAGGCGGCAAAAAAGGAAGCCGAGAACAACCGTCAGGAGTCCGGCGGCGCTCCCGAATCTGACCAACGGAATGCTCCTGCCGGAACCTCGGAAGCTTTTGTTGTTGCCGTAACGGCGTGCCCAACCGGTATTGCCCATACATTTATGGCTGAAGATGCCCTGAAGAAGAAAGCCCAGGAAATGGGCGTCGAAATTCGGGTGGAGACCAATGGCTCGGAAGGTGCGCAAAACGTGTTGACGGAAGAGGAAATCCGCAGGGCTGCAGGCGTCATCATTGCGGCCGACAAAAACGTGGAAATGGCCCGCTTTAACGGAAAGCCCGTGCTCCAGCGACCTGTCAGCGACGGTATCCGCAAATCGGAGGAGCTGATTCGCAAGGCGATGAGCGGCGATGCGCCGATCTACCGGAGCGAAGGCGGCGGTGAGTCGCAGGCGAAAGAGAAGGGCAGTATTGGCACTAAAGTGTATAAGGACCTGATGAATGGTATTTCGCATATGCTGCCATTCGTCGTGGGAGGCGGCATTCTTCTTGCTATCTCCTTCCTGATCGAGCAGCTTGCAGGTGAACATCATCCCCTCTTTCAACTGCTGCAGACGATTGGCGGGGGAGACGGCGCCTTCCACTTCCTAATTCCGGTTCTGGCGGGATTCATTGCACTGAGTATAGGTGATCGTCCGGCATTGATGCCCGGCATGGTCGGAGGCCTGATGGCCCTCAATTCCAATTCGGGATTCCTAGGCGGACTTGCGGCAGGTTTCCTGGCGGGTTATGTGGTGATCCTGCTGCGCAAAGCATTTGCCGGACTGCCAAAAGCGCTTGACGGCTTAAAGCCGATTCTGCTGTACCCGGTTGTCGGCCTCCTTGTCACCGGAACAATCATGTTCTACCTGTTTGATCCGTTCTTCAGCTGGATCAATCTCGGTCTGATTGATATTCTGAACAATCTGGGTACCGGCAACGCGGTGATTCTCGGTCTTATTCTGGGTGGAATGATGTCGATTGATATGGGTGGTCCCTTTAATAAAGCGGCTTATGCATTTGCGATCGGCGTATTTACATCCAGCGGCAACACGAACGGTGCCATGATGGCTGCGGTTATGGCTGGCGGGATGGTTCCTCCGCTCGCCATTGCGCTGGCAACGACGTTCTTCAAGCATAAGTTTACGGAGCAGGAACGAAAGTCCGGCGTGACCAACTACGTGATGGGCCTTTCCTTCATAACGGAGGGCGCGATCCCGTTTGCCGCAGCCGATCCGCTGCGTGTGCTGACATCCTGTATCCTAGGCTCGGCGGTTGCCGGTGGGTTGACGCAGCTGTGGAGCATTAACGTCCCTGCTCCTCATGGGGGGATTTTTGTTGCCGCACTGGCGAATCATGCGCTTCTGTTCTTGCTGGCCGTCCTCATTGGCGCGGTAATATCAGGCATGCTGCTTGGTCTATGGAAGAAGTCGCTTGAACGTAATTAGGATTCATATAGATGAGACAAAACGAGTTTGGAATGGGCATTTTTGCTTACTCTGGACTCGTTTTTTTCTTTGTGGGTTGGGCCATTTCTACAAATGACTGCATGTTATAATCTAGTCGTGATAGAAAATGAAAGGAGAGATAATAGAGATGATGATGGAACAGAACAGTAAGGGTCGAGGTCCCGAGTTGCTTATCGAAGAAATCAACCGGACGTCCACAGCCGAAGGGATGGCAGCGGTATGGTTTCTGGGGCAGGAGAGCGTTGTCCTTAAAGGCGGGGAGGTTGTCATTTACATCGACCCTTATATGTCAGAGGATCTGGAACGCAAGGCGGGATTTAAGCGTGCATTCCCTGCACCGCTGAAGCCGGAGCATATCACGAATGCGAACATGGTACTAATCACCCATGAGCATGACGATCATATGGATCTGGGAACGATTGCGGTCATAGCCAAACAGAATCCGGAGACAGCCTTTGTTGCACCAGCTTGCTGTCATGAAGCGATGAGAGAGGCTGGCGTCGCACCGGCGCGCTTGTTCGCGGCGGTGTGCGATCAATGGCAGCAGTTTGAGGGCTTCCGTCTGATGGCGATTCCGGCTGCCCATGAAACCTTGGATGAGCATGAACAGTTTGGACACCGATATGTCGGATATCTGGTGGATATCCAGGGCGTGTTGATTTACCATGCAGGAGATACCGTCGTTTATCCTGGTCTGGTTGAAAGATTACAGGCATATTCGATTGATATCGGGATGGTGCCGATCAACGGGGGAGATGCCTTCCGCCGGAATGATGGGATCGTTGGAAATATGGGCTTCCGGGAGGCCGCAGAGCTTGCCGCAGTATCGAGATTCGATCTGACCATTCCGATGCACTACGATACTTTCCCTTGGAATGGAGAGAAGCCAGGGTATTTTGTGGATTATTGTTATGAGAATTATCCATATATGAAGACCAAGGTGATGGCACGGACCGAGCGTTTAATTTATGTAAAAGATTAAAAGCGAAAAGCATCCGAATTGAACACGGTGGAATTTTTTTTAAATGCGGGACAGCAAGTTCGCAATTTTTCGAAATGACAAGCATATAAATAAGACATGCCCTTATAAATGGAGATGGGGAAATGGTGTCATTTCGAAAACATGTCATTATCGTGATCGGCAGTTTTCTGATCGCGATGGGGACCAATTTTTTTCTTGTCCCGCATAAAGTTTTGGATGGTGGAGTTATCGGCATTGCTCTGATTGCTAACTATGTGTTTGATCTACATATCGGATTCGTCATCATTTTGTGCAGCATTCCCATGTTTATCGCAGCCTGGATATTAAATCGCGAAATCTTTTACAATAGTCTGTCAGGCATGCTGATATCTTCATTTATCATCGATTTGCTTTCACCGCTGCAACCGGGTTTTTTGCGATTTTTTGCCCCGAATGTCATCCTAAGCGCGCCTCTGGGCGGGGCTTTGATCGGAGCCGGCCTTGGATTTATGCTTAGAAACAATGCAAGCACGGGCGGAACGGACCTGTTGGCGCATTTCCTGGCAAAATATTTGCCGTTAAATGTAGGCGTCATTATTTTGCTGATGGATGTCGTTATCATCGGTTTCGGAGGCATCCTGCTGTCGGGAAGCACCTTCATGTATTCCGTTTTGACAATAGTAGCAGGCGGGTTTACGACGGGAATGCTTACGCAGAAGCGTTGGTTCAAAAAGAGACGGATTAAATAAACAGACAAGCCTATCAAGTCGACTCTTGATAGGCTTGTCTGTTTATGAATAACAATATTTAGCAAAAAATGTATTGCAAAATCAGTACATCATTTTTTATCTTTGGGCATGAGCTTCTTTAAATGCGTTGATATAAGCTCGTGCCTTTTCTGTAATCAGATTGAAGTCTCCATTCTTCAGCGCGTCCTTGGTTAGATCCGATCCAATCCCGACCGCAAACGCGCCGGCCTTGATCCATTCATGCAGATTGTCCAAATTTACGCCCCCGGTTGGCATGATGTTGGCTTGCGGGAGCGGGCCCTTCAGGGATGGAATGACGGATGGGGAGTACAAATTCCCCGGGAAGAGTTTAACGACATCGACGCCAAGCTCAAGAGCGGCGACAATATCATGAACAGTTACGGCACCCGGCATCACCGGGATGCGGTAACGATTGCTGAGCAGAATGGTATCGCGGTCAAAGCCGGGCGAGACCACAAACTCGGCGCCGGCAAGTATGGTGATTCTGGCTGTTTCAGCATCCAAAACCGTGCCTGCGCCGATAATGGCATAATTATCCGCTTGCGGATCTTTGGAGGAGTACATCTTGGCCAGCGTTGTAATGGCTTCGGTAGCAAACGGTACAGTCATGGTTACTTCGATTACCTTGATACCGCCTTCAATCGCACGTTTGGCAATCTCGACAACCTCTTCGGGGGAATCCCCGCGAAGGACAGCGACGACACCTGTATGATGAATTTGTTCGATTAGTCTTAGTTTTTTCATGTTAACACACTCCTTCTCGTCTATGAATGGATGTTAGAAAGATGGCTCGTTGAAAGAACAGGAGTTAACGTTCGATATGAGCAGCATTCCCGCGCCGCTGCTCTACTTCTTCCCATGTCGGAAGTGCTTCCCAATCACCGAGCGCTTGGATCACCAGGGAGCCGGTTAAGCCGCCCAGCGAAAGAGCTTCTTCGGGTGTCCAGCCTTTGGCAATACCAGCAAGGAAACCGGCACAGAAGCCGTCGCCTGCTCCCACGGTATCCACCACTTGATCCACCTGCTCAAAGGGAAGGGAATAGGTGTGGTTCTTGTGGACAATAACATTGCTCCCATTGAAACTTTTGATAACGGACATGGCGGGGAGCTGTCGCAGACGATCCAGGATCACCTGCTCGTCCTCTGTTTCGAACAGCAGCTTGCATTCATCATAGCCTGGAAGAAAATAATCACAGACTTCCGCAAGCTCCAGCAGTACAGGACGTGCTTCCTCGATATTCCATAACTTGAGCCTGAGGTTAGGGTCAAAGCTGATCAGGACGTCATGCGCTTTGCATACGGAAATGATATGACGTATCGTGTCCAGGCAGCTGCTGCTTAAAGCTGCGGTGATGCCTGTAAAATGAAGGATGCGAGCATTGGCTATGTATTCGGAGTCTACATGGTCCGGTGTCATTTGGCTGGCGGCAGAGCCTTTGCGGTAGTAATAGACGGAGGATTGACCGCGAACGTTCTGCCGCAGCATAAGACCGGTTGGTGCAACATCCGTTTGTCTGGCGGCGGAAATGTCGACCCCTTCGCCTCGAAGCGTTTTCAAAATACCGGTTCCGATCGGATCGTTGCCGAGTTGACCGAACCATCCGCTGCTGCAGCCAAGCCTGGCTAATCCGATAGCGAGATTGCTTTCGGCACCACCGAAGGATTGTGCCATGCTTCCTCCTTGGCCTATGCCCCGTGTACCTTCCGGATATAATAATCCCATCGATTCACCGAACGTGATGACATCGATAGAACGCGTACCATTCTTCATAGAATCTACCCCTTTGTATTCAGTCTCCGTTATTAACACTTTACCCTGATGGGGAGGATAACTCAATAATAAATAACACAATATAAAGTACCTCCTATCAGGGGAAGATAGGAGGTATGCATAGGCTTACACGCGATGGAACTAGCAGAAAAACAAATGTTAGAAACCTTTGTACTGAGGCTCTTCCTGCTCAAGCTGTTGAACCCGTTGGTTCACTTGGTCTACGACTTGCTGTGTTTGTTGTGCTGCAGCCGTGAACAAATTCTTGGCATTTTGATCCTGCGTGGACAGTGCAAATTGCTCGAGGCTGGCCTGAGCGCTTTTTAAGGATGAGAGACATGTTTTGACATCGGATGCTACGGTCATTGGTTTTTATCACTCCTTTCATGCTTAATAATGTACGCATTTTGCGGAAGAACATGCATGGAGCATAGACTGGGAAATAATGGTGTAATTTCTAAGAGGATATTTGACAATAATCTATAGAGTGATTATGAAGTCAAGACATCGAATGAGGAGGATTTATTGTGCCCCAGTGGTTGGAAGTTGTACTTAGAACCTTATGTGCTGTAGTCGTGTTGTTTCTGATGACAAAAGTGTTGGGAAAGCGGCAGGTTTCGCAGCTTTCTTTTTTTGAATATTTAACGGGGATTACGATCGGCAGCATAGCCGCCTATATCTCCTTGGATCTTGAGGCGAACTGGTATTTGGGATTAATTGGGCTAGGCGTATGGGTAGGCTGTTCATTACTTATTGAATTTCTGCAAATGAAGAGCAAGAAGGCCAGGGACTTTATCGATTTTAAGGCGACCGTGCTCATTAAAGACGGCAAGATATTAGAAGATAATTTAAAGAAAGAAAGGCTGACTACCGATGAGTTAATGGAGCAGTTGCGGAAAAAAGACGTGTTTCAGGTCGCTAACGTGGAATTTGCTATCATGGAGTCAAGCGGGGAGATTAATATTTTGCAGACACGTGAGAATCTGCCTTTAACCCCTAAAGATCTTGGTATCCAGGTAGCGCCGGAAAAAGTCGCACAGGTTGTGGTCATGGATGGTAAAGTCATGGACGAACCGCTGCGCGTCGCAGGTTTCAATCAGGGATGGCTGGTGGAAGAACTGGACAAGCAGGGCGCCAAGATCAAGGACGTATTTCTTGCCCAGGTAGATGCTTATGGACAACTAACTGTCGATTTGTATGATGATCAGATTCAGGTTCCCCAAAATGAGGAGCGGAAACTGCTCTATGCAAATTTAAAGAAATGTCAGGCGGACTTGGAGTTGTTCAGCCTCAGTACAAAGAGTAAGAAGGCAAAGAAAATGTATGAGGACTGCTCTAAAGAGATCGAGCAAATTATGGCCAAGGTAAAGCCAATCCTAAATACGTAATTCGCCACCGCCGAGTCATAATTCCGTAAAAATCAGAATAGGATACTTTTGTGTATTATAAAAGGAGCCGGTTGCCGCCGACTCCTCACACAGCAGATCATCACCTGCAAGGTGGATATTTGCTTGCAACCAGACGTAAGAAATAGATTCATCTGTACAAGGGACGGGTCTATTTCTTATTATGGAAGGCAAGGATCGAGACGACCAGAGTGGCGAACGATATCATTAAAGCCAACGCTTCATTAACGCCCATGCCTATCACCTCCTGCTGCCACTCTTGCCAGCTGGTCTACTGTACTATATAATATGCCAATTGCTTACAATAAAAGAACCTTTTTGTAGGAAGCGCTTACATAAAATGTTGATTTTTTGACGAGATAAAAAAGTATAAACTCCAGAGGCTTATCATACTTATCTCGGTACTAAAGGTGACATATAATCCGGAAAACTGGGGGAGCAGCAAATGCCGCTCTCCCCGTTTCTGTTTTTCAATAGGATATCGATACAGTTTCAAGTTTCAAGCGGGTTTATGATTAGCTTTAGGTTTGTGTTTGTGTTTGCGTTTGCGGAACAGGGAGGCAATCCAATAGAAAACAGGGATTAACTCTATAAGAATAAAGAACATCACCATCTCGAATGAATTGAAGTCCTGGAGAAAGCGGATTGGATTTTGCGAATATTGGTATGCAATCACGATAGCGGTTCCCCCAACGATGGCGATTAGTGGCCCATCCATTTGCTTCAGGTTAAACAATTTGGCAAGGCAACTTACACTTACGTGGATGAGAAAGGCGCTATGGAAAAACATCGAACTGCTCCATAATCCAATGATAAGTGGATCGGCATTAGCGAGGAACCCACTAGCTGCGCGCATTAATTCAACAAGTGGATATTGCATTTCCCGCCCTAAATAAGGGCCGAAATTCAGTAAAGCAGAAGCCCATTGGAGCAATATACCAATAGTCACCAATATCCCTGCGGCAGCGAGGTTTCGAAACGATTTCCGATTAAACTGGATATAGGGAGCGAGAAAGAGGAAGATGATCCATTCGGCGAAGAAAGATAGACAGAACAGGGCGTCCTTAACTGCAGACTCATAATTATGATGCCTGACCATCGCAATCATCATATCAAAATGGGCTTCCTTGAAGAAAAACATGTTCATGGACACGATCGCAATGACAATGACGAGAAAAAGCCCATCTGAAATGTAAATCATCGTCTCCATGCCCCATCTGGTGGTAATCATAACGACCAAACCCACGATCAGGAGCACGAACCATTGAGGAGTTTCACGCATGTAATTGGTGTCGAAGAATAAAGTGAAGCTTTCGATATCCATCCCTATGTAATTGATCGACCAGAAAAAAACCAAAGCGACGATCGGGATGTGAATCCAGTTGCTGACTAGCTTACTGCCGAAATCGATCCAGGGTTTCTGAGGATCCCACAGCGCGAGCTTTACGGTGAACCACAGGAAGATTAAACTCATCACATAGCCGCCGAGAATCGCTGCCCATCCTAAATAAGCGGAGTTCCACAATAGGGGACTGATTAGAAATCCAGTAGGTATGGCGTTAAGATAGACAAATCCGAAACGGAACAGCTGCCAGGGAGTATTGCGCATGTCGGGTTCGTACATCCTTTCCGTTATAGATTATAGTCCTCTGTGAAGGTACAACGATAAATGTTTTGTTATATGTTGTTAAGCCAACCGAACAGCAGCATAATCAGTTGGTTGGGGGTCAGCCACTCGTGATAAAACAAGGCGAATAAATTCCAGACGGTAAACGCAAGGATCAGAAGGAGAACCGTCCATTTTTCACGAGGTGCTTTTGCCTTTTTCTTCGCGATATACCATTCCACCAAGGAATACACGAGGAACAGAAGAGCGAGCATGGGCAAACCTCCTTATTTCGGATTCATTTTGAGTATGGATCCGAAGTTTCGAATCTTGATGTCGGTAACAACCTGGATCTCAACTTCGTTTTTGTAATAATCGGGCCAGTTGGCATGAACTCTTTTCCAATGATCCGGATAGTTCCAATCCAACAGCATGCCAAGCTGCAGGATGTCTGCTCCTACTCGTTGCGAGGTATGAAGAGCCTTTGTTAAATGACCGGTGATTTGCTCATTGAGCTCACGCTCGATGAGCTCTTTCACCTGAAGGGTATCAAACTGCTTCTGCTTTTGTTTGTATACGATATCGCCTGTTCCGTTTAGCTTTACCGTGAACACTGGATGACCCGAAACCATGCGAACAGACTTCTTAGAGCTTGATGTGATGAGAAACACGCTTGCCTTCTTACCTTCATCCCATGAAACGGTATACATAGGACCTTTTACCTCGTTTACTGCCCAACTGACAGCAAGTGACTCCTTCATCGGGAGTGTGGCAACCAGTTTATGATGATGGAAAAGCGCCGTGCCTTGAATCCCTGTCCAAGGCTTCAGTTTCTCCTGATCGGCGACCATAGGCTTCATGCCTGTTGCCAAATAGGTCAAGGCATAGCCTTGGTTGGCCGATTCGGCATAGAGGTAATCCTTTAAGTTCGTCGTGATCATGTTGTGTTGGTCCGCAAAACGGGTGAGCACCTCCGAGGGCATCTGCTCAAAGACCGGCGTCAGCTCCGCGACTTTTTTTGCATCTCCGGACGCAACCATTATATAAGTACTGAGGATGGTTGTCGGTTCTCGCTGTAACCAGTCCGTAAGCTCCTCTAATCCCGCCTCCGCGTAGCTTTTGCCAACGACAACGACCTTGGCGTGACTGAAGTCCAAACGCCTGGAAAGATCCCGTTGAATCAGGTGCAAGGCATCCTGCACAGTGCTGGAGGACTTGGTTACCATGGCATATGGTTCACCACCACCTTGCTTGCCTGCATGGCTTCCAGATGTAAGCCGATTTGGAAGGGGGGCACTAATCGTAACTTCTACGGTGCCGTCTTGCTGACCTTTATCCACATACATGGCAAATACAAAGGTTTGCTGATTGATCTCAACTTTGGTCATCGTGAAACCGCAACCCGTCAACAGCGTTAGGGGAAGCACTATTTTGAACATGTTAAACAATTTGAGTAGAGGCATTATGGCTTTCTTCTCCTTAAATTGTTGGATGACGCATAGGTCTTAGGCCGCTTCTTCATCAGCATGGATGGCGCCCTCAGGAAGGTATCCTTCCATTCAGATATCACAAGCGGCGCAACGGGCTGTAGATAAGGTGTATTAAAAGACTTCAGGGAAGCCATGTGACCATACACAAGGAAGGCAGCAGCAAATACGCCGATAAGACCGAGTGTCCCTCCCAGAATGAGTATGGGGAAGCGCAGCAAGCGGAACGCAAGCCCGAGCTCGAAGTGCGGAATGATATAAGAAGCGATGCCGGTTATGGACACTACGATGACCATCGGATTGGATACAACACCGGCTGCTACTGCTGCTTGCCCAATGACGATAGCGCCGATGATGGATATGGTCTGCCCGACGGGCTTGGGGATCCGGGTTCCGGCTTCCCGCAAGGCTTCGAAGGTAAGCTCCATGATCAGCGCTTCGGTTAAGGCGGTGAATGGGATGTTCTCACGTGATGCCGCAAGGGTGATCAGCAGATCCGTGGGTATGATGGATGGCTGAAATGTGGTGATCGCTACATATAGAGAAGGCATCAGCAATGAAATGACGGCGAACACGAATCGGATAATCCGGATCCAGCTGGAAGAGAAGAAACTGTGATAATAATCCTCGGACGACTGCAGCAGGGAAAATAGAGTGACAGGCACAATAAGAGCCGACGGTGTTCCATCCTGCATGATGCCGACTCTGCCTTCAAGCAGAGAAGCGGCTACGGAATCCGGTCGCTCGGTATATTGGAACTGTGGAAACGGGGATTTCACGCCTTCCTTCATTTGCTCGGACAAGGTGCTGATGCCGAAGATGCCGTCAATGGCTATGTTATTCAGCTTCCGGTCCACTTGGGCGACAACTTCAGGTTTGCATAAGCCGTCGACATACACCATATATACGGCAGTTTTGGAATAGTCACCGATCTGATAACGTACGGTTTTGAGATCCGTATGCTTGATTTTGTGCCGGAGCAGCGATAAATTCGTACCAATGTCTTCGATAAAAGCTTCTTGCGGCCCGTTCACCACCAGCTCATTCTGAGATTCCGAAACCGCCCGTTTCTGATACAAGGCGATGTCGAATAAATAAGCCTCTGCCAACTGCTCCACAACCACTACCGCTGTGCCTTCGACAATCATATTGGCAATATACTCCGCCGAGGAAGAACGATGAAAAGGAACCGATAGGATATCTCCACGATCCATACGGTCAATGAAGTCGTTAAAATTATGCTGAATCAACGCGGCTTCCTTAATCAGCGGTTTAACGATATGCTCGTGCAGGGTGCTGATATCCACAATGGATTCAATATAGATAACGGTACACGTCGATCCATGGATACGTAAGGATTGATAGATGACATCCTCGCAATTCGCAAGCCGCTCTTTTACAGGGGCAAGCAGTACGTGCTGCGCCTTCGATTTCATTTTTGTTCTTCCCTCCTTTGCCGGTTCGTAGTAAAGGCTCATCCTCTTTAGAATGCCGTACTTTTAGCAACTTATACCGAATTTTCCAAAAGAAGCTGGCTTAGGGATTGAAGAGGAGTTGGGGTGCGGCAGGGACAATGCAAACTTGATCTGAATTAAAAAAAGCGTCTGGAAGGAGGTTCCAGGCGCTTTTTAATGTGAGTTTTCATTTAGACTTCGATTTTCTTCTTCGGATGGATTCTTTGATTTTGTGAAGCATAGGTCTGCGGTAAACGTAGAGTAAGATGCGCAGCAAAATATAGAGTATCAATGTAGACAGGATGCTGTTGATGAGAGCGCCGACAAAAAAGTTGACGCCCATATCGCCTAATCTGCCAAAATGATTTGTCTCAATTCGATAATCCGTCTCTGGGACAGGTGCCGAGAGGGCATCTTCGATTTCAAAGGTTTTGGGAAATGTGGTGAACAAATGCACAAACACCCCGATTCTATAGTTTGTATAGAACAGGATCGGCCATAAGACGGTCCCTGCCGAAGCTGCAAGGAAGGCGGAGGGAATGCTCGCCCGAACCATGCGAGCGAGCAGCGGAGCCAGCAGCAGATCAATGCCAAAGGTTGGATACCAGCAAGGAAAGAAACCTACGGCAAAACCGAGCGCAATTCGATGATCACTATTTTGCATGCGGAGAGTCCGGATAATATAGTATTTCAGTCGTCGAATGTATTTATGAAGCAAAACCGTCTCCTCCTGCACGTACTAAATACAATAATGAAGCGATTCTAATTATTAAATAGGAAGAACTTTCAAAAATTATATAGTAGTGCTTGTAAACCGTCAATCGACGAAGAGAGAAATATATGTGTGAGGTATTACTTTGACACGCATAGTAATATGCGTTATATTATACCCATTCCATTCCGTTAAGGAGGTCCGGGTATTTGATTGAATCCTTACATAACAGTGATTTGATACGTGGAAATATTGATACCTTTATTCTGCGCGTGTTATCGGACGGAGATAATTACGGCTATCAGATCATTAAAGAAATCTCGCTACGAAGCGGGAATCGATTTGAGCTGAAGGAGCCTACATTGTATTCCAGTCTGAGAAGGTTGGAGAAACAGGGATTAATCCGTTCCTATTGGGGAGAAGAAACCCAGGGCGGAAGGCGCAAATATTACAACCTCAGCCAGGAGGGACAGGGGCGCTTACTGCAAAATCAGGAGGAATGGAAGGCTGCGCGCGAGATTATCGATGTTCTGATCGGGAACGGAAAGGAGCTGACAGAGAAGTGACCAACAGGCATGACTTAGAGATCTTTGTGGACCGTCTATTTGCGAATCAACGCAAAACCAAGGAAGTGGTAGAGCTGAAGAATGAGGTTCTCAGCAATTTGGAGGCGCGGGTTACGGATTATATGGAGAACGGCATGGAATATCAATCGGCCATCAGTCTGGCTATCGATAACATCGAAGATATCGAGGCCCTCATTGACGATAATCAAAAAGTTTACAGCTACCGTTTCCGTTATAACCTTGTTCAGAGCGCACTTATTTATTCCTTGCTGGCCTGGATCGTCACCATCCCGGCCCGATTTTTGCCAAGCGGTATAGGGGTGAACACCCTCCTGCTGTGCGTTGTTGTTTTCACCGGAGCGGCATATCTTTCCATGTCACGGAATCTGAAACGGTATGAGAAGCAGACAGCTATTATCAATGCAGGCAAATTGGCCAAATGGAGTAAAGGGGCATGGTGGCTGTGGTCGATATTTATCGTAGTCGTATCCTTGTACACTTTCGTGATTCAGTACGGCAGTGATCTATGGTTTGGGCGAGCATTGCGAATCGATGGACCTTATTCGTTCTATGAGACCGTCATGCGATATGCCATCCCGATGACGTCGGTCATCATTCCGCTGCTTGTCCAAAAAGCTTGTAAATTAACCCTTCAACTTGAGGTGAATGAACCATGAGCAGAAAAAATTGGCTGATTGTTGCACTGCTGCTTATCGGCGTAGTGGGTATGGCTGCACTGGAGGGATTCATTAAGCCCAGGGCAAATGAACAGGCCATTCAATATGAAGCGGAGCAGAATGATCCGTTGACGCATGATATCCGGAATTCGTTAAGCTTCGCCAGCCCGTATATGGGGAATGCCGCGAACCTGATTAATTTGAATGCTTCGCTTCCCATGCGTGACATCGAACGCACATTTCAGTTATACCCGGAGGAATTGACGGCCGAGCTCCGATTTCAGGCTAAGGCAGGCGATCTGCAAGAGGAGAAGCTGAAGCAGCTGCTGGTTTATAATTCCACTGCAAATTTTGCCATGATTGATAATTTGGAGAAACTGATCTTCGCCTTTGAAGACGAAGCTTTCACCATACGACGGGACGAGGTGCAGTCGTGGTATGGCAACCAGGTTACTCTTGCATCATTGCGGAATGCCGGTAAATGGGAGAAGGAGGTTCAATCCCGTCTTGATGATATGAAGTATGTCGGTGATTACGTAGAGAAACTGGTTGAGCGTAAGTTTCTGTAGAGATAAACAGCTTCAGTAGAGATAAAGGGAAGGGGAGTATAGAGATGGGTGCGGAGCGACGCCAATTAAGTCTGGGCGCTTTTCTAATGAATTACGGCCATCATATTGCCGCTTGGCGGCATCCCGGTTCGGCGGGGGTCGGAGCTGTGGATTACGATTTCTATAAGCGCTGCGCTCAAGCAGCCGAACGCGGGAAATTCGATATGGTGTTCCTTGCAGACAACAACTCGATACCGCTGATTGAGGATTTGCGGACGAATGTCAGCTTTCTTCAACCTGAAGCGTTGACCATGCTCAGCAGTCTGGCCGGTGTCACGGAGTATGTTGGATTAGCTGGCACGGCATCTACTACATTCAACGCGCCCTACGCATTGGCAAGGCGCCTGTCCACGCTGGATCATATCAGCGGCGGCAGAGCCGCATGGAATGTGGTGACCTCCACGAAGGATGCGGAGGCACGCAATTTCGGATCGGCGGAATTAATGGAGCATGGGAAGCGGTATAAACGGGCGGAGGAGTTTCTACAGGTTGTGAAGGAATGTTGGGACAGCTGGGAGGACGATGCCCTTGTGTTGGACCGGCAGAGAGCTGTCTTTGCGGATACGACCCAGATTCATCGGGTTCATCATGAAGGAGAGTTTTTTAAGGTAGAGGGCCCGTTGAACATGCCTAGATCTCCACAAGGCAGGCCCGTTATCATTGAAGCGGGAACCTCGGAAGCGGGAAGAAGGCTGGCGGCCCAAACGGCCGATGTTGTGTTTACGGCCTGCGAGAGTAAAGAAGATGCGATAAGGTATTACCGCGAGTTTAAGGAGTTGCTCAAGGAGTATGGACGGGAAGGGGAAGAGGTGAAGGTTCTGCCGGGCCTGCTGATCTTCCTTGGAGAGACCGAAGCCGAAGCTTTGGCGTATTATCGGACATTCAGCGAGCTCATCTTGCCGGAAGCGGGGGTGAAATACGTATCGCAATTGCTGAATGCTGATTTGACAGGATATCCGGTAGACGGTCCGCTGCCTGATCTTCCGAGGGAAGGGAACAGCAGCCGAGCGATCATGATTATGGATATGGCTGCAAAATCGGGCAAAAGCATTCTGGAGCTCGGCCGGCATTACGCGGTATCTAGAGGTCATATGACGATGATCGGAACCCCGCAGCAGATTGCCGATCGGATCGAGGATTGGTTTCGAAGCGGGGCTTGCGACGGATTCAACATTATGGCCCCTTTGCTTCCGGGTGATCTCGAGCAGTTTGTGGAGCGTGTAGTGCCGCTGCTTCAGCAGCGCGGCGTGTTTCGCGAGGACTATACAGGCAGAACGTTACGGGACCATCTCGGTCTCACCCGGCCGGAAATCCAACATTAAAAATAATTGACGACAAAATTAGACGATGCTATAATCCTACTTAACATATCGGAAATAATAGAATTGATGCACATTCTACCGGACAGCCGGAGATGCATCCTTGGATCAGTTTATGATCCGAGGTGTGTCTTCGGCTGTTTTTTTGTATGAATCTTACGAGGAGGCAGCAATCATGAAGTATAGAGCACTGGGTAGAACCGGAGTGCAAGTGTCGGAGGTGAGTCTGGGGACGATGGCTTTCGGGCGCTGGATTGATGAGAGGGCTTCGGCCGCCGTATTGGATCAGGCACTTGGGTCTGGCATCAATCTCATCGATACGGCTGACGTGTACGGTACCGGTATGGATAGCGGGAATGTAAACCAGCTTGGGGAATCGGAAGAAATTCTAGGCAGGCTGCTGAAGGAGCGAAGACAAGATATTCTCCTAGCTACCAAGCTGCATAACCGGATCGGTCCCGGCATTAATGACCAAGGCCAAAGCCGCTATCATATTTATCGTGCGCTGGAGAATAGCCTTGCCCGGCTCCAGACGGATTATATCGATCTTTATCAAGTGCACCGGTTTGATGAGTTGACCCCGCTGGAAGAGACGCTTGAGGCGCTTACGGATCTTGTGCGTCAGGGCAAAATCCGCTATATCGGCTGCTCGAACTACGCGGCTTGGCAGTTGGCCAAAGCTCATGGCATCAGTGCACTCCATGGTTTACGCAGGTTCGAGAGCGTACAACCGGAATACAGTCTCATTACGAGAGATATTGAACGCGAATTAATTCCCTTTGCCCAGTCCGAGCAGGTTGGGGTCATCGTGTACAGCCCGCTCGGCCGGGGCATATTGTCCGGGAAGTACCGGGCGGGCGAAGCTCCTCCATCGGACTCGCGCCTGGCTGCAGGCGAACAGAGATTGCAATTGCTGCTGAACCAGCGGCATGCGCTCTCCATTGTGGAAGCGATCCGGCCGCTGGCCGAGCACCGGGGATGGACGCTTCCGCAGTTCGCCCTGAACTGGGTGCTTAGTCGCGAAGGCATCACGTCAGCCATTGTCGGGGCATCCAGGCCGGAGCACATTGCAGATACATTGAAGTATTCGGATGAGCGGCTGACAGAGGAAGAACTGAAGGAAATCGACCGCTTATCGGAGGAAATCCACGGATAAAGCAGATCTATATCGACCAAGCCCATAGGCAGTATAACGATCAACCACTACCAATAAGATCAGGAAGGTGACACAACTATGAGTTCAAAACGTCGTCAATTGCATCTTGGATTGTTTTTATTCGGGACAGGCTATCATCCAGCAGGCTGGAGGCTGCCCGAAGGCAAAACAGATGGTGCCTATGACCCCCAGTTTCTGAAGGAGGTTGCCCAGAAGCTCGAGAAGGCCAAGTTCGATTTCTTCTTTCTGGGGGACCGATTGGCCACGAGCGCGGATATGCAGCATTTATTCCCCTCCCAAATGACGCGTCTGGAGCCGTTTACGATGCTGTCCTATCTGGCGGCGGCAACGGATAAAATCGGTTTGATCGGCACGGTAAACACCACCTATGCCGAGCCTTACAACATCGCACGTTTTACGGCATCGCTGGATCATCTTAGCCAGGGCAGGGCCTCATGGAATGTCGTGACGGGCTCCGATCCGCGGGCTGCGCTGAATTTCAGCCGTGAGAAGCATTGGGATAATGCCAAGCGGTACGACTACGCTGAGGAATTCATCGAAATCGTCAGCGGGCTGTGGGACACCTGGGAGGACGACTCCCTTCCACGGGACAAAGCAAGCGGCGTGTTCGCCGACGGAAGCAAGGTGCACACCCTGGACCATGTCGGAGAGCACTTCTCCGTCGCCGGGCCGCTGAATATTCTGCGCCCGATACAGGGGCAGCTTCCGCTCATCACAGCTGGAACCTCCCTGCGCAGCCAAATGCTGGCGGCTAAATATTCCGACATGGTCTTCACGGGAACGAATGTGAAGGAAGTTGCCGTCAAATTCTTTAAGGAAGTGAAAGGCCGGCTGCCGGAGTATGGACGGGAAGCTTCGGATTTGAAGGTTCTGCCTGGACTGGTTCCGATCGTGGGCCGGACGGAGGAAGAGGCGCATGCCAAATATGCGGAGCTGAATGAACTGGTTGTGACCGATTACGATCTGGGTCCGCTGTCGGATAAGATCGGGATTGATCTAAGGGGATATCCCCTGGAGGATCCGCTGCCGGATGTATCCGCTTCGGAAACGGCGTTGCACTGGGCCGACCTGGCGAGAAAGGCCAACGGACGCGAGGATATTACGATCAGGGATCTGTTCTATTTCTTCACCGTCACCGTCCGCGGGCATCTGCTTGTTGTCGGCAGCGCGACGCAAGTGGCGGATATCATCGAGGAATGGTTCCGGGATGAAGCGGCCGATGGATTCAATGTATGCCCGCCTTATATGCCGGGTGGACTGGATCTGTTCCTGGAGCTGGTTGTACCCGAGCTTCAGCGTCGGGGTTTATTTCGTACCGAATATGAAGGCAGCACCTTCCGGGAGCACTTGGGACTAAGCCGTCCGGGGAACCGCTATGATCTGATTGCAAAGGGGTGAGCCTGATGGGAACGAGGAAAGCCAAGAAATTTCGCGGCATCTGGGCGGGGCAGGCGATTTTGCTGCTGATCATACTGGGCATCTGCGAGCTTCTGGTTCGCACGGAGACCGTCAGCAGCTTGTATCTGCCTGCGCCCTCCAAGGTATTCCAAGAGCTGTTCAAACTGTTCGGTGACGGGGAGATTTGGAAGCATCTGTACGTTACGCTGGCCGAATTCGTTGCGGGCTATGGAATTGCGGCACTTGGAGGCCTGGCCGTGGGCATGGCTCTGGTGCTGATTCCTTGGGCGGAGCAGTTCTTCAGGCCCTATCTTTCGGCGCTGATGGCGATTCCAAAGGTGACGATTGTGCCGCTGCTTGCCCTCTGGCTCGGGATCGGGATCACGCATAAAATATCGATTGTGTTCCTATTCTGTTTCTTTACGATCACGGTCAATACGATGACAGGGATTAAGCAGACGGCGGACAACCATCTGAAGGTCGCCCAAGTATTCGAGGCCACGCAGTACCAGACCATCATGAAGGTGATTTTGCCATCGGCTGCGCCGACCATTTTTGCGGGTCTGCGCCTATCGGCTGCAACCGGACTGGTCGGGGCTCTGTTTGGGGAGATGCTGGCGTCGAAGGATGGTCTTGGAAATATTCTCGTGAAGGCAACATCGCTGTATAATACCGCGCAGGCCTTTGCTATTGTAGCGCTGGTTACTGTCGTATCCGTACTTATTATTTCATTAATCGATTTGTTGGAACGCAATGTGTTTTTGAAATGGAAATCATCATAGACCATTGGAAAAAGCGTCACTTACAGAGGAGAGATCCATATGACCAGAAGAGGAATACGTTCATACATGATTGCATTTGCAACGATATGGCTGATCGCCATGACGGCCGGCTGCGCAAGCGGCACGGATAGCGGCAAGGGAGCAGCTCCGTCCACAGTGGGCGGAGAAAACGCTGCGGGAAACCAGCTGGAGAAGATCCGATACGCACCGCTTAGCGGTGCCAGCGGATTGGCGGTGTCCTTCGGGGCGGAGAAGGGATTCTTCGAGGAAGAAGGACTCGACGTCGAGTTTATTACCACCAAGGACCCAATTGCCGGCTTGACTAGCAAAGACATCGATGTGGTCGACGTAGCCACAACGACAGCGATTGTAGCTGCGGGCAAGGGCGCCCCCGTCAAAATTGTCTCCTCCATGTTCCGGACCAAAGGCCCATTCTACCTGATTGCCTCGCCGGAGATCAAGACGGTGGAAGACCTGAAGGGCAAGAAGGTAGGCATCGCTGTGTTTGGCAGCGGGCTGGAGGTATATACACAGGTCATCCTGAAGGAGCATGGATTGAAGTCGGAGGATGTGACCTTCATTGCTAACAGTACGCATCAGGCGGCATACGCGAGTCTGGAAACAGGACAGGTTGATGCCACCATCATCCATGAGCCGTTCGCTTCTCTCGCGGAGAAGCAGGGAAAAGGAAATATCATTGCTACAGGCTGGGATTACCTACCGACCTTCCACACCGGGGTGCTGGCGGCGCGTGAGGGGGTTCTGAACGAGAAGCCGGAATTGGTCGAGAAGCTGCTGCGGGCCTATTTTAAATCGCAAGAATATGCGAAGAGCCATCCGGACGAGTATAAGGCTTACTATCTGAAGAACATCGAGATCGATCCCGAGGTGCTGGATCTGGCGCTGGAGCGCGAAGAAGTTCTGTGGGAGAACAACCCGGATGTGGACATCAACGCGCTGAATGACACCCAGCAGATCCAAAAGGAATTGGGCTTCCAGGATGAGATCTACAAGGTGGAGGACATTCTGGACCTACGGTTTATTCCGAAAAAATAAAGTGTGGCAGGAGGAGTTCATATGTCTGGCTTTACGGTGAAAAATGTCTCGATGGTATATGACGGTGATCTTCCTACGATCACGCTTCAAGATATAAGCATGCAAGTCCGAGATGGCGAATTCCTGTGCATCCTTGGGCCGAGCGGCTGCGGGAAAAGCACGCTGCTCGAACTGCTGGCGGGGTTGCAGCTCCCAACGGAAGGCGAGATTTGGCTGGATGACGCGAAGATTAAGGGACCCACCCGGAGCTCGGGGGTTGTATTCCAGGATGCATCCTTGTATCCATGGCGTACGATCTCGCAGAACGTCGGCCTTGGGCTGGAGCTCGGCGGCATGAAAAAAGCAGAGCGGCAAGCGCTCGTAGACAAATATTTGAATATGGTCGGTCTGCAGGGATTCGGTTCCAAATATCCCCATCATCTGTCGGGAGGCATGCGGCAGCGCGCCGGGATCGCACGGGCGCTTGTGAATAGTCCCAACATCCTCCTGATGGACGAGCCTTTCGGCGCGGTGGACCATCTTACCCGGCTCCAGCTACAGCAGGATCTGCTCCGCATATGGCAGGAGGAGAAGAAAACGGTGGTGTTTGTTACCCATGATGTATCCGAAGCCGTCTTTCTCGCAGACCGAGTCGTCCTGTTATCTCCGCGTCCTGGGCGTATTCACCATATTTTCGACGTTCCCTATGAGCGTCCGCGCAAGCGGGAGGATGCCAGTCTGCTGAAGATTCAGAACGATATCTACTCGGCGATTTATGACGTGAAGACAGAAGAGGATTTGGAATTTACGATTTAAGAACAGCCGCTTGAAAACAGAAGGGACGTGGAGTTATTGTCAAATCTCGTAAGCAAGGAATGGGTGCTGGAACAGCTGGAGTCGAAACCGGGTCAGCTGGTTATCGCAGATGTCCGATTCAGCCCGGGTGATGCCGGTTACGGCTTTGAGGCTTACCAGCGTGAGCATGTGCCTGGTGCGGTATTCGTTGATTTGAAAAAGCATCTGATGGATCTGCCAACCGAGCATGGCGGCCGGAGTCCGCTCCCGCATCCGGAGGAGCTTGCGCGGCGACTCGGCAAGCTCGGGATCGATGCAAATACGCCTGTCGTTGTCTATGACGGTGACCTCCGCCCGGAAGGAGCGCGGTTATGGTGGATTTTGAAATACTTGGGCCACGGGTCGGCATATATATTGGATGGAGGGTTCGCAAGCTGGAAAGCAGCCGGATATCCGCTTACTTCGGAGGAAAGCGAAGTGACGCCGCGTTCTTTCCAGACAAATGTCCAACAGGACTGGCTGGCTGATGTGAACGAGGTGAGGGTGAAGCTTGGCGCAGCCGGCGTGACCCTGCTCGATTCAAGGGACTGGAAGCAGTTCACGGGAGAAACCGCGCCGCTGGATCCGGTGGCCGGACATATTTCGGGAGCGGTGCATGCTTTTTGGAAGGACGGGATGAATGAAGACGGGACACTGAAGGGAGCAGAGCGGCAGCAGGAACGTTTTGCTGAAATTTCTCCCGAGGATGAAGTAATAGTGTACTGCGGCTCGGGGTTGTCGGCTTGTCCGAACGTACTGGCATTGCAGGAAGCTGGATACCGCAAGGTGAAGCTGTACGCAGGCAGCTGGAGCGACTGGATCAGCTACAAGGACAATCCGGTAGCCACTGGGAACGTGTAAAGCGGAAGAGCCTGCTTCTGATGTGGGTTCCGGTGATAAAGCGGTGCAGCACATATATGCCTTTGAACTCTCCTTATCTATTCTCCTGTTTTTTCTCCACTAGCGAAACACTATTCGGCGAAAATAAAACATCTTGTAAGAAACAGGAAAAAGGATTATTATATTTTTAATGACTGCATAATGTATTTATAGTCATTAAAAGGAGAGGGATTATGCCTAAAATTGTCACCGAACATGAAAAAGATATGGTGAGAGAAGCGATGTTTACACAAGGGATTGAACTGATTCGCAAGAAAGGCGTAAAGCGGATTACAGTAGAGGATATCACCAGTGCGACCCATATCGGCAAAGGTTCCTTTTACTCGTACTACAATTCCAAAGAAGAACTTCTCTATTCGATTATCAAAAAGAGCGAGAGCAGAATGTTTGAGAGAGTGGAGGCCGTATTATCTGAAAACGCAAATTTGAATGAAAGGCTTGCAAAAGTATTAAAGGAAATTTATCTGGCGGCTGACAGTATCGTGCTCTACGTTTCCCCATCGGATATAGAGCTGCTGCTTCGTAAGCTCCCAGCTGAGGTAGCGGACCGGGAAGCGTCAAAATCAAACAACTATTTTAGCAGGACGCTGTCGCTTTGCGGCATTGACGAATCGAGATGCGAAATGGATGTGCTTGCCTATTTAATGAATGCACTCCATTTTGTTGGGTCGACAGATATGTCTTTTGGTGAGCGGGGAAGAGAGAAGGCCTTGGATTTACTCGTCCATGCCATTGCCGACTATATGACGGGAGGAGCCGAGCAATGAGAGAATCCTTAGAGAAATACAAACCGTTGTATGGGATTGCCCCTAATGGCTCTGCTTCTGCTCTGCGTAACCCAGGTCCTAACGTTTACCGGAGGACACGATGAGCGTTATATGGATCGTATTAGCCGGGTTGCTCTTATTCACCGTCAGCTTCGTTATGTTTGCCCAGTACAAGAAAAAGAAGATTGCACATCAAATTCGGATCAATCCCATGAGTAATGGCATTGATTGCAGAGAATTCGTAACCATCGGCGGCATTTCGCAATATTTGCATCATCGGGGCAAGGACATGGATAATCCAGTGATGCTGTTTTTGCACGGCGGTCCAGGAGAGCCTATATTGCCGTTTGCCCAAGAGTTTCAGATCCCGTGGGAGAAGCATGTTACGATCGTACATTGGGATCAAAGAAACAGCGGCAAAACCTATTTTAACAATGATCCGAAACAAGTTGCCCCAACAGTTACGGTTGACCGTATCGTTCAGGATACATATGAAATTGTGAACTATTTGAAAGAAAAGTATCACAAAGAGAAGATTATCATTTTGGGGCATTCCTGGGGCTCAGTGTTAGGTAGCCTGTTCAGCAAACAATATCCGGAGCTTGTGCAGGCTTATATCGGCGTTGGGCAGGTTGTGAATATGATGGACAATGAACGCGTCGGCTATGAAAAAGTACTGGAAGCGGCGAAAATGGCCGGAAACGACAACGATTATCGGGATCTTCTTCGTTTGAAGCCTTATCCTCCGCCAGCATTCGATGACGGCATGATCAGCAACCTTATGAAGGTTCGAAAATTCCAAAGAAAATATAAGTTATCGGCTGGTCCAACAACAGAGCTTATCCTCAATGCGTTAAGTTCACCATTTTATACGCTTAAGGATATGAGATATTTTTTCATCTCCGGAGCATTTGGCGAAGGACAGCGCCCTATTTGGGAATATTTATGGGAATCGTTCGATCTGTCGTCTATGGGCGCTGCATTTGATATTCCAGTCTTTTATATTCATGGAGAGCGGGACTGGCAAACCCCCTATCCGCTGGCACAGGAATTTTTTTCGACGATCAAAGCCCCGCTCAAGCTGTTTTACTCCATTCCGGAAGCGGGCCATGTTCCCATGCTGGAGCGGAAGGGGCAATTCAACGAGGCCTTATTTGATATTTTGGAGCGAACGAATGTTACGGCGAATGGCAAGTGAGTCTCTGTACAGGGCTGCCGTTGATACATGCGGATAGCCAAGCCAGCTTGTGCAACTGGATCAGCTGCAGGGACAATAAGGGAGCAGGGGATAGATAAATACGAAGGTTTGTCGACCAGATCACTGGAGGCACAGCTATGGGGCTGTGTCTTTTTGTTGTTTTTTATCTGATAAAGTCAGGCGCAACAATACCAGGATTCTGCGGCAGCAGGAAACATTCTTTTTTTGTGAGGGAGGGATTTCATGTGAAGGGGATGGCATTCGAATATGCCGAAATGAAGTACTGCATACCTTCGGAGATGGAAAGAAAGGGCGGAATTTGGATTCTCCGCACAGGCCGCAGCATGGCGAAGCCCCATTATTACGTGGGCCCCAAAGTATCTGAAAACTATGCGCTGCATTTTGTTCTAAACGGAAAGATCACACTGGCTTATGGGGATGAGGAGGTCACCTTGTCGGAAGGGGATGTCTTTTGCCTGTTCCCTCATACGAGGTTCAGTTACTGGGAACCGAACCCCCATTCGGAGCCGACGCTGCGCACGCAGTGGGTCGTCCTGGATGGTGAATTAATCGACAATGCGTTGACCCGAATCGGGTTATCTCCGCGCAAGCCCTTTATGTTTGCCGGGATGAAGGGGGAGCTGCAGGCGGTGCTGAATCATATATACGGGTGCGTGGATGACGACACCGTTGGCAACGAATTTGGACGACAGAAATGGTTATATCAGCTGTTTGAGCTGCTGGCTGCCGCCACGGTCAGAAAAGGGAGCAAATCGAACTGGCTCGAGCAAAGCGTGTTTTATATGGATTCCCATTATATGGAGGGGATTACGGTTATGGATGTTGTCGAGTATGCCGGCGTACACCGGACGCATCTGTATTGTGAGTTTATCCGGGCGTATGGCATCAGTCCGAGTCATTATTTAATGAAGCTGCGGATGGAGCGGGCAGCGGTGCTGCTGACCGAAACCGATGTGTCCGTGACGGAGGCTGCTTTTTCGCTGGGATATTCCAACCTCCACACGTTCTCGAGAGCATTCGCGAAATATTACCGCATGTCGCCTACCTCGTATCGGCAGCAACATATGCCGGTGCCACTCTAAAGCGAGCTGCCTGGATTATATCCAGCATCGACCAACATCTCCCATAAGGAGCACCATATTAAGAGCAGCAAGAACAAGCCAGGAACTTCACATTCCAGGCTTGTTCCTGTGGCATCGACACCCCCTAGTCGGTTGTTGCATTTCGTATAAAGGACATGCTGGATTCCCTGACGATGAGCCTCGGTTCGAAGTGCACGCGTTCGTATTGGCCGGACTTTTGCTCGCGAAGCCGCTTGAGCAGCAATTCCGTAGCCAGCCGGGCTACTTCATCGCCCATGATAGACACCGAGCTGATCTGAGGCGTCGTGACGGTGGTCCATACATTGTTATCGATGCCGACGACGGCCACATCATCGGGAACCCGGATCTTCAGCTCTTTAAAACGGTTGACGATGCCGATAGCAACCATATCGTTTACCGCATAGATGGCGTCCGGCATATGTTTCAGGCCATAGAAATAGTCCGCTGCACGAACCCCTGTTTCAAACGAGAAATCCTCCCCGAAATAGACAAGCGACGGATCGACTTGCGTCAGCGATTGCTCATATGCCCAATACCGCTCTTCGATTTTATCCTTGGGCGCACCGGCATAGGCGATTCGGGTCCGTCCGATTTTCAGCAGATGCTCCATAACAAGCCTGCCCTCCTGACGTGCGAGGCCTACGATATCGGCTCTATACTCATCTCCCAGCTGTTTCCCGTAATTAATGATTGAGACGGGGAGGCTCGATTTGTTGATCAGGTCGCCCAGTGTTTTGGGATAGGCCAGCGGCATGATAATCAAGCCGTCTACGTGCAGCTTCTTGATATCTCTTACGATTTCAAGCTCGTTTCGGGCATTCCCGGCTGTATTGATCTGAACGACTCGATATCCGTGCTGCTTGGCGGTCTGTTCCACCGACCAGGCGATTTCTGGGATGATCGCATTTCGAATGTCAGGCACGGCCAAGGCAATTTGATTCGTCTGCCGCACCTTCAGGCTTTGAGCCGATGTATCCGGACTAAATCCGATTTCTTCGATCACCTGCAAGACCCGTGCTTTCGTTTTCGGACTGATTCCCTTGCTGTTGTTGATGGCTCGGGACACGGTTGCTATTCCAACGCCCGCTTGTTTGGCGACATCTTCAATCGTCACTTTTTTGGGATTCACCATATTCAAAAGTCCTCTCTATATCGGAAACGTTTCCTGTTCTTGTTCTGATTTGAGATCTTAATGAAGCAATATCTATATTATACCATTAAGAATACCTTTAAATCATAGAACACCTCGACGAAGAAAAGAGGTGCAGGGTGCGTTCTGTATACATTGCTGATAATCACTGAAAAAGAGGAGGAGCTTAGATCTCGGGTTGTCCATGATTTTTAGTACATTTTAGTCAATGGTGTTTGACATATTGTCGAAAATGTGACATATTTGATTTCGGAAACGTTTCCTGTTTTATTTTTATTTTTTTCGAACTCATAAGGAGATGAAGACAATGCAAGCATTGCGCTGGCATGGAGTAAAGGATCTGCGTTTGGAGACAATTGCAGAGCCGCAAGCAACGAGTGGAAAAGTGAAAATCAAGGTCGAATGGTGCGGGATTTGTGGCAGTGATCTCCACGAATACGTAGCTGGGCCTATATTTATACCTGAGAATACGCCTCATCCCCTTACCGGAGAACAGGCTCCGGTGGTAATGGGCCATGAATTTTCTGGCCAGGTGGTAGAGGTTGGCGAAGGCGTCACGAAATTCAAGGCTGGTGACCGCGTGGTTGTTGAGCCAGTATTTGCATGCGGAAAATGCGAAGCTTGCAGACAAGGCAAATACAATCTGTGCGAAAAAATGGGCTTTCTCGGCCTTGCCGGCGGGGGCGGCGGATTCTCCGAATATGTAGCTGCGGATGAGCATATGGTTCACAAAATTCCGGACAGCGTCTCCTATGAACAAGGGGCTTTGGTAGAGCCATCGGCAGTCGCCTTGTATGCCGTACGCCAAAGCCAGCTGAAAGCAGGGGATCGGGCAGTTGTATTCGGTGCGGGACCGATTGGTCTGCTCGTTATCGAAGCATTGAAGGCAGCAGGGGCGTCCGAGATTTACGCAGTAGAACTGTCTGCTGAGCGTAAACAGAAAGCCGAAGAATTGGGGGCTATCGTCATTGATCCCAAGGCTTACGATGTCGTAGAAGAACTTCATCGTCGCACCGGCACCGGGGTAGATGTGGCTTTCGAAGTAACGGGTGTTCCACCTGTACTGAATCAAGCCATCAATTCTACGAAGATCGGTGGTCAGATTATGATTGTCAGCATATTCGAAACCTCCGCTCCGATCGTGCCGAATGACATCGTGATGAAGGAGCGTAATATTACCGGAATCATCGGTTATCGCGACGTATTCCCGGCTGTCATCAGCCTGATGGAAAAAGGATTCTTCCCTGCGGATAAGCTGGTAACTCAGCGGATCAAACTGGATGAGATTATTGACCGGGGCTTTGAGGCCTTGCTCAAAGAGAAGAACCAGGTGAAAATCCTGGTGAGCGCTCACTAATAAAGCCGCTGCGTGACCGCAGTTGCACAGCTTATGAAAGACCGCGTAATGCGGTCTTTTTGTTTTGCGGAATAAAAAGGTTACCTCCGAGCTGAGTCAGAACAGTGCACAGCACTCGCTCATGTGCGCCAATCAAGCTTTTAGCGCATGACACAAAACAACGGCGATGACCTCCAAATGGATTCGGGAGGTCATCGCCGTCTTTTTTAAACTCATTCAATTAATCCTTGATCAACAAATAAATAAAGTAGGGTGCTCCGAGACATGAAACGACTAATCCTACAGGGATCTCGGAAGGGGCCATCAGGTTCTTGCCGATCATATCAGCCACAAGAAGTACAAGAGAGCCGAGAAGTGCAGAGACAGGCAGCATTCCCTGATGACGGGGACCCACCAGCTTACGCGCCAGATGCGGAGCAACCAGTCCAAGAAACGCGATGCCGCCGCCTACGGCCACGCAGGCGCCTGCCAGGGCAACAGAGATGAACAGGAGCGTTCTTCGCTCGCGTTCTACCGTGACCCCAAGTCCCGCTGCCGTGTGGTCCCCCAGGTTGAGCACATTCAAATGTTGCGATTTATACACCGCCCAGGGAATCAGCAGAAGAATCCACGGAAGGATCGCAACGACATATTCCCAGCTTGCTCCCCAGATGCTTCCGGACAGCCAGATGGTGGCCTGCATAAAATTGTTGGGGTCCATCATGAGCTGAAACACGATAATAAGCGCTCCGAAGGCCGCGTTGATGCCAATCCCCACTAAAACAAGCCGAATCGGCGTCACGCCTTGCTTCCAGGCTATTGAATATATGAGAAAGGCAGCGAGAAATGCCCCAAATAGCGCGGCAAAAGGCATGATATAGACGGACCATATGCCGGAACTGAACGAGCTGCCTTGAAAATAAAAGATATACAGCACGACAGCCAGTCCTGCTCCGGAATTAATGCCGAGAATGCCCGGATCTGCCAGCGCGTTCCGCGAAACACTCTGCAGAATAGCGCCGGAGACGGCGATTCCCGCACCGATCAGAATGGCAATGACCATGCGGGGTAAACGAAAGTGCATTAGAACGGTATAATTCTGCTCAGATCCTGTTCCTTTGAACGCTTTGATGACCTCAGCGAGCGGGATTTTCATCGTGCCCATATTCAGGCTGACCAGAAACACGGCTAATATGGCCAGCAGCAGGATCATCGACACGGACATCACTTTTCTTGTTGTATTCATCGTTACAGTCCCCTCCCTTCGCGTCGTGCAAGATAGAGGAAGAAGGGAACGCCGATGACCGCCGTAATCGCACCGACAGGCGTCTCGAACGGAGGGTTGATCATCCGCGCCCCCACATCGGCAAACACCAGCAAAAGTGCTCCCATGACAGCGGAGCAAGGGATGATCAGTCGATAGTCGGGACCTACGATGAAGCGAACGATATGCGGGATGACAAGCCCCACGAATCCGATCGTTCCGCCCACAGCTACCGCTGCGCCCGTGAGCAGCAGCACAACGAGTGTGCCCAGGAACTTCACGACTCCCGTTTTTTGGCCAAGCCCGGTAGCGACCTCTTCGCCCAGGCTCATGACGGTAATGGATCTGCTGAGCGCCAGCGCAATCAGCAGCCCGACAATCGCGACGGGGATCAGAAGCTTCACGTTTACCCATTGCACGCCCGATACGCCTCCGGCATACCAGAAGCTGATATCCTTGGCAACGTTAAAGCGGATGGCAATGGCCGAGGAAATCGAGCTGAGGAGCGCGGTTACGGCAGATCCGGCCAGCGCCAGCTTGACGGGCGTCAGGCCCCGTTTGGATAACGAGCCGATGAGAAGCACGAGTCCGGCCCCAAGGCCCGCACCGGCAAAAGATAGCAGCATGAGCACGGTGTTGGACGGCGACTCCATAAAGGCAAACCCAATCGACATCATGAAAGTGGCACCTGCGGTGACTCCCATAATGGAAGGGGAAGCGAGCGCGTTTCTTGTCATGCCCTGCATGATGGCTCCGGAAACGGCCAAGGAACCGCCGATCAGCGCAGCTGCCAAGGCCCTCGGCATGCGCAGTCTCTGGATAATCTGGTGCGAGGTGGAATGGGCATCGAAGTGGACAAAAGCCTCCCATATGGTGGACAATTGGATGTTCGACGCACCATAGATAATCGAGGATGCCATAGCGACAGCCAGGAGGCTAAGTCCCAACAGAATGACGACCGCGGCCGTCTTGGGGCGGTAGATGGATTTTGCGGTTGTTTTGTTCATGGGCTGATTTGCTTGCATAGTCACCTAAACCTTCATGTTGATAAAAAATTTTAAATAACGTATTGTAATTGAGAATGAATTTCATTATCATGGTTATTATTATATCACTTCATCCTAAGATTGCTAGTGATCTAGGCAGAAAAAATATACATAAAGGGGATCTGTAACAATGAATCGGTTCAAGAAAAAAATATGGATAATCGCAGGACTATTGGCAGCTTTCACGCTGCTTGCAGCTTGTGGAAATAGCAAGGAAGCAGCCGGGAACGAGCCAACGGAGGCCCAAGCGCCAAGTGACCAGAACAACAGCACCGAAGCCAAGTCGGACGAAGGAAGCACAGAAGCCAAGACAGAACGCACATTGACAGACGCTATGGGCCATGAGGTAAAAATTCCGGCGGAGCCGAAACGAGTGATAGCTTCTTACTTGGAGGATAACCTCGTGGCATTGGGTATTACTCCGATTGCGCAGTGGTCGGTCAAAGGCGGAAGCGTCCAGGATTATCTGCAGGACTCATTGAAGGATGTGCCTACGATTGAGCATGATCTTCCCTTTGAAGCGGTAGCGAGCTTCCAGCCGGATCTATTGATCATGGACTCGGCATCCATGGTCGAAGGCAACAAGTACAGCCAATACGAGAAGATTGCTCCAACCTACGTCATCGGCAATGAGGTCAATAACGATTGGCGCGAAGAGCTGAAGAAAGTGGGAGAAATTTTTGGCATGGAGGAGGAAGCGCAAGCGGCGCTCGATAAATACGAGCAGAAGGCCAAAGATGCCAAGGAGCAAATCCAGCAATCGATCGGCGGTGAATCTGCTGCAGCGATTTGGCTTGTCGGCGGTAAATTGTTCGTCGTTAGCGAGACGTTGTCCAGCGGAGCCGTTATGTACGGTGACTTGGGTCTCACGGTTCCGAGTGTGGTGAAGGAAATTTCGGCATCGGCTACGGGCAACTGGTCATCCATTTCCCTGGAAAAATTGGCGGAGCTCGACGCGGATCATCTGTTCTTCATTAATAGTGACGGCGAAGGGGCCGAAGTGCTTCAGGATCCGCTCTGGGCGAATATTCCGGCTGTTAAGAACGGCAACATCTATGAATATGGAAAAGATACGAGCTGGTTGTATACAGGCACGATTGCCAACAGCCAGATCATTGATAACGTGCTGGAGAGTTTGGTGAAATAAACGCTATCAGATTGAATGTGCAGCCGTCTTCCCGGTGTTGATCGGGGAGGCGGCTATTTTGTTTGGATACTTTAACCTGCGCTTTGTCACTCTTATAAAAAGAGCAGGATATAGCAATAGCAAAAAACACCCGTTACATTGCTAAGCAAGGATGGGTGTTTTTGCTGTTTAATTGTTTATGGAATGCGCATCGGCGATAACCCGCTATTCCTGATCTCGACAGTGCTCCTCGGCCGCCGAAGTAAACTCTTCCTCATTCTCGGAAGCAAGCTTGTCACCGTATTGGTCCAAACGTTCAGGACTGCTGGAAGGACCGTCGTTCTTTGGTTTGCTGTTTCTGCCTGTCATGCTGTACTCCTCCTTATGTGGGGTTCTCATCGATTGCGGACGTACGAATGATCGCAGTTTGCGAACGTTTATGTTGTTCCAGATTTGGCGCGGGATTATGCACGTAACCACAACTTCGCTTCATGCTTTGCGCAAGGACACTTGTGCCTTCAGTCATGAGTTGTTCATGAAGTTATGGTGAAAGCGCTCAAAGCTGCTTGTTCGTTTCAGCCGTGACATGATACCATAATAGAATTTAGAAGATTCATAGATTCAACACGCTAATACGATATGGATACCACGGAGGTTGCGTAAATGAAGTTAGTGTCATGGAACGTCAACGGATTGCGGGCCTGTGTAACGAAGGGCTTTATGGATTATTTTCAACAGGCGGATGCCGATATATTTTGCGTGCAGGAGACGAAGCTGCAAGCCGGGCAAATTGAGCTTGATTTGGGGCCGGAGTATCAACAATATTGGAATTATGCAGAGAAGAAGGGATATTCGGGAACGGCGGTATTTACGAAAATCGCACCACTGTCCGTACGCTATGGTCTGGAGGAGGACAGCGAGCCGGAGGGCAGAGTGATCACGCTGGAGTTTGAGGACTTCTATCTTGTGAACGTATATACGCCGAATGCGAAGCGTGACCTGAGCAGGCTGGATTATCGGCTGGAGTGGGAGGAACGGTTCCGTGCTTACTTGCTTCAGCTTGACGAACGCAAACCCGTGATCGCATGCGGCGACTTGAATGTGGCGCATCAGGAAATCGACCTGAAAAATGCCAAGTCCAATCATGGCAACTCAGGCTTCACGCTGGAAGAGCGGGGCAAAATGACCGACCTGCTGTCAGCCGGCTTTATCGATTCCTTCCGTTATTTCTACCCGGATCGCACGGATGTATACAGCTGGTGGTCGTATATGGCCAAGGTAAGGGAGCGGAATATCGGCTGGCGCATCGATTATTTTTTGACGTCTGCCCGTTTAACCGAGAAACTGAAGGATGCCGAGATCGACTGCCATGTGATGGGAAGCGATCATTGCCCGGTGAGTTTGACACTCAGCGAGTCATTACGTTAATACTGACTTTTTTAAAAAAAGCCAACCGAAGAGCAGGGGACGTGATAACGGTCACGCCCCTATTTGCCGGTTGGCTTTTATATTCGGGAGCAAAGGTGGCGTTTACCCAATCTGATGTTTCAGCTTGTCCAGGAAGATCGATGCCGGCTTCGACAGATGGTGCGTTCCGGGCTGTACCCACCCGAATGAGGAGGCAGCGTGGCCCGGGGGCATCTCCAGCTCCAGCGTTACGATGTTTCCCGAAGGTATGGGAGTGAAGCTGGAGAAGGACAAATCGACCCCCACCGTGACCGCTACATTCTCTTCGACGACCTTCTGTATGACCCTCGTCTGGTTGGTTGAGAAGAGCAGATCCATTTCCCCGTACTGCTCCTCGAATACATCCATCAGTTTGAACAGACTGTCATCCTTGTAGAGAACCAAGGGGTACTTACGCAGTTCTTCCGGCGTGATCGATTGCCGCATGGCGAGTGGAGATTGACGGCTGACTCCGACCACGAATTTGCTCTCCAGCAGCTTGCCGAAATGGAGGCCGCGGTGTTGATGAATGATGGAATCATCGACAAAAATCAAACCGATATCCGCATGATTTTGTTTGATATCCTCAATAATATCAAGAGTCGCTTTTTCCGTGATTTCGAGTTTGATTTGGGGAAAGTCTTTTTTGAACTGAATAATGGCATCGATGGACAGCGTTAAGGGTACCGGAACGGTAGCAATCCGCAAAGATCCGCTCAGCAGGTTGGAATATCCTTCGGCCTCCGATTTCAGCTCCTGAAATTGTTCCAAAATGGCATAGGCTTTCTGGAGAATTCGCTGGCCCTCGGCTGTGGGTACGGCACCAAGCCTTGATCGGGTAAACAAGGAGAAACCGAACTCGGCTTCCAGGCTGGACACCGCTTGGCTGACGGCAGAAAGGGTAACGTTGCAATTCTGGGCTGCTTTGGTTAATGATCCTGCCTTGGCCGCCTCCACGATATATTCCAGTTGTTCAAGATTCATATGACCTCATCCTTAATCTATAGTTAAGTAATATTAATTAGGTTTAAATTTACTTAAATATAACGCAGCGTTACAATGAACACAAGGACATTGACACACAATGTTCAAAGAATAACGCTATTTTGCCCTAGGAGGTCATTGATAATGTCAGAACAACGTGTAGCGGTAATTACCGGTGGAGCGAGCGGAATCGGTCGTCAGGTCTCCCTTAAATTTGCAAGAAAAGGCGATCGCGTCGTCGTAGCCGATTATAATGAGGCTGCCGGTCAAGAGACGGTGGACATGATTAAAAAAGAAGGCGGCGAAGCCACTTTCGTTCAAGTCGATGTTTCCAAACAAGAAAGCGTCGAGGCGCTTGTGGATAAAGCGGTTGAGCTTTACGGCCGCATCGATGTCATGCACAACAATGCGGGGATTGGCGGCGCTGGACCGGTTCTCGAGCAAAATATGGATCTCTACCATCGCACCATTAACGTGAATCAGCACGGGGTTGCCTACGGTATTATCGCGGCAGGCCGAAAGATGAAAGAGCTTGGCATTAAAGGTGTAATCATTAATACAGCATCCGTATTCGGATTCCTGGCTTCACCCGGAACGTTTGCTTATCACGCTACAAAAGGCGCCGTCATCATGATGAGCAAATCCGCTGCGCTTGAACTGGCACCATACGGCATTCGTGTCGTTGCCGTTGCTCCTGGAGCAGTTGATACACCGATTATCCAAGGCTATAAAGATTCAGGAATGCTGGATTCCATGAGAGCCAAAGTCATGGGCGGAGAATTAACACAGCCTGAAGTTGTAGCGGATACCGTGTATCTCGTGTCTCTGGATGAAGCTGCTGCGATTACAGGCAGCGTGGTCATGGCTGACCAAGGCTATGCTTCATTCAAATAATTCGTTCGGTATTTAATGGCAACGTATATAGAGCATTAAACATACAGAACCTCTCTTTGGAAGGAATGCAGGCTTAAGCCTCCGTTATTCCGAAGAGAGGTTTTCTTGGTTTTCCTGTCAAAAGATTTCCTCTCTCCACAAAAAACAGTTAAAATAGAAAGGAAATTTAAAAGACCATACATATGGTGTCAGACGACGAGTACTGGAAGAGAGGTATATAAATATGATCATTAAACCTAGAACACGCGGATTTATTTGCACAACGTCCCATCCTGTAGGCTGCGAAGCCCAGGTGCAGGAGCAGATTGATTATGTGTTAAAACAGCCTGGCATCGAGGGGCCGCGCAATGTGCTGGTCATCGGCGCTTCAACGGGCTACGGCTTGTCCGCCAGAATTGCTGCCGCATTCGGCTCCCGGGCGAATACTGTAGGTGTGTATCGTCCCAGCCAGGCAACCGAGAAGCGGACCGCTTCGGCGGGCTGGTACAATTCGGTCGCTTTCGAGAAGGCAGCGGAGGCCGCAGGCTTAAAATCGTTCAGTGTGACGGGAGATGCTTTCACGCAAGAGACCAAAGCCAAGACGGTTGAGCTTATCCGCCAAGAGCTGGGCCAGGTTGATCTTGTGGTGTACAGTGTTGCCTCGGCGCGCCGTACGCTGCCTGAGACGGGCGAGACGGTCAACTCCGTATTGAAGCCGATCGGACCAGCCTATACCAACAAGACGGTAAACTTCCATACAGGTGAAGTGACGGAGGTAACGATTGAGCCGGCCACGGAAGAGGAAGTGAAGAATACCGTTGAGGTGATGGGCGGCGACGATTGGGAATTATGGATGAATGAGCTGGCGGAAGGCGGCGTATTGGCTCCTAATGTGACCACGATTGCGTTCTCCTATATCGGCTCCGAGATTACCAAAGCCATTTACCGTGATGGGTCGATTGGACAAGCCAAGGATCATCTGGAGGCAACCGCGCTGAAATTGAACGAGAGGCTCGCTGCCGGAGGCGGACGGGCTTATGTAACGGTCAGCAAAGCGTTAGTGACCCAATCCAGCTCGGCGATCCCGGTCGTTCCGCTGTACGTATCGGCGCTGTACAAAGTCATGAAGGAGAAAGGGCTGCACGAGGGCTGCATCGAGCAGATCTATCGTCTGTTCTCCGATCGTCTCTATAAAGGGCAAGAAACGCCGGTGGATGAGAAGGGCCGTATCCGTATTGACGATTGGGAGCTTCGTGAAGATGTGCAAGCTGAAGTGGCCGAATTGTGGAGCAAGGTCACGAGCGAAAATATTGAAGAATTGACGGACCTTGCCGGTTACCGCCGCGAGTTCTTCCAACTGTTCGGCTTTGAAACCGACGGCGTGGATTACGATGCGGATGTGAATCCTGTAGTTGATAATCCGAAAGCCATTTAACGACTAAAAGCGAGTCCCGGACATGATCGGGGGCTCGCTTTTTTTTAGCTGGAATAAGACATTTGCTCCTGTGTAAGGTGTGACTTACCGAAGGATTGATGACGATTCGGGAAGTCTCTTATTCAATTAAAGGGATGTAGATTTGGGCTTTAGAGGCATGTATCGAGGTTCTCAGTTCCAAGCTGTAGAGCGTCGGGTTTGGCGTAAGGCTCCGTTGTTTCAACTGCTGGATAACATAGGTATAGGACTGGTCGGTATCCTCCCGGTCGGCATGCCCTTCATGGGTATACATGGCATATTCCTGTGTCGGCAGGGTTAAACTCACCATCCGCTTTGGCGTCTCACGAATCGTGGTTACCTCGACTCCGGCTACATAATGATAGATCTGCTGCCGGTTCAAAACAGCTGCAATATATAAGGGACTCGATGTTTTCTTGCGGATATATGGAATTTCCTCCATGCGGTCCTGGAGTTCCTGCCAGAGTTTTGGCTTGAGGGCTTGAGACATATAATAAGCCGTGAAAGGAAGCTTCATCTCCAGGCCGACGATCAGGGTCTGCGGTTTGATGATCCGCTGAATGGATTCATTCGTCTGCGCGGCTCGTTCTCGCATTTGCCGTGATGTCAGCATGGAATAACCGCCGTTTTTCCCCTCATTAGCGTATAAAGGAACACCTAGACGAGACAGCTCGTGAAGATAGCGGAGCATCGTACGGTACGAAACCGAGAATTCTTCGGCTAACTCGCCGACGGTGAAGTTTTGACGTTCATACACCCGCTGCATGACCTTAAGGATCCGTTCGGTTTTGGGCATGATTTCGCTCCTATGATTTTTTTATACTGTGACAGTTTCTGGCATAGTTCAAGTATATAATGAAATCAAATATAGGATAAAGGAGCATTTACGGATGACTAACGATCAACGAAACGAAGCAGCGGTTACGAGCAAGGAAGCTTTTCAGGCGATAGGATTAAAGTGGGAAGGCACATTTGCCGAAGCGGGTGCAGGCGGGATACGTGCGGTGCATCGGACGCTGCAAGAGCGGCTCGAGGAGATCCCCCATGCCTTACATACCGACTCGTTGTTGGGGTTATCTTATCACGCAGTTCCCGGCGGTGAGGGATTTATTCATTACGCGGTCGTGGAAGTGGAACGGATCGACGAAGTTCCGGAGGGGATGGTTACGATATCCGTTCCTGCTTTAACCTATGCCACTTGTATTCATCGGAAAGAGCAGAGCATCGATCAGTCCTATAACAATATCTATGCTTGGATCAAAGAACAAGGTTACTCGGAATATAACCCGGATCATTTAACGCATTTCGAAAAATATCCGATGAGTCAGGATCCTTATGCGGATGACCCCGAATTTATCATCATGATTCCCGTTCAGACCAAGTAGACGGATCAGGTAGGTACACCATATCCGATGACGATGGACTTTCTTCCTGCTGTACAGCTTAATACACAAAGAAGCCACCCGCTCTGATGAAGAGCGGCTTTTTCTTATGAAGGAGTCTTCGAATGGGCCAGGATTGCAAATTGGAGCTTACTGCCCTGTTCACGGAATGGTAGAATAGTACTGAAATGATGGATTAACGCGTCTGGGTGTTATGTTGTCAGGTTATGTCCCAGCGTAAAATTCGAAGTGAGACGGAGGCGTATGATGATAAATGGAACTGAACTCGGTGTACGCGAGCCGCTGCTGCACTCGAAATTAACCGTTCCCAGAACGGTGTCCACTCTAATCCCCCGGCCGCGTCTGGATGACCGGCTGATGGATGCGATGTCGGGAAATATGACCCTGGTCTGCGCGCCGGCGGGATACGGGAAAACGACGCTTGTCAGTGAATGGCTGCTGCAGCAGGAGAGACAGACTGCTTGGGTGTCACTGGATGTCGGCGATAATCAAGGCTCCCGCTTTTGGAGGTACATCACGGCGGCCATTGCTAAAGCGTTTCCGACGTATGAGGGTGAAGTCCAACCCGTGCTGCCGCTTCTGCATACGGAAGGTTATGATCAAGGGCTTATCGTGTGCCTGAACATGCTGGATAAACTGGATCAGGAGCTGATCCTGGTTCTTGATGATTTTCATGTGATTCAGAATGAAATTTTGCTGGCGTCATTCGCTTATTTTACGGACTATTTACCCAAGTGCATCCATGTTTGCCTCATCAGCCGTACCGAACCCGCTTTCTCTGTAGCTCGCATGGAAGCTAGGCAGCTTGCCAGCAGACTCAATGCCGAAGACATGCGGTTTACCGAGAAGGAGGGTGCGCAGTTTTTTGAACATACTGACTTGCCGCTGAACACGGAGCTCTCCTCCGTGCTCGTCAGAAAAACCGAGGGATGGATTACCGGGCTTAAGCTTGCATCCATTGCGATGCGGCGGCAGGAGAATAAAGAGTCGTTTATCCATAATTTTGCAGGGGATAGCCGAGAAGTGAAGCGGTATCTGTTCGAAGAGGTATTCTCCGCTCAGGGCGATCGGATGAAGCAATTTTTGCTTACATGCTCGATCCTGAAGCGTTGGAATGTTTCCTTAAGCATGGCTGTGTCCGGATTTGAGGATAGCCGCGAGCTAATCGAATCGATAGAACGTTCTCATCTGTTTGTCGTGGCACTGGATGATAAGGGAGAATGGTTCCGATTTCATCATTTGTTCTTGGAATTTTTGCTAAGACGCCTTGAACAGAACGAACAGGTTAATAAGAGACTGTTATATAAGGCAGCCGGCGATTGGTGTTGTGAACAGCGCCTTGAGGAGGAAGCCGTTGAGTATTACTTGCAAGGTCAATATTACGAACAGGCCGTATTGCTGTTAAGCGAGATGACTTCCCGCGTCGTGAATTGGGAATGGTCGAATCTGCAAAAATGGTTATCCGCGATTCCGAGCGACATTTTGCTTCAGCACCCGGTTCTCTTTTTCTCCTATGCCAATTCGTTGATTGCCGAGGAATCTGGGGAAATCTCTGAGGGAGAAGCGCTGCTGCATCAAGCGGACGCCTGGTATGCCGAAGCCTATGAGGGATTGAGCGAGGTGCAGCACCATGAATATTTGGCGATGTCACATTATGTACGCGGCACGTTAATGGTATTTGGGCGGAATGATCTGAAGCTGGCCAAGCAGGAGTATGAGCAGGTCGTGCGATACGCTCCGAATGGCATTAAAATCATATTCGGCCAACCGGAGAAGCCGCTGCAGCCGATCACGGTAAAAACCTATAAAATCGGTCGCGGCCATGCCTCAAGGTCGATTGCAGCGCCTTACACCATGCAGATGGCACAGGTGTATCAGGCTGTGAATCCGATTTTTCTAGGCAAGTTATATCTTAATCATGCGGAAGTACTCTACTATTGGAATGATCTATCGGCGGCTGCCGATTATGTTTCCAGGGCGATGACGTGGATCAGTCAAAATCCTAACCGGCCTGAGCATGATCTTGTAGCGAGCTGGATCCTCCAGGCGAAGCTCAAGGCGGCCGAAGGCCATATGTTTGAAGCCCTGGAGCTGCTTGAAGGCGGGCAGCGGCGGATGAAGTGGATGGACATTCCCCGAGGGATGGAAATTTTACATCTGGAGGGCATACGTCTCCAATTGCAATACGGTGATCCGGCGCCTGCACTGGCTTGGGGTGAACAGTGCCATTTATCCAGCCGGGACAGGGTATCTGTCTTTGAATTATTTGACTATCAGCTGCTTGCCCGCGTTCTTGTTCTACAGGGTAGATGGGAGGAGGCCGAAGAGCTGCTGGACCGGCTGTTGTACCTTGCGGAGAGTGAGATGAGGCCGATCGATGCGGCCGAAATCTTATGTATTACGGCCGTGATGCTGCAGTCCAGGGAGGAGCAGCGCAGAGCGCATATTCAGCTTGAAGAGGCGCTCCAGGTATCGGAGGCCAATGACTTCACCCGGATATTCCTCGATGAGGGCGCTCCGGTCATGGGAATGCTTCACGAATTGATCCGCGCCAAGCAGCGGGGACAACACCGTGGGAAGGATTCCGCCTCTCTTTCATTTGTCAGATCGATTCTGGCTGCAGCGGATGGAATGGCCGAATCGGTGGATTCCCCGCTGGAGGCTCTGTTAACGTCCAGGGAGATGGATGTTTTTCAAGGACTGCTCGATCATCTGAGCGGAAGGGAAATTGCAGAGAAACTGAATGTTACCTATGAAACGGTGAAGACGCATCGGAAGCGGATCTATAGCAAACTGAATGCGGCCAATCTGAGTGAGGCAATTGCGCAGGCCGAGAAGCTAAGCGATCCCAAGAGAACGAATAAACTTCAAATTTGATGTGATGTATCCATTTCCCACCTCCTCTATCCCCCCTTAGGGGGATTTTTTGTTTTACGCGTTGTCTTACAATGAATTCGGAGCACACCAATAAAGGACAGGTCTATTTCATGAACGGGAGGTTAGAAGTTGAAGTTGATGAACGGGAGGAGATGTATGAATATTCGAAAAGGTTATAAATTCATGATGGTACTGCTATGCAGCCTTTTGCTGCTGCAGCCGAGTGCCTTTGCGGCCGTGCCAGACTATGAGAATAAATTCGAGATCACCCAGCTTGGCGGTAAGGTGACAGATTTAAAGGCGGGTGATTTCAACCATGACGGTCATTTGGATTTTGCGGCCATAACGGATGATGGGTGGGTCCATGTATTCTATGGCCAGGGGGATGGAACATTTGGTCCTTCACCACAAAGCCTGCAGGTTCTGGGGGTGCCGCATTCACTAGAAATCGATGATTACGATCAGGACGGTCATTTGGACTTGCTGATCGGAACGCAAACAGGGACGTTCATATGGTACGGGGAAGGTGACGGTTCCTTTCGTGATATGAGGTTGCTTTCATTGCTGCTTTCTCAGGATATTGTGGCTGCGGACTTTGATTTGGATGGTAGGACAGACATTATGATTATTAATTTCAATCAGGTTACCATTGTTCACGTAGCCGCAGATAGAAGTTTTACTATGGTCCCCATCACTTTGACACCAGGCGGCAATAGAGCGACAACAATCACGAATGGAGCTATTGGCACGGTGGATTTGGTTGTCGCAAGCCCGATGCTGGGTCTGCAGCGGTATAAGGGAAATGATTATACGCGGAGCGAGAGCTTTCATCTAATACCGGGAAATATCGTGGATCTCGTTTCAACGGATATTAATGGTGACGGGCACATCGATATTCTGGCTCTGAATGATATGTTGGGTGTCTTCTTTTATATGAATCAAGGGGACAATACATACAATCTTCAGCAGAACTCTCTAGTCCCGGGCAATCAAAAGGTTTATGCAGAGGATGTAAACGGGGATGGTCAAGCGGAAATAATCGTTGCGACGGGAAAAGGCGTTGAATTGTATTCCAAGGAGTATGCGTCAGCCCAGTTGAATTTGCTGTGGCAGACCGAATTGGCGGCTCAGGGAAATGGAATACACCGGGCGCTTGTCGGGGATTATGCCGAGGACGGAATGCCGGATCTCATTGTATCTTCTGATCACAACCTGTATATCTATAAGGCAATTGTTGTGCAACCCGAACCGGGCACGCTAAGGCTGGAAGCGGCTGATTATGCGGTTTCGGAAGACGAGGCCGAGTTGCGGGTGAAGGTAATGCGTGAAGGAGGCAGCCACGGTGCTGTCGCTGTCACTTATAACACTGCGGATGGAAGCGCTAAGGCTGACAAGCATTATAAGCCAGCTTCGGGAACGCTCTCCTTTGCCGATGGAGAGCTTGAGAAATGGATTGAAGTCGAAATTCTAAATGATGATATCCATGAAGATGACCGTGAGTTTTATTTGAATATTGCTGCAGTGCCAGGTACAGCCGTTGGTACCCCAATCCAGGCGGTTATCACGATAACCGAGGATGATCCGCAGCCAGACACGGAAGAGCCGTTATGGCCTGCGGCTGCGGAGCTGCTTGCATCCGACATATCCACCGACTCCCTCAAGCTGTCTTGGCCTGAAGCCACGGACAATGACGAGGTTGCAGAATATCGCATTTTTAATGGGAATGATGCCACGCCGACAGCAACCGTGACGGGTGCCACCTATTCCTATGAGATGAACGGTTTGGAGGCCGACACATCGTATACGCTTAGCGTCCGTGCCTATGATCGGGCCGGCAATGCGAGCGTTCCGCTCCAGACGACGGCTCAGACGCTGGAAGATCCGAATTCAGGCCCTGATCCGGATCAGGAAGCCCCGGTATGGCCTGATTTCGGACAACTGATGATATCTGACATTAGCACTACATCGATGAGGTTATCCTGGCCGCAAGCCTCGGATGATGAAGAGGTTACAGGATATCGGGTATACCGCGAAGATACCGCAGATACTCCGGTAGCAACGGTAACTGGCAGCACGTATTCCTACGTAGTTGGTGGGTTAACGCCGAATACATCCTATACGTTTCGAGTAAAGGCGTATGACCATGCCGGGAACGAAAGCGCACCGCTCCAGGCAGCAGCGAGGACACTTCAGCTCCCTACGACGCCTCCAACTCCAAGTCCAGGAGGCGATCCTGATCCAGGACCGGCGAATCCGAACCCAACTACACCGATGATTCCTTCGGATAGTGCACAGCTTCATACATTCTCTATTGGAATTGGGGAAACCGGGGATGCTTTGAAGCTGAGTCCAGCCTTCTCGCCGAACGTGTTCGCGTATCGGGCCGAGACCGAGGCGTCAGAGATCCGATTCGATCTGACGGCCGCTCATAGCAAGGCAAGAATCACCGGACCTTGGGATAAAGATGGCCGGATCTCCTTAAAACCTGGGGAGAATGTCATAGAGATTAAGGTAACCGCCGAGAGTGGCAAGGTGAACACGTATACCCTGACCATTGTTCGCAGTGTGCCAAATCTTGAGCCGCCGATCAAACCTGAACCTCCTCAGGCTCTGGAAGCTTTTCGTGACACGAAAGGACACTGGGCTCAGGCAGCGATTGACGAGCTGGCCAGCACAGGGCTGGTCAAAGGCTACGCTAACAGCATATTTAAGCCGGATTCCTTGATTAGACGCGATGAATTTACGGTGATGCTGGTTAGAGCACTGGCTTTGCAGGGTGACAGCAAATACACGTTTAAAGATGAATCAGACATCCCAGGATGGTCTAGGGAAGCGGTAGGGCTTGCGGCAGAGGCAGGGATTATCCAGGGATATAAGGATGGGCGATTCCAGCCTGCAGGCGTTATCACAAGAGCGGAGTTAACCGTCATGCTTGCCAAAGCGCTAGGTTTAGTACCGCTTCAAGGACAGGATGCCAAGTTTGCAGACCTTGCGAGTTTTCCAGCCTGGGCCAAAGGCTATATCGCCGCCGCATACGCCGAAGGACTGGTTAGCGGTCGCAGCGGCGGGAAGTTCGAGCCGGATGCCCCAGCCACCCGAGCAGAGGCCGTGGTTGTGCTGCGACGCATGCTGAACAAGTAACGTCAAGATTACAGCCTTGATGCACAATTTCTATATAAGAGCCGCAAACTCTGTATTGCACAGAATTTGCGGCTTCTTTTATTATGATTTTTTGGCAAAAAAGTGCACGTCTTCAGCGGAAATGTACTATGCCTTTCTAACTACAGGAATCCATAACTCGTTCTTATGCTCGTCCGGAGGAAGATAGCATTCGATGGCAGGCAGCGGCGCGAGATCATAAGCATGGGATGGTATCCACTCCGTATAAAGACGTTTCCACATCTCCGCAATTCCGCTCGGATCTCCTTCCAGCTCGAATACGGCCCAAGTGGCGGCAGGGAAATGTCGCTGTATTATCGGTTCTTGAGGCGTATCCTTGGATACGACGGACATGATGTAGTCAAAATGCTCATTCCTCCCGTAGTCACCGTCTGCACAAACACCCAGTATTCCCCGGATCGAGTGGTCTTGCTCACGATAGTTCCATAGCTTCTCGAAAATGCCCTTCTCCTGAGCCTCCATCCAGAGGCGGGGAACGTCTTCATAGGCACGTTGTGTGTTTACTTGCTCCTTGAAACCGACAACGGAAAAAGCCTTTATTTCTTCGATTCTGTAATTCATTTCGGCAGCTCCTCGCATTGAGAATTGAAAGGAGATGCGGGGATAGGCCTTCAGTTTGGTGCCGGTCTGGCGTGCGGAAGTCGGCGTTGTGCCATGCATGTTCTGGAATGCACGCGCGAACGCCTCCGGGGAATCATAACCATATTTAAGGGCAAGGTCGATTACTTTGATTTCGCTGTTTTGCAGCTCGTAGGCGGCCAGTGTCAGCCGGCGTCTCCGTATGTATTCGGACAGCGAAACATCCGTAATGAACGGAAACATGCGTTGAAAATGGTACACGGAGCAGCATGCGATCTGAGCAGCTTCAGCGTAATCGATCTCCTCAGTTATGTGTCCTTCTATATAACCTATGGCCTCATTCATCCGCTGGACCCAATCCATCCGGTCATCATCCTTTCTAAAATCAATATATAAGAAGCTGCGCCCAAAAGACCTAGCCGTTGCTGCACGGATATCGCTAGCCCGGTTATCTTTAGTCGGACCCTCATGCCAATGCACGTACTTAGGGAAAAATACAGCTTAGCGGTTTGGTGTATACGGATACGAATGTCCATACTTTACGAGCACATGCCACAGCTGTTTGAAATGCTGGAAGGTTTCATCCAATGTTCCCCAATCGCTCCATTCGCTTGGATCATGGTGCAGTTGAGCAGCGGCTTTGCCAATAAGGGCTGCATTCAGCATGCCCAGCGAGCCTCCAAAGCGTTGATCGATCCGTTTGGCGAGCGGCGGCATGACGGGTCCACGGAAATCATCCGGAACATCCTGTACAGCAAGGCAGAAGCCTGGGTGCCAGAACAAAGTGAGGTTATACCGTTCACATAATGCATGGAGCAATTGGCCAATCGGGGTGTCCCGGTAGGACGGATCGGCCACTAGGGCCTCCACATCGCTGGACAAGTCGATGACACCATGGATTTGCGCTTCAATATAATCATCCAAGGAACGCCCAACGGGCCCGTAGGAGCCAGTATGCGATAAAGGCAGATGAAGAATCCGCTCCAGCATGGACGGAATGTCCACATTCGGGAAACCCAGGGCCGAGCCAGTGGTCTCAACTTGATGCAAGAGTGCAGCGAGAATCGAATCCCATTGACGGATGGTGCCCACAAATTCAGGACCTGCATGACTGTCACCGAATGTAAAGGTGCAGCGGTTCAATAGGTTAGGGGATAGCACCAAAAAACAGGAACCGAAGCGGGGAGATGCACCATCGGCATAATTCATGAGATTGAGTGCTCCGTATTTCGGCCGCTCGTCGTTACGCACATCAGGCTGCTGGTAGGCACCGCCAAACAGGAGCCGTTCCCATTGGTCGCGGTCACCGCCCGGGTAGGCGGTTCGGCTTCCATTCGTCACGCTCGTGATGAACTGGTTATGATATATGCCTTCTGCCAAGAGGGATTCGATGACAGCGTGTCCGGTGGGCATTATCCGATCCGGATGGAAATTTAACGTAACACGTGCAGATTTTCCGATATGGGTTAACAGCGAGCTGATCGTTACGGGGTCTTGTTCATATGTCCGCAAGATTTGTTCCGTCATTTCCAAAGCGACTTTTCGTTGGCCCGCCGCTGTTGATTCGACATGAAGAATCGCTTGTTGCTGCGCTTCAGATAATCGTTCGCTCATACTTGGATTTCCTCCATACTCTCCATACTCTCCATACTAGACAGCGATCGCTATAGTTCTCATCATTTCTAGCCCACGGGCAGAGATTCCTCTATTGCTGCTGCAAATTAACGTACTTTAGGCCTTAATCGGATAGGGGGGGCTGGGAACGATTGCGACTGACCAACCATCATGCTTTAATGAAACTACATAGAATCTAAGGTGATGGAGGTATTACATATGCAGCCTAATTTCAGCATTCAGGATAAAATCGCAATCGTGACGGGGGCCAGCAAAGGCATCGGTTATGGACTAGCCCAAGCGCTGGCAGCAGCAGGAGCCAAGGTTGCCGTCATGGCACGAAGCAAAGACTCGCTGGATCGATTGGTCGAGGAAATTTCTCAAGCAGGAGGTCAGGCCAAGGCCTATGAGCTGGACGTCCGGAATGTGGAGCAGATTCGAACCGTGTTTGGCCAGGTAGCCAAGGATTTCGGCCGGCTCGATATCGTGGTCAATAACGCCGGTCTGGGAGAGGGGATGCTTGCGGAAGATATCACCGAGGATTATTGGGATGAGATGATGGACGTGAATTTGAAGGGTGTATTTTTCTGCTGTCAGGCTGCTGGCCGCATCATGCTGGAGCAGGGGTACGGAAAAATCATTAACGTCAGCTCCCAGGTGAGTGTCGTTGGGATTACGGAAGGGGCTGCCTATTGCGCCTCCAAAGGCGGCGTGAATCAGCTGACAAAGGTGCTGGCGCTGGAGTGGTCCAGCCGTGGCGTGAACATCAATGCCGTCGGTCCTACGTTCATCCATACGCCGGGAACAGCCGAGCGACTGGACTCCCCCGATTTCCGCGACGGCGTCCTGGCACGGATCCCGGCAGGGCGGATCGGTACCATTGGCGATGTGGCTGGAGCCGTTATTTATCTCGCCTCTCCGGCATCAGATCTTGTGACAGGCACTTTGCTGCTTGTGGATGGCGGCTGGACGGCACAATAAAGCTGTGTTCATGGTAGCCCATGATTTTTAACTGAAGGAATACAAAAATGGAATTTCGAACGACGATACAGTTAGGCGGTAAGACGGCAACAGGGTTTCAGGTACCGGATGAAGTTGTGGAAGGTCTCGGTTTGGGCAGAAGACCCCCAGTTACAGTCACCATCGGCAAGCATACCTATCGCAGTACTATCGCCCCTATGGGCGGCGTATTCATGCTGCCGCTTAGCGAGAGAGAACCGGCAAGCAGCGGGAGTTGCAGCGGGTGACGAAGTGACCGTTCAGATTGAGCTTGATACCGAGCCACGCGAGATCACGGTACCCGGGGATTTTTCCGCGACGCTGGATCTGAACCCGGTGGCACGACAATACTTCGATAGTTTGTCCTACAGTAATAAACGCCGCTTGGTGCTGTCGATCGAGGGGGCTAAGGCGATGGAAACCCGTCAGCGGCGAATCGATAAGACCATCACGATGCTGAACGAGGGACGTTCACAGTAGAGATAGCCTGGCAATTGAAAAAAGAGTAGAGTAACATGGAGGCGCTTAAAAGGCGCCTCTTTTATACATAAAGGATCATTTAGTGGTCAAGAAAATTATATCTCAAATGTAAAATATATGATATTATTTAGAAATTACCGCCAAGAATCGACATCGTTAACGAATGGTCAATTTAGAAAGTCGGAGGTGCCTTTCCCGGCATGTTGTTTAATTCCTATCCCTTTATTTTTATATTCCTGCCGATCACGGTTATCGTATATTTTGGGTTGAATCGGTTTCGGTATAGCCTGGCAGCCAAGTGCTGGCTGGCGCTTTCTTCGTTATTTTTTTACAGCTGGTGGAATATCAGCTATCTTCCTCTTCTTCTCGGTTCGATTGCCTTCAACTATTTCATCGGACGGTTGCTGCAAGCCCGTCAAGTCAACTCCCAAGACTCTTCTTTCTCCCGGCGAGGCGCCAGAGGCATATTAATTTGTGGCATTGCAGGCAATGTGCTGCTGTTAATCTACTATAAATACGCCGATTTCTTTCTCGTTAATATAGGAGCTGCAACAGGGTGGGAAGTATCTCTCCTCAATCTGGCGCTGCCGCTTGGGATCAGCTTCTTTACCTTTACCCAAATCGCATATTTGGTAGATGCCTACAAAGGGAAGGCCAGTGAGTACAATATCGTCAATTATGTGCTGTTTGTGACCTTCTATCCTCATTTGATCGCGGGACCGATCCTGCATCATGGCGAGATGATGCCGCAGTTTGATCGGGTTCGGGGGAAGCTGTGGGATTGGGGAAACGCCGCTAACGGTGTTTTTATATTCTGCGTCGGCTTGTTTAAGAAGGTGGTCATCGCCGATACACTGGCGATCTATGCCAATGCGGGCTTTGACACAGCAGCAGGCTTCGTTGACTCTTGGATCGCTGCTTTGTCGTACACATTTCAACTCTACTTCGACTTCAGCGGTTACACCGACATGGCCATCGGTGCGGCGCTTCTGTTCAATATTCGGCTGCCGCAGAACTTCAATTCACCTTATAAGGCGCTGAACATACAGGATTTCTGGCGGCGCTGGCATATGACCCTAAGCCGTTTTTTGCGGGACTATATTTATATCCCGCTCGGAGGCAATCGCCGGGGTGAAGCGATCATGCTGCGGAACCTGGTGCTGACCTTCCTGATTGGCGGTTTGTGGCACGGTGCCGGCTGGACCTTTCTGTTCTGGGGCCTGCTGCACGGTGTGGGACAAGTCATTCACCGATTCTGGGGGAAGCTCGGTATTGCGATGCCGCGTCTTCTCGCTTGGACGATCACCTTTGTGTTCATTACGGTTACCTGGGTCTTTTTCCGTGCGGAAAGCTGGGCACAGGCTATGCGTTTATTGAAGGGAATGAGCGGTTTGTCAGGCATTCATCTCTATTTGAACGATGCCATATTAGAGCCGCTGGCCATCATTGTTGTTATCGCGCCGATTGTGCTGCTCTGCCGGAATTCCTCGGAATTGTCCGTTTCCTTCCGTCCGAATTTCAAACAAGCCGTCGTATGTGCGGTTCTGTTTGTCATCTCTCTGATGTACATCACCCGCATTAGCGAGTTTTTGTATTTTAATTTCTAGGAAAGGCGGTGTTCAACATGCCAACGACATCAACGGCCACCAAGTCGGCGTCTCCCAAGTCGAGCGCAGCCGCTGCTCCTCAATCCGTTCGTATTCATCGGAGGGCAGGGAGAAGGATGCTGATTCAGTTTGCGCTCGCTTCTCTCATTGTTGCACTGCTGGTCGGCTGCATGACATTTGTATTGGATCCCTTTCAGTTCTACCGCAAAGCGACCTGGTACGCACCGATCTTTACCAGCGAGCAGCGCTACCAGAACCCGGGACTAGCCCGCAATTACCCCTATGATACCATCATCCTCGGTACATCCATGACAGAGAATTTCCTGCCGTCCGAAGTGGGAAAGGCGATGGGAGGCCAAGCGCTAAAGTTATCCATGCGCGGATCGACAGCCGATGAGCAGTACAAGATTGGGTCTCTGGCGCTTCAGACTGGGAAGGTAAAGACCGTTTTGTGGGGACTGGACTATTTTGCACTGAAGAATCCGGATGAAGGCGCGGACGACTATTTTCCGGAATATCTGTATGACGATATCTGGTGGAATGACTATAAGTACTGGTTCAATTATTCAGCCTATGAAAACTTTGCGAGAGGGATCGTCAAAACACTCATGGGAGGCACTCCCCAAAATATCGAATATCTGTACAACTGGCACAACGAGGTGTCATACGGAAATGATCAAGTGATGAATGCCTATGATCGGGCCCGAAATACGGAATACTATTTCAGCGTGAATGAAGAGCCGATCGAGCAGGTTCAGCATCATTTCAATACATATGTGTTGTCGTTGGTAGAGGCATATCCCGACGTTGAATTTATTGTCTATTACCCACCATACAGCATCCTGCGGCAGAAGCTGTGGCAGGACACGAACCCGGCCCGTTACAGCAATCAACTGGAGATGAAGACGTGGATGTTCCAGCAACTGAACCGTTACGGCAACACGCAAGTATATGATTTCCAGGCCGAAGTGGACTGGACGTATGACTTCTCGCAGTTCAAGGATCTTTCTCATCATTCCCAGGACATAAACTCCCGGATTACTCAAGCGGTGAGCCTGCAGGATGCCCGCTATAAGATGACCCCCGAGAATGCCGCGACCTTCATGGAGCGGTTAACCAAACAGGTTGATACAGTGCTGATAGTCGGGAAGGAAGCCCGAAGCGTGGAGGTACGGATTACCGAAAACGGAGAACCCGTCCATTTTACAAGTCGGAAGATGCCGGATGAGACGGAATTGATGGTACCCGTGAAGGAAGCGGTTAAAGCGCTCGGGTTATCGGCGGCATATAACGCAGGAAAAATAACTTTATCGGGTAAAGGTTCTGTCGCCGAACTGACGGTAGATTCAACGAAAGCTTGGGGGTGGAGCAGCCAAGAGGATCGCAAGAAAGAAGCGGCCGCAGCCGAAATTACGCTTCGGCATGCTCCTTATATCTCGGAGGGCAAGACGATGATGCCCCTCCTGCAAACGGCAGATTTATTGGGGTATCAAGTAGAGGTGAAGAAGCTGGATCATTATACGTTACAGTTTGTACTCGAGGGTCCTGCATCTTAGAGATATTGTGATGGATAGGCTCCTTCGGTAATAGAAGAACCCGGTCTTGCTATAGGCAAGTTACCGGGTTCTTTGACGATTGTATTGGGTCAGGTTATTTTAATGGAACCTGCTTGGACAATGCTTCAAATTGCTCCAGGTGAGGAGCCACTTTGTTTTGAATGTTCTTGAAATATTGGATCGCGGCGTCATTTTGACGCTGTTCAGCCGCCGAGTTAGCAGGGAAAATCGAAGATTCTTTGTTGATGGTGCCGTTTTTATAATGAACGCTGAACATCGTTCCGGCGGCCCAGGCTTTCTTCATGTTTTGATTGAAGCCCATGATTTCGAGCGATTCCTGGCCTTTCTTGTAGATAAAGTTGTAGTCGGGATCCGCGATGGCATGAGTGACATCGTATCCGCTTTGGAAGGCACCTGCCTGGAATGTCCCTTTCTGGATCTGATTCCATCGGACGGACCCGTCAGGCAATTTCACCTTATGCGTCAGGATGCCTTCGCCATCCATTTTGTCGTTGCTCCAGCGGCCGGTGTATACCACCTTATGTGTTTCACCGTCTTCTTGGTATTCGTTAATGTATTTACCGTTTCCGGTGCGCTTCCCGTTAATGAATTCGCCGGAATATTGTTTGACATTTCCCCATTTGATCGTACCGCGTCCATTGGGCTGGCCGTTGGCTGCTTCACCGTAATAGGACGTCCTTTCGGAGATTTGTATCCATTCCTTGGCTGAGGCCGCATCGACGGAAACCGGCAGCGAAGTTAGTGAAGAGACCATAATTGAAGCTGAAAGTGTTAAGGTTACGGATAATGCCGTTATTTTTTTCATGAACATGTAGGCTCCTTCGTTGATATGGTTCTATTATACACTTCTCTGGAAACTTCTTCATTCCCCTATACGTCCTATATAATGGAGGTAAACGATAACGGGGGGAACAGGATATGACACATGAAGAAAACGCCGCAGGCTGGGACGCGATTGATGAGCAGCTGCTGAAACTGTATGGGGAGCAGGAGCCGAAACATTACGGGGCTCTAATTCCCTATGCCCTTGGAGGACCCGATCCGCTGAATGGAATCAGCGCTTATACGTCAAATGCCCCAAGTCCGCATTGGCATATGGTTACTTATGGCTTTAGCGAGCTGTATGACAAGGAATCGGACAATCAGGAGGAGAGCGGTTACGGATTCGAATTGACGTTCAGGCTGGCTAAGGGGGAGGAAGAGGAAGAGCCACCGGCGTGGGCGCTAAATCTGCTTCAGAACATGGGGAGATATGTGTTTAACAGCGGGAATGTTTTTCGCTCGGGAGATTATTTGGATGCCAATGGGCCGATCTGTCTGGGTGCCGATACGCAATTGACAGCACTCGCCTTCACCCTGGATCCCGAGCTGCCGGGGATGGATACGCCGAATGGTCGGGTAGAATTCCTGCAGATGGTTGGCATCACACGTGAAGAACTCGAGGCGATGCAGACATGGAATACGCTTGGCGTATTACAGGCTTGTGCAGATTATATGCCGCAATATATAACGGATCTGGATCGGGATTCGTTCCTGAATGTACCGTCGATTTCGGAAGCCGTTGACCGAGGGACAAAACAAGAGGGCTCCAACACCGGATTTCTCTACGTGAGCCAGCTGGCTTTTGAACCGGGGAAGAAGGGCTGGTTAAGTAAAACTCCGGCTACATTACAAATAGGTGCCAAGCAGGCCGAAATTATCGGGAAGCTGCTTCAGGGCCGAATTCTGAAGGATAAGAAACTGAGCCTTGTAGGTTCGGATGTTCGGGTCGTATTTGAGCCGGGAGAAGAGAGCCGCTGGACTGCGGAGGACGGAGATGTTACCCTGGTTTTGGACGATCGAACCGCGGGTGAATTCTCAAGCCGATTGCTGCCGCAGGTCAGCACCTTCGAGCTTTCTGGCTTGCAAGGAATCCGGATTGAGGTCCTGAAGACGGAAATCAAGGATCAAGAAGGAAATGTTGTACAAGTTATCGGATAGTACGGTGAAAAATAAGAATAACACAGATAGAAACAATTTCCTGTCCATATAAAATAGTTTACAATTTGAGTGATGTCTATATACTTATACTTTAAAGCGGTACATAAACATCATGCTACAGGGAAATGGTTCTGACAAAGGGAGGATTACATTGAAAGCATCTATTAAAGTAGGGATCGTAGGTTATGGTAACTTGGGCAAAGGCGTACAGAAAGCCATCGGGCAAAATCCGGATCTGGAGCTGGTAGCCATCTTCACGCGCAGAGACCCGCAGCAAATGCCGGCCAATTCCGGTGCTCGCTTCGAGCATATATCAGCGGCAGAGCAATACATCGGCAAGATTGACGTTATGATTCTGTGCGGCGGTTCGGCTACGGATTTGCCTGAGCAAACGCCACAGCTTGCCAGCATGTTCAATACGGTAGACAGCTTTGACACACACGCGAAAATCCCTGAGTTTTTCGAGGAAGTCAACAAAGCAGCGATGGGCGGAGGCCGTGTCAGCGTCATTTCGACGGGCTGGGATCCGGGCTTGTTCTCCATGAATCGTCTGCTTGCCGAAGCGATTTTGCCGGAAGGAAAAGATTATACCTTCTGGGGCAAAGGCGTGAGCCAGGGCCACTCGGATGCCATCCGTCGTGTTCCCGGGGTGAAGGCAGGCGTTCAATATACGGTTCCAGTAGAAGAGGTTATCAACCAAATCCGTGCTGGTGAAACACCGGAACTCGCCACGCGCGAGAAGCACCGGAGAGATTGCTTCATCGTAGCGGAAGAAGGTGCGGACCAAGAGCAGATCCGTCAAACGATTGTGTCGATGCCTAACTATTTTGCCGATTACGATACAACCGTAACTTTCATTACGCAAGAAGAGCTTGAGGCTGAGCATGCAGGCATGCCTCATGGCGGATTTGTCATTCGCAGCGGCGTAACCGGAAGCGGAAATAAACAAATTGTTGAATTTGGCCTGAAGCTTGACAGCAACCCGGAATTTACGGCCAGTGTGCTGGTGTCTTATGCAAGAGCTGCCCATCGTTTGAGCAGAGAGGGACAGAAAGGCGCCAAGACGGTGTTTGATATCCCGCTGGGATACTTATCTCCAAAATCGGCTGAAGAGCTCCGTAGCGAGCTTCTATAAGCTGTAAGAAGCCCTACCGCATATGCGGTAGGGCTTCTTTTTGTTTCTTATTTATACGATACCTTGTGCGATCATAGCATCAGCCACTTTGATAAACCCTGCGATGTTGGCACCAGCCACTAGATTGCCGGCTACGCCATACTCCTCTGCAGCATCTACGGCACTGCTGTAGATATTTTTCATGATCTGATGCAGCTTCGCATCCACTTCTTCAAAGGTCCATGACATTCTCATGCTGTTTTGGCTCATTTCCAGCGCGGATACGGCAACCCCGCCTGCATTGGCGGCTTTAGCCGGTCCGAACAGCACGCCGCTGTTGATGAACTGCTCAATCGCTTCCAGCGTGGAAGGCATATTGGCTCCCTCACCGATAGCTTTTACACCATTCATGATGAGTGTTTTCGCTGCTTCTTCATCCAGCTCATTCTGCGTGGCGCAAGGAAGTGCGATATCGCATGGAATGGTCCAGATGCCCGTGCAGCCTTCGGTATATTCGGCATGCGGGTGAATCTTGACGTATTCGCTGATCCGCAGGCGATCCCGTTCCTTCAGCAGCTTCACGGTTTCGAGGTTAATTCCGTCCGGATCGTACAGGTACCCGTTGGAATCACTGCAGGCGATGACGTGTGCACCGAGCTGCTGTGCTTTTTCAATCGCGTAGATGGAGACGTTGCCCGAGCCGGACACCACGACGCGGCTGTCTTTGAAGCTAAGGCCTTGCGAAGCCAGCATCTCCTGTACGAAGTAGACGCAACCGTAGCCGGTTGCTTCCGTACGTGCCAGGCTTCCGCCATAGATGACGCCTTTGCCTGTCAGAACGCCGGCCTCATGTCCGCCGCGGATCCGCTTGTATTGGCCGAACATATAACCGATCTCGCGAGCGCCGACACCGATATCGCCAGCAGGCACATCGGAATCAGGTCCGATATGACGGTAAAGCTCGGTCATGAAGCTCTGGGTAAAACGCATGACTTCCTGATCGGACTTGCCTTTCGGATCGAAATCCGAACCGCCCTTGCCGCCGCCGATGGGCTGGCCTGTGAGCGCATTTTTGAAGATTTGTTCAAAACCAAGGAATTTGACGATACCGGCATACACCGAAGGATGGAACCGGATGCCGCCTTTGTACGGACCCAGCGCGCTGTTAAATTGGACACGGAACCCGCGGTTTACTTGGGTTTTGCCTTGATCATCCACCCATGGAATACGGAAGGTGATCATTCGTTCAGGCTCCACAAGGCGTTCCAGAATACCGTGTTCCCGATATTTCGGATGCTGGGCTAAAACAGGGACGAGGGAATCTACAAATTCACGGACGGCTTGATGAAACTCTTGCTCATGCGGATCTCGAGCCACCACTTGGTTATAGATGGATTCCACATAGTCTTTCGCGGCAGTAAGGGGTGAAGAAACGGAAATATTCGTAGTCACTTTTGCGATGCACTCCTTCAAATCGTTAAAGTAGAATTGCGTGATAAATCGTCTGTTTTGCGGGAAAGGTAGCCTGTCTCGGACAATTTGTACTAAAACATTAAAAGTTTGCACTCAGCATTTTTAAGTTAAAAAGAATTGTATAGAATCTTGCCCCGTATTACCAATAAAATGTTTTTTGCGAACTCATTAAATATTTCTATAAAGTTGTCATTTGGTGTAAGTTAATAAGCCATAACTCCGTGTTTCGTGTAGCTAAAATGCAAAAAATAATCCGAATTTGTCATGGGAAAATACAAATAAAAGGAACATTGGCTTCAACTTTTTCGGAATGTTTAGCGTCTGAGGTTATGGAAGACTTGGAATCTTATTACAGGAGCTGAGGGCATGAAAAGGTTATCGGCAGCGATGTTTATTTTGGCAATAAGTACCTTGACGGCATGTGCGGATCCGGAGATGGAGCAGGCCCCCGCCCCACCCGTTTCGGACGTGAAGCCGGCGCCTAATATAAAGGATGAGCAGCCCTTGGTGGTCCAGGATGTGGCTGCTTTACAGGAAGGGACCTTCGCTTTTGCCGACGAGACGGGGCATAGGCTGTTGGCAGACCCGGATGCGGCTATTCAGGATGAGCAAGCCTCGCTGATTGCCGTGGGACAGGGAGGCGTGGTGCTTCCGGTTCAATATGCCGGCTCGCAGCCAGCGACGGAGGAAGATAACGGCAGGCAAACCGCACCGAATTTCAGCCATCAGGCTGGACAATTGTATGAGGTGAGCGAAGGGGCAGCAGAACCGAATGCCACCTATTTTATCATCCCTACGCGCCATCTTCCTACGGATGCCTTAATGACTATTCAACCAGCAAATCCGGAGGAGATCAATGAACAGGAGCTGCAGGACATCAAGAACAGCAAGGGGAGAGAAGTAGACAAGGCATGGCCCATTGTTCAACTTCCTGATGGGGAGTCCCTCTATCTGGTGCAATTCGTCAGACAGGGTGATGATATGCTGGCAAGCCTGGCGCTGAAACGTGAGAGCGGCTGGTTATATTATGATTATCCGGCGAAGTTTGATCCGAGCTCTACATGGAGAGTGGATGATCAAGGTGAGGTGCGGCCGGAGATGTTCTCATTTCTCTTTGCGGCAAAAACGGAGCTTGGCTTTGTGTTGGGCGTCCAATGGATGGGCTCGGAAGGAGAGAATGTTTCGCTTCTATCCGTGTCGGATGATGCTATTACAGATCTCGGGCTGGCGTATGGAAGATATATGTCTCCCTAATAAACCGAAGATGAAGCTGAGTATGATGAAAAAAAGATAAAAAAGATCGAAACCTGCCCAAACGGCTGTTTCGATCTTTTTTCGTATAAAAGGATAAGTCCGCTCTTATTTTGAAATATCAATAAATCCTTCGCCAAACACGTCGCGTACGTCATGGATCGTGACAAAAGCGTTTTTGTCTTCGGCCCGGACGATTTTTTTGAGCATGGAGACTTCCTGTTTACTGATGACGATGTAGAGCACATCTTTGGTCTGACCGGTGTAATATCCATAACCCCGGAGCACGGTCACCCCGCGATCCATAATCTCCGTAACCCGAATTGCGATGCGGTCATGATGAGTTGAGATGATGGTAACGGCCTTTTTGGGATTCAAGCCTTCAATAATGAACTCCATCGCCTTGGTGCCGATATAGAGGATGACCACGGTGAACATCACCTTCTCGATCCCGATTACAAAGACAGACAGTCCGGCCACGATCAGGTCAAAGAACAGCAGGGCATAACTGATATTCCAATCCCAATATTTATTAGCCAGGCGGGCCAATATCACCGTACCCGCCGTTGTGCCACCCACCCGGACGATGAGTCCAATCCCGACGCCGGCAAACAGTCCGGCAAATATGGCATTGATCACCGGCTCATCCGAAGCGATGCTCCAGTTCTCCGTCAAATGAAGGAACAGAGAGTGAAAGGCAACAACGATAATGGTATAGACCGTCGTTTTTTTATCCAGAAGCTTGTAGCCGATAATCAGCAAAATCCCGTTAATCACAATGCCGACCAGCGCCGGGGACCATTTCAGCACATAAAACAGAATGATCGAGATCCCGGTAACGCCGCCTTCGCCAAAATCGTTGGGAATGACGAATAAATTGACGGCCAGCGCAAAAATAAATGCCCCGATGAGCAGCATGATCATATCAAACGCTCTTTTTTTCATACGATATACCTCCATGACTTTCAACAAGCTCACAAAAAAAGCGACTAAAGGAAAAAATCATCCTTTAATCGCTTTATGCAAACACAGGTTGCGCAGCTCTTTTGATATTCTCATTATAATAATCATTACATGGAATGTAAATGATTTTTAATTCACTGAGCGCAGGAGACGACGCAAATGCCTACGTTCTAGCCCTTTCACAAGTGGGGCGTTTTTTATAGGGTAATCGAGAGGACGACGAGAATAGGAGCGCAATATTTCGAAATGGGGCCTGTGATAAAACTAAAAGTGAAAGAAGAAGAGGAGATGATGAGAACATGAATACATTGACGGGAAAAGTTGCTTTGGTTACAGGCTCCAGCCGAGGCATTGGACGTGCCATCGCGATACGATTGGCGAAGGAAGGAGCGTTGGTAGCCGTTCACTATGGCAAGAACCATGAGGCCGCGGAAGAGGTCGTGAGCGAGATAACCGAGGCCGGAGGCAAAGCTTTCTTGGTAGGGGCGGATCTTACTTCCATGGATGGAATAAGTGCCCTGTACGGGTCGCTGGATGAGACGTTGAAAGCACGAACCGGTGAAACATATTTTGATATTCTGGTTAACAACGCAGGGATCGGCTTAGTGGAAACCATCGAGGAGACCACGGAGGAAAGCTTTGATGAAGTGATACGAATGAACGTGAAGTCGCCATTCTTCATGATTCAGCAGGCTCTCCCACGCCTTCGAGACGATGGCCGCATTATCAATTTATCTTCTGCGGTAACCCGAATCTCCTTGCCCAATATTCCTGCGTATACGATGACGAAGGGGGGCATCAATTCGCTGACCCTCTCCCTGTCGAGCCAGCTAGGTTCCCGCGGAATCACGATCAATGCGATACAGCCTGGATTCGTTGCTACTGACATGAATGCCGCCATGCTTCAGGACCCGGCCTCGTTCCAATTCGGAGCCGGCTATTCAATCTTCGGAAGATGGGGTGAGCCTGGGGATATCGCAGATATTGCAGCATTTCTGGCTTCACCGGACAGCCGCTGGATCACCGGTCAATGCATCGATGCCAGTGGAGGATCCCATCTGTAATGACTGCTCCCTCTTTCCGATATTTCCATTATAATGATTGGAGAAGATCCAAGACAGGAAGTACCAGGATGGAGGAAGGCCAAGATGTGGAATATCAATTTTGAGCACCCGTATGACAAACGTTCCGGCGCGACCGGTGAACAAATGGCTCGTTTTGTTAAGGAGTGGAATACGGAGCTGTCTGCCCAAGAAATGGATGAAATCAAGGGAAGACAAGTGAATCCTTTTCACAAAACGTCTCCCTTTTACGATCAATATACGCCGCTCGATCCTGCAGGCTGGAAGCTGCCCCAGAGGAATTTCCCCGCAAGCTATTTGGACTTATTGAAGTATTCCAACGGAGGGGAATTTCAACAGGGAGAACGTCTTTTTCAGTTCTTTAGCACGGATGACCTGAGGGAGATGAACCTGGCTTACGAGCTGCCGGAGTATATGCCGAAGGCGGTGTCGTTTGCGATGGATGGAAGCGGAAACCATTATATGTTCGATATGAGGGAAGAGCCGGTAAACGGAGAATATCCGATTTTGTTTGCGCATTCCGGCAGCTTGGGCTATGAGGACTGCGAGCGGGTTGCGGATTCTTTCCCCGCATTATGCACGGAGACATGGGAGCTATATTAAGCCTGACATAACATAAGAGCCCACGCGTGATGCGTGGGCTTTTGCGTGTAGCGGATGAGGAATGGCGTTGTCCCATGTAACGATGATGATTAGGCCAGAACTTCAACAGTAAACCCGCCCGGGGCTTTAATGTAAAATGTCCATCCGTGGGCTCTTTGTGGCGGCTCGACATCGAACCCATCATCCTTTAGACGCTGATAGAGTTCATTTACCTTCGCTTCGCTTTCCTGAATAAAGCCAATATGAAACGTCTTGGGGTAGTTAACCTCGGTCCCCCGCATTAAGGTCAGCACCATCCCTTGATCGTCAAACATCGCTGCAAACGATTGGCCGCGCTCGCCTCCGATTTTGAGTCCGAAATAGGTTTGCAAAAATTCCTTTGCCGCAGTTACATCAGTGACAGTGAGATTAAGATGGTTCAGTATCATATCGTGCACACTTCCTTTCTGTGGAATGAGTGATTCTTAATTTAAGCGTAGCACATTTAAGCAAGTGGAGAGCTTATGCAGGTTTAGGGCAGGCATGGTCGGCGAAACCCGTCACACAAGTCGAATGTTTTAGATAGGGCTTCGCCATGATTGCTTGGAAGGAGGAAGCGTATAAAATGGATTTAACGTAACAGATGGAGCAAGCATCTGGTATAATAACATCACATTAATTGATAATGATTATCATAATCAAGGAGGTCGTTCCGTGTCACTACCCTCAACGAATAAACTTCCCACTCATTTTTTTCACGTGCCGATTCGTTTAATGGGATTGGATGAAGAGATTCCGAGCGCCAGCGGAAATCATCAAGAGCAAGGCTATTGCATCATGATCATCCAGGAGGGAGAGGGCCTACTGCATGTGGATGAGCGATCCTATCCGGTTTTCAGAGGAAGCGTATTTGGTTCCGGCAGCCTAACGGAACTCAAGCTGGAATCCATGAGATTAATGCCTTTACGGGGGCTTTACATGGAATATCGATGCTTATGTGTAGATGACAGCACATCTTACGGACTTGAATGTAATGTTCCGATTCATGATATTCCGTCCGAGATTTTACGGATGGCCGGAGAACTTGAGAGCATCTGGGGAGTTGCGGATCACGGGGAGCCTTTTCAGCTGCAGCATCTGTTCATTAAACTGCTGCAAGAGATCCATGCGGAGACGATATCCAGATCATCTTCACAGCAACAATCTTGGGTGGAACAAGCCCAGCAGTATATGGAAGAGAACTACTCTAAAGATCTGACAAGAGAGCAGATGGCTGCTAGGGCGGGTGTTAGTCCGGAGCATTTCTCGCGCAAGTTTCGCAAGCATACCGGACGTACCTTTAATGAATACTTGACCCTGTTTCGAATACGTAAAACGCAAGAACGACTGTTGACCGGGTCGCAAGATTTAAATACGCTGGCGCAGGAAGTAGGGTATAAGGAGGGCTTGTACCTCAGCCGTAAATTCAAGGAAGCTGTAGGCATGTCTCCTACGGCTTATAAACGTAAACCAAAGCGAATCGCCGCATTGAACCTAAACCATACGGCATCCTTGTTGGCGCTTGGGGTTACGCCTGAGATGGGGGTGTATACCCCTTGGCTTCAGCAGACTCCATACAGCAATCATCTGAGTGCAGACCATTGTTTCGACCCGTATGCTCTTGCATTCGATCATTATTATGAGACGATAGCTTCATCCAATCCGGATCTGATTATCAGCTACGATTCGGCAATTGAGAACAAGGCGCTGCTCGCTTTGGCGCCTGTCCTGGATCTGCCGTTCAAGACGATGAGCTGGCGCGAGCAATTCCGCTTCATCGCTTCCGTTATAGATAAAGATGCGGAAGCGGAGGAATGGCTGTCGCGTTACAACGAACGGGTCGATCACTCGAATGAGGTACTCAATGGAGTGCTTGGTAAGCGGGGAAGCGCCGTCGTTTGGGAATTTTGCGCGGATACAGCTTATTGCTTCAGCGGCAGTTTTGGCAGAGGGAGCCAGATTCTATACGACGATATTGGATTTCGTCCGCCTGTCGGGCTGGTGGATGAAGGGCTCCATCGCCGCGGATATGTGGAAGCGGCAATCGGCAAGGTCGCTTCTTACGCGGCCGATCATATATTCATAACGTCATTACCTAACCATCCCCACGGTCTGGAGCGAGTCAAAGCATTGTTCAGATCACCGGATTGGCGGCATTTGGATGCGGTACGGCACAATCGAGTCTATGTTCTGAATCAACCGGAATTATTCTTCGGATATGACCCTATCTCCTCGCAAGCACAGCTGAGCGAATTGATGAAAGTGCTGACAGGACATCATAAATTTGCATGAGTAGACATCATTTTAAGGCATAGCCATTGGAGGGGACAGGAGGTAATGTTTTATGTGAGAATGATTATCGTTATCGATATATAAGGGGGATATAAAGTGTTTTCTTTTCGTAGTTTAAGCAGAAGGCGTGTAACTCTTGTTACCGCAGTGCTCTTTCTGGCATTTATGCTCAGTGCCTGTGGAGCAGGAGAGACAAGTAAGGGAAATAACACGGAGACCGTATTGACCGCAGCTAATGATTCATCGCAAGCGCTGGATACGAATTCGGCGGAAGAATCCAAGGTGAAAACCGTTTCTACCGTCAATGGCGATATCGAAGTTCCGGTGAGTCCGAAGCGCATCGTCGCAGAAGAATATTTGGGCAGCCTGATTGCGCTTGATGTCATTCCGGTTGGAGCGCCGGGGCTTACCATCCAAAATTATTATTTTAAAGAATCCTTAAAAGGAATCGAGGATATCGGGGATTACGGAAAACCGTCGGTCGAGAAAGTCATGGCTTTAAACCCGGATCTCATCATTACTGGCAATGGGGAAACAACCTATGAGCAGCTAAGTAAAATCGCCCCCACTATCGTCATTCCATATGGAGATTTAAAGAATGCACATGAAGAGTTGACTTATTTCGGTGAGTTATTTGGTAAGGAAGAGGAAGCCAAAACTTGGCTGGAGGAGTATGATCGGCGCATTGCGGCAGCCAAAGCTAAAGTCGATGCAGCGATTCCGGCGGATGCGACCTTTAGCATTATGGAAGACGGCGAGAAGACAACCTGGGTGTACGGTGATAATTTCGGCCGTGGCGGTCAGCCTGTCTATCAGGCATTGGGAAGAAAGCCTCCGAGCGGGGTGGCTGCGGAAATATTGGAGAAGCAATGGGCTGAGTTAACGGCTGAAATGATAGGAAAATACGCGGGCGATTACATTATTATGACGTCTAATACGCGTACGATCGAAGATTTCCGAGCGGATCCGATTTGGGGCAGTCTCCCTGCGGTCAAGAAGGGAAACATGTATGTATGGCCCGAGGAGCGTTCCTGGTATTACGATCCGCTTGCCGTTCTTGCCCAGACGGAAGAATTGGCAGAATGGCTCTCTAAGAAGAATTGATACATAAAAGGTGCTCGTCAGAGTCTTGTCATTATACAGGGCGATGGTAGGGCACCCTTTTTTGATCGTGATGCAAGTACGAGCAATCAAATCCTCAAAAAAATAAACCTCCTTATTTTTCTGTTCTTGCTGTCCCTGGCTCAAAGTATAAGGCCTCCCGTGGGAGGAGAATCAAGAGCGCATTTTGCCTGCAATTCTGCTATAATTCTCGGTAGATATTACCCCCTTATTCAGAAAAAAAAGGTGACTTTTCATGCTTTCATTTACTAGACTAACGAAATGCAAACCCCCGATCCCGTAATTTCTTTGCCAGCCAACTAGAGATTTTTTGAAATGATAAGGGGGATGTTAGCTGTGCAAAGAAAAATCTCAAATCCATCCATATGGTTATTAATTATCCTTGTGGGTTTCCCACAAATTAGTGAAACGATATATACACCTTCATTACCGGACATTGCCCATCAATTGGGAGCAAGCAACAATGCAATCCAACTAACGCTCAGCATTTACTTCTTAGGCTTTGCCTTCGGAGTGTTTTGCTGGGGAAGGCTTTCGGATTCCATCGGACGTCGTCCTGCTATGCTGTGGGGCATCCTGGTTTATGGATTAGGCAGCTTAGGCTGCTATCTATCCGGTTCGGCCGAATGGTTATTGGTGAGCCGATTCATTCAGGCTTTTGGTGCCAGCACTGGCTCGGTCGTCACCCAAACCATTTTGCGTGAGAGTATCGATGGAGCCAAGCGTCATGCGGTGTTTGCCCAGATTTCGGCTGCGCTTGCGTTTACGCCCGCCATTGGGCCGCTCATTGGCGGATGGGTGGATCAATCTCTTGGTTTCAGAGCAGTGTTCTTGACGCTGGTTTTGATGAGCGCCGCCATTTTGTTGTATACCTGGACTTCTCTGCCTGAAACCAGGGTAAAGGCTGTCTCTAAGATTAACACCCTCTCCGTGGCCAAGCGCTTGGTCTCCGACCCCAGAATATGGGGATTCGGTTTTCTCATTGGAGCCACCAACGGCATATTGTTCAGTTACTATGCCGAGGCCCCGTTTATTTTTATTGAATTTTTTCAGATGAGCCCCGGCGGCTTTGGTTTCTTCGGTATCTTTGTTGCGATGTCATCCATCTTAGGTGCGATGCTGTCGAAGAAACTGCTGACCAGGCTCCAGGCTGAGCGCATTATCGTGATCGGCACGATCATTACGATGCTCGGGGCCCTTTGCCTTACCGTTCTTGCTGTTAGCGGAATTAACGCCACTTTAATGGATATGGTGTTAATGGTAGCGTGTATTTTTATTCTGCTGCTCGGCATCGGAATGGCGATTCCGAATTGCCTTAGTCTGGCGCTGAACCAATATGGAGATGTGCTCGGAACGGCAGGAGCGATCTTCGGATTGGGTTACTACATTGTTGTCAGCCTGATTACCAGCGGCATGAGTCTTCTTCACAATGGCTCGTTAATCGTGATGCCCTTGTATTTTCTTGGCCTTGCGGCAGTCATGGTCTGCGTGAGCAAGAAACTTGCTGGATATGCGCGGAGGTAGTTTGGCATCTTGTTTAAGTTTCATATAGGATTGAAAAGAAGCTGTCCCTTTTCTAGCAGGAGGGGCAGTTTCTTCTTGCCACTGGATTAATAGAGCGGCGGTGGTACGCCTATCAATAAAAGATTCCCCGTCGTAGTGGAATATTTATCCATGATTTGGTACCATTTTAACTAGATTTACGAGGAGGGGGTCCGAATGAAAGAGCTGGGAATCGACAACCCGGACTTGGAAAATGAGATTGTAGCGACCGTTGAGTCGGGGAATGAGCTTGAAGAGGAGTGGAAGTTGGACGAGGCTCTTACATATTATGAGAAAGCGTGGTCCATGCTGCCTGAGCCCAAGTTAAGCTGGGAGATTGCGAGTTGGATCGCATCTTGTTGTTCCAGTGTTTACTTTGCGAGGGGAGAGTTCGAGCAAGCCAAACCCTGGAGCGAAATTTCATTGCAAACCAGAGGCTCCAGTATCGACACCGGACCGCTCATTGATCTCGGCATGGTCTGTTTGGAACTGAAGCAGCATGATGAAGCCTTCCAATATTTTGACCGAGCCTATCAATACGGGAAGAATAGGGCTTTCCAGGGAAGACCGAAGAAATATCTTGATTATTATCTGGGTCGAATCAAAGGGTAGAACGTGGATGCGGGACAGACTTCGAATTCAGAGCGTTTATCTGGCTGGAAAATCAGCGGATAAGGCGAATTATCTGCCGGATTTTATTCGTGTCCTGGAGGACGAAGAGGTACGTGTCCAGCATACCGCACTACAGGCACTGAGGGAGGTCACCGATCCCGGATTGCTGGAAATCTATGAACGGCTGCTGCGCCAGCATAAGACTAACAAGGATTACATCCGCTCCAATATCAAGGCGCGGCTTGAGGAATTCGCTTTAACCTCATTAGAGCAGATCAATAAAGAGATTCCGGCAGACTGGACGCATGTGCGGGGCATGTTGAAGAAGATTGTGGTTCCTTCATGATGGCTGGAGACTAGAATCGACCTGTTCATATACAATTCCCATCTCATTTTCAAAGAACGGAGGCGAGCGGTATGAGCGAACCGTGGACAGCATCGATGAGCGGGGTTCCCTGGAGCACGGACAAGATGGACAGTGCCGTTAAACAGCTGAGGCACCGTGCAACCATTGGTTTTGTTGTTGGGGCAGACAAAGCGGAAGATCTGCTGAAGCTGGATGAACAGGTGTTCTCCAAGCGTCCGGACTTGATATTGCATATCTATCATGCAGAGGCGAAAGGTCGTTATAGGGAGGAATTTTTGGAGACACTTTCAGGATTGAAATTTGTTGCTGCTTTGCACCTGGATCTCAAACAGCAACAGGATTTGAATAGGCTGGCTGCAATGGATCGAATGGAATTTCTAAAGATACGCTCGCCCAAAACGCAAAATCTCGACTTTATCCGGAATTACAAGTTTTTAAAATACCTTGAGCTTAGTGGCAAATTTGATGATCTATCGGCGATAGCGGACTGCATTCGGCTGGATACGCTGGTCCTGAACTGCCCGATCGACCAGCTGGATTTTGTCGTGGATTTGCCGCTGATCAAGTATCTGGCCATAGACAGCTGTACTTTGAACGGTTCGCTGGAAGTGCTGGCTAGCTCCAATATAAGTATGCTGAGGCTCTCTGCCGTCCGAAATCTGACGAATATCGATGCCCTGGCGGTATTGGATCATTTGGTTTTCCTTCACTTGTCGCTGCCGAAAGTTGAGCGCCTGTGCGATTTCTCGCATATGCGAAATCTCCGGCAGCTTGAGCTGGATTACATGAAATCCTTGCAGGAGATCGGGAACTTATGGACCGCGGATCGGTTGGAGGTTCTGATGTTAAAGGAGATTCCTACAAGGATCAAAGCGGAAGCCTTGGACGGCTTGGCGGATATGGATTGCCTGCGGCAGGTAGACTTCCGGTTTATCGATACCGGAAGAGGCCGCATTGCCGCCATGCGCAAGCGAATGGCTGAAGCGGGCAAAGAGCATCTTCTCTATGAGAATATCGCCGAGGAGAAGCGGATACAATCGATGGCTCTTGAGCATCTGTCGGGGATCCTGATGTAAAAGTGCAGATGCCATAAAATTAGAAAAAAGCCCGTTATAGTTGCGGGCTTTTTTCCAATTTTAATCTTTTTACGCGTCCCCAGTCCACCGGGTTCCCCACATAACAAATCCAATCGCTCGAGCTGCCGGCATACAGCTATCATATGGTATAGTTAGATATTCGTATCCATTAGCGCCGGAATATTGATTTCTTTGACGCAGGCTGCTTTAGACAAGCTGACCACACATTTTACTAAGGAAACTATATCCTGGAGCGGAATACGTGTCCCATTATAGGCAGAAAGGGCACGATCAACCCCTTCTTCATATGGAATTTCAGCAGCCAATTCACCAGGATTAATACATGTGACAGCAATACCATCTTCTCTCGTGTGCTCTCTAAGAGCCTCTGTAATTCCTCGAATAGCGAATTTTGAGGCAACAAAAGAAACTTGACTGCTGTTCGCATTATTCAGGCCTGCTGTCGAACCAATAAGAATCATTTTTCCTGCATTAGATTTACGAAGATGAGGCAATAACGCTTGAATGCATACAATGGCAGCAGTAATATTCACTTGTATAAGATTACTGATGTCAGCAGGCTCATCGTGATCGAAGGTATAATGATCCTCAAAACCTTCTTTTTCCCAAATTCCTACATTATATATGAGAACATCCAATGTTTCGTTCTGCAGCATATCCTTAATCAGTGTCGATGAATGGAGCTCAGACAAATCTGCTGGTATCCATTCCCGTTCAATGCCATCCTCTAAATCTAAACTTTCAGGCCTGCTGCGAGCAACCACCCAAACTTTATCACCTCGCTGAGGCACACCCCTAACAAAAGCATCTCCCAATCCCTTACTAGCACCAAATACAATATATGTTTTCATCTACATTCTCCTTATTACATCGCCCAAAGCATACAACCTTAGTGGCGATGTAATCATCATTCATATCTGTCTTAGCTCCTACTCCTCTCCAGTCGCCACCGGATTCTCCTGATAGCTGATCCAGTCACTCCAGCTGCCCGCATACAGCTTCACGTTGCCGTAACCTGCTTCTTCCAGGGCAAGCACGTTCGGACAAGCGGTGACGCCGGAGCCGCAGTATACGATAATCTCGGCATCTTGCGGGATATCGGTAAAATGCTCGCGAAGCGCGCCAGCATCCTTCCAATGTCCAGAGGTGTCCAGGACCCCCTTCCAGAAGTAGTTCACCGCCCCCGGAATATGTCCGGCCTTGGTGTCCAAAGGCTCCTGGGCTCCGGCATATCTACGTGGTTCGCGTGAATCGATGAGCGTTTTGTTACCATGCTGCGAAGCCTCGCGCACCTCATCTACGAGGACCAATTTATCGGGCTTAAGGTTGATTTCATATGGTACCGGAATGACGATCGGTTGTTCACCCGTTATAGGATACGAGGCATTCTTCCAAGCTGTAAAGCCTTCATCCATCACATAAGCCTGTTCATGCCCGGTATATTTCAGCAGCCACCATAGACGGCTGGCCATGGCTCCGCCCTGGTCGTCATAGATGACGACGCGGCTGCGCTCCTGAATACCGGACTGGCCGAGACGCTGTGCAAGCTGATCCAGGTCCGGTAGAGGATGGCGTCCGCCATGTTGGGTGATAGGAGAGGAGAGGTCCTTCTCCAAGTCAAGGTAAACGGCACGGGGAATATGCGATTCCTCGTAAGCGGTTCGGCCGCTTTCCGGCTTGCCGAGGGCAAAACGGCAGTCAACGATGACCAGATCCGGTTCATAGAGTCTCGCCAGCAGCCATTTCATTGTCACGATATTGTTCATATACCAGGACACCGCCTTCTATTAAGAAATAATGAGATTAAGTAACCGAATTATATCATATTGCTGCTTTTCGATTACGTATATAACTAAAAAGTCGACCTGTCTCATAGAAGGATGAGATCAGGTCGACAATATGAGAATGAATGATGGCAAGAATCAGGATAAACGCTTTATTTCTTGATAGCTTGAAGCAGCATGGACGTGTAGGCCTCGGCACCTTCCGGCTCCAGATGGACGCCGTCAGACCGGAAGTATTCCGGATGATCCTTACTGGCTGAATACCAATCCACCAACGTAACCTTCGGGTTCTGGGCAGCCGCTTTTGCCAGCATGCCGTTTACGTTCTGTTCCCAATCACGTGGAACCCGTGTGTTGATAAGCAGAATTTGCTTAGCTGAATCCAGCGGACGCAGAAGAGAATCCAGATCCTTTTTCGAGAAAGCGCCGTTGGTTCCCAGCCCGATGACGATAATGCCGCCATCTATCCGGTTCTGGGCTTTCATAACGGGAATCAGGTCATCGGCCTGACGCATTTGGCGGCCTATCACTGCATCGATGTGAATGCCAGGCAGCGATTTTTCCAGATAAGGGGAGACCCCGAGCATGACCGAATCCCCAATGGCCGTGATGGCGGACTTGGATACCGGAGGATTTTGAGGCTTACTCGTTGGCTTCGTAGGATTGCTCTTTCCGCCTGTCGTTTTGCCTGCCGAGTCCTTGGATTGAACTGGCTTATCAGCCTTATCCTCACCAGGTTTATCAGCTTTATCTTCATTCGGTTGATCCGGGATTGTTTTCCCGGAATCAGCCTTATCGGAGCTTCCGTTCCCTGCGTCGGTTGGCTCATCTTTGTTGTCAACGTCATTTCCAACAGGATGGTCCGGCTCTTCGTCCCCGCCAGCATCGTCATTGCCAGACCCTGTTGCTCCATCCGGAATCGGCAGTTGATCCGCTTCTTCATCGGAGTTTGGCTTCTTCACAACACCAGGCTGCTTCGCGTCGGTAGGAGGCGGGGGGACTTTCCCGTTCGTGTCTGCAGGAAGCGGCGATTGTCCTTGTGGTGGCTCCATCGCTCCGGCCTCTCCACCTTCAGTCTGGTCCGGTTCTTCCGGGGCAGGATCATCGAGGTTTAGCATGGCAGCGATATCACCTACCGTTCTCGCAGAGGATACACTGCTCATCATCCCCGAGCAAAAAACGCCGATTAGAATTAGCGAGCTTATCGAAACGACCCAGCCTCTTAACGAAATCGAAGTCGAACGGCGCCGAATGGATCGGGCCTTAAACCATAATTTCTTCAGTCCGCCATGTCGTATCGGCTCTTCAACATACTTCCAGGATAGGGCGGCCAGCAGAACGCTTGCCGCGATTTGCAGTGCAACCTGAGGCAAACTCAGATCGGCTGCACCGGATGCAGGTGAGGTCAGGATCATCACCGGGTAATGCCATAAGTAAATTCCATAGGATCGAACGCCTATCCATAACAGGGGCTTCCAGCTTAACAAGCGGCTGATCGAAGCTCCTGGGTGCGCCAACACCGCAACGAGGACGGCGGCAGCAAGAGAGAAGAGAAACATGCCTCCTTGATACAGGAACGAATCGTAACGGTCCACCTGCCACATCATGGAGAGTATGATAAGCATTGCCGCGGCGCCTGTCACATTGAGTCTGCGCCGGGTAGCCCTTGATACAGGGGTGGACAGCTTCCAACTGGGCCATACGACAGCCAGCCCAGCTCCAATGAGCAGACCAAACGCTCGGGTATCCGTTCCATAATAGACCCGGCTAGGATCATCTCCCGGCTGATAGATCACCGCCATGGCCAAAGCCGAAATCGCGGCTCCGGCAGCAATGAAAGTGAACAGCTGTCCCCTGCGGGGGAATAGCTTGAGAACCGCTAACATGATCAAAGGCCACAGTAAGTAAAACTGCTCTTCCACGGCAAGCGACCAGAAATGCCCCAGTGGAGAAGGTGGGCCAAATGATTCGAAATAAGATTGCTGCTGAAAAATAAACTGCCAGTTGCTTATGTATGTAACGGCGCCGAGCACCTCACTTCGGAGCGTAGCCAGTCGCGATCGGTCAAACAGCGTAACCCATACCACAAGGATGAATAGCATGAGCAGCATGGCCGGCAGGAGCCGCCGGAACCTTCGTATCCAGAAATCTTTCAGATCGATCCGGCGCTGGTGATGCCATTGCGATGCGAGAATATCCGTAATGAGATACCCGGACAGTACGAAGAATAAACTTACTCCGAGAAAACCACCGCCTGCAAAACCAAAACTCCAGTGGTATCCCATCACTCCGATCAAGGCGAGGGCTCTAAGCCCATCGAGACCGGGCATGTAGCGTGAACGTGGCTTATCTGATGCTGGCACGGGAGATCGCTCCTTTCGAAGGATCTGCGCTTATGCCGCCCTGTAACAGCTGCTGCGATAATATGTAGGACATATTCTCAAACGTCTGGGTGCTGAATAATGAATGTGTCATTTGGAACATGGTAAACCTTCCCTTTCCTTTATAGGAGGATATCTTAAATTAAGGAGACGCATATCGAATCCTGTAATATCCTGCAACAAGATGTCATAGCTAATACTACCATCCTTGGAAAAACAGAAGGTGACAAAAAAATGAACCTACGGCTACATTGTGATGTCAATAATAAGACAGATTTTTCATTTGAAATGACAAGCCTTTATGTTTGGTATATCCTTTCTTCGGTAACGAACTGTTAGCTGTATCGTTGCAGGCCATAAGAAAGAGGAGGTCCCAACCTCCTCCGATGTCTGGATGATTAAATATCCATGATTTTCCTTTGAATAATATAGTACATGGATTAGATGGCGGCTCCTTGCCGTTTACGAAAAAAGGTTTTGAGTGCTTCGTACACTTCCCCTTTGTCTTTGATGACATGGTACATGAATTGGTCCAGCTTAATATTCTTATAGGCTGACATCAGCGTGCTGCTGCGATTGTATTGATTGACCTCACCGTAACCGAACATGTTGCTTACCTTCAGCAGCTCGCCGATGAGTTTGACGCAGCGTTCATTATCGGACGTGAGATTATCGCCGTCGGAGAAGTGGAAGGGATAAATGTTGTATTGGGAAGGGGGATAACGGTGATGGATAATATCAAGCGCCTTCTGATAAGCGGATGAACATATGGTTCCGCCGCTTTCACCTCGCGTGAAGAACTCTTCCTCGGTCACTTCTTTTGCTTCGGTATGGTGGGCGATAAACACGATTTCTACTTTCTCGTACTGTTTGCGGAGGAAACGGGTCATCCAGAAGAAAAAGCTGCGCGCGCAGTATTTCTCAAAGGAGCCCATGGACCCGGACGTATCCATCATGGCGATAATAACCGCATTGGACTCCGGAATGACGGTATCGTCCCAAGTCTTGTAACGCAGGTCGTCCGGACTGATGCCGTGGATGCCGGGTTTGCCGTCTTTGGCATTGCGGCGCAGATTCTCCAGGATGGTGCGCTTCTTGTCAATGTTGGACATGATGCCCTTTTTGCGGATGTCGTTGAAAACGATGGATTCTGTTTCGATCTGCTCTTTATCCTTAGGCTGCAGCAGCGGGAGCTCCAGTTCCTCAAACAGCATATTCTCCAGTTCTTCCAGGCTGACCTCGGTTTCCACGATGTCCTGCCCTGCCTGATCGCCGGCCGATTCCCCCTTACCGGGCTGGGCTGACGAAGGGTCGCGTCCCAGGACGTCCCCAACCTGACTGTCACCGTCGCCCTGACCGACATGCTTTTGCTTTTGGTAGTTATAGATGAAACGGTATTCGTCAAGGCTCCGGATCGGAACTTTAATGATCTGCTTTCCGTCGGACAGAATAATGTTTTCCTCGGTAATAAGGTCGGGCAGGTTGCGTTTGATGACTTCACGGATTTTATGCTGATGACGTACCTGATCCTGATAGCCTTTGCGGTGCAGCGACCAGTCTTCACGGGATACGACAAACGACAGAGCGTCTTCATTTTGCATGGACAGTCACCTCCCAAGTGCAGCCTTGACTCGGTTGCCGTCTTTTCGGCTGTAGTAATTCATTATATTCGGGAGAAAGAGCGATATGTGAGTAATGAATCCGGGTTTGTCATGAAAAAGACACTTAACCTAAAGATGAATCAGGCAAGTGTCTCGAAGTGGTGCTCCTTAAGCACTTAATACGAATAGGAAAAGGGCTCCGATGGTGATAATGACTACGCCGTTCACAATGGTAGCAATGACGGCGACGACACGCTTGCGCGTTTTGGAGAAGCAGCCTACAATGCCAAGCACCAAGCCGACGATATTAATGACCATGACGAGGATGAACACGGCCGCCAGCGTGGTCATCGCTTCCAGCGTTTCCTGAGTCGGTTCAAGGATTGGTCCATTCTCCGTCATGTAAGGCTCAATCATCGTTGTGCCGAGTGCGCCGAGTAGAATATACCCGAGCAGCGTCACGATCGACAGTATGAATGAGGCGATGCCGAAGCGAGAGTTTTTTCTGTCCTCGGGTGGAATAAATGTGGTTTTAGGTCGTTTGGGTGAACCTTGGTCCTCGGATGGGGAGGAAGGTGATTGTTGATCCATGTGTTTAATCGCTCCTAACTTAAGAATTCATTCTCTAATAGGTACATGTGGGTCTTCAATAAAAAGACATCCTTATTAATCTTTCACAAAATGGCCCTGAAATCAAGTCCAAAGCGCTTGCATGCCGGTGGAAAAGCTTCTTCGAATCCGTTAAACTTAATTTGATTACATAAGGACACGGGTGTCCACTGACAAAAGGGGTTGAAAAGGCATGAGTCGTAGATTCATTGTATGGGGTTCGATCCTGATGGCATTGTCTGTCGCTATCGGGGCATTCGGTGCCCATATGCTGAAGGATAAGATTACGCCGGACGAACTTGCCATTTATGAGACCGGAGTTCATTATCATATGATTCACGGACTTGCGGTGCTGATTGCGGGGATTGTGGCGAAGGTTCTGGGCGAATCCCGGAAGCTGTTCTGGGCAGGGACTTTATTCATCGCGGGAACCGTCATATTTTCCGGAAGTCTCTACGTGTTAAGTATATCCGGCATCAAGTGGCTTGGGGCGATCACGCCGATCGGCGGTGTCTCCTTTATCGTGGGCTGGCTGATGCTGATGTCTTCGGCGCTCTCCCGAAAAAATGCCTGATGTTAAAAAAACGGCTTCACCGATCCCTTCTTATGGGGCGGCGAAGCCGTTTTTTTAAAAATGGATTCCGTTGATGTGATACCGACTCAGCTGACGCTGAATTCGTCAATTTCATTGAGCTTGAAGGTATACACCTGTTTCTCATCGACATGATAAACGTTGACCAGGAAATTGCTTTCATCATAGTTGAGAATCCGGCAGGGCAGACTTGTCTGCTTACCGTGGCGGTTGGTTGTCAGGCGAACAAGGCGATTGTCCTTACTGTATACTTTAATCCATTCGAAAGGATCACTTCCGGTGAGTGGAGTTTGGACAGGGGGTACGCTTGCAGCGATCTTTTTTTCCGGCGAGGATGTCGCAGGTGGCACAGGTTTCTCTTTCTGAGAAGCGGCAGAAGCCATCTTCCCGGAAGCTTTGCTAATAACGGAATCTTTCTTGGCTTGAACCAAGGTGTTGATAATTTCTCCAAGTTCCATTCCGGACTTAACCCGGAAATCGACGACTTCAGCCTTGTCGTTCAGCATTTCTAGCAAATATTGCAAAGCCAGTGCGTTGGAGGAACTCTTGACCAGAATATCAACGTTGAATAAAAAGCCGTTATCATCGGTGACAGGAATTGTGTTCATAGCTTTTATCATTCACCAGCTTTCACATGTTTTCTACTGAATCAAATATACCATAATTTTCGAATAATAATAGTCCTAATGTCATATGTATTTCATCTTTATTCTATTGACTTACGAGTCATTCGCACCATATACGTAGGTTGGAATGCATAATATCAGAGACATTCGCACCATGTCGGTTGCAAAAGAATAAACATAATTCTAAGCCGACGCGAGGGGAGGTTTGTTGATATTGGTGACTTTACTGCCGATCGATATTGAAGGACATATTGTTATGGGCGTCGAGGTACAGCTTCCGAAAACAACGCTGCTGGCCGTATACACTTCCCGCGGCTATATTATGTGCGGTGCACTCGATGTGGGCCTTCTTAACGAAAAGCTTGCGGACCGCAAGATTATCGCAGGAAGAGCCGTAGGGGTTCGCACATTGGAGCAGCTACTGGAGGCGCCGCTGGAATCGGTAACCCTGGAGGCGGAGAAATGGGGCATTCATCCTGGCTTGGCTGGCAAGGATGCGATCCTACGCATGTTATGAGTCATGTATGCCTTACGTTACAAGAGTGATTCCCGTGCGGATCGCTCTTTTTTTAGAGATAAGAAAGTATCAACTCTAAATGCACTAACATGCAAACCGCAAAAAAACACGGACAATACGGCTGGAGGGCCGTTTGTCCGTTTTATGATGCCATAAAACATTCGGATATGGCGGCTATTCGAACAAGCTTTTTAAGCTCTCATGATAAGGAGCCTGCACGACGCCTTTTTCCGTAATGATTGCTGTCACATATTCATTCGGCGTAATGTCGAAGGCAGGGTTGTACACTTTCACGCCTTGCGGCGCTGTGCGCTTGCCGAAACCTTCCGTGATCTCTTCCGCAGGACGCTCCTCAATCGGAATATCGGCGCCTGTCTTCGTATTCAGATCAATCGTCGACAGCGGGCACGCCACGTAGAAAGGAATGCCGTGAGCTTTAGCAAGTACCGCTACTCCATACGTTCCGATCTTATTGGCGACATCGCCGTTTGCGGCAACGCGATCCGTACCGACGATCACCGCTTGTATCCACCCTTTGGACATGACCATGGCGGCCATGTTATCCGCCAGCAGTGTCACGTCGATCCCCGCCTGCTGGAGTTCAAAAGCAGTTAAACGCGCGCCTTGCAGGACAGGTCTTGTCTCATCGGCGAACACCTTGATGTTCATCCCTTGCTCATGAGCGAGGTACATCGGTGCCAGTGCGGTCCCGTACTTGGCAGTCGCCAGTCCGCCCGCGTTGCAGTGGGTAAGCACACCCATACCCTCTTTGAAGAACGGCAGCGCGTTTTCGCCGATGCGGCGGCATACATCCTCGTCCTCGGCCCGAATAGCCTCGGCTTCGGCGAGCAGCGATGCATTCAGTCCGGCCGTATCCAGTTTCGATTCTGCCAGCTTCTCAGCCGCAAGCTTGATACGGTCCAGCGCCCAGAACAGATTGACGGCCGTCGGTCTGGAAGTGGCGAGATAAGCGCAAGTTTTTACGACTTGCTGCAGCCATCCCTCGTTATCGCTGGCTTCAACCTGCATGCCGCCAAGGACCGCGCCGAATGCTGCCGCGATGCCGATAGCCGGCGCGCCGCGGACTTTCATGGAGTGAATGCCTTCCCAGACTTCCTCCGGTGTGAAGAGCTGGAGATAGACAATCTCTTCCGGGAGTAAACGCTGGTCCAGTAGGACCAGATGGTCTCCTCCCCAATAAACCGAGCTTAGCGGTTCGTAGGTGCTGGCATTGCTGGTAGTCATACCGCTCATATCGATACCTCATTTCCTGTAGTTGCTTGTGTGATCAAAGTTAAAATGTCCTCAAAGGACTTGATGCTGCGATGATGACGCACGAGATTTTTGCCGATAGCAAGCGCTTTGCGCTGCGCAGCTTCTCTGGCTTTATCATCGGTTATGGTGTCAATGTCCGCAACATGGGACAATCCGACGATGCGCCGGATCATTTTACAGCCTGCGAATCCTGCGGTGTCCTTCAAGATCTGTGATACATAATGGTCCTGATAACCTGGTGTCCGGGACATTTCGTCCAAGAGATCATCGTTCCACAGCATGCGGAAGTTGTTCTCGAAGTGGGTCCACACGTCGCTTGCCATCTCGAGGAGTCTGGCTTCCCGGGCCGCCATCGTATGCTCGTCCTGACTCCAGCCCGGCTGCGCCGCATAGTTGAGCAGCAGATTGCCGATGACCGCACCGATATCGAATCCCATCGGGCCGAAATAAGCAAATTCCGGGTCGATGACCTTGGTCGATTCCGGCGTGACGAAGATGCTGCCTGTATGCAGATCCCCGTGCAGCAGAGCCTGTGCGTGAGTCAGAAACTTCTCCCGAAGCAGCGCGACTTCAAAGTGAAGCGGCAGGTCGGCACGGAGGGCTTCGGCTTCATCGGCGATGCTCTGCGCATAATTGTTATTGGTGGATTCGCGGTATGGATCTTCGAAGATTAAATCTTCGGTGATTTTGCATAAATCCGGATTGACAAAGCGGCCGGCAAGTTCCTTCTTCTTCTGTTGGTTCATCCCCAGATCCGACGTGTAGAACAGGGTTCTGGCCATGAAGCGGCCAATATGCTCTGCGAACTTCGGATAGGCATTGCCTTCGATCAGGCCTTTGCGCATGATGGTATACTCGCTCAGGTCTTCCATTACCGTGTAGGCGAGCTCATCCGAATAACCGTATACTTTGGGCACGAGGTCGGGGCAAATGGAGTACTCTGTCTCCAGCGCGAGACGTTCGATGCGGGCTCGGTCGAGAGACAGCGGCCAGGATTCGCCTACAACTTTTGCATAAGGAACAGCTTGCTTGATAATGATACTATCAGTTGTATTTTTGGCGGTGACATGAAACACCAGATTGAGATTGCCGTCGCCGATTTCGTGGCATTCGAGCTGGGCATGGTCCGGGAACCGGCCGGGTATACTTTTAGCTAATTGTATAGCTTCTTCCGCGTTCAGCGGATGATATGCAGACATGGATGGTCACCCCCAAATATAATAGAAGAAAACAAAGCCAACTTTTTTGCTTGGTATTACCTAGTATAACGTTTTTTCGCGAATTTTGTATAATTTTTTGGCAAGACGAAAGGTTTGTTTAAACTGATTCGCCTTGTAGTCCTAAGGGTAAACTATAAATAGTCGCCCCAGCACAGGATGTACTCATATATTAAGGAAGGAATGGCATTAGCAGATGGTACCAGTTACAATGGGTATACACCGCTCTGCCGAATGTTCCTTTGACGCAGTACAGGGTGCATTTCATATAGAAAAGGAAGGGATTAACCATGGCAAAAACTACATCTGGCAAAGCTGCAGGAAAAACGAAGAATGCAAGTCTGGAGCAATTGTTGAATCAGCAGGTTGCGAACTTCAACGTGCTCTATGTCAAACTCCACAATTATCACTGGTATGTAACCGGAGAGCAATTCTACTCCCTTCATGTTAAATTCGAAGAACTGTATGACGAAGTTACACTTAAAATGGATGAGGTTGCGGAGCGCTTGCTCTCGATTAAAGGCAAACCTGCTGCGACGATGAAAGAATATTTGGAACTTGCGACAGTCCAGGAGGCTTCGGGCAACGAGGATACCCGCGGCATGGTACAAGCTTTGATTGAGGACTTTGCAACCGTATCTGAGGAGCTGGCGGAAGGTATTGAAATGGCTGAGGAAGCCGGAGATGCGCCAACAGCGGACATGTTCACCGGGTTTAAGGCTGATCTTGAGAAGCATATGTGGATGCTTCGTTCGTTCCTTGGATAAAGCGTGAATACAACAGAGTGATGCCTGTTCTTTCCTTGAATTTTGCAAGAGCTAAGGTTGCGGGTTACCGTGCCGTGTGCCTTAGCTCGTGATGTTGACCTGAGCACCGTCTGTCAACGCGCGATAAACGCCGGTGCCGGATGCAGTAATGATTCTCAGGAGCATTAGCAGATAGGAAGGGGAATAGGGCGAACGAAACAGGCTTGGCCGGTCTATCGGTCATGCCTGTTTTTTTAATTGTTACGGTTGTCTGAATGTTGTCTGTAAAACGCTTGTCCGGTTGAAATACGTCATATTTTATTATAAAATGGCTTGAGAATCATTGATAATCAGTTTAGAATGATTATAAATAAATAATTATTTTTTGTTTTATGAAATCAGGGCGTCCAATCCTGTTATCATATAGGACAACAATACACTACCTATTCAACGGAGGGAATCTAATATGTCAACCAAGTTTGTCATTGAAGGATTGAAAGCAACAATCGAAGGCAAGGAGATCCTTAAAGGTATCAACCTTGAGATGAAGGGCGGAGAAGTTCATGCCATCATGGGACCAAACGGTACAGGCAAAAGTACTTTGGCTTCCGCGTTGATGGGGCATCCTAAATATGAAGTTACAGAAGGTAAAGTATTCCTTAACGATGAAGACGTGCTGGAGATGGAAGTTGACGAGCGCGCCCTCGCAGGTCTGTTCCTGGCCATGCAATATCCAAGCGAAATCGCCGGCGTTACGAACTCCGATTTCCTGCGCAGTTCCATCAACGCACGCCGGGGTGAAGGCAATGAGATTTCCCTGATCAAGTTCATTCGTCAAATGGAAGGCAAAATGAAGGAGCTCGAGATGAATCCTGAGTTCGCTCACCGTTACCTTAACGAAGGTTTCTCCGGTGGTGAGAAGAAACGTAACGAAATCCTGCAAATGATGATGCTGGATCCGAAAATCGTCGTGCTTGACGAAATCGACTCCGGTCTTGATATCGATGCTTTGAGAATTGTGGCGAACGGTGTCAATGCCATGAAATCCGAGGAACGCGGTTTCTTGATTATTACCCACTATCAACGTTTGCTTAACTATATCACCCCAGATTACGTTCATGTGATGATGCAAGGACGTATCGTAAAATCCGGCGGCCCTGAACTGGCACAGCGCCTGGAGGCAGAAGGTTATGACTGGATTAAGGAAGAGCTGGGCATTACTGATGAAACTGTAGGTCAAGACGCGTAAATAGACGGGAGGAGGAAACGATATGACTACACAAACCATTCTTCCGGTCAACGCTGAGGCTCTGAAGGCATTGTCCGAAAGTAAACAGGAACCGGCCTGGCTGACAGACAGCCGTTTGGCTTCCCTGGAACTGGCTGGCCAGTTGGAACTGCCCAAGCTGGAGAAACAACGCATCGAGCGCTGGAACATCCAAAGCTATGGTGAATATAAAGAGAGCAACAAACTTGCTTCCCTTGACGAATTGCCAGAACAGGTAGCCAAACTTGTCGAAGGTTCAAGAGAAGGCGGCTTGGTTATTCAACGCAACTCGGGAACCGTATATGTAAGTCTGGCTCCGGAACTTGCCGCCAAAGGCGTGATCTTCACCGATTTGGAAACAGCGGTTAAAGAACACGCGGATTTGGTTAAACCTTATCTGCATCAAGCGCTTAAGAATGACGAGCATTCGATGGCCGCTCTGCATGCTGCCGTATGGAACGGCGGGGTGTTCCTCTATGTTCCTAAGAATGTGGAGGTCGATGTACCTCTGCAGGCGGTGATGCTGACGGATGATGCCGAAGCAACATTTGCTCCGCATGTGCTGATCGTAGCTGAAGCGAACAGTCAGATCACTTATGTAGACAACTACGTATCGGATTCTCTGGCAGCACCGTTGACCCATAACGGAGCGGTGGAAGTATTCGCCAACAATGGCGCAAAGGTGCGTTATGCTTCCGTTCACCAATTGGCTGGGGAAGTAACCGATGTTACATTCCGTCGTGCGATGCTGGACAATGACGCTTCGATCGAGTGGATCGTTGGTGAAATGAACAATGGCGATACAGCTAGCGATACCATGAGTATCCTAAAGGGCAACGGCTCGACATCTGATGCAAAAGTCATCGCGGTAGGTTCCGGCTCCCAGAAGCTCAACTACACCACGCGAGCGAAGCATTATGGCAAGAGCTCCGAATCCCAGATGATTACCCGTGCGGTTATGCGCGAAGAGGCACAAGCCATCATCAACGGAATTACCAAGATCGAGAAGGGTGCAACGAAGGCGGACGGACAACAGACCGAGCGTGTGCTGATGCTCAGCCCGAAAGCTCGCGGTGACGCGAACCCGATTCTGTTGATTGACGAGGATGATGTAACAGCTGGACACGCAGCGTCCGTAGGACAAGTGAATCAGGAGCAAATTTACTACCTGATGTCCCGTGGTATTTCGCGTACCGTAGCAGAATCCTTGATTATATACGGCTTCCTGGCTCCGGTAGTCAGCGAAATTCCGCTTGAGGGACTTCGCGACCAACTGCAGGGGCTCGTTGAAAGGAAGCTGGGACAATGATCGCCTCTGTCCGTGAGCAATTTCCCATTCTTCATCAGGAGATCAACGGACATCCGCTGGTATATCTCGACAATGCCGCGACATCGCAAAAGCCGCAGGTGGTCATAGATGCTATCAAGCGGTACTACGAGTGGGAGAACTCCAATGTACACCGCGGGGTTCATACACTCGGCAGCCGTGCTACTGATGCTTATGAAGGAGCCAGGGAGAAGGTTGCCCGTTTTATTAATGCCGAGAGTTCGGAGCAAATTATTTTCACCCGCGGTACGACGACGGCCCTAAATCTGGTAGCTTCGTCCTACGCGCGCTCTGTGTGCGGTCCTGGGGATGAAATTGTCCTGACGGAAATGGAGCATCACAGTAATCTCATACCGTGGCAGCAGGCGGCTATCGCCGTTGGCGCTACGCTGAAATATATTCCTCTGCAGCCTGACGGCACGATCCGTGTCGAAGATGTAGAGGCACTCGTTACCGAACGGACCAAGGTTGTAGCCATCGCTTACGTATCCAACGTGATGGGCGTTGTACATCCCGTGAAACAAATGGCGGAAATCGCGCACCGCCACGGTGCCGTCATTGTGGTGGATGGTGCGCAGAGCACACCGCATATGAAAGTGGACGTCCAGGACCTGGATTGCGATTTCTACGCTTTGTCCGGCCATAAGATGTGCGCTCCAACAGGTATCGGCGCATTATACGGCAAGAAGGCGCTGCTGGAATCAATGGAGCCGATCGAATTCGGCGGAGAAATGATCAATGATGTTGGATTGTACGAGTCGAACTGGAAGGAGCTCCCTTGGAAGTTTGAAGGAGGGACGCCTATCATTGCAGGGGCTGTCGGTTTGGGCGCTGCCATCGATTTCCTGGAGGAAATCGGAATGGATGCCATCGAGCAGCATGAATCGCAGCTTGCGGCTTACGCCATGAACCGCCTCTCCGAGATCGAAGGTATTTCCATTTACGGTCCCCGTGAGCGTAAAGTAGGCCTCGTTACATTTAACCTTGGCGACGTTCACCCGCATGACGTGGCAACCGTGCTGGATGCACAGGGGATTGCGATTCGTGCAGGACATCATTGCTGTCAACCGCTTATGCGTTGGTTAAAAGTATCCTCTACGGCACGCGCGAGCTTTTATCTGTATAATACAGAAGAGGACGTTGATCGATTAGTTAGCGCCTTAATCCAGACAAAGGAGTATTTTGGCGATGCAACTTGACGATTTGTACAGACGTGTCATCATGGATCATTATAAGAACCCCCGCAATCGCGGCAAGTTTGAAGACGATGCAGTAACCATCGATTTGAACAATCCGACTTGCGGAGATCGCATTTCCTTGCAGCTTAAGGTAGAGAACGGCGTAGTAGCCGATGCCAAATATACAGGGGAAGGCTGCTCCATCAGCATGTCTTCCGCTTCGATGATGACGGACGCTGTAAAAGGCAGAACGCTGGATGAAGCGATCAGTCTGGCGGATCGGTTCTCCTCCCTTATGAAAGGCGAGGCTGTAGATTTTGACGAGTACGAGGATATTGAAGCCCTATCCGGTGTTAACAAGTTTCCTGCACGCATTAAATGCGCAACTCTTGCGTGGAACGCACTCCGAAAAGGAATAGACGCGAAGTAAGTGAATCAATAGATCGATAGGGAGGTAAGTTAAATGGCTAAAAAGGCACCAGAAATTGGAGAATATAAATATGGTTTCCGTGACGAGCACAAAGCTATTTTTCAAACTGGCAAAGGTTTGACGCGTGAAGTCGTAACGGAAATTTCCAAAATCAAGAACGAGCCGGAATGGATGCTGGAATTCCGTTTGAAATCACTGGAGCAGTTCGAGAAAATGCCAATGCCTCGCTGGGGCGGCGATCTCGACGAGCTGGATTTCAACGATATCCAGTATTATGTAAGACCTTCCGAGAAGCAAGGCAAGACGTGGGAGGAAGTACCGGCCGAGATCAAGGAAACCTTCGATAAGTTGGGTATTCCCGAAGCGGAGCAGAAGTTCCTGGCGGGCGTATCCGCGCAGTACGAATCCGAAGTGGTCTACCACAATATGCAAAAGGATCTAGAGGATCAAGGCGTTATCTTCATGGATACCGACACGGCTCTTAGAGAGCATCCGGAGATTCTGAAAGAGTACTTTGCAACGGTCGTACCTCCGACGGATAACAAATTCGCGGCTTTGAACAGTGCGGTATGGTCTGGCGGAAGCTTCATCTATGTTCCAAAAGGCGTGAAATGTGAAATTCCGCTGCAAGCGTATTTCCGAATCAACTCCGAGAACATGGGCCAATTCGAACGTACGCTGATCATTGCCGACGAGGACAGCTTCGTGCACTACGTAGAAGGATGTACAGCGCCAATCTACAGCACGAACTCGCTTCACAGTGCGGTGGTCGAGATCATCTGTAAAAAGAATGCGCGCGTTCGTTATACAACCATTCAGAACTGGGCGCCGAACATCTACAACCTCGTGACCAAGCGTGCCGTTGCTGAAGAGAATGCAACGATGGAATGGGTGGACGGCAACATCGGTTCCAAGCTGACAATGAAGTATCCTGCTGTTATCCTGAAGGGTCGCGGTGCAAAAGGGATGGTATTGTCCATCGCTGTAGCAGGCAAAGGCCAGCATCAGGATGCGGGAGCCAAAATGATTCACTTGGCACCGGACACGACTTCTACGATCGTATCCAAGTCCATTAGTAAGCATGGCGGTAAAGTAACGTACCGTGGGCTGGCTTCCTTCGGTCGCAATGCAGAAGGCGCGAAAGCCAACATCCAGTGTGATACACTCATCCTCGATAATGAATCGACGTCTGATACGATTCCTTACAATGAGATCAAGAATGACAACATTACGCTGGAGCATGAAGCGACCGTATCCAAGGTGTCCGAGGAACAATTGTTCTACCTCATGAGTCGTGGCCTTAGCGAGTCTGAAGCTACGCAAATGATCGTTATGGGCTTCATCGAGCCATTCACCAAAGAACTTCCGATGGAGTATGCCGTTGAGATGAATCGACTCATCAAGTTTGAGATGGAAGGCAGTATCGGCTAAATAGTTCTTATATACACAGGGGGCAAATCACTCGGGCACGAGTGGTTTGCCCCTTTTTTATGCTGGGGATGCTTGGATTGTTTATTTTATGTTGATTCATTGTGACCTTTATAGTTGCGTGAGCTCGTCTCGATAGGATACGCCTTTATTTTGCCAGAAATCAAGAGTGAGATGATGTGAGAAATGTCACAAAAACGCACGAAAAAACCGCCAGCACACTAGTCTGGCGGCTATATGAGTTATTCATAAGGGGTCTTAGGCGAAAACGCCGGTTACAGAAGAATCTCTTGGATCTCGGTATTATATTCCTTGGAGAGGTCGATGAATCGATCCTCAGTCTTCACAAGCGGACGGAAGTAATCCGAAGGATTGTTCATGACGATACTGCCTGATTCGCCGGTCGTCAGCAGAACCTTTTTACCGATAAAGTTCGGCAGCATCTGCTGGATGAAGGCATGCGTCGGCTTGCCGTTCAGTTTACCGAAACTAAGACGATACAGCTCCCGAAGTACGGTTAACAGCTGCTGCTTGGATTGATAGACCCGGTTCGTTGTCATCGCGCTATATACATCGGCTACAGCGCAAATATGAGAGTATGGATGAATCTGGTCTGCACGGAGTGCTCGTGGATAGCCGGAAGCATCATCCCGTTCATGGTGCTGGAGTGCGACCATAGCGGTGACCTTATCTTCCATGGATTCGGAGATCATCTCGTAACCATAGATGGTATGCAGCTTCACTTTCTCATATTCTTCAGAAGTCAGCTTCCCTGGCTTGTCCAGTATATTCCTTGGAATCTTGCTTTTGCCGATATCATGGAGATAGCCCGCTTTGCCGATTTCATAAGCTTCCTTGTCGGAGTAACCCATCCAATCCGCGATATAGTACGATAACATTCCTACTTGAATGGAGTGCCTGTAGGTATAATCGTCTTTGCCATTAAAAAGCAGAAGCAAGGAGACCACATCCGTATGCTCATTCAGAGAGCCGACTAAGGGTTTGAAAACATCATCCACAACGGACTCATTGAATTTACCGGTTTGTGACGCTTCGGTAAATAAGGTGGAGCACCCGTCAAATGCAAGATTGAAATGGGGTTTAACCTTGTTGTATGAATCTGAAATTTCAGATGATGAATCGAGGGATACGGACAGTTTGCGTGGGTTTATTTCTATGTAATCGATACCGTGCTGCAATAGCTTGGATATATCCTCTAAACGAAGGGTTGCTCCTTTTTGTAGAACATGAACGCCGTTTGTGTTGTAAGCATCATCCTGCATTTGATCACCGGGTATCAGGTCCGTGACATGTACTCTCAAATCATTGCACCTCTTGCCCTTATATAAGTAAAAAGATCAAAACTATCTTAGCAAGAAAATTATGGTTTTACAATGTGTAATCATGACTTATTACCTAACGGTTGGGTCCCAGGGTCCGGTCTGCGGTCCTTTCCATTCCGAACCATCGTCCCAGATCTCCTTTTTCCAGATTGGGACGGATCGCTTCAATTGTTCGATGGCATAACGGCTGGCCTCATAACATGCATTCCGATGCGGGGAGGATACAGCGATAACAACACTGGTTTCTCCAATACCGACCGTACCGATACGGTGGGAAATCGCACATTGCGTGCCGGGCCATTGTCGAAAAATGTCAGCGCATATTTGCTGCATCTCTTTTAGCGCCATCGGGATATATGCTTCATACTCCAGCGTAACCGTTCGCATCTGGCCGCTCATCTCTCGCGTTGTTCCTACAAATGAAAGCGTTGCTCCATGATTATCATCATGAACTTTGGCAATGGTTGCTTCTACGGACAGCTGGTCGTAGGATATAGAGCACTTCCCATCTGCCGAGGACCTGGATCCGGAGTCTTGCGGGGCGGTTCCGTCACCGCCGGACACAGGTGGAATCAGAGCTACCTCGTCACCGCTTTGAATAAGCTGATCCGATAACGCATACTCTTGATTGACCGCAACGAAAGCCGTGGAAATCTGGGATTGGACATCAGGATAAGCCCCGCTAAGAAGCAGCTTCAATTCCCCGGCTGTAAGGGGAAAGCCCGGTACGTTAAATGTAAGTGAAGCTGTACCGATTCGATCAGCTAATCCTGCAAATAATAATATAGAAATGGTTGTTGACATTCTTCATCACCTCGTAATTCTTATGGGCTACAATATACCATATTCTTCGCTAAAATGTTATGCTTGTAAGACCGGAAATTATGGAATAACGAACATGGGGAGGGGCCGCCAGATGGGGTTAGGAAGCAACAAGCAGAAGCTGACGATATTGTATACCAACGATATTCACAGCCATTTTGAAATGATGAGTAATGTGGCGGCACTTATTTCCCGGGAAAAGGCGGTTGCCGGTGATAAGGCAATTGTGCTGGATATCGGTGATCATATGGACCGGGCATCGGTGGAAACTGAAGGCACGATGGGCCAAGCCAATGTGGATGTCATTAATTTGACAGGATACGACGCCATCACGATTGGCAATAACGAAGGGCTCACCATTTCGTATGATGTTCTGGAGAGTGTATACGCCGGACTGCAGTGTCCCGTTGTGTGCTGCAACATAAGCGAGACAAAGAGCGGTAAACCTCCTTCATGGATGAAGCCGCATGTGATCCTGGAACGAGAAGGCATTCGAATCGGGCTCACCGGCGCAACGGCTGCTTTTGCAGGATTTTATCAATTGTTAGGCTGGGAAGCCGGAGATCCGGTGCAGGCTATTGCTGAGCAAGTGCGAGCGCTTCAGGGCCAGTGTGATATCATGATCGTTTTATCCCATTTAGGACTAACGATTGATAAAAGATTAGCAGAACATGTTGAGGGGATTGATGTTATTCTAGGCGGTCATACCCATCACATCCTTGAGGAGCCTCTGATGATTGGGAAGACTGCCGTGTGCGGTGCAGGCAAGTTCGGACAATACGTAGGTCGCCTTGGCGTGCAGCGCGATCATGCAGAAGATCGCTTTACCTGTATAGAGGGAAGTCTGCTGCCCGTGGATAAAAACTTGATGGAACCCATCGTAGAGCAGGCGATCATGAAACACCATGAGCTGGCAAGGGAGAAATTAACGGAGGCCGTAGCCGTTATTGACCGTAGTCTGCCCATTCACTATGAGGAGGAGTCGCCGTTTGCGAACCTGCTGGCTCAGGCAGTGCTGCAGCATACGGATGCTGATTTTTCTATCGTGAACTCGGGGCAGCTGCTAGGACCGCTGCCGGAGGGTGAGATCAGTACCGGCATGCTCCATGGCCTGTGTCCGTCCCCGATTAATCCCTGTGTCGTGAAGCTGCGCGGAGAACATATTTATCAAGCACTTGAGGAAAGCCTGCTCCAGGAGTTCAGCGGGAAGAAGATACTGGGCTTTGGCTTCCGCGGTTATATATTAGGCGGCCTGGCTGTCGATGGCTTGAAGATTCACTTTGACAAGAACGGAGAGCCCTATCGCAAGATCACGCATATCTCCATGAAGGGACAACCGCTAGAGCTGCAGCGAGAATACAAGGTGGGAACACTCGACATGTTCACTTTCAAAATCGGATATGAGTCGTTGTCACTTGGTAAGGACACGGTATATATGCTGCCGGAGTTTATTAGAGACTTGCTGCGAAGTGAGCTTTCGAGGCCCGGTTCGCTTGAAGAGTCCATGATTCCACGCTGGTTATCCTGACAATCCCCGACTAACTTCCTTTGGCCGAGCATACATATGAGGAGGACAAAGGTAAGGAGGGGAAGGATCATGGATTTTATCACATCCATTATACTGGGGATTGTGGAAGGACTGACCGAATTCATTCCGGTGTCTTCCACAGGCCATATGATCTTGACGGCTAAGGTGCTCGGTTACGACGATCAAACTCCGATCATGAAGACGTTTGAGGTTGTTATTCAGCTTGGCGCTATTATGGCGATCGCGATTGTTTACTGGAATCGGATTTTGAATCTGCTCGGCTGGAGTCGAAGTGAACCATTGACCAAGAAGATGCCTCGAAGACGATTGAATTTGATTCATATCTTTTTGGGGATTGCACCGGCCCTGCTGGTTGCTTTCTTTGCGAGGGATTTCATCAAGAGCCTGTTCCATGCACAGACCGTGTTGTTTGCACTCGTTGCCGGCGGTATTTTTATGATTTTTGCAGAATGGTACAATAAACATAAAGTTCAAGTGACATCGCATGATTTGGATGACTTGACATATAAACAGGCCTTTCAGATTGGCGTCTACCAGATCATATCCGTATTATGGCCGGGATTTTCCCGTTCGGGATCCACCATCTCCGGGGGGATGCTTAGCGGTGTGAGCTATAAGGCATCGGCCGACTTCTCGTTTATTATCGCAATTCCCATTATGTGTGCTGCATCCGGATATGAATTGCTGGATTCTTATCGATATTTTACTTTAGATACGATCGGTGTATTTCTTGCCGGATTTATCGTTTCGTTTGTTGTCGCTTATTTTGTCGTCTTGGCCTTCATGAAGCTCATACAGAAGATAAGGCTTACTCATTTTGCGATCTACCGTTTTGTTCTCGCTGCCGTTTTTTGGCTGTTTATCATGCATTAAGCAGGAGGAGACACAAGGAGGAGATCCGGCTTCTTCGTATCGTGATCCACTGAAGACTAGACGCTATATCCCACACAAGTTTGAGAATAGCAGAGGAAGTGACGGATTTTGCGTCTTATACCTATCAACGCGTTGAGGCCGGGGATGGTTCTTGGTAAAAGAATATATAATAGCGATGGTTTAATTCTGCTTGCCGAAGGCGTGGAGCTGACAACAGGGCTGATCCGCCGTCTGGGCACGTTGGAACTCGGGTATGTCTATATCGAGGAACCGATGACGGAGGATATCGTGGTTCCGGAGTTGTTGACCGAGGAAACTCGGCTGCACGCGATCCAGTCAATTCGGACGAGCTTCAAGACCCTGGAGAGCCAGGCTGCTCTGAAGGGAAGCTTCCTTCATTTAGGCAAAACGTTCTCTGGAATGATGGAGTCTATTATGGATGAAATATCGGATCATGACGAGGGCATGGTGCTGCTGACCGATATGAATACGAACGATTACAACTTGTATCGTCATTCTCTTAACGTATGTCTGTATTCAACGGTTCTTGGTGTGTCTTACGGGTATAATCGGCAGGATCTGAAGGTGCTGGGCTTGGGGGCATTGCTTCACGATATCGGCAAGACGAGGATATCCCAGGAGCTGCTGAATCATCCAGGACGTTTGAGTGAAGAAGAATTTCGCGAGGTTCAGAAGCATACGGAGATCGGGTTCAAAATACTGAAAGATGAACCCAACATTCCCCTGTTATCAGCGCATTGCGCCTTGTCACATCATGAGCGCCTGGATGGCAGCGGTTATCCCAGAGCCTTGAAAGGATCGGAGATCCATGAATACGCCAAATGGATTGCGATTACGGATTCTTACGACGCGATGACAACACAGCGGGTGTACAAGCCTGCCTTATTGCCGCATCAAGCGGTAGAGGTGATGTATGCAGGCTCGGGAACACTGTATGAACAGTCATTCCTGGCCATGTTTCGGGATCGGGTAGCGATATATCCTCCAGGGATCACCGTGAAATTGCATACGGGTGAGAGTGGAGTGGTATCCAAAATTCACGCACATGTGCCTCATCGCCCCGTTGTCCGCGTATTAACGGATGCCGAAGGCACACCGCTAACTGCACCTTACGAATTGGATTTGTCGGAAACGCTGGCCATTATGATCGCTGGTATCGGACGAGCACCATAGATCAAACTTACACTTAAGGAGGTTGACTCGTGAGACGTAACAGCCATACAACATTGCTGCATACATGGGGGCGACAGATATATCGCTACCGTAAAGCCATTGTTGTGACCTGGCTTCTTTTGTTTTGCGGGCTGCTTCCGTTTGCGTTTAAGCTGCCGTCCATTCTGGAGCACAACGGGTTTACGCCGAAGGATAGTCCGGCCCAGATCGGGATTGAGAAGCTGGAAGAGGGATTAGGATTGTCGGCAGCCTCATTGGATGTTGTCGTAGTCAGTCAGCACGATGAGAATCTGACGGCAGGCACGGCGCAGAGGCGAATATTGACGGAGCTTGCGCCTTTGCGAGCCCGTCCCTATGTCAGGGATATTTATATGAATATGGCAGCTCATAAGGCAGGCCAGGACCATATCGTATCCGTGACGGTGCTGCTGGATCTGGATTCCACGGAAGCCTTGAAGCAGTTTGAAGAGATTCGAGATTCGGTTCCGGACATCACGGGAGCGGATACTTACATAACAGGGAATACCGCCATCTTCGCCGACATGAACCAAGCCGTCAAAAGCGATATCATCCATGCCGAGATGGTAGGCATTCCCGCAGCTTTGCTCATCCTGGCGGTCGTATTTGGAACATTGACTGCCGCGATTCTGCCATTGTTAGCCGGTGTTGCCAGCGTGGTGGTCACGATGGGAATCCTATATTTCGTCGCTTTGGCCGACGGTTCGATCAGCAATTTCCTTCCGAATGTTGTAACGATGCTGGGGCTGGCCGTGGGTATCGATTATGCTTTGCTGGTCGTAAGCCGCTTCAAAGAAGAGATGCGGGCACGGAGCGGAGATGTGGGAGCTGCCCTGGCTGTCACTTGCGCAACCGCCGGCAAAGCGGTGATGTTCTCCGGTGCGGCTGTGTTGATTGGTTTTGTGGCGATGAGTTTCATAGACCTGCCGATCTTCCGTTCCTTCAGCATAGGGGGCATTACCGTCGTGCTGTTATCGGTGCTGGCTGGTAACACGCTTCTTCCCGCATTATTGGGAATATTGGGCCCGCGTATAGAAACGCTCCCTCTATTCCCTGCCGCATACCGGACGCTTCGGGCACGGCAGACCTCCGGTATGTGGAGAAAGCTCTCCAGATTTGTCATGGCGCATCCTGTAACCATCTCTATCGCAGCGATCGGTTTACTGTTGCTGGCGATTTATCCTGTTAGGCACATGAATATCGCGATCCCCGCAGCCGAAGTGCTTCCCCCCGCCTATGAATCCCGTTATGGTCACGACCTGCTCATACAGGCTTATGACGAACGTGAATTGAATTCGATCGTTGTGGCGGTGGAGCTTCCGGCCTCTTATGAGGAGTCGCGCAGCATCGAGCTAATGAAGGCATATACGGATGAAATCAGGATGATGCCGGGTGTGAAGCAGGTAGAGAGTTATCTGAGCATTGGCAGAGGATCGGTAGTGGAAGCATCGAAGTATTTATCCCGCGAAGATATCCGCCAGCAGCTGGAGCAGCATCGTTTTGTAAGGGGGAATATAGCAGCCGTCGCCGTGATCCCAGAATATGGGGAATCCCATGCACTTACAATGCAGCTTGTCCGAGCGTTAAGGACGATGGATACTCATGAGCTGACGACCTATGTCACTGGAAGTCCCGCATACAAACTTGACATCATGGATGCCATCCATCAGAAAATCGCCTATGTTCTGGTTTTTGTATTTGTAGTTACCTATGTCATCCTCCTCCTGGCGTTTCGATCGGTCGTGCTCCCTTTAAAAGCAAGCATAATGAATATGCTCAGCCTCGGCGCCGGACTCGGTATCGTAGTGTGGGTATTTCAAGAGGGGATAGGCGCGCAGTGGCTGGGTGTTTCCTCTACGGGATCTATCTTTGCGCTTTTGCCGATTCTGATATTCTGTGTGGTGTTCGGCATATCGATGGACTATGAAGTTATGATGCTCTCGCGTATGATGGAGAACTATGAACGGACGGGGGACAACGAATTCAGCACAGCTGAAGGTCTGGAGAGCACGGGCGGGTTGATTACAAGCGCTGCCTTAATCCTGGCCGTCGTTGTGGGTGCGTTTGTATTTACGGATAATGAAGTGATGAAAGCAATCGGTTTAGGCCTAACAGCAGCCGTTCTGCTGGATGCTACCGTAATTCGGGTGCTGCTTGTGCCTGCGTTTATGAAGATGATGGGCAAAGCGAATTGGTGGAGTCCAAGGTGGATGTTTCCGGCACACAAACTTACTTCCAAGGAACGCTCTGACAAACCCGGGGAAACCGGATGATTTCCCAGCCGAAACAAGCAGAAGCCTTCTGTTTGGGTATGTTATAATCATATAATGGACATTATCAAAGCCGTAGAGTACATAAAGCGTAAGTTGTACTGCATGAATCGGTAATTCAAAGAAATAAGGTGAGAGAACCATGAGTAATACAGCACAGCCATTTCCATCAGCCGTAAGGCCCATTTCGCCGAGTTATGATCCGTGGGATCCGATAACTTCACTGCGCGAGCATGGCCGTCATGTGCTGACCAGTGTGGAAATGACAGTGACGCATCTTTGTAATATGCGCTGTGAGCATTGCGCTGTCGGTGATATGCTTGTCATGAAGGAAGCCCCGATGCTGCCTCTCGTTACGATGCTGAAGCGACTGGACGAGGTAGAGCATCTACAGACGATTAGTCTGACGGGTGGAGAACCGGCATTTTTGGGCAAGACGGTGGACAACGTGATTGTTCCCTTACTCAAGTATGCCAAGGAAAGGGGCATCCGGACCCAGATTAACTCCAATCTGACGCTCGATATGAGTCGGTATGAGAAAATGCTGCCTTATCTGGACGTTATGCATATCTCATTCAATTATTTGAACGGGGATGACTTCTATGAGGTCGGATTTGCAAATAGCGCACGTCCTGTCTCCAAGGAGACGGCATACAAAATGTACGATACGATGCTGATCAATTCGGAAAAGCTGAGTGCAGCGGGTATGTACATATCCGCTGAATCGATGATTAACTATCGGACGCATACGAAACTCAGCGGCATCCACAAGCTGATCAAGGATATGGGCTGCAAACGGCACGAGGTTCACCCGATGTATGCCTCAAACTTTGCTTCCGCTCTGCCCGTATTGTCCTTGAATGACACGAAAGCTGCCATCCACCATCTGCTCGATGTCCGGGATCGGGACATGTGGATGCTGTTCGGAACGCTGCCCTTCTATGCCTGCAGCTCCGATGATCATGACCAAGAGATCATTCGCCGTCTGCGGCAAGAACCGAACGTAACGGTCCGGAATGATCCGGATGGTCGTAATCGGGTGAATGTGAATTTATTCTCGGGCGATGTGTATGTAACGGATTTTGCTGATATCCCGGCGTTTGGTAATATTAAGGAACAGAAGCTTGACGATATTTTTAATGAATGGACAACGGGACACCCGTTGAATCAAACAGTTAACTGTCACTGCGATGCAGTGAGCTGCTGTGGGCCGAACCTGTTGGTGGCGGACATGTACTACCAGGGTGTGGATTTCAAGTCAAGGCAAGCAAAGACAAACTAGAACTCTAGAAAGAAGGCGTGTCATCATGGCGGAGGAATTTGAGGTCGGGAAACTGATTTTGAATTTGCTCTTGGTTTTCCTGCTCGTTTTGTTGAACGGCGTGTTTGTAGCTGCCGAATTTTCACTGGTGAAAATGCGTCAATCCCGGTTGACCCAGCTCGTTAGCGAAGGGAACCGGCTGGCTGGCATTGCCCTGAAAGTAAATCAGAAGCTGGATGCGTATTTATCCGCAACTCAGCTTGGGATCACCTTAACTTCCCTGGGTCTTGGCTGGATTGGGGAGCCTGCCATTTCAGAATTGCTGGTGGCTCCCATTATGCATAGCATTGGCTTTACGGATGAACGATTGATTAGCACGATATCGGTTGCGGTGGGATTCTGTATTATCACTTTCCTGCATATTGTGTTAGGGGAGCTTGCACCGAAGTCTTTGGCTATTCAGCGGACGGAGGGGACGGCTCTGATTCTGTCGGCGCCGCTGCTCTGGTTTTATCGCATTTTTCTGCCGGTGATCTGGGTTCTGAATGCTTCCGCTAATCGTATTCTGAAGATGGTTGGCATCGAGCCGGCAAGTGAGGCCGAAGCAGCTCACTCCGAGGAAGAGATTCGGATTCTGATGAACGAGAGCGCAAAGAGCGGTGTCATTGACGAGAACGAGATGAAATTAATGGACAACCTGTTCGATTTTTCTGACTTGAGAGCCAGAGAAATTATGCTGCCAAGGACAGACATGGACGTTCTTTTCACCAATTATACCTTGGAAGAGAATCTTCAGATCGTCAATGAGACGAAGCATTCCCGTTACCCGGTTGCAACGGACAACAAAGACCGCATTATCGGGTTTGTCCACATTACCGATCTCTTGCTGGCGGAGCCTGATAAGCAGCGTGATCTGGCTTCCTTGATGAGACCAATTATGGATGTATCGGAATCGACGGAGATCAGCGAGGTCCTGCGGAAGATGCAGGCAAGACATGAGCAGCTTGCGCTCGTGGTGGACGAATATGGAGGGACGGCCGGTATCCTGACAGCTGAGAAGATTCTGGAAGAGATTGTTGGGGACCTGTACGATGAATTTGAAGATGAACGGCCTGAAATTGAAGTATATGATGAGTACTTTTCAGTGGATGGGCGGATGCTCATTGAAGAAGTGAATGATTTGACCGGCTTGATGATTGAAGAGCATAACGTGGATTCCATTGGCGGTTGGTTATTCAAGGAGCTTGAAGGGAACCCGGCTGTTGGGAAGAAAACCACCTTTGACGGGGTGGTCTTTGAGGTAGAGGAGTCTACACGATTGCGTGTAACTCGCGTCATGATTCATCAGAAGCTCGAGAGCAGCTTCACCTAGAACTAGCAAGACTCTATTTGTTAGGAAGTGGATTATGTCGATTAAGCAGCTCATATTTGTCGGTCTCGGCCTCCTGTTACTGTACGGAATGTTTACCGTTGGAGCTCCGTTCTTGTTGGCCATCGTGATTGCTATTGCATTGGAGCCGTTAAATCGGCTCTTAATGAAAAGACTTCGGTTGAATCGCATCGCGGCCGCAACGGTGACAAGCACGCTATTCCTTCTTTTGATGCTGCTGTTGGCTTATTTGATCGGTCTGCAGGTGTTTAACCAGCTCGTCGAATATTGGAGCCGGGCTCCGCAATATTTTGACGGGGCTAACCAATTCCTTCAGCATACGATTATTCAAGCGCAAGACATGCTGAACGGCATTTCGCCGGGGCTTGCCGACAGTCTTACCGAATTCATGTCGAATATTTCTTCCTATATACGGTCGCTTGTCAATTCGGTATCATCGACATTTTTGTCCTTTGCCAAAACGCTGCCGAACCTGTTCGTCACGTTCATTGTATTCTGTGTAGCGGTGTTCCTATTCGCTTTCAGCCTCGATACGATGCGTGAGAAAGTGTTGTCGCTATTCGATGAGACATCACAGTCGCAGGTGAACGAAGTGCTGATCAGCCTGAAAAAATCAATTTTCGGTTTTTTACGGGCACAGCTGATTCTCAGCCTGTTTACGTACGTGATTACGCTGCTCGGCTTGCTGGTATTAGGCGTTAACTATCCGCTTGCCATCGCTCTGCTTGTCACCATTGTCGACATTCTGCCGATTCTGGGTGTAGGTTCCGTCTTGATACCATGGTCCATCTACCTGCTTGCAGTAGGCGATATTTTTACAGGGGTTGGCTTGATCTTCATGTTCATTCTGATTACGGTAATCCGCCGCGTGCTGGAACCGAAGGTCATAGGGGATGCCGTCGGAATCGGCGCATTGCCTGCTCTGGTCAGCATGTATATCGGATTTAAACTGGTGGGTGTGATCGGATTTTTTATCGGCCCTTTGGTCGTTATTATCTATTCCGCTATGCGTAAAGCCGGCTTGTTCCAAATCAAAATTAAATTTTGAGGACAACTCAACGAGAACCCTTTTCCCGGAAATATTCCAGGGAAGAGGGTTTTTTTGTCATTTTGGAGTTCATTTTCTGGGCGGAAGACATATGTTAAATACGAAGAGCCTTTGATAACGACGGATAGTAACGATAAGGAGGAATACCCTTGAAGGAAAACCCTGAGGTGCGCGTATACCAGGTATTTCATTCGCCATTTGATCCTTGCCCGCCCAAGCCCTACAGAACGTATGTGGTGCCTGTTAACCAGTTTATTGTGTTTCAACCGCCCGGCCTGCCGCAGTTTAGCCCTGCCGAGGCATTGAGACACGGAACGTTATGGCCGTCTTTGTATAGCCCGTATACCTCGCGAAAATTTAAAGGAGAGTGATCGGCCGTGAACGAAACCAGACCCCAGGTTGGAGATCGGAAGTATTACGAAATGCTCGAGCAGCTGCAGGCATTGGATTTTGTCCTGGTGGAGCTGAACCTGTATTTGGACACCCATCCGGATGATCTCAAGAGCATCGAGCAATTCAACAGGCTGACGCAGGAAAGGACGGTGCTCGCGAAGCAATTTCAAGAGTTGTATGGGCCGCTGCAAAATTTTGGCCGTGCTTTTTCTAAGTATCCGTTCGAATGGGCCCAGGGGCCTTGGCCCTGGCAGGTTTAACGGTGACGGTGTTGGCAAGCGGGCTGCTGTTTTTTTCACCATCTGCATGCAGCCCTCGCGAAGAGGAAAAGCGAGAACAAGGAGGCGGACGATCCCATGTGGGTATATGAAAAAAAGCTTCAGTATCCGGTACGAGTAAGTAAATGTGATCCGAAAATGGCGAAGTTCTTGATTGAGCAGTATGGGGGAGCCGATGGGGAGCTCGCGGCAGCGCTCCGCTATTTGAATCAGCGGTACACCATTCCCGATAAGGTTATCGGATTGCTGAATGATATCGGAACCGAGGAATTCGCCCATCTTGAAATGATTGCCACTATGGTGTATAAATTGACGAAAGATGCAACGGTTTCGGAGATGGAGGCTGCCGGATTAGGTGCGCATTATGCCAATCATGATCATGCGCTGTATTATGAGAATGCCGGCGGGGTCCCTTGGACAGCAACCTATATTCAAGCTAAAGGCGATCCGCTTGCGGATTTGTATGAGGACATTGCGGCAGAAGAGAAAGCGCGCGCTACATATCAATGGCTCATCGATTTGACGGATGATGTGGATTTGCAGGACAGTCTTAAATTTTTGCGGGAACGCGAAATTATTCATGCCATCCGCTTCAGGGAAGCGGTGGAGATTATTAAGGATGATCGGGCAACGAAAAAAATATTCTAAGGGAGAGGAGATCGTTTCGACATACGAATGTATAACAAATGACAGACCCGGTCGATATCTGTCCGGGCCTGTCCGTTTTATGTTAGATTGGGAGTTATGGCGGCCATTATATCCCGTGCGACTGCTGATCCGAGTCATGATAGGGCAGCCGGACCGTAAATGTAGTTCCTTGCCCCTGCTGGCTCTCCACCTGAATCGTGCCACCGTGAGATACGATAAATTCCTTGGCAATCGCCAGACCCAGTCCCATACCGCCTTGATGCCGTGCACGTGCTTCATCCGCGCGGTAGAAGCGGTCAAAGAGATAGGGAAGATGCTGGGCGTCAATGCCTGGGCCTGTATCTCGAATATCAATCCGTAGCATGCCGGAAGCGGGCTCCTCTTGTAACGTGATGTGGACAAGCCCGTCTTGGGGCGTATACCGAACCGCGTTGATGAATAGATTCAGAAACACCTGTGTGATGCGGCTTGGATCCACAGGAACGGAAGTGTGTTCCGTAGCGCTCGTTAAACGCAGGGTCAAATTCTTGGCATCGGCATCTGGTTCTATGCGCTCCTGAATCTGACCCAGCAGATCCAGCATGTCCGTAGGTTTCCGAACCAGCGGCAGCTGCTTCGCTTCGGCAAGTGATAGTTGATGAAGGTCTCCTACGAGACGGGTTAAGCGAATCAACTCATCCTGGATGGGAAGCAATAGTTCCGGCTGGATCGGTTGCACGCTCTGCTGAAGCAGATCCAGCTTGCCTCTGACGATCGTCAGCGGTGTTCGAAGCTCATGTGCGACATCAGCCACCAGATTGCGACGGACCATCTCGGACTGTTCGAGTCTGGAAGACATTCCGTTAAAAGCAACCGCGACCTTCCCGTATTCATCTTCCGAGGTAACGGGAGCCTGGATACCGTACTCGCCTTGCCCGAGGCGTTCGATGGCCGGTACGAGTTTGCGCAGCGGCGCAGTAAGCCTCCGCGATATCCAGTAGGCTGCTCCGAGGGAGAGCAGGACGAAGAGGATGGTGCCGCCTCCCAACAGAATGATGATGGATGTGGGTGTGCCAATTCGAAGTTTGGACAGGTTTGCTATATCCGTATCATAATAATACACGTCCGCAATCGGTTTGCCTTCAAAATATAACGTCCGTTTAACCCCCAAGTGTTTGATCTGTTTTTCCACCGCGTCCCCCTCATGCAAGAGAACCGTTTGTTCCCTGGATACCAGCAGGATACTTTCCTGGTGGTCGGCTACTGGTAGACGTTCGCTTAACCATTCCTGATCCTGAATGACACGGAAGGTGTTCCCATTCTTCACATAGTAGCTGAGCAGCCTGGCCTCAAGCTGATTCAGCTCCTCTTCACGCGAGGTTTGCAGCATGACATCCATGGAGTCGCGGATCACAATGTAAGTAAGAAGGACGAAAACGGTGCTGAATCCGATAATAAACGACGACAACACGATGAATATCTTACGTCCAACACTCATGGCTGCTGTTCAAACCGGTAGCCGAAACCATACACCGTTTTTATAAAAATGGGCTCGGCAGGGTCATCTTCTACTTTTTTACGGATCCGGCTGATATGGGCGTCCGCGGTCCGTTCATCATTGTGGATATCGTCCTCCATGGCCGCTTGAAGCAGCTGCAGACGGCTGTATACCACGCCCGGTCTGGAAGCGAGGGTAAGAAGGAGCTTGAATTCGGTAGGAGTCAGCTGTATCTCCTGGCCGCGTTTCCATACCCGGCATTGAGTTTCCGAGATCGTTAATTCGCCGCGCTCAAGCAAATCCTCGGAAACCGAACCGCCTTCCATTCTGCGCAGAACAGAACGAATTCGGGCAGCCAGCTCGCGGAGTGAGAAAGGCTTGGTCATATAATCATCCGCCCCTACCTCAAGCCCGATTAGTTTATCTGTCTCCTCAATCCTTGCAGTAACCATAATGATGCCGACACGGCTTGATTTTCTGAGCTCACGGCATACCTCAATGCCACTTAATTCAGGCAGCATCCAATCGAGTATGACCAGGGAAGGCTTTAAATCACTCGCTTTGGCCAAAGCCTCCGTACCAGTCGCAGCGGTAATAATCTGAAATCCTTCTTGCCTGAGGAATGACTCCATAAATTCAATGACTTTGCGTTCATCGTCTACAAAAAGCAAGGTATGTGCCATGCTGAATCCTGCCTTTCTTTTGATTCGTTAGGTTTAACCTTAAATCCCCCCCATTATATACGGTTTCCAGCCGCGAATGGAAAATTTCACGGAATCCGCAAGCCATCATCACAAGATCACAACATTCCGGTGATAGGATGGTATCCGTAACGATCATGAAACAAGAGAGGGGTATCGAGATGAACCAACAAGCTTCATCTGTCAGAAAAACACCGCTCGCCGGTTGGATTTCACTAGGGCTGGCCTGGATTTTTGTTGTTTGTATTGCTATTCAGACGCTATTTGCTGGCATGGCGCTGTTTCACGATGGATCGATGTGGAGAAGCCATACTCTATTTGTTCATTTTTTTGAAATTGTGCCGCTGCTTATGCTGCTTTCGGGTTTTGTAGGCAAGCTGCCCGCCAAGTATAAATGGAGCTCGGTGGTCATGTTGTTATTGGTCCTCAGCCAGTATTTCACGGCCAATTTCCCTGGTGCGGGTGCATGGCATCCGGTCATTGCCATCGGATTGTTCTGGCTCGCGGTGGACACGGCGCGCTCCCTTCTGCCGTACTATCGACAGGGACAAAGAGGGGTAGATTGAATATGAAAGGCCTTGCGGTGTTGGTTATGGCTTTAATCGGAGGTTATGCGGGTGGGCTCATTCTGAATGAAGTGATTGCCGTTATGTCGCAAGTATTATATGGAGGAGACGAAAAAGGGTTGAAGGGTCTCAAGTATTTGCCGGTAGTTACCTCGGCATTATGCGCCGCCACATTAATGATTTGGCGTCCACGTCCGTGCTTTAATCGATAAACGCCAATCAGTTGGTACCTACCTCTTCTATCCTATTACCCTTCAACTGCCAGCGATACCCAAACGAACAGGATATAGAACAGAATGGGGATCATCATTCCCATGGACAGCAGGAGCCATACGAGCGGCGTCCGGATCATCTCTTTGACCACTACGATCGGGCTGCGGACATACCGTTCTTTCTTAAGGCGGCCCACCATCCGCTTGAGAATGACAGCTTGTTCATGGGGATCATAGCGGCTCAGCTCAGCCAATAGCTCGGCTTCCAGCTGCCCAATTGGCGGTGTAGTATCAGACTCCTTTATTCCAGGCATGTAAATCCCCCTCATCGTAGTACGTGTTATATGTATAACAACTATAAAGCACTCCTGGTTACGCATATTTTATAGGCGGAAGATCAAAAGCAAATGAGGAGATGGGGTTTGCAGATGTGATATGGTTCCTATATGATGAGGAAAGATTAGACTAGAATCAGATTATATGGATTGAAGGGAAGGGAAGGACCGAATTGGAAAATACTGCAACGTTGATCAAGCCGGAAGCGATGATATTTGACATGGATGGAACGCTGTTTCAGACGGAGACCCTGCTGCTGCCCGCCTATCACAAATTGTTCGACATTTTACGTGAAGAGGGGCATTATGAAGGAGAAACGCCGGATGAGGAGCTCATGCTTGGATGTCTGGGCATGCTGCTCGAAGACATTTGGAAAATTGTCATGCCGAATGGAACGCCGGCAGCCCATCGCCGTGCAGACGAGCTGCTGCTGCAGCTGGAACTCGAAGGCTTAAACAATGAAGCAGCCGTATTGTATCCAGAAGTGAAGGAGACGCTGGAGGAGCTTCATCGGCGCGGCGTCCGATTGTTTGTTGCCAGCAACGGCCTGGAGCATTACGTGAAAGGCATAGCCGAAGCGAGAGGGATCATTTCGCTCTTTGAAGGCGTCTACAGTGCCGGAGAGCATGGAACGGCTTCCAAGGTGGATTTGGTAAGACTGCTGCTGGATGAACACGATATCCGGGACGCCTGGATGGTAGGGGACCGGTCATCGGATGTGGAGGCAGGCAAAGAGAACGGACAAACCGTCATTGGCTGCCACTATGCAGGCTTTGGCGGGGAGCAGGAGCTGAAGGGATCAGACGTCGTTATTCATTCTTTTTCACACCTGCTGAAGCTTCATGATCAAGCAGAGTAGATCGATAGGAGTCATAAAGGCTGTTCCCAAGGGTATCAAGCAACCTCTTGGAAACAGCCTTTGTGCATTTCTGATTCTTAATTACGGTTTTTTATGATTTATCTTAAGCATTTTTTGCGGATTTTTTTTGACTATAGACCCACAGTGCATATTCTAAAGGCTTCACCATGGATTCACGGTATGCAGCCGTATCGCCGATTTGGGAGAAGACTTCTCTTGATGGCTTCGGATTCACCTCGAGGAGAAGAACTCTTCCGGTTTTGTCCACGGCCAGATCCAGGGCAAGCTCGCACAAACCTCCATACTGTCCGTCGAGAAATTGGGCTACATCCACGCCGAGGGAATCGGCTTCCTCGCGGATGCTGGCGCGCTTTACCGGATCTGTGATCCATTTACTTAATAATTCTTCCATCATGGTCGCACGTCCGCCGCCATGCAGGTTGGAGGTAACGCTCTTCGGCGCCCCGACGCGTCCCACACAACCGGTCACTTGCCATACGCCTGATCCGTTTTTCTGTACGAGCATCCGGTAATCATGCACTCTTCCATCCGGCAGCTCCAACTGTATCCCCTCTTGAACCAAATATCGATCTTTATTACCCCAGCCCGACAGATATTGTGCCAAATGGCCTGAAGGCATTCGTTTTGGTCGAATGATGCTCCGGTTGGAATTGCGTCCCCGGATTTCATACGTACCCGCAACACCAGGGACCTTCGTAATCCGCAGAATTCCGCGTCCGCCCGTTCCATTGATCGGTTTAAAATAGACGGTAGGATGTACATTAAGCATCCGGTGGATGTCACCTGTGCTTGTTACGATCCGGGTATCCGGCAGATGGGGCCGGAAGCGTTTCTTGGTGGACAGTACTTGATGAATCGTCCATTTGTTGCGTAAAGGTCTGTTCAGAAACAATAAATGCCGATAGTGGGAACGAAATCGCAGCAGCTGTTGAAAGCGGGGGCTCTTTTGAATGCGGCAGCGATCAAAGATCATATTGGGAAACGAGCGCCATCGCCGGCTCCATTTCCGATGATCTGGATCGTATTCCATGGCGTTGATCAGACCTTGGGTACTGTTGACGTCGGCAGGAGTGAAGACGTAAACGTCGAGCCCCATCGCTTTTCCTTCCCTGATCATATGCTCGTAGATATGCCGCTCCTCCAGCGTTTTTCGTTCATCCAAGTATAACGTCATAATACCTAAGACGGGTTTTGACACAGAAGTTCACCTTCTTGAATAGAGTCAGCACTAGATGTTGAACAACTTTGGAATGGGTGAAGGGGCAGGACTCCGCTCATAACGAGCGTAGGTTTGCTCGTCGGACCTTGCTCAAGAGCAATGGCCTTAAGCCCTGCATGAAAGCACATTTGCAAACTTGCGGAATGATCGGCGGCCACTTTGCATCGCAGCCGTCCAAATTTGGATAATTGTGAGCGGATCAGGGAAGAACCGATATGCCGGTTGCGGTATAGAGGGTGTACAGCAATCATACAGGCACCTTCTCCATAATCCGCCGCAAAGCATATCCCCACAGGTATGCGGCCGATATCGCTTCGAACCGTAGCCGCCATGATTGAGGTGCCGGGCTGCAGCAGCCCTTCATAGGATAGCGAGACCAGACACTGGTAACCTTCGCGGGTTAGACGTTTGTTGCCGTACCGTCGGAAGAAATCGCTGCACTGCTGTCTGGCATGCGGCCATTCTTCCGGGCTTGAGAGAGAGAGAGATGAGATTTCCACATGATCCCCTCCTTTCATATCTTCCTTAACGGTTGCTCTAGAGGATGCAAGGACTACCTTTGATTGATCAGATATTCGGAATATTGAAAAATCCGCTCCAGTGATTTTTTCCGGATCGCGGGTTCGTCAAATTTCATGGGTCTTGAATTGGCTTCGAAGAACCAAAGAACGCCCTCGTTATCAATTCCGAGGTCCATGGACATTTCGCCATGGATTTGACCAGAGCTCTTCTCAATCTGCCGTGCCATATGCACGGCTGCTTTTTTAACTTCGCTAAGGATGGCGTCGGACCGTTCCTGACCGAATACAATCGGAAGCAGCTTCTCTGGATCCTCAATCGTTCCTCCGCGAGGAACATGCGTGGTTATGCTCTTGGCGCCTGCCATTCGAGCTCCAATTCCTGTAACTGCCCAGACACCGTATTCGTTCTTCTGCACAAGTATACGGAGGTCAAAGGCGCGACCGTGGACCTGGGCCAGCTCGATTCCCTGCTGGATCAGGTATGAGCTTCCTTTAGTCTCTTGATAAACCCGGTTCCAAAGCCGCTCCAATGAGGCTGCTTTGTATGTGGTGCTGTTTTTGTTGTTCTGTATCTGTATGCGGTAGGGGAGCGGTTTGTTTTTCTGATATCGTACCCTCATGATCCCTTGCCCGGCTTTGCCGTCCTCGGGTTTAAGATACAGGTAAGGCTTCCGCTTCATCATTTCATATAAAGTGGGGTAACCTTTCAAACGCTTTGTCAAAGGAGCCCACTTTTTAGTTAACCGGGATTTGTTCAGCCAAGCAAACAGCCGCCATTTATTGAAAAAGTGTGGATTATAGATATCGATATGGGGATGATCTTGGCATTCCTTGATTTTGCGGCGAACCCAGGGAAGAGCTTCATCCTCTCGGTAGGGGATCCGGTTATATATAACCTGGGGCAGAGGGCATGGCCTCTGCTCCCAGGAATGGTCGTTGTTCAGGATGTAGCCCTTGACAGTACCCGTATCAAGCTTCAGATCACGTACAGTCACTACGTAGACCATAAAGCCCATATCTTTTCCCGTCTTGATGATTTCCTGAAAGTTTTGCCGGTTGCCCCTGAACATCGTATTCGTATCGTGCATGGTCAGGATGGCTACAACCGGTCTTCCATCACTCTCCACTCGGTTGATCACGAATCATTCCCCCTGTGGAAGCCGCTGAGATACATACTGTGTTCAAAAATATGCTCGACCGATGCTTTTCCTTCCCCTTTAAGGGAAGGGTGGTTGAATATCGATCGGCCCGGCTTCGAATTCGCTTCAAACATCCATATTCTCTCGTTGTCATCTATTCCGATATCAAACCCGATTTCTCCTAACAGATGCGGATGATGATTCTCGATGGCTTCCGACATCTCGATGGCAGCGTCCTTGGCACGCTCCAGCACCTCTTTCGCTTTGGAGCCGAAGGCCCGGCTGAGCGCATGTTCCGGCGTCATCAAGGATCCCCCGTTCTTGATATGCGTCGTGACGCTGCCCCTTCCGGCCTTTTTCGCACCGATACCAACCACGGACCAGCGGTTTTTGCTGTTCTTATGCATGTGGAATCTGAAGTCGATGGGGCAGCTGTCGATTTCAATGAGGCGGATTCCTTGCTGGATAACATAGTTTCGCAGCTTGGAGCCGTGTTTGGCTTGAAGCATCCGCATCAGACTATTAAAGTTTGGAAACTTGAGGAGGGTGTTGCCCCCGTTTCCATGATAACGCGCGAAGTATCCTTTTTTGGGAAGATAGGTTAACCGGTAAATTCCAAGGCCTAAACTTCCGGCTGAGGGCTTATAATACACAAAGTTGTGACGCTCCATCATATCCTTAATCCGCTCGGGACTAGGATTATTATACGTTTCCGGCAAATATTTGCCTGCCTGCACATCGCCGTCCAGTTGGGAGTACACATCGGATTTATTGAAGAAGGCCCAGTTGAAAAATTTGATGTTGCGCTTCAGAAACCGATCTCTCAGTTGATTGGTAAAAGGGGAGAAGTCGGTTTTCCGGCTAGGAAGGCGATTATAGACGACATCAGGGAGCGGAACAGTTTTGCGGACAAAACCGCCGCCGGAACCGAGCATATAGGCATGAACGGTTCCGCGCTGCCAGTTGATATCCCGGGGGGCAAAGGCATATGCGAACATTTTTTTGTTGCCCTCACGAAGAAGCTGCCGAATATACGAGGTTCGGGCTCCAAAAGGGCTGGATGGATTATGTGGTCCGTCGGACAGAACCCCAACCACAGGCCCCAGCACGATTTCGCCCTCACCGTGGGAATGGATATAGACAGGGCCCTGTCTGGGGACGTTGATGCCATTTCGGACACCGTTGCTTAAATAGATGTGTTTCCCCGATCGCTCAATCGGTTTCACAGCAGCGGACACCGTATTGGTACCGATGCGAAGCTTAATCGATTTCCTGCTTGATAGCCCCAGGCTCTTTAGAAGCGAACCGGATAAAAAGACGACTTTTTCGGGCTGCTGCGAGAAATGAATATTTCCGAAATTCAAACTCATGTATTTACCCTCCTAAGTTGTCGAAGCAATAAATAACGGGCGTATTGAATCGGATGTTCGACGGACAGCCGGGCTGCGTGACCATCTCCCGTTAGTGTAAATGCGCGGCGGCCCGGTTTGGAGTTGACCTCCAGAATCCAGATCCGTCCCTTTGTATCCACGCCAAAATCGATTCCCAGCTCGCCGAGTCGGCCGAATCCTTCTTCGAGCGAAGATGGAAGCTGAGCGGACAGATTCCGGATGGTCTGAATGATCTTCATGGCCTGTTCTTCTCCGAAATCAGTCGTTAGATAGGGAAGGGCTGGAAATGCCGTACCTCCCCCGTGTAGGTTCGAGGTCAGCCCTTGGCTTACACCTTGCCGTGCGGCGATTCCTGTGATGGACCATATGCCGCGGTCATTCTTTTGAACCAATGACCGAATATCAAACGGGTCTCCGTTACGGTTGCAAAGCTCCAGGTAGGGTTGAATGATAAATCGGCGTCGGCCGGTAAAACGCCTCACCCATTCGTTCATCTCTTGTGTGGGAATGGTCTGCTGGAACATGCGATTGCTCCGATCCCTTCCTTGCAGTCTGACACGCTGGTGATCTGTCAGAGCGAGGTACAAAGTATGACGGCCTTGGGAGCCTCCGCTAGGTTTCATGAAAAGCCTGCTGCCAAAAGCCAGCAAAGCCCTGTTCAGTGTCTCGGCACCCGTATAGTTTAAAGTTGCCGGCAGATAAGGTCGTAAGGCGGAGGAGCGCTTTAATACTTCATGCACTTTCTGCTTGCCAGGCAGACCTCGTGACCACAGCTTTACGCCCTGCTGCAGCAGTTGGTCCAGACATTGGCCGGCAGCAGCCGTTTCCTCACCGTTTCGGTGCAGGCATCGGTCATAGATGACGTCAGGAGGAGGAAAGGTGCCGATGGTCCAGCCATCTCCCGGATTGAATTGATATCCTTGTATCCTGTCTATGGTGCTTGCTGCACCAGAAGCAGGAGAGGCATCATCCGGACAAAAAACAAATACCTGCATGCCGAGTTCCTTGGCCTTCGAGCTTAGTTCACGGAGAAATTCCTTCTCATTAAAGGGAGGGAAGCCCGGTTTGCGGCATACCATGACACCCAGGGTGCCTATCTTGTTTGAGGCCATAGGGTTCTCCTTTTTTTAGAAACCCGTCAAGTATATACAGTACTGAACGAGTCGTACGGCTGACGGCCTTACTTTGGAGTCGGCATTCAGCGGTGCGTTTTCGCCTTTGGACGGCTTGGAGTTGACCTCCAGGAGCCAAATGCGTCCTGTCGTATCAATTGCCAAGTCAATGCCCAGCTCTCCGAAATGATAGGGGATGGCAGCTTCCAGACCATGAGCAATATCGAGCGCCGCTTGATTCATTCGAGCGGGGGCCGTTTGCTTGGAGTTTAACGGGATACTGCTCATGGCAAGCGCATCCTTGACGGAAGACAGTGTACCACCTCTGGCGAGATTGGAAACAAAGTGGTTTCCGCCGGCAATGCGGGCCACGACCGAGGTCACTGCCCATTTGCCGTTTTTGTTTTTATGAACAAGCGCGCGAAAATCAACGTTTCGCCTATTGATGCGGATTAAATCCAATCCTTGCTGAATTTGATAACGCGTTTTTTTTATTTTTCCGGATAAGCTGCTGAACAGCTTTGGAAGCGAGGAGTAGGTATTCTTCTTGCTTCCTTCAAGAGAGGTAGTCAGCGTTTGATAATGGCCGTTCTCTTGGCGGGATATCCGGATGATACCTTTTCCCAGACTACCTCGGACCGGTTTCAGGAAGACGGTCCGATAAGTAGCACACATTTTTTTGAGCGTCGGATAACCGCTAAGCAAGTAGGATTCCGGCAAGTATTTCTGCAGTTTCGCATCAGGTCCGAGTGCCTCGAAGACATCGGATTTATCGAGAAATTTCTCGTTAAAGATATGGGTGCCGAATTGTGATTTTACTTCTCTCATAAAATGCTGTACGCTAGGACTATTCTCCAGTTTGCGGGTAGACAGCCGGTTATTAATGACGTCCGGAGCTGGAACGCTGAGCTTTTTCCATCCTGCGTCATAAGCAATGGCTTCAAGTGTTGCCGGGTTCGAACCGATCATGTCAGGTGTGAAAAAATATACATATGCGCCTTGTTTCCTGGCTGCGTTGACCATTTCCAAGCAGAAAGCTGAGATCGATCCGAAAGGTTTATCAGGTTCATCCGGTTGATAGCGACTGACCATGATCCCGATAAGCGGACCGAGCTTCAGTGTTCTTTCCGTTGGATAATATTTGAGATTCATGACGGTATGAGGAAGAAGTCCCGAATGGCTGAATACGGAAGGGCTTAGGGCCAGCGAGTTCGATTTTCCTCCTGAGGTAACGCTGACTTCCTGCTTGAAGGAGCCAAAGGCAAGCTGTACCTTTGAATCTGTCGGGATACGGAGCTGTCTTATGAGACGGTCACCAAGCTTGATATCGTTATCCGAAAGCTGGGCTGAGCGGATTAATTGAGCCGATATCTTGGATTTGGTGTTGGATTTAACCTTGGATTTGCGCATGATGGATCTCCTTCCGACAACAACTGGATACTTAAGTGATCAGACAAAGACTTCATCTGATCATTGCATGTAATGCATCATATGAGGACATATATCCCTTGGTGATTGTACTGCTCGGGAAAAAGGAGTGCTTAAAATGCAGAACTGGCTGTTTATTTTGGTGAACGTGTGTGTTGCTGCTTTTGTTGGCGGCATAACGAACCATTTTGCGATAAAAATGCTGTTTCATCCTCGTGAAGAAAAAATCATCCTGGGTCGCCGCATACCCTTTACACCAGGGCTCATCCCCAAGCGTAAAGACGAAATAGCCGAGTCGCTCGGACACGTGGTCTCGGATTACCTGGTAACAAGCGAGGGCTTGCAGGAGCTTATTCGTAAGCCGGTGTTTCGGGGTAAGATAGAGGACAGCCTCTATCGGAAGCTGGAGGAATGGAGCCAGTCGGAGCTGAGCTTCCGAGACTTGGCGCTAAAGGTATGGAGTTCGGAACAGTGGGAGCAATTGAAGGTCCGTGCTGAACAATCAGCCCGCCAGCTTACGGCCCGGGGTGCCGCAGCAGTATGGGATGGCTACGGGCTGGAGGCAAAGCCGCTGAAGGAGCTTGTTCCCGGCTGGTCGGAGGAAACGATCCAGGGCTGGAGCGGGGCTGCCGCCGATATGGTGCTGAAGGAGCTGAAGAACACGCTGCTGTCCGCCAAGGGACAGCTTATGCTATCGGAGGTGGCTTCATCGCTCATCGATAAGGCAGGCGGATTTCTCGGGACCATGGCTTCGATCTTTGTGGATGAGGATAAGCTGGTCCAGAAGCTGACGCCCATGCTGATTCAGCAGCTGGAGGGAGAGAAAGTCCGCAAGACCATCACGGATATCATCTCAGGAAAGCTGTCGTATTACGGTGATATGCCGCTTGGGAATCTCATCGAACATGTCGCGGATGAGCCGGGCTTAGCTTGGATCACCCGAACTTTGGATGATAAGCTTCCTTGGTCCAAGTGGATTGAGCGGATCGAGCTTCTTCGTGTTAGCGAAGTGATCGGACCGCGAATGCCGGCTATTGGGGCAGCCTTGCCTGGACTGCTCGATAAGGGACTAGGTTTCCTTGAGCGAAGCATCCCGGCTGCTATGAAGGCTGTTAACTTGCCGCAGCTCGTTCAGGAGCAGGTGGAGAAGTTTCCAATTGAGCGGCTGGAAGAGATCATTCTAAGTGTATCCGGCCGTGAATTCAGGGCTATCACCTGGCTTGGAGTTCTGCTGGGCGGAGTGATCGGATTGTTCCAATCCATGCTGATTGTGCTGTGGAGATGAGATGTTTGATGGAGTAAGGCGAAAAGCGAATTGAAAAAAATGGCATTTTGGCCGAATATATTGGAGGAATTAAAAATGAACATTTATGACAAGGCACATGATTTGGCAAAAGCGATGAGGGAAAGCAAGGAGGTAGAGGAGATCACCTCTGCTATGAAACTCGTGGATGCAGATCCGGAGAGCAGACGCATGCTGGATGATTTCCGTCAGCGCCAGATGGAGCTTCAACAGCGTATGATGTCCGGCGATATGCCGGCTCAGGACGAAATGGAGAAGATGGAGAAGCAGTTTGAGGTGCTTAGCTTGAACCTGAACATTCGTCGTTTGTTTGACGCGGAGCGGCGTTTGAGTGTCATCATCGAAGACGTGAACAAGATTATATCGGATAGCCTCCAGCATCTGTACGGACCAGCTCAACCATAAAGCAATCTATTTGTAACCATGATGCGGGCCGTTAATTTCGGATCGAATTTGAACAATTTTTAAAAACTTGTCTCATAAATTGCGCAAGCTCCTCATAGAGTAGAAATATAGATTTCAGAGAGTAGAGGAGCTGCGTTTATAATGAAAAAAAAGAAGAACAAGTTTAAACACACCGCTTATTTATTGGTTGCACTCGGCATGTTGATATACGCCCTTCCCAGCATTTCCTTTTCTGGCGGGTTCTCGTGGGTTTCGCTGTTCGGTGCAGTCTGGGCAGGATTTGCCCTGCTCGTGATCGGTTCACATCTCTATTACCTCATCGGTGTAGATGAAGCGAAACAAAAAGCGCTCGATGAGATCCGCAAGGAGAAATTGCGTCAATGGGAATTGAAATGGCCTGAGGAACAGAAGAGCCAGGAAGCTAATTAAGAGTTGGATCATAGCGAGCGTTGTGATGAACAAAAACCTCCCATAAGGGATACGGTTGGATCGCCCATCCGTTATCCTTTATGGGAGGTTTTTTTGTATCTGACGGGTATGGGAGTGTCATAGGACGTGATATAATAGATACAGTATGGTACAGATAGTGTTCTGGGGGTGTAACAGTTGGACGTTCGAGATGATACGATTACTAAACACGAGCAGTTGGTTCAGCATATTGAAAGTTTGAAGGTTGGAAGCAAAATATCGGTACGACGGTTAGCTAAAGAGATGGGCGTCAGCGAGGGCACCGCTTATCGGGCGGTGAAGGAAGCGGAAAGCCTGGGCATTGTGGTCACGAAGGAGCGGATCGGCACGGTTCGTGTGGAACGGAAGCCGCGGAACATCTCCGAGCAGCTTATGTTTGCCGATGTTGTTGAAATAGTGGAAGGGCATGTGCTTGGCGGTGCGGAGGGGCTAAATAAAAGCCTGCATAAATACGTGATTGGCGCTATGAAGGTAGAGGCGATGATCCGATATATCGATGCCGGAAGCCTCATGATTGTCGGTAACCGTGAAGATGCCCATTTCCTGGCACTTGAGCAGGGAGCGGGCGTATTGATTACGGGCGGTTTCGGAACCAGCCGGGAAGTGAAGCAGCTGGCAGACCAACTGCATCTGCCCATTATATCGTCCCGTCATGACACGTTTACCGTCGCCTCCATGATTAACCGCGCCATTTTTGACCGTTTAATCAAGAAGAAAATTATGCTGGTGGAGGATATCGCTCATGATAAGCCGAAGAATCATCAGTTGAAAAACTCCGTCACCGTTGAGGAATTCAAACGGATTTCACAAGCGACCGGGGAAATCCGTTATCCGGTAACCGACGAATGGAACCGGGTCATCGGCATTGTTGGTGTCCGGGATGTGGAAGGGCTCGCCGACACCCAGCCGATCGAGAAAGCGATGACCCGTAACCCGGTGACGGCAAGCATGAAAACTTCGCTTGCATCAGCGGCGCAGATTATGATGTGGGAAGGGATCGATTTTCTGCCGATTGTGGATCGGAACCGCAAGCTGCTTGCAACGGTCACTCGTAAAGAAGTGTTAGGGGCACTGCGGGATGCGCGAAATCAGCCTCAGCTCGGCGAAACGTTTGATCAGCTGATCTGGAATGGGATTGCAGAGGATAGGGATGAGGAAGGGCGTTTGTTCTTTCACGGTTTTATCACGCCCCAAATGGCTTCAGAACTTGGAACGATTTCACAAGGAGTGCTTACGACCGTAATGAGCCAAGCGGCGGTTAAAGCGGCCAAGGATATCAGCGGCTGGGATCATGTGCTGGACCATCTGTCAACGTATTTCATCCGGCCCGTGCAGATCGAGGACCCGATCGTCATTATGCCGAAACTGCTGGAGATCAGCCGCCGTACCTGCAAGATGGAGATTGAGATTCAGCATCAGACGAACCTGATTGCCAAAGCGGTCATGACGATGCAGGCGATCGATCATGGCTGACGTAAATTCCGGACAAAATAAAGGGGCATCCTGCAGGTCTTATAATAGACCTTCCGGGATGCCCTTGTTCCGTTTAGTTTAATTTAGCTGGCCGTCCGCGAATCCTTCAGTCTGCTGTAATAGGTGCGGCTTCTTATGCCGGAAAATATATTAAATGCGCCAAGCACCAAGAATACGGCTTCTACAATGACAGCCGGCGTGGAGCCGCTGAACAGAAACATGCAGACTAGCGAAAGGGAAACCAGCATAATGCCCATATAGAGGTTCATCATGGACATATAGATTCCGCGGTCTGCGGGATCCGCTACTCGTCGTGCGCGAATGCTGTACAGCGCGGCAGCGATCACGGACAGAACGAGGATAATGTATAGGATATAGTGGATGACTGTGATCATGGAATGGAAGGCTCCTTTATATTCAGTAACATGCTTACGATATAGCTAAAAGTGCGTGTTCAATAAGTCAGGCTGACTTACTGAACAACCTCTAAAAGCGTGTAGATTCGATCATGTACAATATCGGTATTGTATCATGATACCGTTGACTTTGCATCCACATGATCAAAGCTAACCCAGATTTGAAGTACACCTTCCATCACAAGCATGGTCTTGATTTGGACTTTGTAATCCTTTTCGCGAACCGTATATATTTTGTCGCTAAGGAGTGAGCGCGTCAGCTTGCTGTCCGCGTCGATATCAAACACATTACGGCCCCGAAGGGCTGCCAGATCATCCCCCATAAGCCTGATGAGTTCTTTGATGATCACGGGATCCAGCGGCGCCCTGTCGTTTTGCTCGCTCCGGATCTTGATTTCTTTGATGACCGTGGATTGTTTATTGTATTTTTTTAACGACTCGATGTCTTCTTCATATTGTGCAATTTTGATCTGCTGGCCTTGATTCGTTTCCCATAGTTTATTGTAGGCTGCATGATAGACCGAGTTGTAGACGATGCTGCCGACAACCATCCCCAGCACGAAGATGGATGCGACCTGATAGAAGGGGCGGAAGCGGTGGGTTGGAGGTACGCGCATCGATTAACTCCGGCTGGAGCACACCCATTTGACCAGCTCGCTGCCCATATGTGCTCCAAGAAATGCAAAGCCGAGATATAGAATTTGTTTGATCACAGGGGATAAATTACCGCCAAGCATATTGCTCTCAATGACCCGCATCGGATCGATGGTGCCTCCGATGGCAGCCGCAAGCGCCCAGATCTTAATTCGGTCTGCGACCTCCATCATGGTGTGGGTGGGGGGCTGCAGGGACAGCACGGCGCCCACACCTCCCACCATGGCTCCCCCCAGCACGATGCCGAAGGCTATAAAAAAGTCCAGGATCGCTTTTGATAAAAAAACGCTCATGCCCTCATGTCTCCTCTCTTCTCTTGGTGGATGTCACGGCAACCGCCTGTCCACGTACTCCCTAGTTTCATTCTATGGGCGGGCCTAGCGGGATTATGATAAAATGGTATAAAGACTTTTAAAGATATCTTTGGATTGATTTTAAATATACATGTACCGGCGAAAGGAAGGCGTTACGATGAGCTCTTTCGTGCATTTGCACGTGCATAGTGAATACAGTTTGCTCGATGGAGCGGCACGTATCGGTGACCTGGTGCGGGAAGCGGCGGCGCTTGGAATGAAATCGCTGGCGCTTACGGATCATGGCGTGATGTATGGTGCCATTCCGTTCTATAAAGCTTGTATGGCGCAAGGCATCAAACCGATTATCGGCTGCGAGGCCTATATCACGGCAGGCTCCCGCAAGGAGCGGGGAAGCCGCAAGGATCAGCCGATCTATCATTTGATTCTGCTTGCCAAGAATGAGACCGGCTATCACAATTTGATGAAGCTGTGCTCGATCGGGCATCTGGAGGGGTACCATTACAGACCCCGAATCGATATGGAGGCGCTCGCCGCCCATCATGAAGGCATCATATGTCTCAGCGCTTGCTTGGGCGGCGAGGTTCCCCAGCATCTGCTTCATGGACGTGAGGCGGAAGCGAAAGCCGCTGCGCTTCGTTACCAGGCGATTTTTGGAGAAGACTACTACTTGGAGCTGCAGGATCACGGAATTCCGGAGCAGAAGCGCGTGAATCCCCAGCTGATTCAGCTGAGCCGGGAGACGGGTATTCCGCTGGTCGCTACCAATGATGTGCATTATCTGGCTGAGAGCGATGCCGAAGTTCAGGACGTCCTAATTTGCATCGGCACGGGCAAAACGGTTGAAGATGAAGACAGGCTGCAAATCCAGACGAACCAGCTCTATTTGAAGAGCGGCAGCGAAATGGAGCGTCTGTACCCCCATGTGCCTGAAGCTATATTGAATACGGTTAAGATTGCGGACCAATGTAACCTGGAGCTGGAGTTCGGCAAGTCCATTTTGCCGGAATACAGCTCTCTTCCTGAAGGGAAAAATGCAGCAGAATACTTGCGGGATCTCTGCTTGAACGGGCTGAAAGGACGTTATGAGAATACGGAGCGGTGGCAGGATGAAGCGCTGCGCAGCGAGCTGGAGCAGCGACTGAACTATGAGCTCGGTGTCATTGAGAGCATGGGCTTCAGCGATTATTTCCTGATCGTATGGGATTTTATCGCCTATGCCCACAGGCAAGGCATCGCGGTTGGACCGGGCAGGGGTTCATCGGCGGGGAGCTTGGTAGCTTACACGCTTCACATTACAAATGTTGATCCGATGAAATATAAATTGTTGTTTGAACGCTTCCTGAACCCGGAACGGATTACGATGCCGGATATTGATATCGACTTCAGTGACGAGCGCCGGGAAGAGGTCATTGATTATGTGGTGGATAAATACGGGAAAGAACATGTCGCTCAGATCATCACGTTCGGTACGATGGCGGCAAGGGCGGCCGTCCGTGATGTCGGACGTGCGCTGAATGTGCCGTTCGGGGATGTGGACAAGGCGGCCAAGCTGATCCCTAACCACCTGGGCATCAGCATCGCAGGAGCGATGGAGCAAAGCCCACAGCTGAAGGAGCAGTACGAGACGAAGTCGAAGGTGCGCGAGCTGATCGATATGGCGATGAAGGTCGAGGGCATGCCCCGTCATGCTTCGACGCATGCGGCGGGCATTGTCATTTCCCGCGATCCGCTGACGGATGCGGTGCCGCTGCAGGAAGGCAGCGAGAAGACGGCGCTGACACAGTATTCCATGGAGAATCTGGAGAGCGTGGGGCTGCTCAAGATGGATTTTTTGGGTCTGCGGACGTTGTCCATCATTGAGCGTACGCTGCGATGGATTCAAGAATTGACCGGCAGAACACTCGATTTCGAACAAGTGCAAGATGACGATCATCTGACGTATGAGATGCTGGGGCGCGGCGATACCACGGGCGTATTTCAGCTCGAATCCGCGGGCATTCGGCGGGTGCTGAAGGATCTGAAACCTTCGGTATTTGAGGATATCGTATCCGTCAATGCCTTGTACCGACCGGGTCCCATGGAGTTTATTCCGAAGTTCATTCAAGCCAAGCACGGCCGGATTGAGCCGGAGTATCCCCATTCGGACCTGATCCCGATATTAGGCGATACGTACGGCATTATCGTCTATCAGGAGCAGATCATGCAGATCGCTTCGACGATGGCCGGCTTCTCGCTCGGGGAAGCCGATTTGCTGCGAAGAGCGGTTTCGAAGAAGAAGCGCGAAGTGCTGGACCGGGAGCGGAGCCATTTCGTGTCGGGCAGTCTCAAGCTCGGCTATAGCGAGGATGAGGCCAACCGTGTGTACGATATGATCGTCCGGTTCGCGAATTACGGATTTCCCCGTGCGCATGCTGCCGCTTATGGCGTGCTGGCCTTCCAGACGGCTTATCTTAAGGCGCACTATCCGGTTCCGTTCATGGCTTCCATGCTGACTGCCGTTATGGGCAGTCACCGGAAGGTAGCCGAATACGTGCTGGAGGCACGGCGGCTCGACATCGAGGTCATGCCGCCGGATGTCAACGAAAGCGGAACGTATTTCACGCCGGTCATGAGCGGTCCTGCTGCCGAGGGCGGCGATGATGAAGGCCGTCCTGCCGGAGGCGGAATCCGATTCGGGCTTGCCGCTATTAAGAATGTTGGCACGCAAGCGGTAGAGAATATCGTCGAGATCAGGCGTGAAAAGCCGTTTGAAAGCCTGCTTGATTTTTGCCGCCGGGTGGACCTCCGCGTATGCAACAAGCGCGTGATCGAGTCACTTATCCAGGCGGGGGCTTTCGATTCCTTGCAGGGTCACCGCTCCCAACTGGTTGCTATGCTGGATGAAACGGTCGAAGCGGCCGTGAAGTGGAGAAAGGAGCGGGATGATCTCCAGATTCAGCTCTTCGACTTCGTGGAAACGACGAATTGGGACATTGAATATCCGGACATCCCGCCGTATACCGCAAGTCAGCAGCTCGAATTCGAACGTGAGCTGCTGGGCATGTATTTGTCCGGTCATCCACTAGACGGATTCGAAGATACGTTGACGGAATCCGGAGCTGATCGGTTAATGGATTTGCATGAAGCGGAAGATGAATCGATGGCTACGGTTGCCGGGATGGTGGTTACACTAAAGACCATTACGACGAAACAGGGGAAGGCGATGGCCTTCATGGAGTGCGAGGACCAAATCGAGCGCTGCGAGGTCGTTCTCTTTCCCGAAGTGTGGAAGCGAAGCGCGCATCTGATTGAAAAAGGCGCACTGCTCGCGATCCGGGCAAAGGTCCAACTGCAGGACGAAGGCTTCAAGCTGCTGGCCGAAGAAATCGCTCCGCTTGAGGCGCAAACCTTGAGCCAACTGGTTCACCGGAGCAAGGTTCGGGGAACAGCAGGCGGAAGAGGAAGATCCGGCGGAGAGAATAACGGTCGGGGCGTAAAATCGGGCGCAGTCGGCATGCCGCCGGTTTCGGCCGGTAATCCCTCGGCCGTCCCGCCTCCGGAGCCGCTTGCCGCCCGGAGTGGCGTTGATTCGACCTCAATCCGAAATGAAGCATCGGGCAGCAGCTTATCGTCCGAGAAGGAATCTCGTACCGGCGTATCGAATCATAAGGCTGAGCAGCGCGTGTTTGTGAAAATAACGGCCGATGCGGAGCAATCGGAGCTGCTGGTGAAGCTGAAAGAGCTCCTGCAGCAGCATCCGGGGCATGTGTCAACGGTGCTGTTTTATGAGCGAAGCCAGAAGGTGCTTGCGCTTAGCGATGCCTATCGGATTAAGCCTTCGACAGAGCTTTTTGCCGAAATGGAGAGCATGCTGGGTAAGGACACCGTTAAAGTGAAGTGACATGAAAATTTAAGAACGTTTCCCATCCCTCCCGCATACAATTAGGACACTACAGGTAATGTTGGCCGAGTATTCGTATGAAGAAGGCTCTTCATGATAGAACCGGATTGAAAGAGCGCGGCCAAAGACGCGGGGGGGATTTGTGATGTCAATGGACTTGGCAGAAAGCATGCTCAGCCGCAGAGGAGTCAGCGTAAGCTCCATCGCGGATATTGTGTTGAAGCTGCAGCAGCGTTATCATCCGAAGTTAACCATCGAGCAGTGTGAAGAAAGCGTCCGGGCCGTTCTCGGCAAGCGCGAAGTTCAGTATACGCTGTATACGGGCATTGCGCTGGATGAGCTGGCGGAGAAGAAACTGCTGCCGGAGCCGCTGCAATCGATTATGGAGCAAGACGAACCGCTCTACGGAGTGGATGAGACCATGGCGCTTGGTGTCACGAGCATATATGGCATGATCGGATTGACCAGTTTCGGTTACCTGGACAAAGAAAAAATAGGTGTGATTGAGATATTAAATGAAAAGTCGGACGGGATACATGTGTTTCTGGATGATCTCGTTGCAGGCATCGCCGCTGCCGCTTCCTCACGCATCGCCCATAACAATCCCGATGCGGCCCATTATACCGCAGGTTCTGACTGATTTGCGCGAGCGGTGTCGAATCGCTGCATAAGGGTAAGATTTGGCTTTCAGCCCCCTGCTCTCTTTGTTGAGGTAAAAACTGAAGTATGTTATCATTATCCATTATATCGGCTCAGGATATGCCTGTGGGACGAGATTAGGGGGATCTGAAAGGCATGTGGACGGTAATCTATATTGCGCCAACTGCAAAGGTGGCGGAAATGATCAAGACCAGGCTAACGGAAGAAGGTTTTTTGGTTCAAAGCCGTCCTGTGAATCTTTCCAAACAGCAGTTTGAGATTTTGGTACCCTCCGGAGAGCTTGAGGAAGTACAGGAAGTGTTGAATTCGATATTGCACCCCTAGTTTCATCTGGGTTACATAGCGAAGCTTAGCGTACGGATCGGCGATGTGCTATTGCGGCGGCCATTCAAATTTACGGCTGGAGAGGTGTAGTTGTGTTTAAAGACTTATTTCAGAAAAAAAGGAAATACGCAACGATCCCATCGGAACGACTTGGGACAGCAGGGCAGCCTCAGGAAGGCGAACGCCCGAAACGGGAAATTCCGGAAGGTCTGATGAATAAGTGTGCTAAGTGCGGCACCATTCAATACAGCAAAGAGCTTGAGAAGAATCTGAAGGTGTGTCAGGAATGCGGACATCATATGCGTCTGAATGCGGTAGAACGGATTGCCATGACGCTGGATGAGACAGGCTTTGAAGAGTTTGACGCAGATATGATCTCGGTGGATCCGCTCAAGTTTCCGGGATATGCGGCCAAGCTGGAGCAGCAGAAGATGAAATCCGGTCTTCATGATGCGGTTATTACCGGTCAAGGCTCGATTCTCGGCCAGCCTGTTGTGGTGGCTGTGATGAGTTTTGATTTCTTCACGGGAAGCATGGGCTCCGTTGTCGGGGAAAAAATCACCCGAGCGATCGAGTTTGCGACGGACAAGCGTTTACCACTCATTATTTTCTCCACTTCCGGCGGTGCCCGGATGCAGGAGAGTATTCTCAGTTTGATGCAGATGGCCAAAACAAGCGCAGCCCTGTCCAGGTTTAACGAACTCGGCGGGCTTTATATTTCAGTGATAACGGATCCGACGACCGGCGGTGTATCCGCCAGCTTTGCGACGCTTGGCGATATCAATATTGCCGAGCCGGGAGCCGTATTCGGTTTTGCGGGCCGTATCGTTATTGAACAGACCATTCGCCAGAAGCTGCCGGATGACTTCCAGACAGCGGAGTTCAATTTGGCTCATGGTCAGCTTGACATGGTTATTCATCGGAAAGATATGCGCTCCATGCTTGGTAAGCTGCTGGAGATGCATACCGTGAAAGGGGGATTCTGATGTCAGGCGAATTGCCTTTTGAAATGCCACTTGCCGAAATGCGCAAGAAGATTGATGAACTGAAACAATTCGGACAGGAAAAAGGGATCGATTTCACGGATGAAATCGCCCGCCTGGAAGAACGATATAGTCGTTTGGAGGAAGAAATTTATTCTTCGATTTCGCCTTCTCAGAAAATGCATCTGGCCCGACATCAGCAGCGACCGACTTCGCTTGATTTGATCCAGTTGATCTTTACGGATTTTATTGAGCTGCATGGAGATCGTCTCTACGGGGACGATCTTGCCATTGTCGGCGGTTTGGCCAAATTGGACGGTGTTCCCGTCACGGTGGTCGGTCAGCAGCGCGGTAAGGATACGAAGGATAATATCGCGCGTTTCTTCGGAAGTCCGCATCCGGAAGGCTTCCGTAAAGCTCTGCGACTTATGCAGCAGGCGAACAAGTTCAAGCGTCCCATTATCACATTTATTGATACAAAAGGCGCATATCCGGGTAATACAGCAGAAGAAAGAGGTCAGTCCGAGGCGATTGCCCGTAATCTACGGGAAATGTCGTCCCTTGGGGTGCCTATTGTTGTTGTGGTCATCGGCGAAGGTGGGAGCGGCGGTGCTCTTGCGATGGCTGTAGGCAATCGTGTGTTGATGCTTGAGCATGCCATTTATTCCGCCATTTCACCGAACGGCGCCGCATCCATTCTGTGGAAGGATGCATCCAAAGCGGACCAGGCTGCGGAAGCCATGAAGATCACCGCTAAGGACCTGCTTGAAATGGAAGTCATTGAGGAAATTATACCGGAGCCTAAGGGCGGTGCGCACCGCGACTATGAAGAGACGGCCGCCGCCATTCAAAGCGCACTGATCAGCCAGCTGAAAGAGCTATCCGTCATGGATGCCTGCGAGCTGAAGGAAGACCGGTACCGCAAGTTCCGCAAGATTGGCGAATTCGATTTTGCGAAGGCGGAACAGGAAGACGATTCTGTGAAAATCTGATGAGTATGTGACGATATGACAAAGTTCCTATACAAATTAGACTTTTTGTAGTAGATTTAGTTGTTGGAAAAAGAGATATAGAGAACCCTTTAATAAACGGAGGAAACCCAAATGCGCAAAACAAAAATTGTATGTACCATCGGTCCTTCCAGTGAATCGTTGGAAAACACCAAGAAGCTCATTATGGCCGGCATGAACGTGGCTCGTTTGAACTTCTCTCACGGCGACTTCGAGGAGCATGGCAACCGGATCAAGAACATCCGCCAAGCTTGTGAAGAGTTGAACAAAACGGTAGCGATCCTGCTTGACACCAAAGGACCGGAAATCCGTACAGGTAAACTTGAAGTGGAACCGATTGAGCTTGTACAAGATGAATATATCACCCTTACTACCGAGGAAATCCTTGGTGATAAGAATCGTTTGTCCATTACTTATAAAGAGTTGCCGCAAGATGTTCAAGTGGGATCCACGATCTTGATCGATGACGGTTTGATCGGTCTGACCGTGGTGGAGATTCAAGGCTCCGAAATCAGATGCCGCATCGTCAATGGCGGAACCATTAAGAGCAAAAAAGGTGTAAACGTACCGGGAGTCGCGATTTCGCTCCCAGGGATTACGGAAAAAGACGCCAACGATATCGTTTTCGGGATCGAACAGGGCATCGATTTTGTTGCTGCTTCCTTCGTTCGTAAAGCAAGTGACGTGCTTGAAATTCGCGAATTGCTGAAGAAGCATAATGGCGAGCACATCCAAATCATCTCCAAAATCGAGAACCAGCAGGGCGTTGACAACCTGGATGAAATCCTCGAGGTATCCGATGGCTTGATGGTAGCCCGCGGCGACCTCGGTGTTGAGATTCCGGCTGAGGAAGTTCCATTGGTGCAAAAACGCATGATCGAAAAATGTAACCTGGCTGGCAAACCGGTCATTACGGCTACGCAAATGCTGGATTCCATGCAGCGCAACCCACGTCCTACCCGTGCGGAAGCAAGTGACGTTGCCAATGCGATTTTTGACGGTACCGATGCCATCATGCTGTCCGGCGAAACGGCTGCAGGTAAATATCCTGTAGAATCCGTTTTGACCATGTCCCGTATCGCAGAGAAAGCGGAGTCCGCACTGAACTATCGTGAAATGTTCTTGAAACAGCGTATTGCTCAAGATACCAGCGTTACCGAAGCAATCAGCCAATCCGTTGCGATCTCAGCACTCGACCTGAATGCTAAAGCAATCATATCGTCCACGGAATCTGGTCAAACGGCTCGTATGGTATCCAAATACCGTCCAGAGGCTCCTATCGTCGCTGTCACGACTCAAGACAGAACGATGAGACGTTTGGCACTGACTTGGGGTGTAACGCCGGTTAAAGGCGAACAGGCTTCTTCTACGGACGAGATGTTTGATTACGCGCTGCAAGGCGGCGTGAAGTCCGGACTCGTTAAAGAAGGCGATCTTGTTGTGATTACAGCAGGCGTGCCGCTGGGCCGTTCCGGTTCGACCAACCTGCTGAAAGTGGATCAAATTCCACAACAGAAGTAATACAACAGTCAAGAATCCGTTGGATTCTGAATATAGCAGCATATGAGCAATGGACGATGATTCTGTCGACCATTGCTTTTTGCATAGATAAGGGGGGGATGTTGATGCCTAAGCCATCCGTGCCGACACTAAGCCGCTGGTTCTGGACGTCATTTCGGGTGCGTTATCAGGAAAGCGATCAAATGGGTGTCGTATACCATGCTAACTATTTAAACTGGTTCGAGATCGGGCGCACCCAAATGATCCGTGAAATGGGATTTGCGTATCGTGGAATGGAAGAAGAAGGTGTCCTGCTCCCGGTGGTTGAACTTGATATCAAGTACCGCCAGCCTGCGCGGTATGATGATCTCGTAACGGTATTTACCAGAATGACTGATTTCTCCCCGCTTCGAATACACTATGAATATGAGGTCCGTTTGCTGAGCGAACAGGAGCAGGCGGATTTGGGGACGATGGATTTGTCTCCCGAATCCGGGCTGCCCGGTGCCTTGTTAACGGCAGGTGCGACCCGACATGTATGGCTGAATCGAGAGTGGAAGCCGGCCCGACTGGATAAATGCTCCCCAAAGCTGTATGATGCATTGAGGGACACCCTTTGGGGGAGGAAGGAGTAGCTTCATGTTCAAATGGTTGCTGGCAGCGATTATCTTCGTGCCTGCTATTGAAATATTCGGCTTCCAGATTGTTGCGGATCGCGTGGGTGGCATGAATACCTTGTTATTGACACTGCTGACCTCTGCGGTTGGCGTGGCCATGATGAGGTTCGAAGGTCGCAAAGCGATGGAAGATGCCAAGCAGAGAATGAACTCAGGCATGGTTCCGGGTGCTTCCATGGCTGATGGCCTATGTATATTTGCAGGTGGAGTACTACTTATTCTGCCGGGCTTTGTAACTGACATTATCGGATTTACGCTGATATTTCCGTTGACCCGCCCACTGTATCGGATTCTGCTGTTGAAATGGATGAAGAAAAATATGAAAAACGGCAAGATTACGATCTTTCGCAGATAAAACAAACAGGATCACCCATAAGACCGGCCCCTTCGTGGGCCGGTCTATTTACTATCTGAACCTGCCCCCGATAATATAATTCCTTAGGTCCTTGAATACATGGGCCCGGTGGAATGCATCCAGGATGACAAGCGACACAGGACCTACAATCAATCCCAGAATGCCAAACAGCTTGAGCCCGACAAACATGCCCAGCAGGGCGGCGAGCGGGTCCAGTCCCACACTGCTGGCGAGCACCTTGGGCTCCATGATCTGCCTGACGATCAGGATGATGCTGTACAGGACGGTCAGTCCGATGCCGAGCGTCAGGTCGCCCGACATAAAGGCATACAGCGACCAGGGGATCAGGACGATGCCGACGCCAAGGTATGGGAGAAGATCCACCAAGCCGATCAGAAGTCCGATGGAGAAGGCGGAATCGACCCCAAGCGCATAAAGCGTGAGCATGACAATAAGGGCCGTGATGGAGATGAGGATCAATTGGGCCCTCGCGAATCCGAACAATGCTTTTTTCAGATCCGAGAAGATATAGATCATGGGTTTGCGAATGACGCCCGGTAGGATGCGGATAAGCGCGCGATTATGGCGCTCCCAGCTGTTGCTGAGAAAGAATGTTGACAGTAAAACAACAATCAGAATCGTGCCTAAGTTCGGCAAGTAATAAATAATTTGCAAAATTCCGTTAAAAATACTGGTAACTAAATCGGTCACGGCCGTGCCAATCGTTTGTGTCGTGCGGGTAATATTTTGATTGATGGTATCGTGATAATTCGGGTTGTTCTGATAAAACCGGCTAATCTCATTGATGATATTCTGGAAGCTATCATTCTGCATCCAGGCCGTCAGCCATTCCATCCAGGTATCAATATGGAGATTGAAGGACTGTGACAGAATAATCAGTTCCTTGACCAGTCTGGTAACAGCCGCAGTAAGAATCAGTAGAGCCGCTCCGAAATACAGCAGCAGGGACAACGTGACGGCGAGCCACCGCGGCAGCTTCAAACTCCGCTGAAGCAGGTGGACGCAAGGATTCATGGCATAGGCGATGATCCAGGCCAGAAGGAAGGGATAAAGCAGCGGCAGCAGTACATATATTAAATAGGCAATCACGAAGATGGAAGACAGCACCCACACTCCCCGGCCAAAACGCTTGAGCATCAATCGTTCCAAACAATCACACTCCTTTGCAGCACTTCAAGGACGAGCAGAGTCGCTCATACTCTATACCTATGCAAGGAGTTTCAATATAAGGATAAAGAGTTGGAAAACGCTTGTCTTCATGATTCGACAATGAGAATTATCACAGGTATAATGGAATTGTAAGTGATTTCAAAAAAATGTTTATGGTGTCGATAAAACAATTTGATGCGGCGAATGTCGCTGCTCATGTTCACATATCAGACAAAATCCAGTATGATATGAGAAGGTTTATGACTAGGACCATAGCAATTTTTTTCGCGTTTTTCTTTTTTATCCGACTTCATGAAAATGTTTTCATGAATGTCAAAATAGTTCAGTTTATCCCGATCATAAAGGAGAGATGTTGCATGACAGCTACCAAGGGTTTGGAAGGCATTGTAGCTACCACCTCCGCGATTAGTTCGATCGTCGATGGCGTTCTGACTTATCGTGGATATGATATTGACGATCTTGCAGAACATGCAAGTTTTGAAGAGGTAGCCTATCTGCTCTGGTTCGGAAAACTTCCGAATGCCGAAGAGCTTAAGGGCCTTCAACAAGATTTGAGCGACTATGCTGCCATTCCGGATGAGCTTATCCAGCAGATCAAATTGTATCCGAAGGATACCAATACGATGGCTGCGCTTCGCTCGGCTGTATCCGCGCTTGCTCTGTATGACGCCGAAGGCGACGATATGAGCCGTGAAGCGAACGAAAAGAAAGCGGTTAAACTTCAAGCTCAGCTTCCGACGATCATCGCTGCCATCGCCCGTGTTCGTCAGGGTAAAGAGCCGGTCGCTCCGAAAGCCGGCGTCTCCATCTCGGAGAATTTCTTGTATATGCTCAGAGGCGAAGATCCTGATCAGACTTCGATCAAGGCTCTGGACCAGGCACTGGTATTGCATGCGGATCACGAGCTTAACGCATCCACGTTTGCTGCCCGTGTAACCGTAGCCACGCTGTCCGACATATATTCCGGCGTAACTTCCGCCATTGGTGCGCTGAAAGGTCCTCTGCACGGCGGTGCGAATGAAGCCGTCATGAAGATGCTGAACGAAGTCGGTTCGATTGATCGGGCTCAGGCTTACATTCAGGAGAAGCTGGACAACCGTGAAAAAATTATGGGCTTTGGACACCGCGTTTACAAAAACGGCGACCCGCGCGCGAAGCATCTGCAAAAAATGTCGCGTGAGCTTGGTGAAATGAAAGGCGACACTACGCTGTATGACATGTCGGTACTGATCGACGAAACGGTTACCAACCAAAAAGGGTTGAAGCCGAACGTTGATTTCTATTCCGCATCGGTCTATACGCAGCTCGGTATCGAGCAGGAATTGTTCACGCCGATTTTTGCCATCAGCCGTGTATCCGGATGGACTGCGCACATCCTTGAGCAGTATGAAGGCAACCGTATTATCCGCCCGCGCGCAGAGTATACAGGTATGACCGACCAAAAATATGTGCCGATAGAACTTCGCTAAGTGGCTGGCAATCATGTACAATAGGCTAGAGAACCGCTCAAACGTGAGTGAATCGCGGGTGGCGGGTTTCTCTGTGCCTATTCTGGTGGAATTTTTGGAATAGTTAGAGACAAGAACCATATTCAAAGGAGGAACTCATACTCATGAAATTGGAAAAATTCGCACTACCAACTGAAGGCGAGAAAATTACGATTGATAACGGAACTCTGCAGGTGCCTAACAACCCTGTCATTCCTTTTATTGAAGGTGACGGTACTGGCCGTGACATTTGGAAAGCTTCCAAACGCGTCCTTGATGCAGCAGTAGAAAAAGCATACAACGGTTCCAAGAAAATTGCCTGGTATGAAGTATTTGCCGGTGAGAAGGCATACAATACATACGGTGAATGGCTCCCGAACGATACGCTTGAAGCGATTCGCGAGTATATCGTTGCGATTAAAGGGCCTCTTACAACGCCTATCGGCGGCGGTATCCGTTCCCTGAACGTTGCCCTTCGTCAAGAGCTGGACCTGTACACTTGCCTGCGTCCTGTTCGTTACTTCGACGGCGTACCATCTCCGGTAAAACGCCCTGAACTGGTAGACATGGTTATTTTCCGTGAGAACACGGAAGACATCTACGCAGGTATTGAGTATAAAGAAGGCTCCGAAGAAGTGAAGAAAGTGATCAAGTTCCTTCAAGACGAGATGGGAGCCAACAAAATCCGCTTCCCGGAAACGTCCGGTATCGGCATCAAGCCTGTATCCTCCGAAGGTTCCAAGCGTCTCGTACGTGCAGCGGTTGAATACGCAATCAAGCATGGCCGCAAATCGGTGACATTGGTTCACAAAGGCAACATCATGAAATTTACAGAAGGTGCCTTCAAAAACTGGGGTTACGAAGTGGCTGAAGCTGAATTCGGCGATAAAGTGTTCACTTGGGCTCAATACGATATCATCAAGGATAAAGACGGCGTAGATGCAGCTAATGCTGCTCAAAAAGCAGCTGAAGATGCTGGCAAAATCATCGTTAAAGATGCGATTGCTGACATCGCGCTGCAGCAAGTTCTGACTCGTCCAACCGACTTTGATGTCATTGCGACATTGAACCTGAACGGTGACTACCTGTCTGACGCGCTGGCTGCACAAGTTGGCGGTATCGGTATCGCTCCAGGGGCTAACATCAACTATGTAACTGGACATGCGATTTTCGAAGCGACTCATGGTACAGCTCCGAAATATGCAGACAAAGACGTAGTAAACCCTGGTTCCGTTATCCTCTCCGGCGTAATGCTGCTTGAGCACCTCGGATGGCAGGAAGCCGCTGACCTGATCTACAAAGGGATGGAAACATCGATCAACAACAAAACTGTGACGTATGACTTTGCCCGCCTGATGGAAGGCGCTACCGAAGTGAAATGTTCCCAGTTCGCAGACGAAATCATTAAAAACCTGTAAGGAGGAGATTCATCGTGGCAATTACTCGTAAAAAGATTACGGTAGTAGGTGCTGGCTTTACAGGTGCGACTACCGCCCTGATGCTTGCTCAAAAAGAATTGGGTGACGTGGTGCTGCTGGATATCCCGCAGCTCGAGAACCCAACGAAAGGTAAAGCGCTGGATATGCTCGAAGCAAGTCCCGTTCAAGGATTTGACAGCAACATAGTTGGTACATCCAACTATGAGGATGCAGCTAATTCCGATATCGTAATCATTACAGCAGGTGTAGCCCGCAAGCCGGGCATGAGCCGCGATGACCTCGTTAATACCAATGCAGGGATCGTGAAATCCGTATGTGAGAACGTGAAGAGTCACGCACCGAACGCCACGGTGATCATCTTGAGCAACCCGGTCGATGCCATGACTTACGTGGCATATAACACGCTCGGATTTCCCAAGAACCGCGTAATCGGCCAATCTGGCGTACTGGATACGGCTCGTTATTGCACTTTCATCGCGCAAGAGCTGAACGTATCGGTTGAGGATGTCCGCGGATTCGTACTTGGCGGCCATGGTGATGACATGGTTCCGCTCGTTCGCTACTCCAGTGTTGGCGGCATTCCGATCGACACGCTGATTCCGGCTGAGCGCATTGAAGCCATTGTGCAGCGTACCCGGGTTGGCGGCGGCGAAATTGTGAACCTGCTGGGTAACGGTAGTGCATACTATGCGCCGGCTGCGTCCCTGGTACAAATGACGGAAGCGATTCTGAAGGACAAGAAACGGATCATTCCGATTATTGCTCTGCTGGAGGGCGAGTATGGCTATGACAATCTGTTCATGGGCGTACCGGCAATTCTCGGCGGAGACGGCATCGAGCGAATTTTCGAGCTTGAGCTGACGGCCGAAGAGAAAGCTGCTCTCGATAAGTCTGCGGAATCCGTACGTAATGTAACCGCGGTCGTGACCCTGTAATTGAATCAGGATTCACAAAATCGTCTAATAATGCAATCCCGTCCCGTGATTCGGGGCGGGATTGCTTTTCTTTGGAGGATCTCTCCAGTATAATAAGAGACGATGAACTTGATGTAACAAAAATCACACTAACGACTTTGGAGGAATTGTTTATGTGGAACGTAACATTTTTTCTGCATATGGTCGGTACGGCGGCGCTAGGATTTTACTTGATTCTGCCGTTTGTTGTTGGCGGTATTCAGAAGCTGTCCCTCGGCGCACAAGAAGGAGCCGTTAATACGATTCGTGTAGCGAACCGGTTTGCTCAGTACGGCTTGGTTATTCAGTTGTTGACTGGCGGATACATGATGTCCCAAGGCGAGTATTCGGTTCCTTGGATGATCATTGTAACGGTATTGCTGCTGGCGATGTTTGCTATTGGAGGCATCATGAGCAAGCCATTGAAGAATGCGCTTGCAGGAATCCGCGAGAAGCGTGAAGTGAAGGAAGAAACAAGCAAGTTGGGTACGCTTAGCGCACTCCTCTCCTTGCTGCTCCTGGTTATGATCTTCTTCATGGTATTCAACCATATCATCTAAGAACAGCTACATACGAAAGAGAAGCCGTCCGTTTATCGGGCGGCTTTTTTTGATATTATTGCATTCATATAAATTACCGGCGTCCCCCGCGAAGGATCTGAATGGACTTCGGAGCAATGCCCCACTTTGTGGGGGGGATTTATGGGGAGAGAAGGGCTTTACTTACGTTTGATCCCGTTCAATCTGGGTAAAAACAATAGCGAAGGGCTTTTTATGAGTATAAAGAGGCGTGTCGTACGCATCCTATGAGTGGTAGTTTGAGATACTGACCCGAAAGGAGAAATGTTCATATGCCACAAGATCAACAGAAACAAACCTTGCCGCCCCAGCATCAGGATCACAGACCCGGAACGGAATCGGAGATGAGTCCGAAGCCGGAGTTTGAGAGCAGTGCTTACAAAGCAGCCGGTAAGTTGAAGGGAAAGGTTGCGCTGATTACCGGAGGTGACAGCGGTATTGGCCGTGCGGTAGCGGTCCACTATGCCAAGGAAGGCGCGGACGTATCTATTGTGTACCTGAATGAGCATAAGGATGCGGAAGAGACCAAGCGTCAGGTGGAGCAGGAAGGCCGTAAATGCTTGCTGATCGCCGGTGACGTCGGCGACGATGCGTTTTGCCGCGATGCGGTTACCGAAACCGTGGAGAAGCTCGGAAAGCTCGATATTCTCGTGAACAATGCAGCCGAACAGCATCCGCAGAAGAAGATTGAGGATATTACCAAAGAACAATTGGAGCGGACGTTCCGTACGAATATTTACGGTATGTTCTATCTGACGCAGGCGGCAATGCCGCATCTGTCGAAAGGAAGCTCGATTATTAATACAACCTCCATCACGGCTTACCGGGGAAGTCCACAGCTGCTGGATTACGCATCAACCAAGGGGGCAATCGTTGCCTTTACGCGCTCGTTATCGATGAACGTAGTCGGGCAAGGGATCCGGGTGAACGCCGTTGCGCCGGGACCGATCTGGACGCCGCTGATTCCTTCGACGTTCCCGCCGGATCAGGTAGCCGAGTTTGGGGCAACCCAGCCGATGAAACGTCCGGGTCAACCGGAAGAGCTAGCTCCTGCCTATGTATATCTGGCCTCGACGGACTCCTCCTACGTGAGCGGTCAAGTCATTCACGTGAATGGCGGCGAAGTGATTAACGGTTAAGGTGTTTGTTTCACTTACGTTGTGAAGACATACTCAATGAATAAAATAGAGCGGACATCCGGGGCTCCAGCCCGGATGTCCGCTATTTTATCATGGGTGAATTATGAGGGATTACGGAGCTTACGGAGAATCAGATGGTTCTAAAACCGTTTGGAAGCGTACCGGTATCGCGGATCGCCCGGATTTGAGCAAGCGTCAAACGACGGTTGGAGCTGATAATGGATTCCGGCTCTTCGCCACGAATAATATCATCAAGATCGGCGATGTTGGTGTTGCCGCGGAATACTCTGAATCTGCCCCTGAAATTCGTTTCCGAGAACAGGACAAGGGTTGCATTGGGGTTGGTGGAGAAGAATCTCAAGCTTTCAATGTCACCGAAAGTTCTCTCGAGATTACGGATACCCACGTTCCCACGCACCACAAATCGCCGTCCTCTGTAAAACTCGTTTCTAAACAGGGCAAGTCTTGGAAAGACAACCTGGGAGACTGAGGCTTTCATCATGGCAATCACCTCCTTTCCTTAACCAAGATATGCGAGATTCATAGATTGGTATGGTTGATGCGACGGGGAAAATCAACACATTTTCTCTACTCTTTCATTTTTTGAAGTAAACCCTTTCATGTGCGAAATGATATGATATGATAACAATATTGGCAGTTTCTAATGATTCTTTTTTACCATCATGTTTGGGTTATGAGAGAGAGGAGTTTACTAACGTTATGAAGTCATTTGAAGAGAGCATGTATCGACTGATTGTAGAAACCTCCACGAATTTGCCTGGAGATGTGCGAAGAGCAGTCAACCGTGGGCGAGCGTCTGAGGATGCCGCAACGCGAGCGGGGCTGGCACTGGCAACAATCGCTCAAAATATTGAGATGGCCGAGCAGGAAGTATCACCGATCTGCCAGGATACCGGCATGCCAACATTCATCGTACATACACCGGTGGGTGCGAACCAAATCGAGATGAAGAAGGCGATCTACTCTGCAGTGATTCGCGCCACTAAGGATGGCAAGCTGCGTCCTAACTCGGTGGATTCGTTGACTGGCGCTAACAGCGGGGATAATCTCGGTCCTGGCACGCCCGTCATCCATTTCGAGCAATGGGAGCAGGATCAGGTGGACGTCCGTCTCATCCTGAAAGGGGGCGGCTGCGAGAACAAAAATATCCAGTACAGTCTTCCTGCAGACCTTGAAGGATTGGGAAAAGCGGGTCGTGATCTGGACGGGATCCGCAAATGCATCATGCATGCCGTGTATCAAGCACAAGGTCAGGGCTGCAGTGCTGGATTTATCGGCGTAGGCATCGGAGGCGACCGGACGACCGGTTATGAGCTTGCGAAGCATCAGTTGTTCCGTCATGTGGAAGATGTGAACCCGAATCAAGATTTGGCGAAGCTCGAAGATTACATATTGGAAAATGCAAATAAGCTGGGGATCGGGACAATGGGCTTTGGCGGAGAAGTCACGCTGCTCGGCTGCAAGATCGGTGCGATGAACCGTTTGCCGGCAAGCTTTTTTGTATCGGTTGCTTATAACTGCTGGGCATTCCGCCGTCAGGGTGTATTGATTGAGCCGGAAACCGGGGAGATCACGGACTGGCTGTATGAAGCGGGCAGCGAGGTGCAGATGAACGCAAATTCCGAAACGGCTGTGTCCCAAGCCGAAGACGCCAGTCCAAGTGATTCCAAGGGCCGCGAAGTGGTGCTGCAGACCCCGATCAGCGAGGAGCAAATTCGTTCTCTGCGCGTTGGGGACGTGGTGGTTATCCGAGGCGAGATGCATACCGGACGGGATGCGCTTCATAAATATCTGATGGATCACGATGCTCCTATCGATCTGAACGGATCCGTGATTTATCACTGCGGTCCGGTTATGATGCAGGATGAAGAGGGATGGCATGTCAAGGCTGCAGGCCCGACAACCAGCATTCGCGAGGAGCCGTACCAGGGCGATATTTTGAAAAAATTCGGCATTCGCGCGGTCATCGGAAAAGGCGGCATGGGTTCGAAGACGCTGCAAGCCCTGCAGGAGCATGGCGGCGTGTATTTGAATGCAATCGGCGGGGCCGCTCAGTATTACGCAAGATGCATCAAAAAAGTAAACGGCGTGGATTTCATGGAGTTTGGCATTCCGGAAGCGATGTGGCATTTGGAGGTTGATGGCTTTGCCGCTATCGTCACGATGGATTCACACGGAAATAGCCTGCATGCCGATGTGAGCAAGGATTCGGCAGAGAAGCTGGCCATGTTTAAAGAGCCGGTGTTCTCCTAATCCAGAGCATCAGAAGAAGCATCGATTGGCCATTGTGCCGGTCGATGTTTTTTTGTTGAGCAGGGGAGGTGGGTCCTTATTTCGAATTTTCGTTGCGGTTTTCGCACACTCCGGTTTATGATGAAAGTCAAATACGTCAATTCAGACATGGGAGGAAACAGGTGAGAAGTTTTGGACTAGCCTTTGCATCTTGGTTTGAAAAGTACACCTTTCTCTTGATTCCCGGCTCGCTGGTGCTAGGCTGGCTGCTCTCGGATGTCTTGCTGGGCTTTGTTCACTGGATTCCTTATCTATTCGGTTATATTACACTGGTTATGGCGCTTGGCTGTGGGATCCGTCATCTGCAAGGGGTTCTAAAACGCCCCTTTGCCGTTATGTTGACGCTGTTTCTTGCCCATGCGGCCGCACCGGTGCTTGCTTATGGACTGGGCTCGGCTGTGTTTGGTGCGCACTCGGATTATACGATCGGCTTGCTGCTGTTCGCGATCATTCCGCTGGGGATATCCTCGGTGATGTGGGTCGGGAGCTCCGGCGGCAGCGTTCCGTTCATCTTAGCGGTGGTCGTGCTGGATACCATACTCAGTCCACTAGTCGTACCGGCTTTGATGGATATGTTTATCGGGGATGCTTTGGTTACCTGGAATGCGTCTGAGCTGATTCTCGATTTGCTGACCATGGTGGTATTGCCCACTGTGATCGGGGTGATGCTGTATGAAGGCTCCAAAGGACGGATTAAGGACTGGTCGGCTCCCGTAGCCCAGCCGATCTCGAAGGTGTTTTTTATGCTCGTGGTTATGCTGAATGCAGCTGCCATCGCTCCCCATGCAGCAGGCATGAAGGAGGAGATGCTGGTGGTTATCCCGGTTGTTTTCACGTTGATTGTGATCTGTTATTTGCTTGGTTATTTTGGCTCGTATGCGATGCCGGGACCGACACGGGAAATGCAAATTACATTTACATACGCGTCCGGAATGCGTAATATATCACTCGGGATGGTGCTAGCTACAACGTATTTCTCACCCCAGGCTTCCATCCCGGTGGTGCTGGGCATTATGTTCCAGCAGCCGGCGGCAACTATCATTCATGCTTTATTCCACCGACGACGCACACGGACGGTAAGTTATCCAAAATGATCACGCGGCAGAAAGAGGAGAGAACATGAGGCAGTATCGCAATCGTTTGACTCTGATTATGCTTACTTTAATTGGGTTATCTATGCTCGCGGCAGGACTGGCTATGGTGACGGTATTCAAGCAGTCCCATATTCAGCTGCTGGAGGACAATATGGTCCGGGAGATTCGGCTTCTGCAGACGATGATGGAGTTTCCGGATGCGGACAGCGCGGATGCTATCACGTATTATACCAACAGATCCATACAGCTTGAGGAGCTGTCCGAGTCGAGAGTGACGTTTATATTGAAGGATGGCAAGGTCATCGGGGATTCGGAAAGTGATCCGTTAACTATGGATAACCACGCTTATCGCGAAGAGATGCTTCAGGCGGTTAAAGAAGGCCGCGGGAGTACCATTCGCCGGAGCGATACGCTTGAGCAGGACATGCTCTACGTTGCTCTTCCGGTCAAGGCCGGAGAGAATTTCGACGGATTCGTCAGATTGTCGGTTAGCCTGAAAGCAGTGGACCAGGGAGTCAGGCAAGGCTGGACCGTCATGGGGATTGGCCTGCTGGTGCTGTTCCTGATTGCTGCCCTGGTGAGTTATCGTGTCGCTAAAGGCTTGACGTCACCGCTAGAGAAAATCACGCGCGTTGCCAGACGGATATCGAGCCTTGAATATGATGCGAGGGTGAAGATTCACCGTAAGGACGAGATCGGTCAATTGGCGCAAGCGATTAACGGAATGGCCGACAGCCTGCAGACCCAACTGCGGACGATACGGGATAATGAGGATTTGCTGCAAAGCGTTCTAAACAATATGACAGGCGGTATCGTCATGGTGAACGGAGCAGGTCAGATTATTCTTGTGAACCGGGCTGCCGAGCGAATGCTCGGCATTAATGCCGAAGTGATAACAGGCAAATCGTACCGTGAGCTCAAGCAGCATTATGAATTGACCAAACTGATGGAGCAAGGCTTGGAGAGCAAGGAAGGCTTCCATGAAGAGCGCAACATTTATTATCCGGTGGAATCGATCATCCGCCTGGATGGGGTTGCGATGATGCAGGAGGAAGAGCAGGAGTCATATAGAGGCATGCTGTTCCTCCTGCAGGATGTAAGTGATATCCGCAGACTGGAACGCATGCGGAGCGAATTCGTAGCCAACGTGTCTCACGAGCTGAAGACTCCGCTCGCTGCCGTTAAAGGGTTTGCCGAAACGCTGCTTGGTGGCGGGGTTACCGATGAGAAGACATCGCGTTCCTTCCTCCAGATTATTTATGACGAGTCCGAGCGGCTGAACCGGCTGATCGGTGACATTCTAGAGCTGTCCAAGATCGAATCAAAGCGGATTCAGATGGATTATTCGCCGATTCATCTGTCGGCGTTCTTTGATACGATATCCGAAATGATGCGCACGGTCGCAGAGAAGAAGCGGATCAGCCTGGAGCTCGACATTCCGGAAGAGCTGTTTATGGAGGGAGACGAGGACAAGCTCCGCCAGATATTTATGAATCTGCTCTCGAACGCGATCAGTTACACGCAAGAAGGCGGACGAGTAAAATTAACGGCTCTTGAAAAGCATAGTCATGGGAACGCCGAGGATATTGTGGAATTCATCGTTAAGGATTCCGGGATTGGCATTCCGAAGAAAGATCTTCCCCGTATATTTGAACGATTCTATCGGGTGGATAAAGCGCGTTCGCGCGGATCAGGCGGAACGGGGCTTGGACTATCGATCGTGAAGCATCTGGTGGATCTTCATCACGGAACCATCAAGGTGGAGAGCGAGCTCGGAATCGGCAGCTCCTTCATCATTGAGCTTCCGATATTGCAGGAAACCCAGGAGACAGGGAGTTAACACTCCGTTAACATTCTGTTGATATACTTGCATAAGCAGTCCAATTATCAAGATAAGGGCGGGGGTAACATTGACGCAACGCATGCTGGTTATCGAAGATGAGCCGACACTTTCGCGGCTGTTGTCTTACAATCTGACGCAGGAAGGTTTTCAAGTCGAGGTAGAGGAACACGGTACCGCAGGTTACGAGAAAGCGTCGCATCATGAATATGATCTGATCCTGCTGGATGTCATGCTGCCTGGCATGAACGGCTTTCAGATTTTAGAGAAGCTTCGCAGTAACGGAATTACCACGCCGATCATCATTCTGACCGCGAAGAACGCCGAGGAAGAAGTTGTTCAAGGTTTGAAGATGGGGGCGGATGACTATATTACCAAGCCATTTGGCGTATCTGAGCTGCTGGCCCGCGTATCGGCCGTTATGCGACGGGTTTCCGGTCACGCCGATGAAGTGAAGACGACAGATAATCAAGGAAATGTCATCTCACTTGGACAACTGGAAATCTATCCTGAGAAATACGAGGTTCGTCTTGGCGGCCAGAGCATTAATCTTAGGCCGAAAGAATTTGAAGTGCTGCTCTACCTGGCCAAAAAACCGGGCGTTGTGTTAACAAGGGATGATCTGATGAACGTGGTCTGGGGCTTCGATTATATCGGCGGGCAGCGAACCGTGGACGTTCATGTGAGTTCCCTGCGCAAGAAGCTTGAGCTTGATCCTGAATCTGTACACATTGACTCCATTCGCGGGGTTGGTTATAAACTTGTAGTAAATCCGAAAAAAGGCTCCCATCATTCCGTTTGAAATGATGAGGAGTCTTTTTTTTGGGTCTTTGGTCAGATCCTGACGTGTCTAATGTCTCATATCTCCGCGATTATCCTTCCGTAGTTTACGCTCCCTTAATCATTCGAGTATATTCCCATAATACTTGTTCGGTAAGATGCGTCTAAAGGACCAGATGAAGAAGGGGTGAAGGCGCATGACACTGCTTCAAACCAAACCAAATCAGACAGAGAGAATGAAGATGGAGGTAGAGCCGGAACTTGATGGACAAGTAGCAAACGAGCCTGAAGCAGGCGCATTATATCGGCAATACATAAGAAGGGTCCCTGTTATAGGAAAGACTGAATCCTGCCTTGATGTGTTGAATGTTTTTGCGAAGGACCCGCATATTCCGTGTGTTATTTATTGCGATGAGGCAGACACACCAGCAGGACTGATCATGCAGGATGTGTTTTACCAGCGAATGATGGGCAGGTTTGCCGTTGACCTGTATTATTCCAAGCCCGCCTTCCAGTTTGCGGACCATCAACCAATGCGTGTCGATATATCCGAGAAGGTCGGAACGCTGCTGGAATTGTCCCTACAGCGCCCGGATTCAAAATTCTATGATTGTGTCCTGATCACGGATTCAAACCAACTGCAAGGTGTGCTTACCGTCCGGGATCTGATGAGTCTGTCCAGCGGGCTCCAAGCGGAGGCGGAAGAGAAGCGGGAACTGATCCTGCAGGAAAGCTACCGGCATACCCGGAACATTCAATCCTCATTAACCGACGTCCGAACGGCAGCAGCGAGAACGAACTCGGAATGTATACGGATGAGGGAGTGGTCTCAAACCGGGAAGGAGAAACTGGATCTTGTCCGAACCTCGTACCTTGGCCTTGTGGAGGATATGACGAAGCGTGAAGGCCAGGCCTCCGAGCTCGCGGCGGATGCCAGCCGTATTTTTTCCATAACCGGCATGATTACCGAGCTTGCGAACCAAAGCAGTCTGCTGGCAATGAATGCCTCGATTGAAGCCGCACATGCCGGCGAGCATGGGCGGGGATTTCAAGTGGTTGCGGCAGAGGTACAATCGCTGGCTAAACAAACACGCAAGCTCTCAGGGGATATATCGCAGCTGCTGGAGCAAATCCAGCGGCTGGCAGCAGATACAGCCAAGGGGGCCGTATCATCGCTGAAGGAAATTCAATCCTGCGAGGGGTATGTAACGGAAGGTGCCCAGATGTTTAATGAAATGGACAACGCCGTTCAAGAGGTGGAGAAATCCGGGAGCCAGGTTTATCAACTGGCCGAGGAAACCGTTAGGCGTGTGGAGCGGGTTAAGGATGAGCTTGCTGGAATGAACACCGGCGAATCTTCGATCAAGGAAGAGAGATCGAATCTATAACTCTACTTTTATTAAAATATTTTACACTGCGTTTACATTTCTAAGAAACTGCTATTACATTCCGGGATTATTATCAATATTGTAAGCAGGAAGTAGAGACAACAACCATTTTGAAGGAGTGGATTCGTTTGTTTAGAAGAAGGGGTCGTAAACCAGCAGGTATTCTCGTATTGGTGTTAATGCTGAGCACACTTTTGGCAGCATGCGGAGGAGGAACTTCCGGCGGTGCTTCAGGAGAAAACAAAGAGAATGGTTCAGCACAGCAAACAGAGGAAAATACCTCAACAGCTTTGACAGGAACAATTGAAATTGATGGTTCAAGTACACTGCATCCATTAACCGAAGCGGTTGCTGAAGAGTTCGGTGCAGCTAACCCTGATGTCCGTATTCCAATCGGAACAGGCGGAACAGGCGCTGGCTTCAAACGTTTTAACAACAGCGAGATCGCAGTGTCCAATGCTTCCCGTCCAATTAAAGACAGCGAAGCTGAGGAAGCAAAAGCCAATGGCATTACCTATCATGAGGTTCTGGTAGCTTATGACGGACTGTCCGTCGTTGTTAATCCAAGCAATGAATTCGTAGATAAATTGACCGTGGATGAGCTCAAGAAAATTTACGAGCCAAACAGCACCGTAAAAACATGGGCTGACGTTCGTGAAGGATGGCCGGCAGAGGAAATCAAGATTTACTCGCCAGGTACTGACCACGGTACATTTGATTACTTCACAGAAGCAATTAACGGTGAAGCGCAAGCAAGCAGAAACGATAGCCAAATTACGTTCAGTGCCGATACAAACGCAGTCGTACAAGGGGTAGCTGGTGACAAGAACTCCATCGGATACTTCGGATTCTCCTTCTATGAAGAGAACCAAGACAAGTTGAAGCTGGTTCCGATTGATAACGGTACGGCTACAGTAGCTCCAAGCATGGAAACGATCAAGGATAACAGCTACGCTCCATTGTCCCGTCCGCTGCTGCTCTATGTTAACGATAAAGAGCTTGAGCGTCCAGAAGTGAGTGCATTCATGAACTTCTACCTTGAGAATGCCGCTAGTCTTGCTGGCGAAGTCGGATTCGTACCGCTTCAAGATGATCAGTACAAAGCAGAAAAAGACAAGTTGGCAAAATAATTAAAGACTAGATGCCCGGAGGGAATCCTCCGGGTGACCCATAGAAAGGGAAGAGGAGAATGAACAAAACTTCACCCGTGGCGGTAAACACAAAAAGCATGACATTCCGTCGAAGCAAAACACGCATCTCAGACAAAATCATTCCAATCTTACTCGGCTTGTGTGCCCTGCTTTCGGTGTTTACTACCATCGGTATTGTATATACGCTTCTGCAGGAATCCGTGATCTTCTTCAAGGAAGTACCGGTATGGTCCTTTCTGACTGGAACGACATGGAGTCCGATTCTCCCTCCAAAAGAATTCGGCGTGCTGCCCCTGCTGGGCGGCACATTGCTGATTACAGGCATTGCGATTCTATTCGCAGTGCCTATCGGCTTGGCATGCGCTATTTATCTCAATGAATACGCTCCTGCCCGGGTTCGGGGGGTTGTAAAGCCAGTGCTCGAAGTATTGGCTGGTGTACCAACGATTGTTTATGGATATTTTGCGCTTGAAACGGTAACGCCATTCCTTCAAAAGATTTTTCCCAACATGGGTATATTCAATGCGCTTAGCGCGGGTATCGTGGTAGGGATCATGGTCCTGCCGATGATTTCATCTTTAAGTGAAGACGCGATGCGTGCGGTACCCAAGAGTCTTCGTCACGGTGCCTACGCGCTCGGTGCTACCCGATTTGAGGTTGCACTGAAAATTGTGCTGCCTGCCGCTCTGTCGGGGGTCGTGTCGTCCTTCGTATTGGCATTCTCGCGTGCGATTGGCGAGACGATGATCGTAACGGTGGCTGCTGGTGCTACGCCGCAGCTGACGCTGAATCCGCTGGAAAGCATCCAGACCATGACTTCTTATATCGTTCAGGTAAGTATGGGTGATGTTCCGCGCGGAACGATTGAATACGGCACGATTTTTGCGGTAGGTCTGACCTTGTTTGTCATCACCTTCTTGCTTAATATATTGGCGCAGTGGGTCGCTCGCCGCTTCAGGGAGGAATACTAGATGGAACAATTGAATCTGGGAGATAGCAAAGGAATCAACCGGAGACGCCGTAGTGACCAGACGCTGCACATTATATTTCTGGCTTGTACCAGTATCGGTATTCTTGCCTTGATGGCTTTGATTGTTACGATTGTGACGGATGGCATTTTCAGACTATCGCCTGATCTGTTCACCAACTATCCGTCACGTATCGCGGATAAAGCAGGACTGAAGTCGCCGATTGTCGGCACGATTTACTTGCTTCTGCTCATGGCTCCTCTGTCCTTCATATTAGGCGTTGGCGCAGCGATCTTTCTTGAAGAGTATGCGGGCCGCAGCCGCTGGGTTCGGCTGATTCAGCTGAATATCAGTACGCTTGCAGGGGTTCCTTCTATTATATATGGTATCCTGGGGCTCGCTATTTTCGTACGCGGGATGAATCTGGGCCGCAGTCTGCTCTCCGGGGTATTAACGATGACGCTGCTGGTGCTGCCAATTATTATCGTTGCCGCTCAGGAGGCGCTTCGCGCCGTGCCTAAGAACCGGCGCGATGCTTCTTATGCGCTGGGCGCAACAAAATGGCAAACGGTATCCAGCGCTGTACTGCCTTCAGCGATTCCAGGAATTATGACCGGGGTTATCCTGGCCTTGTCTCGTGCGATTGGCGAAACCGCACCGCTGATCATGATCGGTGCCTTAACGTACGTGGCCTTCTTGCCGGAAAATCTGCTCGATTCGTTTACTGTCATGCCAATCCAGATCTTTAACTGGATATCAAGACCAAGTGAGGCTTTCCACGAGTTGGCGGCTTCGGGTATTATTCTGTTGCTCATCATGCTGTTCATCATGAACATCATCGCCGTGTGGATCCGGAACAAGTATTCGAAGAACATCTAAGAGAAGCTTAAGCAGATCTAATCGTGAAAAAGGAGACATGAATAAGATATGGATTCCATCATACAGATTAAGAAATTAAACCTTTACTATGATACGTATCATGCGCTTAAAAACGTGGATCTGGACATTCCGGAAAAAACGGTGACGGCGTTCATCGGTCCGTCGGGCTGCGGTAAATCCACGCTGCTGCGTACGCTGAATCGGATGAATGACATGATTCCTTCCACCCGGATTGAAGGCAGCGTGCAAATCGGCGGGACGGAAATCTACAGCGAGGAAGTCCACGTTGAAGCCCTGCGCAAGCAGGTAGGGATGGTGTTCCAGCAGCCGAATCCGTTTCCTAAATCGATTTATGATAATATCGCCTACGGTCCGCGACTCCACGGTATCCGCAGTAAAGCAGAGCTTGACCAAATTGTGGAACAGAGTTTGAAGCAGGCCGTGCTGTGGGATGAAGTCAAGGATTATCTTAAGCGGTCCGCGCTGAGCTTGTCCGGGGGTCAACAGCAGCGTCTGTGTATTGCCCGGGCACTTGCCGTACAGCCGGATATTCTGCTTATGGACGAAGCTACTTCCGCGCTGGACCCGATTTCGACCCTGAAAATCGAAGAGCTGGTACAAGAGCTGAAGAGCAAATACACCATCGTTATGGTAACGCACAATATGCATCAGGCCGCCCGCGTATCGGGGCAGACGGTATTTTTCCTGAATGGCGAAGTGGTTGAATCGGCAAGCACCGATACGCTGTTCTCAACGCCGTCGGATGCACGTACCGAGGACTATATCTCGGGTCGATTTGGTTAACCCACACTCATATGATCTTTCTTAAAAGTAGATAGGAGGAACATCACACATGATCCGGAGAATTGAGTTTGATCAGCAGCTTAATGAGCTGAAAACCTTGCTGCAGGATATGGGCAAGCATATGGAGGAGGCACTGGCGAGCAGTGTAGAGTCTCTCCAGACCCTGGATGCGGAGAAAGCGCAGGCGGTTATCAAGAACGATGTGCAGTTAAACACAATGGAAGAGCAGATCATGGAGATCGGCTCCCGCTTGATCGTAACCCAGCAGCCTGTGGCGAAGGATTTGCGCCGGATATTGGTTGCTTTCCGAATTGCCAGCGATTTGGAGCGGATGGGCGACTTGGCTCGTGATGTCGCTAAAGTCACGATACGTCTGCAAGGCCAGAAGCTGATCAAGCCCTTAGTGGATCTTCCGCGGATGTCGGATTTGGTGCGTGCGATGGTCTCGGAATCCATCGAATCCTATCTGATGGAAAACACGGATCTGGCTTATAAAATGGCCCAGGATGACGATCAGGTCGATCATTTGTACAGCGTCATTCTGCAGGACCTGTATTCGCATCTGACCTCCGATCCGGACTCGGCCAATCAAGCGATGCTGCTGATCATGGTGGGCCGTTACATTGAACGGATCGCCGACCATGCCACGAACATTGGCGAGAGCACCGTGTACCTCGTAACAGGTCACCGTCCCGACCTCAATCAATAGCATCATGACAGTCTAACGCTGGCGAAAGCTGGCGTTTTTTTGCGAGAATTTAGAAAACTTCAGCGAAGCGGAAGCCATTCTTTAATCGCATTTATATATTTGGGGTCCCCGCAAAGTATTTGGAATAGCATCGAAGCACAGGCTCCACTTTGTGGGGTTATTTTGCGTTTCATCAAGAATTCATCGTTAATCGAACGGATTGTTCGGAATTGGCGGTAACCTATGTTATCATGTGGAAAGGAAGTAATATTGGTGCGAGGTGTTCTATGGACAAGCTGATTTTGATTGATGGAAATAATATCATTTACCGTGCATTCTTTGCGATGCCGCCGTTGACCAATGCCAGCGGACAGCAGACGAATGCAGTTTACGGTTTTACGACCATGCTGCTTCGCTTAATTGAGGAGCATAAACCGACCCATATGATGGTGGCATTCGATGCCGGCAAGGAAACGTTCCGGCATGCGGATTTTCAGGATTACAAAGGTGGCCGTCAAAAGACTCCTCCTGAGCTCTCCGGACAATTCCCGCTGCTGAAAGAGCTGCTGAAGGGTCTTGGCGTCTCCCAGTTCGAAATTGGCGGTTATGAGGCCGATGACATTATCGGGACCATTACCCGTCAAGCTGACGAAGCTGGCCGCAAGGTGATGGTCGTATCCGGGGATAAGGATATGCTGCAGTTGGCTTCGGAACATACCACGATCGCGATGGTCCGCAAGGGCGTTACTGATATTGAGTATTACGGACCGGAACAGATTAAGGAGCGTTATAACCTGACGCCTGATCAGATTATCGATCTTAAGGGGCTGATGGGCGATGCTTCCGATAACATTCCCGGCGTTCCAGGAGTGGGTGAGAAGACGGCTCTGAAGCTGCTTCATGAATTTGGATCCGTAGAGGCCGTGGTGTCACGTACAGATGAGCTGAAGGGCAAGATGAAAGAGAAGATCGAAGAGCATGCCGATTCCGCCATACTCAGCAAGAAGCTGGCCACGATCTTCCGCGAAGTACCGCTGGAGCAGTCGCTGGATGACATGGCGTTTACAGGCCTGAATGAAGAGACGGCAGGACCTGCACTGGCGAAGCTGGAGTTTAAATCGCTGATTGAACGGTTAAACCTGAGCACAAGCGGAATGAGCGGAGATGCGGCTGAGTCGAAGCCCGAAGCGAAGATTGAAGTGACCCTTGTGGACACGAAGGAACTTGCGGAGGTTGCGGATAACCTGGCCCAGGTGACCGTGCTCCATGTTGAGACGCATGGGGAAAACCCTCATCATGCTGAGGTGATCGGGCTTGCACTCGCTACAGAGGAACGACAGTACTTCATTCCGTTTGAGGTTCTGAAGTCGGAAGAGGCCGAGCCTGTCCGTACTTGGCTTGCCGATAGCGGGATCCCGAAACGCGGGTATGATCTGCATCGCATTGATCTGGCTCTCCACTGGCAGGGTATCGCTTTTGCCGGCGCAGCATTCGACGTTCATCTGGCTGCATACCTGCTGGACCCGACGGAAGCGAATCAAAGCCTTAGCGGGCTGGCCTCCAAATACGGGCTTGCGTATCTTCAAGCCGATGAGGATGTGTTCGGTAAAGGGGCCAAATACAAGGTTCCCGATGTGGAGAAGCTCAGCGAGCACATGGCCAGAAAATGTCTGGCTGTATCCGAACTGGTTCCCGTTCAGGAGAAGGAGCTGGCTGCTAATGAAATGCTGCCGCTGTTCCATGAGCTGGAGATGCCGCTGTCCCGCATTTTGGCCGATATGGAGAAACAGGGAATTGCTGTGAATGCGGAGGATCTGAAAGAGCTGGGTCGCGAGTTTGAAGGTCAGATCGCGAAGCTGGTTCATGAGATTTATGAGATCGCTGGAACGGAATTCAATCTCAATTCCCCTAAACAGTTGGGCGAGATTCTGTTTGTGAAACTGGAACTTCCGGTCATCAAGAAGACCAAAACCGGTTATTCTACCGATGCCGAGGTGCTGGAGAAGCTGGCTCCTTATCATGATATTGTCCGTCTGATCCTGAAGTACCGTACCTTGGCCAAGCTGCAATCCACTTATGTGGAAGGTCTTCTGAAGGAGATTTCGTCACAGACTGGCAAAGTGCACACCTATTATCGCCAGACGATTGCCGCAACGGGACGTCTGAGCAGCCAATTTCCGAATTTGCAGAACATTCCGATCCGTCTGGAGGAAGGTCGCAAGCTGCGTAAGGTTTTCGTTCCGTCCGAGCCGGGCTGGAGCATTTTGGCAGCGGACTACTCCCAGATCGAGCTGCGTGTGCTTGCGCATATCTCGGATGATGAACGGCTGAAGGAAGCTTTTGTCCACGATATGGACATCCACACCAAGACCGCGATGGATGTGTTTGGAGTCGGCGTGGATGAAGTGGATTCCAATATGCGGCGGTCCGCCAAGGCGGTTAACTTCGGTATCGTGTATGGAATCAGCGATTATGGCTTGTCCCAGAACCTGAACATTACCCGGAAGGAAGCCGCGGCATTCATTGACCAGTATTTCGAGGTGTTCCAAGGTGTGCGGCGTTATATGGACGTGATCGTCAAGCAGGCGAAGCAAGATGGCTATGTGAAAACGTTGCTTGAACGCAGACGGTATCTGCCGGAGATTAATGCCAGTAACTTTAATCTGCGGTCCTTTGCGGAGCGGACGGCGATGAATACGCCGATTCAGGGAACGGCCGCTGACATTATCAAGCTGGCCATGGTCCATATGGACAAGGCATTGTATGATCGTCAGTTGAAGAGCCGCATGCTGCTTCAAGTGCATGATGAATTGGTGTTTGAGGTGCCGGAGGATGAACTGGAGATCATGAAGGAACTGGTTCCGGAAGTGATGAGCCAGGCACTAAAACTGTCGGTACCGCTGAAGTCGGAAGTCAGCTATGGCGAGAACTGGTACGAAGCGAAGTAAAGCTGCACATTGTGTCAGTCAATAGAAGATCTTTTTATAGGGATCATGGCGTGAAGAGGGGCGCGATATGCACCATACCTTTCCACAAAACCATGGTCCCGCTCTGTCCCAACTTCCGGTATAATGGGAAATGAGGTGAAGTCATTATGCCGGAATTGCCGGAAGTAGAAACTGTGAAACGAACACTGAACCAATTGATTAAAGGTAAGCATATAGATCACGTATCCGTACATCTGCCGCGGATCATTCAGCGTCCCGACGATATTGAGGCATTTGCGTTTATGCTGAAGGATCATACCGTGGAAGGTGTAGAGCGCCGCGGGAAATTTTTACGGATATTGCTGGATGGGCTAGTGCTCGTCTCGCATCTTCGGATGGAAGGGCGTTACGGGGTGTACCCTGCCGAGGAGCCGGTGGAGAAGCATACCCATGTCATCTTTCATTTCTCGGATGGCACGGAGCTGCGCTATAAGGACGTACGCCAATTCGGAACGATGCATCTTTTTGCAACGGGGGAAGAGTTCCAGCACGCTCCTCTTGCCAAGCTGGGTTATGAGCCGCTGGATGAGACGTTTACGTTCGGAACCTTTAAGGAAGTCATCGGCAGCAAGAAAACGAAGATCAAGGCGGTGCTGCTGAATCAGGCATATGTGGTCGGTATCGGCAATATATATGTCGATGAGGCATTGTTTCGAGCCGGGATTCATCCGGAGCGCAATGCTAACAGCCTAAAGGATGCCGAGCTCAAGCGATTGTATCATGCGATTGTGGATACACTGTCCGAAGCCGTTGACGCGGGTGGTTCTTCCATTAAATCCTATGTCAATGGACAGGGTGAAATGGGGATGTTCCAGCACAGTCATCAGATTTACGGACGGAAGGACGAGCCGTGTAATACATGCGGAGGACCGATTCATAAGATCGTGGTTGGCGGACGGGGGACCCACTTCTGCCCGAAGTGTCAGCCGTTAAGGAAGTAATCCAATAGGCGTGCACCCATTCCTTTCCTCACACATATAATGTGGAACATATGTGGAGCGCATGGAGTTGCTCTTCTTCATGAATGAGCCGCTTGATGTGGAGCTTACGAGGAGGGAAAAGGGTGCTCAGTCATATTTTCTCGTCTGTGCTGCTGGCTATGGCATTAAGCCTGGACGGATTTGGGGCGGGGGTTACATACGGTCTGCGCAAAACCAGGATACCGCTGCTGTCTGTATTGATCATCTCGCTATGTTCCGGCTTGGTGCTTGGCGCCTCCATGCAGGCAGGCGCGCTGTTACAGCGGTTCTTATCCCCATCTGTGGCATCCGTGATCGGAGCCGCCATTTTGATTCTGCTGGGCTTATGGTCTCTATGCCAGCAAGTTCGCAGAAAAAACGAGTCTGATGTGCAGCCGGTTTCTAATAGGGTTATTACAAAGTCTCTTATAGAAACGCAGGGGGCTGACCATCAAGTAAAATTACGACGTGAGGTTAACACGGCAGGTCAAGAGCATCTTCAGCGGGCGGTATTCTCTCTTGAGATTCCGAAGATCGGCGTTGTCATTCAAATTCTCCGCAGTCCCTCGAAGGCGGATCTGGACGACTCCGGCAGCATCTCTCCGTGGGAGGCGATGTGGCTCGGGATCGCGCTATCGCTCGATGCGTTCGGGGCAGGGCTTGGCGCAGCCATGCTGGGCTTCTCACCGCTAGGTACCGCAACGGTTGTTTCCTTGTTTAGCGGGATATTCCTGGTGCTGGGCATGAGGGTTGGTTTACGCTTTGCGTCCAAAGGCGGCATGCGTTTTATCTCTTATTTGCCTGCTTTTTTGTTAATCGTCATGGGTATAATGAAGCTGTTATGAGGTGAAGTCATGAATATCGGTTTAACCGGAGGAATTGCAACAGGCAAGAGCACCGTGTCCTCCATGTTGACCATGAAGGGAGCACTTCTCGTCGATGCGGATCTCATCGCCCGGGAAGTGATGCTCCCGGGTCATCCGGTGCTGGGTAAAGTGACCGAACATTTTGGACAAGCGATCCTGTTTGAGGACGGTACGTTGAATCGAAAAAAACTCGGGGAGATGATCTTCCATCATCCCGAGCAGAGAACGGTGTTGAATGAGATCACGCATCCGGCGATCCGGCAGGAAATCCGGGAACGGACGGAAGCGTATGAGCGGCAGTATCCGGACCGGCTCGTGGTAGCGGATATACCGCTGCTGCTTGAGGCTAAGGAGCATTATTCTTATCTTGACCAGATCGCTGTCGTTTATGTACCGCGAGAGCTGCAGCTAGAGCGTCTGATGGTGCGCGATGATCTTAACAGGGAAGCGGCAGAAGCGCGTTTAAACAGCCAGATGGATATCGAGGAGAAGAAGCGTCTCGCGGATATCCTTATTGATAACAGCGGAACATTGGCCGAAACACAGCAGCAGGTGGACAACCTGTGGGGCAGGCTGGTTCGGTTATGAGGTGGCTCCGTAAAAAAAGAGTGCTGCTTCTGCTGTTTGTCTCTTTTGTAGCGCTGCTGTTTCTGAGCTCGAACTGGATGACCTTGCTGTATCCGATTCATTATAAGGATGAAATCCGGAAGCATGCCGCTTTCTATGAGGTCGATCCCTTCCTGGTGGCTTCCATCATTCGAGTGGAGACGAACTTCAAGCCAGGCAAGGAATCCAAGAAAGGCGCGCTGGGCATTATGCAGTTGATGCCGGATACGGCGAATTGGGCGATGGAAATGGCCAAGCTGCCATCGGTGAACCTGCTGAACGTGAAGAATGAAGTGGATGCGAATATCCAGTTGGGCACCTGGTATATTCAGAATCTGCACAAGGAAATGGACGGCAATCCGATTGCCGCCATCGCCGCTTACAATGCAGGCCCCGGAAACGTGAAGAATTGGATCAACAAGGGCATGTGGGATGGAACCTACGAGAATGTGAAGAGTATTCCTATCGGGGAAACCCGTCACTATGTACAGCGCGTGATTTATTATTATAATCAGTATACAGATGTATATAAGGACGGCTTTTAACAAAAAAGAGCGCTGGACAGGCTCTTACATCGAGCCGTCCAACACTCCTTTTTTAAGGAAGAATCGATTATTGACCGGAGAATTGACCAGCCAATTGTTGCTCGGCCAGGGTTACAAGACGCTTTGTGATGTATCCCCCGATCGAACCGTTCTCGTAGGAAGTCATGTTACCTTGGTATCCGTCTTGTGGAATGGAGATACCAAGTTCTTGAGCTACCTCGTACTTCAATTGCTCAAGAGCAGCGTTTGCGCGAGGAACAACCAGGTTGTTGGAGTTGTTGTTGCTTTGTGCCATGTTAAGTTCACCTCCTTGGGTTGGTAAAAGTATTATGTCTCGGGTTTCGCATTTTCATAACATAAAAGAACAAAGTTTTGCTGGTAAATTTTTCTGTAGCGCCATTCAAGGCGAAATACGCTGAAACGAAGGAAGTGAAGATGACTTTATGAAATGTCCATATTGCAGTTATGCCGGAACGAAAGTGCTTGATTCCAGGCCGGCCAACGAGAATAAATCCATCCGCCGCCGCAGGGAATGCGAGCAGTGCAGCAAGAGATTCACAACCTTTGAGATGGTGGAGGAAACGCCGCTGATCGTCGTGAAAAAGGACGGAAGCCGCGAAGAATTCAGCCGGGAGAAGGTGCTCCGCGGTTTGATCCGGGCATGCGAGAAGCGTCCGGTATCCGTGGACCAGCTGGATATGATTGTATCGGATGTAGAGAAGGCACTGCGCAATACCGCAGCAGCAGAGGTGGAGAGCCGCCAGATCGGGGAGCTTCTGATGGAGCGGTTATATCCGGTCGATGAGGTAGCTTACGTCCGCTTTGCATCCGTGTATCGCCAATTCAAGGATATCAATATGTTTATGAAGGAACTGAAAAGCCTGCTGTCCAAGGGTACGGACGTTTCGGAGTTGTAAGAGCGCCATGGTTCCGCACGATCCAGGTGCTCTTCTGGTGCTCTCATAGGGCCCATTATCATCATCGCTAAGTGACATTATATAGAGAAGTAAAAGGGATACAGCACGTCATCAAAAAATGTGAAAAACATGTTGACATGCCTGCTGATTTTTTATATGATATAGAAGTCGCTTACGGGGCCTTAGCTCAGCTGGGAGAGCGCATCGCTGGCAGCGATGAGGTCAGGGGTTCGATCCCCCTAGGCTCCATAATAAGAAAACCCTTGATGATATATCATCAAGGGTTTTTTGCTTTATTAGGACGGTTTTAAATACATATCTAATTGGATTTGGGGACGAATTGGGGACGAAATTAATATGGAGAAACATGCATGGCCATTCATTAGGTCATGAGAACATGCAGCGCAAGGGAGGAGCATATATTCAACGTGTCTTTAGCGCTTACTATTAGGAGGAAAAAGACATCGGTAAAGTCTCCGTACTAACATCTTTGGCCGCTGAACTTGGTCTGGATGAAACAGACGTCCAGCCAGCCTTCTCATCAAGGTTGGCTGGACGTCTTTTTTAGGATGTATACTTATTTTTCAGCAACGATGGCAAACATGGGCCTATGGCGATTGAGAATTTTTTCTCCTGCGCGATAAAAATCGGCATCGAAACCTTCATGGACTTGGATTTTGGCAAATCCGATATATCGCAGCATTTCGGCGTCCCATCCCGGCCTTCTTACGTAGGTCAATGGCAAGGTAAGCGCCAATTGATCCCCTTCTTCGATATCCTTCTCTTCGCGATAAGGCAAGTAACCTTGATCAATTGCCTCTTCTTTAGCTTTTCTAAACAGCTCCGCCTCTTGGGGATTACTCAAAAACAAATTCCAGTTGGCATCGAAGATCATCACTTGTCCGCCGTCGTTCAGCATGCCATGCCAATTTTGATATGCGGCAACAGGATTATATAGGAACCAGGTGACGTTTCTGGAAATGATGATATCATATCTTTCTTCCGTCTTGTAATCGATAATATCGGTTTCTATTACTTTGAAATTGCAGTTATGCTTTTGCGCATTTTTATTAGCTCTAGCCACCATTTCAGACGAGGAGTCAATGGCGGTAACCTCATGCCCCATCCAACTAAGCAAAACCCCGAAGAAGCCGGGACCTGTTCCCACATCTAGGATTTTCAAATTTTGTTTTCCGGATAACTGATGATTCAAGATCGCTTTCCATTGATTATAGGAGTCGGTTGCAAATTCCGTATCTACAATTTCATCATAGACAGCAGCTCCTTTGTCCCAATAGTCACGATATTGCTGCGCGAGTTTATGCTCTGTCATTATTCAGATCTCCTTTTTTTTAAAAAAAATGTTGCAAATCGTAATGATTACGATTAATAATATACAAAGATTACTCAGTATGCAAGCGGTCAAGATCATAGCGGCTGTTTAATCACAAACAACCTAGAAGAAAATTAGGAGGAGCATGGATGTTGGGGAGATTTAGATTCGGAGTTGCAGGACTTGTCGCATTATCTTTGCTTATGGGGTGTTCAAAAGAAACAGACCCGGTCCCTGGCAAAGCAGAAGACAAGCAAATCGTTGTTGCCGTAACGCAGGACGCTGAGGGAGATAAGCTCGATGCTTCGACCTACAATGGATCAAGACATACGCATGCCGCTGTATATGACGCGCTTGTGGAATATGAAGGAGAAGGGGAGCTTGTTCCCAGCCTGGCTGAATTCTGGCAGGTCTCCGAAGACGGTAAGATGTACACTTTTCATTTAAGGAATCAGGTGCAATTCTCAGACGGCAGCCCATTGAATTCAACGGCGGTTAAGTTTTCCTTGGAGAGGGCGGTCAGCAGGGAAGAGAATGCCACGCTGGAAATATCCCGTTTGATTGCAAACATAGAAACACCGGATGATGACACCGTCGTGCTTTCTTTTAAACATACCGCAACTCAAGTGCTGTATGAGCTCAGCCAGGCAAGGCCGTTTCGGATTATGAGTCCAAACTCGGTAACTCCAGCGGGAGACGCGAACGGAACCTTTCAGCAAGCGATCGGCACGGGCCCTTGGAAAATAGGCAGTTACCGACAAGGGGTGGAGACCATACTGATAGCAAATGAACATTATTGGTTAGAGGAACCGTCAGCGTATTCACTCGTTTTTAGAGTGATTACAGATCCTCAGGCAAGGGTGATGGCGCTGCAATCCGGAGAGGTCGATCTTGCAGGCGGGGAACTTGGTAATGTTCCAGCAGAAAGTCTAAGTGTTTTCCTAAATAACGATAAGTACGTGGTGGAGACCGGGGCGAGTACGATGTCCTACTTTTTGGTCATCAACCAAAACCAGGTGTTTCTATCGGACAAGAACATTCGCCAGGCCGTCAATTACGGAAACGATACGAGCAAATATGCCGATGGCACCGGCGATGCCGTCAGAGGATTGTTTCAAGAGAAAGTTGCGTTTGTAACCGATGATAATCAGCCTTCCTATCCTTACAATCCCGAGAAGGCCAAACAACTGATCGAAGCCTCGGGCTACGAATGGAACGAAAAGAAGCGTCTTTACGAGAAAGGCGGGCAAGTCCTGCAGTTGCGGTTGGTCATTCAAACGGAAGAATATCCAGAATGGAAAGAGATGGCGGAGATTTTCCAAGACAACATGAAGCAGATCGGAATCCAAATCCACATTGTGAATCAGGAAAGGGCGGCATACTACGATACGCTGTGGGGCAGCAAGGATTATGACCTGCTGATGTACCGGACCTATACGGATGCTCAACTGCCGTATCGATTCTTATCCTCGTTATTCTACAGCTCGCCATCTACGCCGGGGGTTGCCTTTCAAGATCGTCCTTTGTCGGATTTGCTGGATCAAATTGCGGCTACAGTTTCCGTCGAGAAACAGCAAGCCCTGTTCGACCAAGTGTTTCTTCGAATGCATGAGGAAGCTATGTCGGTACCCATATACTATACCAAGCAAACCTTTGTTCATACGAGCGATGTGATTGGCTTTGCATTCAATGCAATCGAGGACGATCCGTTGAAATGGCATCGCTTGAAGAAAGAAGACCAGTAATGCTGCGTTCCATGATCCATCGTCTGCTGATGCTGATGATTACCTTTGTCCTGTTTTCGTTGTTCGTGTTCGCATTGATGCGTCTGGCGCCGGGCGATCCGGCGTCCATGATGCTGTTAGAGATCGGAGCGGTACCGGAGCAGTCGCTGGTGGCTGATCTACAGGAACAATGGGGACTCGACCAATCGTTCCTTCAGCAATACATGGCCTGGGTGTTTCAGATTGTTCAAGGAGAACTGGGACATTCCTTCATGTCGGGGGAACCGGTGTTACATGAAATTATAAGTCGTTTAGAGCCGACGTATAGACTCATTGCAGGCTCTTTTGTACTAACGATCATCATTTCCATACCGGTCGGGATATGGCTGGGGTTAAATGAGGGTTCGATTCCTGATCGAGTCGTATACTCGTTAACCATCTTGGGATTGTCCGTTCCTTTATATTGGCTCGCTATTCTTCTAATGTATGCGTTTGGCGTCATATGGCCCGTCCTTCCGGTTATTGGCAGTTCTACCTTGCTGCATTATGTACTTCCGGTGACGGCCATTTCGCTGGTACAAAGCGTTTATTTCATTCGAATGGTACGTTCCTATACCGTTCAGTACAGCAAATTCTCGTATATCGAGGCTGCAAGGGCCAGAGGTTTGCGTAACTCGATCTTATATCCATCCTATTTATTTCGCTCAATGCTCGTACCGGTCCTGACGTTAATCACGACGAGTCTGCCAAGTTTTTTCGGGGCTTCGATCATAACGGAAACGATCTTTAGTTTCCCTGGGTTCAGTAAATATATGCTTGAGGCTATATATCGCCGTGATTTTCCAGTCATTCAAGGGAGCGCGCTTCTAGTGGCTGCGTTTATCTTTGTGTTTCATTTTGTGACCGATATGCTGTACTTCTTAGCCGATCCACGCATTCATCTGGACAAGCAGAGGTGGGAACTATGATTCGTCTCATCCGGGTCAATAAACTTCCGGCAGCAGCGTTGCTGTTTATCGCGATTCTTATGATTACAGGACTCACCGCCCCATGGGTTTCACCCTATGACCCGCTCTATACGAATCATGAGCAAAAGCTTCTTCCTCCAAGCCTTGCTCATCCCTTTGGAACGGATTATTTAGGAAGGGACTTGTTCAGTCGCGTGATCCACGGCATCAGTGAATCGGTGTCCCCTGTTTTCATCGTTCTCGGCGTTGTCATGCTGATCGGGCTTTTTGTTGGTACGGCGAGCGCTTTTTTTGGAAAAAAACTTGATATGTTCATGATGAGCGTGACGGATACATTTACGGCATTGCCGAATATCCTGCTCACGATCGTGATTGTCGGTTTTCTTGGTTTCGGCATGGAACATGTCTATTTTGCCGTGATACTGTCCTGGTGGGCCAAGTACGTGAGATTAATACGGGGTTTGATCCATGACGTTAAGAAGGAACCGTATATCATTGCTAGCAGGGTAAGCGGATCCTTTGGAATGAGAACGATGATAAGGCATATGATACCGAATATCGCGCCTCAGATTGGAACCATGCTGATCCTTGATGTAAGCAAGGTGATATTGACATTATCGGGTCTATCCTTTCTAGGGATTGGCGCGCAGCCTCCGTCACCTGAATGGGGGGTTATGTTGCTGGATGGGATAAATTACTTGCAGGTTGCATCGTGGATGGGTTTCTTTCCGGGGTTCATGATTTTTCTGACAGCCTGTTCCTTCCAGATTGTAGGCGAATGGCTAAGGAGGGAGAAATAAATGGAGGTCATAGTCGAAGTAAATCATCTGAACATTCGAAATGCGGAGGGTCTAACTCTGGTGAATAACAGCAGCTTTTCTTTGGAATCGGGGAAGACGTACTGTTTAATCGGAGAGAGCGGGAGCGGTAAAACGTTAACAAGCAAAGCCATGTTAGGGTTGCTTCCTGCTAATTTGCAAATGTCTGGTGATGTCCTGTTGCGCGGCCAAAAACTGAATCGTTTATCCAAGCGGAACTGGCGGAAAATCAGGGGGAGACATATAGGTGCCATTTTTCAGCATCCTGAACAAGCCTTGCACCCTTCTATTCCTATCGGAAAGCAATTGAGTGATTTGATGCGGAGCCACTTGCCCGTTTCGAGATATGAGGCTGAGAAGCAAGCGGAGCAGATGCTATCTCAAGTGCTCTTGAAAGAACCGGCACATGTGATGAAACGTTATGCTCATGAGCTGAGCGGCGGAATGAATCAACGTGTCATGATCGCGATGGCGCTGCTGTTAAAACCTGAAGTCATCATAGCCGATGAGCCCACGAGTGCACTCGATGTCACAACACAAGCAGAAATCATATCTCTTATGAGTTCTCTAGTACAAGAACTGGACATGAGTATGTTGTTTATTACGCATGACTTACTCCTTGCCGCTTATCTTGCGGATCGGATTGGTGTCATGCGTGCCGGCGAAATCATCGAGCAGGGAAGCTCGGATAAAGTCCTGGGGCAACCTGAGCATGAATATACCCAACGGTTATGCATGCATCGATCGCAGAGGTTTCTTAGCAAAGGAGGCGTATGAGCTCATGCTTCAAGTGCATCAGTTGCATAAAGAAATCAATGGAAGGGAGATTCTGAAAGACATCCAATTTACTATAAAAGATGGAGGCTCTCTGGCCATTGTAGGTGAGAGCGGCAGTGGAAAATCTACGCTGACCCAACTGATTATGGCATTGAAGCAGCCGACATCAGGTCAAATTCTATTCAATGGGCGAGGGTTACCTAGCAAAGGAATTAAATCGTATAAAGAATGGTATCGCGATATTCAGATTGTTTTTCAGAATTCAGCCTCAACGTTGAATCCTTCGATGAGCTTGTTTCAGTGCCTGGAAGAGCCATTAATTAACTTTACAGATTTGAAAAAGAAGGAGCGTAAAGAGAGGGTTATGGAATATTCAAGCAAGGTCGGCCTTCATGAGGGCCTGCTCAGAAATCGGCCAGGCAGGCTAAGCGGAGGACAATATCAAAGGGCTTGCCTGGCAAAAGCATTGATCATTCATCCCAAACTATTGATTTGCGATGAAATCGTCTCCAACCTTGATATGATATTACAACAGCAGATCATCGAACTGCTTATGTCCTTTCAGAAGGAAGAGGGGTTGTCTCTTCTGTTCATTACGCATGATCTCTCGCTTGTACCCGGATTGTGTACGGATATTCTGGTTATGAAAGAGGGGAAGATGGTCGAGGAGTTCCGTTCTTCTTCCCTCCGTCATGAGAGAGAGCGAGACAGCTACACCATGAATTTGGTTAAATCAACCGAAATGCTTGAAACTGCGTGGAAGCAGTATGTATAAGACGAAGCAATGACTCATTGAGAGTTTGTCTATATCGGAACGAAACTGGCCGCAGTATGAACCTTTGATGAAATTGCACGTGATACCGAATTTGAGTATGACACTTACTTTATTAAGCAATTTAAAGCTAAAAAAGGAATTTCACCTACAAAGTATAGGAACATCACTCGTGAGTTCGCTACTGCTCAATAGAAGATGAGGAAGAATCTATTATGAAGTTAGTGTTTATAACACATGGCTGGCAAGTTAGGGGCAGTGTAGACTACCAAGGCAACAAGTGATCGAAGCAGTAGGGCATCGAAGCCGGAGCGGAGTTCAATACAGGCTTGTCCAATGCGAACGCTTCGAGCCTCTCCTAGCACGCGGTGTAATGATGGCTGCTGCAATACAAGCCGGTCAAGAGATTTCATCCTTGAGCCATCGTTCGGTTTCCTGAACCATCCAAGTCTGTTCACTTGTATCAAAGAGTCTGTTCACTTGTATCAAAGAGTCGGTTCTATTGGACTGACGAGACTGACCCCATAACGTGAGACAAATTTAAACACCTTCAAGAGAATGCAACCATGTCGTAAGATATGGAGACAAGCTTGGAGGTGTTTTTGCGTTGGCAACAAGAGTAAGCTACCCTGTAGAAGTGAAGAGAAAAGCCATTGAAATGAAATTAACGGGTATTCCTGTGAGCGAAGTCAATTCCAACGATTGTAGTGGAGTGGATGGAGTCCATTCGAGGGGAAGTCAGTGTAACCCAAGCAAGTGCATGGATCGGGCTTCCTCGTGCCACCTACTATCGCTGGAAAGACGCCTACGGGAGCAAATACAAATCACATGGTAGAGAAGATTCGTGAACTCTGCAGGCAGCACAGGCTTAAGCGCCAATTCAACGCCGATGCCCAATATAACAGCTGCAGTTAAGGGCCTATGTGTTATCACATCTGGTGCTCTTAGGGAGTTGCGGAGATATGGTTGTTGTAACGTATAATGATAACCAGCTATGCAGATAAAACTCGCAATAGGGGGAAAAGGGCAAAATGTTGGAGTTGTCAATCGATGAATCGGAACGACTGAGAAAAGTGGCACATGCATTGGCTTCGGAAGTCCGGATAAACATTTTAAAGCTTTTGAATCACAGCCGAGAAAATATTGTCGATATTGCTGAAAAATTAGATCTGCCTGTATCGACGGTCGCCTTCAATGTTCGGGTGCTGGAAAATGCGGGCATTATCGCGACGGAGGTACTGCCCGCATCCAGAGGCACAATGAAGGTTTGCACACGAACGTTTGATGATTTACGTATGAGTTTGAAATTAACCAACGGAATCTACAGTCCGACCAATCTGCACCAGATTGAGATGCCCGTTGGCTGTTATACGGATTGCGAAATCCATCCGACATGCGGCTTGATCACTGAATCTGGAATGGTTCAACCGCCGGACGAGCCGGCCTACTTTTTTCATCCGAGCCGAATTTCTGCACAGCTGATCTGGTTTTCCCGCGGATATGTAGAATATAAATTTCCTCTGTTTTCAGAGAGAGACGTAGACATTAAATCCATTCAGTTTTCGATGGAGCTATGTTCAGAAGCATTTCTTTACGATCATAACTGGCCGTCTGATATTACGATTTGGATCAATGATGTAGAAATCGGAACATGGACTTCTCCTGGTGACTTTGGGGACCGCAGGGGAAAGCTGAACCCGCCGTGGCTACCCGATAGTCATACGCAATACGGGCTGCTGAAAACCTGGAAAGTTGATAACTCAGGGAGCTTCCTCGACGACGTTGCTGTTTCTGAGGTGAATCTAGATGATCTCCGTCTGCTCGAGAATAAGTTGATTAGTTTACGAATCGGGATCAAGGCGGATGCAGAGCATATTGGAGGCATCAATATTTTCGGCAAGCAGTTTGGTGATTATGATCAAGATATCATAATGAGAATCATCTACTGAATCATAGCATCGCAAGGATTGTAGAATCGAGATATAAAGTCGGATTTGAAAAATGCTGCTGATGTTTGTAAAACAGTCGAAACGGGTCGGATCAGGGGCTTTTCCTGTACAGGGAAGCCTCTTTTTTATGAATTAGATTTAGGTTTGATGGTTATAAATTTATTCATTGCAAGTATTTTGTTTTAATTAAAAAAACGATAAAAAAGTATTGACGAATGGATTTAGATTGTTTAATGTTTGGTTTATCTTTACCGGTTCTTGCTATATCCAATTATTAAGAGGGAGAGGAGAGCGGTAACGAGAACACTTAACCAACGAAGAATTTAAGCGGAGTTTTGTTTAGTTTTATCACTTTATAAGGGGGATTTTCATGAAAACTTCCAAGCTCTATAAAGTCGCATTAGGGATGCTGCTTGTTATGTCATTCGTGTTAAGTGCATGCTCATTAGGCAATGAAGGTAAAACCGATAACGGAAATGAAAACGCTTCAAAAGGGCCGGGAACCGCTCCCGGTGAGAAAGTCACCATCACCTACTGGAACATGTTCGGCGGAGGTGACGGCGCCATTATGAACGAACTGGTGAAAAAATTTAATGATGAACATAAAGGTAAAATCGAAGTGAAGGCATTGACGCAGGATTGGGGCCAGTTTTATACCAAGCTGCAAACCGCTGTCGCAGGCGGCAATGCGCCTGATCTTGCGGTATCCCACACGTCCAAATTAAGCGAGCTGGTAGAACTGAAAATCATCGATCCATTGGATCCATATATCGATTCGATGGGTATTGATCTAAGCGGATTCAATGAAAACATGGTAAACGCAACGTTATTTAACGATCAGCAATATGCCTTGCCGCTGGATGCTCATCCGCTCATCCTGTATTACAACAAAAAAATATTGCGTGAGTTGAATTTGCTGGACGAAAATGAAAAGCCAATCATTGAACCTGGTCCGGAAGGCTTCAACAGCTTTCTGCAAAAAATCAAAGACGGTGTTCCCAAAGGTAATGTGAATATGCTGCTCGGCTCCACAGGCGAGGATCCATACCGGATCTGGTGGGCGCTTTACAACCAGCTTGGAGGAGAGGGCCTGTTTGATGAATCCGGCCAAAAGGTGACGTTAAATAATCCGCAGGGCAAACAGGCTGCAGAATATATTAGCAGCTGGTTTGAGAGCGGCTTGATACCAAGAAACCTTCCTAAAATCGGCGAGACATTCCAAGCGGGGAAGGGTGCTGTGATGCCAACAGGGGTCTGGTTTACGAGCACACTGGAAGGAACAAAAGGACTGGAATTCGGAGCCATTCCTTTCCCGCAAATTTATGATAAGCCTGCAACCTGGATTGATTCACACAACTTCATTTTGCCGGTCCAGAAAAAAGGGCAGGACGAAAACAAGGTAAAAGCGTCGATCACGTTTGCAAAATGGGTGACAGACCACGCGGCTGAATGGTCCAAGGCCGGACATATTCCACCTTCCACAACGGCTGTCGAGTCAGAAGCGTTCAAAAATATGCCTTATCGCCAGGATTATTTGCAGGCTGGCAACGATGGTGTGTATTTGCCAAGATCGCCAAAAATGTGGCCGGCAAAAGACCAGCTTGTGCAGGCATTAGATACGATCTGGTCTGGTAAAGCACCTGTCGATAAAGGATTGGACGCAGCGGTACAAAGCATGGAAAAGCTTCTGAAACGATAGGCTTTTGCATTTGCATCGGAGTTACCGAGGATGTAACTCCGATGCACTTTGGGAGGTTGAATCATGAATCCGGTAACGGTAAAAGATCCTAGTCTGGTTGATATGTCCATAGGCAAGCGGAAAAGAAAGCTGCAGAACGAATTGCTGGCAACCGGTTTTCTTGCCCCGTATTTCTTTTTCTTTATTCTCTTTTCGATTGTGCCGATTTTCTACGGACTGTTCGTCAGCTTTCATGATTGGACGCTGATTGGCAAAGAAGGCTTTGTCGGCCTTCAAAATTACCTCTATGCACTGAAAGATTCGGATTTCTGGGCTTCTCTTTGGAATACGACCTACTTCGCCTTAATCTCCACACCATTTATGATCGTAACGCCTTTCCTGCTTGCCTTAATTCTTGATTCAAAGGTAAAAGGAAAGACCTTTCTGAGAACCGTGTTTTTCATGCCAAATGTATTGTCCGTAGCGGTGGTTAGCTTTGTCTGGATATTTCTTCTTGCGCCTTACTCAGGCTTAGTGAACACGGTGCTGCATAATCTCGGGATTCTCAGTCCGGAATCCGAAATTTTCTGGTTGAATGAACCGCAGCTTGCCTGGATTTCCATCGTGATGATTACGCTTTGGTGGACACAGGGCTTTAACATGATCGTGCTACTCGCGGGGCTGCAGGATATTCCTGCTGAACATTACGAGGCAGCGACACTAGATGGAGCCAATGCTTGGCAAAGACTCAAATTTATCACATTGCCTGCGATGCGAGGTCTTCTCGTACTGATTACTGTGCTTCAAGTGATAGCGTCCTTTAAAGTATTCGGCCAGGTATGGCTCGTTACCCGCGGCGGGCCAGGGAATGAAACCCGGACGATGATTCAATACATTTATGAAACCGGCTTTACCGCCAACGATCTTGGATTATCAACCTCGATGTCATTTATTTTCTTTGTCTTTCTGACGGTACTTTCATTCTTGCAGTTTAAAATTTTCGGTAAAAAAAGTGAATGAGGTGATGAGGAAATGGGTGATTTCGCTGGCTCTAAACGGTGGACGGGTCCAAAAATACTGCTGCACATCATAGCTTACAGTTTGGCAACGATCTTTGTCGTTCCGGTGATCTACATGATATTCACATCTCTAAAACCGCAGGGTAGTGCGATGGGCGATCTGATGGACCGTTTCCTGCCGCCGTTTTCGTTCGAAAACTACGCTTATATTTTTGAGACTGCGCCGGTGATCAAATGGACCATGAACAGCTTAACCATCGCTGTTATTGTGCCTGTACTCAGCTTGACCATGGCTTCACTCGCCGCATTTGCTTTATCGCGGATCGATTTCAGTTATAAGAAGTTAGCTTTCTGGCTCATTCTCAGTGGAATGATGATTCCCGGCGAAGCGACGATTGTTTCCTTGTATATGGTAGCTAACAGCTTGGGGATTCTGGATTCCTATGCAGCCCTCATTTTGCCGGGGCTCGCAGGACCGCTTGGTGTACTCATCATGAAGCAATTTTTCGACGGGATGCCGAATGAGCTGGTGGAAGCTGCGAAAATAGACGGTTGCAGTTTATTTCGGGTGTGGTGGAACATTTTTATTCCATTATCCAAACCGGTGCTGGCTACCTTGATGATCTTTTCTTTCCTAGGCACCTGGAACGATTTCTTGTGGCCATTTCTGGCGATTCAATCGGAAGTCTTGTTTACGCTTCCCATCGGTATCCCGTTTTTCATGAGCTCATATAACCAGGACGAAACCTTGCCAATGACGGTGAATGCGTATGCTTCGATCCCGATCATTATCATCTTTATCATTTTCCAAAAGTATATCGTCAAGGGTGTAACGTTATCAGGAATTAAAGGTTGAAAATCTTCCTTGCTACTGGGGTGAACTTGATGAGCAGGCAAGTGGCGCTTATGAAAGTGAAGTGAATGAAATCATGGATAATCCCGAAAGCGGAGGCAACCCCGGATTGGCTTAGGCTCCCTGCCTCATGATGCTAACAAGCCAATAGACAAAAGACCTGGCCGCCGGCCAGGTCTTTCTGCACGCGCCCCTTTACGCCCCAGGAACATCTTCATATCCTCTTCCACATTTGTAATGCCGCCGATTCCGAACTTGGCGTTAAGCTATAGACCTTCTTAATAATAGCTGCGGGAGGATAGAGTTATATCAAATTATGATCACTTCTATAGGAAAATAATATAAAGTGATTTTTATTGACATAACTAAGGAAACTAAAATAACATAAGAATTATTTTCATCAAGAAGGAGGCAGCTATGAACTTTAAAGAACAGTACGAAGAAATTGCAGATGTAGCACGAACCATATTCGATAACCCTGAGCTTGGCTACAAGGAATTTAAAACCAATAAAACGGTGTCGGATTTTCTGAAGAAGGTTAATCCGGATATCGAGCTGCAATCATTCAGCACAACCGGGCTTCGGACAACCCTCGGCAGCGGCAAGCCGATGAACATCGCTTTTATTGCGGAGTTGGACGCCGTATACGCTCCAACTCATTGGCGATCAGACAAGGCGACTGGGGCGGCACACAATTGCGGTCATTATACGCAGGTGGCGATCGCCCTGGCTTTATACAAACATTATTTTGAATCTAAGGCGTACGAAGCTCTGGATTATAGAATAACGTTTATTTTCATTCCCGCTGAGGAGTATTTGGATCTCGCCTTTAGGGACGAACTGCTCGCCAGCGGTAAGATCTCCTATTATGGAGGGAAACCCGAAGCGATGAAACTCGGCGTGTTCGACGATATTGACATTGGACTATGCGTACACGCCATGGGCGGAGAGTTTGCGGAACGGACGATAGAAATCAACTGCGACCTGGCTGGATTCCTATATAAGCATTATACGTTTACCGGAAAAGCAACCCATGCGGGTTTCGATCCTTTCTCCGCCAAAAATGCCTACAGCATGTCGACCCTGTTCAATGTGGCGTTAGGCCTGAGCAGGCAGCAAATGAAGGACAGTGAGAAGGTCCGGATGAATCCGATCGTCCTGGAGTCCGACATGTCGACAAACGTCATTCCCAATCGGATTACGGTGGGCAGCGATTTGCGCACTCAGTCGGTCCACTACATGAAGGAAGCGGCCTCCAAGATGGATGATGCGGCCAAGGGCAGCGCGCTGGCCCTTCAAGGCGAGGTCGAGATTAAGACGCAGATGGGATATTTGCCGTTCGTTCAGGACCGGTATTTGTCCGAATTCGTCCTGGAGGCGTTCCAAGATAACGAGGAGATCGCTAATGTTTGGAACAACAACGCCATCAGCGCAGCAGGAGACATTGGCGACCTCGCCTTCATGATGCCTTGTATTCAAATCGGATACAGCGGCTTTACAGGAACGATTCACGGCGACGATTTTAAAGATATCGATCCCGAGTTTATTTACGAAGTGTTTCCGAGATTCTTAACCCAGGTGCTGGAGCGAATGAGCGGACGTATCGACCGATCGAAGCTGTACCGCCGTACATTCGCTGAATACGAGCAGCTCCTTGCGTCGATTGTTGGCTCCAACTAAGAAACAGAAAAGAGGACATGGCATGAAGTTAAAACTACAGTATATATATTTGCTTGCATTCGTGCTCATTGTAATAGCGGTTGCCGAATTTATCGGCATTCAGTCGATCCATATTGGCTCCGTAAAAATTAGCCTGCTCCCACTCGTATTCGCCATTTTGATCACGATGTTGCTTGGCTTGTCGATTTTCCGGAAAGGTTTTATGAAGAAAATTTACAGTAAGGAGAACGTCGGCTTCTCCAGTAAGTATCTAATCTTTATTATGCTGCCGCTTATGGCGAGATACGGCGCTGACGTCGCGCCCAGAATTGAAGATATATTAAAAGTAGGCTGGGTGTTCATCATTCAGGAAATCGGTAACTTGGGTACGATTCTGCTCGGACTTCCAATCGCCATTCTGCTCGGTTTGAGAAGGGAAGCCATCGGCGCTACGCTCGGACTTGGGAGGGAAGGGGAACTTGCCTACATATCCGAGAAATATACGCTCGACTCCGATGAAGGCCGTGGGGTGCTGTCCCTCTATATTATAGGCACCCTCTTCGGCACGCTGTTCTTTAGTATTCTTGCGCCGGTCATGCTTGCTGCCGGCTTCTCGATCGAAGCGTTAGCCATGTCCTCTGGCGTCGGCTCGGCCAGTATGATGACAGGCTCTTCTTCCGCGCTAGTCGCGCATTCTCCTGAGATGACGGAGACCATTAACGGATACGCTGCTGCGAGCCAGCTGCTTACCAGCTTTCTCGGAACGTATACGATGGTATTTCTCGCGGTGCCGCTGCAGCGGTTTATGTACAAATTAATGGTCAGAGGTGAGAAGAAATGAGCACCGGTTTGAATAAATACGCTAAATACGCCCTCGTCCTGCTGCTTAGCGTTGGTCTTATTTTATTTACGGAGCAAATGAAATTCATTAAAAACGGCGAAGGACATATTACGTTAGGGACGATCGCGGGTTTGGCCGTGCTGTGGCTTTTTTCCTTCATCGGCGTTCTGATCTCGACACTCATGAAAAAAGCTCCGCTGAAATTCTTGCAGGACTTCCCGGTTCTCGGCTGGGTATCGATCGTTTCGCTTATCTGCTGCCTGATCTCCGATGTGTTCGTGGATGCCATCGCCAACGTCAACTTCTTGTCCATTACGACCCCGATTTTGGCGTTTGCCGGCATTTCCGTTGCCGACAGGCTGGTTGATCTTCGCAAAACATCGTGGCGCGTCGCAATCGTTGCGGTTTTCGTGTTCACGGGAACGTACGTTGGAAGTGCACTGTTATCAGAGCTCGGTCTCTATTTATCCGGTAAGTAAATGAATACTATTTCTTTAGAAACCCGCCTGTCCTTGTTGACTGGCGGGTTTTTATTCTTTGAACAAATGATGAAATATATGTATCATCATATGGCTTTCAGTAGCAAAGATAAACAGTATGGGAGTATTGAACAGTATTTGTTAAAGGGATGTTGCATTCCCCTGAGCTGCCTCGAGTCCTTAAAGCAAAATCTGCTCGATGGACTAAACCAAACTGCTCAATAAGCACTGTGCAATCTCCACGACGAGCGAATGCGCCAGATCGCCAGATCCATATTTCAACGAGGCAATAACAGAGTAGGAACGCGCAGATAAGCTCAAAAAGAGAATGAGGCTTTCCAGTTATAAACATCTTCGAGCCAATTCAAGAAGTCGCACAATGTGCGGCTTTTTATCGTACATAAAATTAAATCAATTGGCAAACCCGGGGCAAGAACCGTTATCGTAATTAGGGAATTTTAACAGGTCAAAATTACCATCAATAACTTGAGCCGACTGTGTAGATAACTAAATTGGGGAAAAAACAAAGGAGGTATTTACATGAAAAAAGCAGCAATTTTTGCATTGTCAACTTGTTTGTTCCTTTCAGCTTCGGCAATCACCGCATCTGCAGCACCAGTGGAAAGTCATCAGCACAAAATGCATGTTAAAGAACACCAAGCTAAAGAACACAAACTGCATGCGAAAGAACACAAAACGAAAGAACACAAAGCAAAAGAGCACAAAATGCGAGCTAAAAGCAAAGCGCATAAAGTGCACACCAAGAGCATTAAACCAAAAGCACTACCGAAAACAGGTTATGGCGGCGTGAGCGAATAAGAACAAGATCGAAAAGAGGAAAATTAGGTTTTCCTCTTTTCTTTTAACGAAGGATGATACTAATGAATGATAAACGGAAATTAACACTCATAGTATTTATGACTCTTCCTGTTTTGTTATTATCAGGTTGTCATTATCATGCATCGCAGTCTTCTGAAAAAGCGCCTCCCCCCCTGCGTCAAACCGGGTCGCCTTACTCTAAAGAAATTTCCGAGGGGAAAGCAGAACCAAGTGTAACCGTAAAAAATTCAAAGCAGCAAGACGAAGAGAACATAATAAATGAAGATGAAGAATCTGTATTTATAATACCAAACCAAGTGTGGGTTCCATCGGTTGGTATAAAGGCCCCTGTTGAACCAGTAGGACTGTTAGAGAATGGGCAGATGGATGCTCCCGTATCAAGCAAGGTAGCTGGCGTGTTTGTAGATGGCATTTTGCCTGGACAAAAGGGAAATGCTATTTTGGCAGGGCATGTTGACAATTATACAGGCCCCGCTGTTTTTTACCCACTTAAAAAGATAAAGCCTGGGGAACCTGTAGTGTTATCAGACAATGAGGGGAATTATCTCGTCTTCAAAGTCGTGGCCGTAGAATCTTACCCTACAGCTCAAGCACCTATCGAAAAAATATTCGGCGATACCGATATAGAGCAGTTAAATTTAATTACTTGTACAGGAAAGTACGATCGAATAAAGGGTGAGCATGAAAAGAGGCTAGTCGTTTATACGCGGTTGTTAAAATAACAATACTACGTAGAGAAAACGGGAGAAAAAAATGACGAAAACTGTTTATTTCAGTATATACACAACAATAGTGCTGCTTTTTGGAAGTTCACACATCACAAACACTAATCCTTCAGAGGATGAGATAAAAAAGTATTTAAACGAGTTATTCGCTGTTCGTTCAAATTTTTTAGTGAATAAAACATCGAATATGACGAGTTACTACGATCAAGCTTATAATTCAAGTCGCAATGCATATCGAGTAGAGGAAAAAAGAAAGAACTATCTAAATACATGGGGAAATTATAGAGGAATTCATTTTACGGATTCTCAAAGTGATATTCGTGTTACCCGAATTCAAATGGAAGGGGATACAGCGAAAGTATCGTTAGCTCATTCCCAAAAATTAAGCTACATATATGTAGATAAAATCTTGCCTACCCAATCTTTTGGTATTGGTACTTGGCATGCTATTACTTTGAAAAAAAAGAATGGAAATTGGATTGTGTTTAAAGAGTGGTATCTTGATCCTATAGAAGAAAACCCCAAACTAATTGGAGGGACTTCAGGAGGCACTGTGTATTTTCCTCTTCACAATGAAATTATAAGGGATGGGAAAAATTACAAAAGAAAGAAAGCCGTTGAATATGCCAATAAATATGCTGGTACTGCTTGGGGTGCAGGCAATAATGGGCGGTACAATCCAAAATATTTGAATTATAACGTTAAAGGTGGAGATTGCACGAATTTTGCCTCCCAGGTGGTTGGTGATCAGGCGGAGGGTGGAGGTCTCAAGATGAAGGGACCTTGGCGTTATCGCTATGGTGGAGGCGGGACCCGAACTTGGGTTCAGACGGATGCCTTTAAGAACTTTATTGTGCACTCTGGTTATGGAAAAGTCATTGCAACCGGATATTTCTCCGAACTTATAAAACCAACAAGCAAACATCCGGATACCGCTTTTGCAAAACTGTTACCGGGTGATTTAATTGCTCATGTTGTAGACAATGACGTAGACCACTTTTCAGTAGTAACCGGATTTGATGCCAACGGTTATCCTCTGGTTAATTCGCATACTGCAGATCGTTACCGAGCGCCTTTTGATTTGGGCTGGGATAAACATACCAAATATATTTTGATTCACATCAACGACTAGCACATGTACTGGCATTCTAGATAAAAATGTTGCACCATTCATATCGCCTTCTTCATGGTCATAGGATGATACGGACAAGTCTTATGCAGTGGAGGAAAATGATGAGCTCTTCTTTCATCAAACAAACGGTATTCCGAATATGTGCAATTTTGATGGTAAAAGCAATCGGCTTAATCGGCAGAGTCTCATTAACAAGACTTATTGGTGCGGAGGGGATTGGGCTTTTTCAGATTGCTTACTCCTATTTTGGGTTAGGATTAATGTTACTAACCGGCGGATTACCAACTGCATTAGCCTTGTACACTGCGAAGCATCCCTCACAAGGCTGGATATGGTTCAAGATTTTTTCTATTTATTTAATCATTATAGGGGGATGCGCAACTACTCTTACTTTTTATTATTCAGATACGGTAGCAAGGATGCTTGGTAACGAGCAGCTTTATTATTTCATTCACTTTCTGGCCCCGGCCTTCTTTGCAGTTCCATTGTTAAGTCTACTTCGTGGTTATTTACAAGGCATCGAATTATACAATGTAATTGCTGTCTCCGAAATTATTGAACAAGCAGTTCGAGTGTTGTTCATGCTAGCTATCGTTTTTCTTTTCCTGCCTCAAGGTCCTGCAATTGCAACCGGTAACAGCATGTTGAGTACATCGCTTGGTGCGATTTCTGCTTTTTTAGTATTAATTTCATATTACCTATATGTGAATCGACAAGGTAATCAAGCCCCAATCCGTTATTCAGACATTAAATTTCAAAAGAGATTAAAGTGGTTTATACACAGTTCTTTCATTATATCCATTACCAGATTGCTGATTCCGCTTTCTGATGTTTTGGACGCTATTATAATCCCTAACAGACTTCAAACTGCGGGTTATTCATCTGCAGAAGCAACAGCAATGTTTGGAGTTCTTACAGGTATGGCTGCACTTGTAGCCTATATGCCCACCCTGGTCACTGCTGCGCTTTCACATACATTAACAATGAGAATGGTAGCAGATTGGCAGGCAAGAAACTATGAACGTTTTCATCTCCGTACCAGAATAGCACTGAAGGTATCCTGGATATGGGGCTGGATATCGAGTCTGTTTCTTTATGTCTATAATAAGGAAATTTCACTTATTTTATTTGGCACAATTGAGGCGGCAAGACCGATTCAATTTTTATTTATCGTTCCATTGCTTGTGGGTTTACGTGAAGTAAGCACAAGCATACTTTGGGTCCAAGAGTATAAAAAAGTACCGTTAATTGGTCTAATTAGTGGAATAAGTATTTCATTAATCGTTCATTACTTTCTTGTAGCAAAACCTGGGTTAAATTACAGGGGGGCAACAGTCGGTATTCTCACTTTGGAGTTCATTGCAGTATGCTGTAATTTACTTGCTATGATCCCTATGATGAAGAGGATAAAATGGAGTCAATTGATAATAGATGCGCTAGTCCTAATATTCATAATGTTTCTTGTTAATCATTATACTCATCATTCAGAATCTGAAATAATACAGATCGTTATCGGAATGATCATTTATATCGGCTGCAGTCTAATTTATGCGGTTATTCGTTTTAAGTCTGATACTTAACTGGTATTTGCATGATTTCGAAATTGAAATAGTCCAGTTTGTCCGGCTCTTCACTTTCACATGGTTCTGATTGGATATGTGCAAAGAAACCCTGCAGTATATTCTGCAGGGTTCTTTGTATAGAGCCCCTGTTATATTCGGCTAGTGGGTCTTTGTTTTCCGGTGTGTCTAAATAACAAATCGCCGTGTCAACTTTATAAAATTTCGAATAATTATGAATCATAACGTTGAAAAGGAGAGGCACTCATGGGTGAAGTTGGTTGCGAAAGAGCTTGCTTTTATTCATCCCCCACTTCCTTATAACCACGTTGATTTTTTTTGCGTTTACCTAATTGCTTGGCTATGGTATAGCCGATAAGATATGCAGCAGAAGAGGTGTTTCCATCGACTGTAAATGGAACTATGGACGCATCTGCAACGATCAAATCTTGAACCCCATGCACATTTCCTCTACGGTCAACGACTCCTCCTTTCGATAAAGGAGCCATACGCAGAAAGCCTTGCTGATGGTGATTGTGATCGAAATTTTTCTTAATAAATTCTTCAAGCCTGTCATCATCATCAATCACATCGAATGTTGGGGATAGGAGCTGATACGAAGAATCGATCTTTTCCAACTCTAGGGCAATGTCTTTGATATACGTTCGATAAATTCTTTTTACAGCTTCCATGTCGTCTAGATTCGAGAGAAATCCTTCGTCTGCCAATACAATATTTAGCGGATCTTTGCTTTGTAAGCGGATATCCCCGTTGCTCTTTGGCCGCAAGTACAAAATCGCTATCGTCAATTCTTCTTCAGATCCCATGCCAATGAGTTGAACCGCCCGTTCATCCGGGTCGATACCAGATGGATCTGGCAAGAAAGCTCCTCCCGTATAAAGTGCATTTGGATCTAGGGAAGGGAGGGGACGATCTTCTGAATTGGTAGCAAATACAGCGGAATTTAGCGTATGGTTTTTTAACCTTTGCCCAACATTTGGGTTATCGAAGATGACAGGGATTCCAGCCTTTTTCAATATTTTAGCGGGTCCAATTCCAGACAACATTAACAACTGAGGGCTATTTATCCCTGCAGATATAATAACTTTTTTACGCGAATACGCACGGATGCATTTGCCATCCTTCAAATACTCAACGCCAACGGCACGTTTACCGGAGAAGAGAATACGTAGAGCCGTTGTCCGAAACATTACAGTTAATTTTCGGTTACTAACACCACGACCTGCTGGCGTCATAATATCCGATGACAGGAAGGCAGTGGAAGAGCTCTCCCTACGACCATCAGGTTGTTGATATAATTGCCAACGGGTGAACGGTCCCAGAGGAGTATCCGGATCATTATAGTCAAGAATGATGGGAAAACCTGATGCCCGTTCGATCGCAGATGTCAGCTTGTGTGCCATCGGTGTTGGAGTTTCAGGAGCTTGCCTAATGTTGATTCTTCCTCGATACCCCCGAGCTTCGAAATTTGTAGTATCACCGTTATAATTCTCCAAAGCTTTGAATCGTCGTGTGGCTTTATCAGGTGACCATAGAGGTCCGAGCAGTCGTTCCCACTTTTGGAGCACGGCAGCTGTCGGTCGTACATATTGCTCTCCGTTTATTGAAGAGCCACCGCCCGAGAGCCGCCCCGTCGTCCATTCGAATGCGCGTCCATCAAGTGCTTCTTGGGGACTGCCTTCTCCCTGCCAAAAGTAATTTGGAAAGAAATTTTCTTCAAGCTCAAGCGCAAAGGTTGAATCCTTGATCGGTTTGTCTTTGTCATGATTTCCACCGGATTCTAATACAAGCACGGAAGTTCGCATATCATCAGTGAGTGACTTTGCGATAACGGCTCCTGCCGGGCCTGTGCCTACCACAATGTAATCATAGGTTAATTTTTTCTTCATTAACGCACTCCTTCTGGAAATGAACTAATTCAGAATATTAATTTGTTCTGACAAATGTGACTAATACTGTATCTTAGTCGCCGTTGTTTTAGTTAGTCCTTTTATCATTGTAATTATTTCTGGCTTTCAAGGTACTTGGCGAGTTGATCAAAAGTACCACCAAATCCTTGTTGCACCGTTGGCACCATTCCATCCACATCCGTTCCCCAGTTTGTAAGGATATGCATATCAACGTCCATAATCGTCATAATAAGGAAAAACATGCGGGAATGAAGGGAGCAAAGGATAGTGAAGGAGCGATCTGCCAATTACGAGCAAAAGGAACACATTACCACACATCTAAAAGAATCTTTAGGCAGAATTGAAGAAGCTTTCACGGATACTCCCGACTTGATCATACGTAAGCTACATATTAAACAAACCGGAGAAGAAGCGGCTCTCGTATACATGGACGAATTAACCGATAAGACATGCCTCAATCATGATGTTCTCGCTCCGCTTCAGCTTGAGTCGGGGAACCCTTCCGAAGACTTCATTACAAATGTAGGGTATGTAAAACCAGAATCCAAGTGGGATGAGCTCAAGCTGAATATTATGCTCGGTAACAGTGTGCTGTTTATCGAAGGACGCAGACCGCTTATGTGTTGGATACAAAAGGATTGCCGAAGCGTGCGATTGAAGATCCGCAGCAGGAACCCTCACTTAAAGGTGCACATCAAGGATTCATTGAAATCGGCTCTCAAAATATTGCCATGATCCGTCGTTATATCCCGGATAAAGAGTTAAAGCTAAGGCGCTATATCGTTGGAAAAAGGGGACAAACAGCGGTATCTTTGATTTATTTGGAAGATGTGGCTCACCCTGAGATTATTAAGGTTTTCGAGGAACGAATTCAAGCCATTGATGTAGATGCCATTATTAATACAGGCGAGCTGGTAGAATTTATTGAAGACCAGCCCTTTGCACTGCTTCCGCAGATCCTTACGACCGAAAGGCCTGATACGGCCGCTTCGCAAATTTTGCAAGGTCGCTGTGTCGTTGTTGTTGATGGTTCACCCAGTGTATTGGTCGCGCCTGCAACCTTCATGTCCTTTTTTCAAACCGTTGATGATTACGCTGCAGTTTTGGGCTGCACGCTGCTTCTTGCCCTAATAGGCTGCGGTAACGACAAGACCAACCTAGAAGATGCAACGGTTCCATTGGCCCTTGGTCTGGACGTCATAGACGAAAGGCTTCATTATTATATTTCAGCACCGGTATTTACCAGAGATATCCAGAAGAAGAGCCGTGGAGGGGAGGGAATAGCAGAAGGTTTAAGGCAGTCAAGAAATCAGCAGGACGCCCAGTTTCCAGGAGCGGTTTCTGGCCGTAATTACCAGGTGATTATTGTGGGCAAGAAGCTGCTTCAATATAAGGATTGGTTTAAAGTGCTCGATGTTAAATTCCGCGACCCTCGCAATACGGTTACAGACCGCATTATTGCTTATGACGGTCCCGTTACCGATGTCATTCATTTTCAAGCAAAGGATCAGCCACCGACTTCCGTGTTTTTAAGAGGGCTAATTGATTCGGGAAGCAGAAGGTCAACAACGGTAAAAACGACGGAACAAGAGCTGCACAGACAATTGCATGATCGTGCAATTACCCCTTCCATCTCGGAGATCATGATCGAGAATGGAAAGATATTGCTAAAGGGCACGGCTCTTTTATCTCAAAAAGGACAGTACCGGGATTCGCTAAGCTATCAAGAAACTTCCCTTCTACAAATTTTAAAGAAAGATGCTAAACCAGGAATCAGCCTTACCATTCCTGTTGAAGGAATAAGAGAACAATTACCTTTTAATACCGATTTGGTGAGTTTTAGTATATCGGACGTTTCTGTAAAGATTAAGACTTCACATGAAGATGGAAGGTTCCAATACAAGATTAAGATAAACTCGTTTATCAGCATTACAGAAAAGTTTCTTGATTATGAGCTTTTGGGAAATTCTGAGGAAATGGCAAATAAATTAAGTAAGGAAATGAAGAAAAGCATTGAGAAGCTTATTCATAAATTTCAGCATCACAAAATTGACCCTGTAGGATTCGGTCTGTATGCAAGAGCATATCACTATCCTTTATACAAGGCGGCTCAGGATAACTGGGGCGAGGAACTCTCCCGAGCTCGTTTTCAAGTAGAGGTTGACCTTCGGATCGGCGCGACTGGAGCAGTGGAATAAACTCACACCAAAGAATCTTGATAGCCCGGCTAAAGGTCATTATTTCTCAGGGGGAGATATCTGGCGTATAACCAGAAAATCTCGTTGGTCATTGTAATCAAGTTACCATTCAGCTTAAGAGATATTAAACCGAAGATCCGATTGCCGAAGGAAGAGATCATAGAATATCTGTATATGATTATCATCAGTCAGATCTGACCTGACGTCCCGATATAAGATTTGAGGCTTTCTTTCAGCGTTGTTACCGGACGGCCCAATAAATTCTCCAGGTCGCCAGAAGTTGAAGCCGTATCGATTTTTCTTAAAAAGCTAAATATCCAATGTTGGACCTCGTAGGTGGGACATAGGGATATCGGTTTGCCCGTTAGCTCTGAAAGAGTGGAGACCAAATCGTTGAAACTCCAAGCGGCTGGCGCAACAAGCTCATAAGTCTTATTCCAATGCTCCTCACCGGATATTACCCCCGCTATGGCGGCCGCCAGATCGTAGCGCGTAACAGCGTTGAATTTCCACGATCCTGGAGGGATGCGAAGAATCCCTGTTGACATGACTGTATTCAAATCCAGCGCTTCAATAAAGTCCATGTACAAACCACTGCGAAGAAAAGTATAAGGAATTCCGGTTGTGCGAATAGCATGCTCGGTAGCCAAATGCAAATGGGTCATTGAAATGTCGCTATGTTCAGGAAAGGCGAAACCGGTGTATAAAAAATGGCCAACGTTCGCTTTTTTTGCAGCCTCAACCACATGGGCATGCTGCCGCAAACGAACGGTATCATCGGGATGGGGGCTAGAAATGAACAACAGCCGCGAGGCGCCGGCGAATGCCTCCTTCAAGGAGGCAGGTTCGTCGTAATCGCAGAAACGGACAGCAATTCCCAGCTCCTCGAATGATTTCCCGGACTCCATATGGCGAACGCAAGCAACGATTTGATCGGGCTGAACATGGTGAAGTAGCTCTTTGATAATGAAACGGCCGAGCCGGCCATTGGCTCCTGTAATGACGATAGACATCGAATGTCATCCTTTCCTTATTGGATTAAGTGCTTAACTAAATCGGCGTAGAAACATCGTTACGCTTCCTTTAATTTTTGGAGAAGGCCCAGCAGCTGCTTTAATTCAGGTTCAGTCAGCACGTTCATTTTGTCGGATATCCGCTGCCTGTTCTCGGGCAGGTTGTGGATCAATAGACGCTGACCTTCACTTGTAATGGTGATGACCGACTTTCGACCGTCCCGGGGATGGGGTTCCCGGCGAATCAAGCCTTCATGTTCCAAGGGGGTAAGCAGCAGACTGATATTGGGTTTGGTTACACCGATTTTTTGGGCCAGCTTGGAAGGAAGCATCGTTCCTCCCTCTTTCATAAGCTCAACTAAAATCCGTATTCTGGCTCCGTTCAGCCCTTGCGATTTCCAATAGCTTTCGGAAACGTCGACCAGCTTTGCCGTTGTCTCCACCAGGGTGAAAAAAGCAAGGGTGGGCAGCGGCAAATCCAGTACGTATTGTTGCAGGTCGTCCAAAGTGATCATGCCTCCCATATAGTTAAGTGCTTAACTATATTCAATGTAATTCTAACTGGGGCAATTGTCAATCGACGAAATTCCCTAATCCGTTCGTTCCAGCTCTTAAAAGAAAAAGGGGGAATTTTCAACTGAAGCAGCAGCCTATCTGATTCGGGATGCATCGGCTCTCCAGTAACGAATGAAATTGAATATGCCAGTCGGAGACAAGAACATATACCCATACAAAGTCGCGTAACCTGCGGCTTTTTTATTTTTAATCGAAGTAGACAAGAATGACTGCCCAGATGGATGAATTGACACAAGAGAGAATAGTGTATATATTATATATACACACTATACACTTAATTAACAGCAGTGAGGTGAACGGCATAAAAATCATATTATCCAACGCATCGAGTGATCCGATTTACATACAGATTATGGACCAGATTAGACAGAGTATTCTGAGCGGAGAATTGAGCGCAGGTGACAGTCTCCCTTCTATAAGGCAGCTTGCTAAGGATTTGCAGGTTAGTGTTATTACGACTAAGCGTGCCTATGAAGAATTGGAGAACGAAAAACTAATCGATTCGGTCGTAGGTAAGGGGTGTTTCGTATCAGGGGCGAATAAAGATTTCATTAGGGAGCAGCGCATGAAGCGATTAGAAGAGAAAATGATGAATATCATTCGAGAAAGCAAGGAATTAAACATGAGCCAACAAGATGTAATCGATCATCTGACTTTACTGTTCGAGGAGGAACAAACGCCATGAATGCAATCGAATTACGAAATTTAACAAAAACATACCCTCTTTTTAAAGTCGATCATGTTTCACTGGATGTGAAACAAGGCTACATTACCGGACTCATTGGTCCGAATGGTGTTGGTAAAAGCACCTTAATCAAGATGATGCTTGGCATGATCCGTCCCGATTCCGGCAGTGTAAAAATACTCGGCCTTGATATGCCTAAACATGAAGTCGAAATTAAAGAGCGCATCGGCATCGTCTCGGATGATTGCTTCTATTATGAGCATCTTACGATTCGTGATACGAAGAGAATGATCGCACCTTTTTACAGCCATTGGAATGAAAAGAAGTTTAACCGCCACCTAGAACAATTCGAATTGTCTCCTAAGAAGAAGGTTGAAGATTTATCTAAGGGAATGAAGATCAAGCTCTCCCTTGCCATTGCCTTATCCCATGAGGCTGAGCTCCTGGTCATGGATGAGCCGACTTCCGGACTCGATCCTGTGTTCAGAAGGGAAATGCTCGATCTACTGGCGGATATGATGCAGGACGAAAAAAATACGATTATCTTCTCGACACATATTACAGCGGATTTGGATCGCATTGCTGACTATATTACTTTCGTCAATGACGGAAAACTCGTATTCAATGAAGCAAAAGATGATGTGCTTGAGAGATACGTGATCGTGAAGGGCGACTTACAACTGATTGATTCGGATATTCGAAAGGAATTTATCGGGATTCGTGAGACGGCGCTTGGTTTTGAGGGCTTAGTAGATAATAGACGCAAGGCCGCGAAGCTGTTCGGCAATAATGCTATTTTAGAAAAACCATCCTTAGAAGACATCATGTATTTCACGGCCAAGGGAGGACGAGTTCATGCTTAATTTGCTTCGTAAAGACTTTATCGCTTTAAAAAGCTCACTTTGGACGATTCTTCTTTATCTCGCTGTATTCAGTTTCGCTTTTATACCCAAAAGTGATATGTCCATTTATTTTGTAGGAATCTATACGGCTTTCGGCTCCATCATTCTAGCTACGATGATCGATATCAAAAACCATAATCATAAATTTCTGGTCACGCTGCCGATTAGTCGCAAACATATTGTGCAAGCCAAATACATAACGGCCATCATCTATACATTGTTTGGAGTCATTGCTTCTTACGGGATTCACCGACTCATTAAGCTTTCATTCCCACAGCTTGAAAAGCCAGACTATACGCTATTACCCATACTGGTTTCAGTAGGAATGCTGCTTGTTCTCATTTCTATCTATATGCCTCTTTTTTACGCACTTAGTAAAAAAGGAGCCGGAATTATCAATGCAGTATTCATGGTCTCCCTAATTATCCTGGCACAACCTGCAGCGGTGCTAATGAATATGGTGAGTGAGAAAGGTCTCATTAACGATCAAACATTACTTCTTATCCTAATCGGTATCGTAGTTGTATTCATCGCTTCCTATTTCTTAACGATAAGCCTCTTTACTAGAAAAGACTTATAGAATCTCCGCGGATGCATAATGATTTTTGCCGTTACTGGCGAGCCCAAATGATGTAATCATACACGCTCAAGGGAATTGTTAACTTCAGACGCAGTATGTTATATTTTGGGTAATTCAATATTTTGTTAACATTTCATCGAAGGACAGAATCTATTTCCTTGATATGTAAGACGGAGGTGACTGAATGGATTTGAACGATGACCCAAAAGAATCAGCTCTTGCTCCCGAAGAAGATCAAAGTGAAGAAAAGGAACGACGCTACATGTCGACCAGCAGCGGGCTTCTGGAATCGGCCGTCGACAAATTTGCCAGAGAAGGCGGCTTTGACGATTCACCGTTAAAGGGAAAGCCGATTAAGATCGAAGACGGGGATGTTCTAACCGGGATCATGAAGAACGCGAATTACCAGCCAGCATGGGTGGAGCTGAGAAAAGAAATCGCCGCCGACATCAAGCGGCTCTTGGACCGCCCGGAGTCGACTGCGATTCCGGAGACAGCGTTCGAGGCCATCAATCAAAAGATTATAAAGTACAACCGAATGGTTCCGAATCCACAGCTGCAAAAAGGACTCCTATCCGAAGTCAATTTGCATGCAGCCTACGATAAATGGGAATAGCTAATTACCTCAAATGTGCTTTTTCCCCGTCACCGTATAGGGGACCAAGTGAAAAAAACGGCGAAAGAGACCTCTGAAGCTATCTGCTTCAGGGTCTCTTTTGAATAGGATCATGTCTCAATGTGGAGGCCAAGGTCGACCCGATCGCAGGAAGCAAAAGCTGTCAATACTCACTTCATCTCACTCCGCCAAGCATCCAGCTGCTTCTGCACTTCATGTCGTACGTCGTCCATGCCGGCTTGCTTCAGCTCCTCATTAAACTTGGGGAGGATCGTATCCACATCGACGGAGCCTGTCATGAGGCTCGGATAATATTTATGCCAGACCATCTCGATGTTATCGGTTTGGGCGGTCAGCTGGGATAGATCGGGTGTAAAGCCGAGCACGTTGGACTTGACGACGCCTGCGTTGTATTTGCGAAATTGATCCCATTTGTCGAGGGGGTCCGGGTTATCGCCGCCCATGGTTTTCAGGATAAACCAATTCCCCTGCGTGTACTGTACTCCTGAATAGCGGCTTGCAGGCGCATCCGGAATCGGGTTGCCATCGCTGTCCTTGTCCGTAGTTAGAACGACTTGCCCTTGTTTATCCAGTGTATAGTGCACGCCTTCAATCCCATAGTTAAATAAGTTTCGTATTTCCGGGTCCGTATTGAGCAAATTCAGGAATTTAATACATTCCACCGGATGCTTCGTATTGGCGTTCACGGTCATGATGCCGCCCCGGACGGATTCCGTTGTGACGGTGCTTGGGGTTACGGGATTCGCTACAATCTTATAGCCACGATCCTTGCTCCAAGTCGTCTCCGAGAGCGGACCGCCGCCTGAAGACTTCCAGAACACTTTGGCCCCTCGTTTAAGTCCTCCCGGCTCTCGCAGGGCGGCATCCTCATTAATGAAGCCTTCCTTGTAATAACGCCGCAACGTATCTAGCACCTGCCGCGCTTCCTTGGTTTCGAAGATATTCACCACCTGAGCGCTCGGGTCCAGTGATTTGATCATCAAGGGCAATTTATGGTTCATAATATATTCGTATCCATGGAGAGCGAAGAAATTGTGGGAATCCCGATCCAATTCCATGGGGATGTATGTCGGCTCTTCCCGATGAATCATCCGAAGCAGCGGTTCAAGCGATTCCAGCGTATTGTACTTGGTAATATCGATATTATATTTACTCACGATGGAAGCGGGATACATCCACTGATCAAGAACGGCTAACTCTTTATTGGTCGGCACACCGTAAATGCTGCCATCGTTCATACGTACCCCTTGCCAAAAGGTGGGGTCAATGGCGTCGTACATTTCCTTGCCAAGGCCGGCAAGATAGTCATCCAGCTTCAGCCAGGCGCCGCGCATAGCGGTGGTTGCATAATTGGGTGCAAAAGCAATGTCAAATGGACTTCCTGCGGATATCAGCGTGTTCAGCCGATCTTCATACTCCTGCCAGCTTACCTTGACATAGGTGATCGTCACACCGATTTTACGAGCCACGATTTCATTGATTTTATCATTGACGAGCTGCAGATCCTTGTCAGGCTCTCCGATCGTATAATAGATCAGGTTTACCGTGTCCCCATCATATGTTTCGTTGTTGTATCCAGGCTGCCGGAAGCAGCCGGTTGTATAGGATGTGAGCAGCAATATGAGACTGATGATCATGAAGATGCGTTTGGGCCTTCTTGGGTGCTTAAACATCATCGGTATCCTCCTTTTTCGCCGCGTTTGTTGTTACCCTTTTCCCCGCAGTTCAGAAGGAGATTTTTCGAAAAAGCTGTGAAAGTGCGTATAGAAGTAGTTGAGATTGTTGTAGCCAACGGAAAATGCGATGTAGGAAATCTTCTCATCTGTCGATTGTATTCGTTCTTGTGCAAGAAGCATTCGGTAAGCCATGAGATATTCGGAAAACTTCATCGCGGTTTCTTTAAGAAACAATTGTCCAAGGTAGGTGCTGTTCATCTGAAAACGCTCCGCTACGGACTTCAAGGTTATATTCTGAGCATACTCTGTCCTGATCATCAGCAGAATACGGTTGACCAGCTTGGATAAGCTGTCATAGCTTACACCTAATACCGGGTCCGTGTTCAGGCTTTCGCCATTCCTGTTACCTATCGAACCGCCCAGATCCTCAACGATGATCTTCTCAATCACTTGCTGCAGCTTGGTGCGTTCTATAGGCTTGAGCAGATAGTCTTTGACGCCACAACGAATGGCTTCCTGGGCATATGTAAATTCACTATAGCCGCTCATAATGATATATTTCGTAGGAATTTGAAATTCGTTCAATCTGCGGATCGCTTCATATCCAAGCTCCTTGCCAATGCAAACATCGAATATGGCGACATCCGGAAGCAGGTCGACCATTTTGGACATGGCCTCCTCCGTGGATTCGCAGGTTTCGATCCGACCAAAACCGTATTGTTTCCAATCCAGGATTCGCTTCATTCCCTCCAAAATCTGAGGTTCGTCATCCACAATCATCAGTTTGTACATGTTCAATCACCTCTTTTGAAATCCGCACGGAAATGTTGACTCCAGATTCCTCATTATTCGCAATCTCGATCGAAAAGCCGTCCCCGTAGAAAAAGTGAAGGCGCGTATATACGTTGCGCAGCCCGATACTATTGGAAGAGGGTTCATCATGATTAGACATTGTGCTTCGAACGGTACGTAAACGCTCCGGAGGAATACCGCATCCGTTGTCCACGAATTCCAGTACATAACAGTCTTCGGCTTCAAAGCCATTAACGACATACAAATTAAACTCATGATTCGCGTTAAAGCCATGGATGAAAAAGTTCTCAGCCAAAGGCTGCATCCAGAATTTTACGGTAGGGATGAGGAGCAGTGCCGGCTCTACATTGACTTGATAATAAAAGCGCTCGGGATACTTAAACTCCATAATCTCCAAGTACTTCTGCAGCAATTCCAGCTCGCTTGCAATCGAAATGATATTTTCCTTTTTGACGATTTCGCGATAGAGCGTCCCCAGCGTTGCAATGGCGTCAGCGGTGTCCTTGTCCTGATTGACAAGAGCAGTGGAGCGGATAACCTCTAACGTGTTGTATAAAAAATGAGGGTTGATTTGGCGTTGAAGCGCTTTCATTTCAGTTTCCTGCTGTTTGATCTTTAACAGATATTCATTCCGGATATGCTTATCCAGCTGCTGAATCATATCGTCCAATTCCCGGGCAATCATGCCGTATTCATTCCGACGGTAACGGGCAGGGCGGTTAGGCGTGAAATTGGCCATTTTCACACGTCCAATCGATTGAATGATGCGGCGCAGGAAAAGGGCATCATCCCGCATATTGTATGCAATGAGCAGAAGCACACTAATCATGGCCGTCAATACGATCAGAAAGATGGTGATCAGCATCCCGGCATGCTGACGGATGAGCATGGATAAATCGATGATGCTCACGAATTTGAAATTAAACTTGGTGGATGGAAAGGAGACAAAAAAGATATGTTTCAAAACACCCCTAGAAATAATACCGTGACTGCGTCCATTCGCCGCTGCTAGTCGGGATAGTTCTTCTAGGTCCCGGTCCGGTCCGCTACCGATCAGATATATTTCACCGGAAGGGCTGACTGCAGCCGCATTACCCAATCGGAAGCTTTGAACGGATTTAAAAATTTGCTCACTGCTGACCAAGAAGCGCAGCTCACCGAATTCCTGGGGACCTGACGTGGGATCCGACAGTTTCTTGCGATATACGAATCCCTTCATCAGGGTGTCGCGAAAAGCTTCATCCGTATTCGGAAGCCCGAAGGTAAAGCTTGCAATTCCGTTATCATTAAAACGGACGACATTGCCATACTTGTCGGTATGCGTGCTTATCTGCGTGATTTCACCTTGCGCCCAGCTGTACAGATAGGTCTTAACATCCTCTGGAAAAGAAACCAGCGGCTGTGAGAATTGGCTGTTCTGCAGCCTGCTGGTTAAGTATCCCTCAGCACTGCTGCTTAAAAAGCTGCGAGCATCATCCATCAGACCTGTATTGGAGTAAATACGCTGCATGTAAGCCTCAATGCGGTCAGCATCATACTGCAGCTCATTCTCTACACGCGAGAAGGCATTAGCCGCCTCGATCCGGGAGTTGCCAACCCATTGATTCAGCAGCATGGCACAGGTCAGCGTACCAAGCGTGATTCCGATGGCGACGACGAAGATGACATAGGCAATAAACTTGTGACGATAAATTTTGATTTGCAAAAAAGAGCCCATATGACACCTCGATTGCAGCAGGTCGTTGAAACAAGTTGCTATATCTCAATTTAACACGATTAACGCCTAGCTTCATAGATCGTAAGGAAAAAGCACCCCTTAAGAGAGTCTCATTAAGGGATGCGCTTGAAATGTAATCCTACTTGAAGTAATTGTTGATTTGCTCTTGGGCAGCTTGCATAATCGTGTCCATGCCGGCTGATTTTAATTCAGCCGTAATCTTCGGCACCATTTTCTCCGGATCGGATGCGCCCGTGATCAGCTCATATTTGTATTTATCCCATACCGCTTGGCAATTCGCCACTTCGGTCTGAAGATCGGTGATGTCAAGCGCAAAGCCCAGGACGGTCGAAGAGGTCGCTGCATCGTTCAGCTTTTTAACCTGTTCCCATTGATCTTCGGGAGCGCCTTTGGTCACCGCCAAATTAAAGAATGTGCCTTGTGTGTAGGCAGCCAGCGGCCAAGTATCGGATGTACGCTCAATCACCTTTTCGCCATCGACATTGTTGTAGTCTACGCCTATCTCGCCGAATGCCAGCATATTGCGAAGTTTGGGATCCGTGTTCACTAATTCAAGATATTTCAAAGCTTCCTTCTGATATTTCGAATTTGCCGAAATTGCATTGAGCGAGCCTTGGATTGTACTGGTGGTATAGATAGGACCATAATGCTGAACCATATTATACTTTTCAACGGCGTCATTGATTTGCCAGCTGACCTCGGCTCCCGGGAATGCCTGGGCTGCAAAGAATGGTCTGCCTTTGTCGTTCTCCGTTTTCGTCGGCGCATCCGGGTTGATGATACCATCCTGATACCACTGGTGCAGGAGCTTCAGATTAGCCATGACATCCGGCTGCTCGAGAACAGAGACCACCGTGCGTGCTGCATCGTCCGCTTTCACGCCGATAGGAGGGAAGCCTAGCGTTAAATCGTCATATTCGTTAAAGAAACCGTTCAAGCCTTCGCCTTGCGTCATTGGCAGCGGATAGAAGCTTTTGCCTTCGCCAGCCTTCATGTCATGGAGAGGTTTATCCAGATCCTGCAGCGTTTTGATATTATTCATGTCGATGCCGTACTTTTGCACATACTTATCATCGAATACCCAGTACTGCGTTAGCGCTGAATCTTTGTACGTCGGAACGGAATAATATTTGCCGCCGATTTTTGTGCCTTCCCATACTTTTTCGGGAATCAGTTTGTACAAGTCGGGCGTTTCGCTCTGAACCAGATCCGTAATATCGGCAAATGCGCCCATAGCTACTTGCTTGCTGTATTTACCGCTGTTCGTGAACATGATGTCGAAGGGTTCGCCGGTATTCACGATGGTGTTCATTTTGGTATCCCATTCTCCCCAGCTGGCTACCTTGATGTCAACCTTCACGCCAATCTTCTCGGCCGTATAGGCATTCATGGCATCAACCGCTTTGCTGAAATTGTTCGGCACTTGGCCCCCGATGGTCCACCAGGTCAATGTCGGAATATCCTTGCTTGTTTCGGTGTTGTCCTTCGGTGTGTCTGTTGTCGCTTTAGATCCATCCGTCGCAGCTGGAGCCTTCGAGCCGCCGCAGGCTGCTAAAACGGTCAACATGAGTGCCAGTACGCACAGTGTAGAGATGAACTTAAAAGCTCTCTTCATTCTAAATTCCCCCTCATTGAAGTTAAATCGCTTAAGAGTTGTACAGTGTGATCTATCATAAACCAAGGTTTTTTCTTGGCTTATTTCGTCTTTAGCCTTTCACGGCGCCGACCGTCAATCCGGAAATAAAATACTTCTGGAAGAAAGGGTAGGCAAATGCTACCGGTAGCACGATGAGAATGGCGACAGCCATACGGGCTGATTCCTTCGGCATCGTGGCAACGAGCATGGCGTAGCTGACGCCCATACTTGCTGCATTTTTCGCGAGTGCGTCTACATTACTCATTAAGCTGTTGAGCAGTGCTTGCAGGGAATACAGGTTCTGGTTGTCGATATACAGCATCGATTGGAACCAGTCATTCCAGTAAGCAAAGCAGAGAAACAGTCCGATGGTTGCGATGACCGGCAGCGAGATCGGCAGGATGATAGAGAAGAAGATTCGCAGTTGGCTGGCACCATCGATTTCAGCAGATTCGATCAGCCCATCGGGAATCGTGCTCTTGAAGAAAGTTTTACATATAATCACGTTGAACGATGAAACAGCCAGCGGTAGAATAAGTGCCCAGATGCTATCCTTAAGTCCTAATAAATTGGTATTAATGAAGTAGCTGGACACCAAGCCGCCGTTGAATACCATGGGGATGAATACCACCCAGGTCAGAAAGCCCCTGAGCTTGTAGTTTGGGCGAGACAGCACATAACCCATGGAGGCGGTAAGCAATACGCCGAGTACGGTACCGGCCACGGTAACGAGGGCGGATACCCCGAGCGCTCGCAGAATCATCGTTCCCTGCTTGACGATATAGACGTAAGCCTCAGCCGACAGAGCGACCGGGAGCAGGTGATAACCGGTCTCACGGATGGACTCCTCACTGGAGAAGGAAATGGACAGAACAACAACTACGGGTATGACGCAGAGCAGAGCCAAGATGATAAATATCAAGTTGAAGAACAGATTGACGGCTTTGTTTGTACGGTTAAACTTCTCAAGGCCTGTCTCGTAAGTGGTTTTCGGTGTCATCGTCTTGCCTCCTTACATCATCGCGCTATCCGGATCGATTCTGCGAACAATCCAGTTAGCGATCAGAATCGTTGCGCATCCCAGAACAGACTGTACGAATGCGGCTGCGGATGCCATCCCTACGGTGGCGGTTTTCAGCTGCTTATACACCATGACATCGATGGTGGTTGCCACGTTGAACAGCGAATTGGAATCTCGCGTGACCTGATAGAACAAGCCGAAATCAGTGTAAAATATCCGCCCGACGGCCAGTATGAACATCATGACGATTACCAGCTTGAGCATGGGCAGTGTAATAAATCTCGTCTGCTGCCAAATCGATGCGCCATCAATAACAGCTGCTTCATAATAGGTGCTGTCAATGCTCGTGATGGTTGCCAAATAAATGACCATACCATAGCCCAGCCCCTTCCAGACATTTAAGAGAATCAAGAACAATGGCCAATATTTCGGCTCCATATACCAGTTAATCGGATCGCTGCCCATATTGACGAGCATTTGATTGACAATCCCTTTATCGAAGCTTAAGAATGCCCAGCCTACCGCAGATACCACTACCCAGGATAGGAAATAGGGGAGGAACATCATTGTCTGGTAGACCTTGCTCGCTTTGCGGCTGTGGAGGAGTCCGATCATAATCGCGAATAGAACGGGCAGAACGATTCCTAGCACGATAAACACAATGTTGTAGCCAATGGTGTTGCGAATAATGATCCAAGCGTCATTCGATTTGAATAAAAATTCGAAGTTTTTGAGGCCGACCCATGGACTGTTAAACACATTGCTCAAGAAGCCGCCGCTAATCTTGAAATTTTTGAAGGCGATAATGATCCCGAACATCGGTAAGAAACTAAACAGGATGTACCAAATCGTGGTCGGCAGCGCCAAGAGGGTAAGTTCCGTATCCTGCTTGTGCCAGCGTATTCGTAAGCGCTTTCGTTTATCTTCTGATTCGGCTTTCGAGCTCATGTTTGTCACTCCTTACGGTGTAATCTCGCTTGTCGTGCACCTGGTAGTTTCATTGTATAAGAGGAAGATTCGCTGCTTCCAGATAACAAACTTGATACTATAGTCAACAAACGTTAGATTCGAAAGATTTTATGGGGTATAGGTGACGCTCCATGTACGAATCGTTCCTCCCATCGCTGTTGCCCCCACATTTCTTGGAATGGTTCTGGGTAAAGACGAAATGTGGGGACAATGGCGAGCGCTGACGCTTGTCCGGAATCGATTCGTCCTCTCCGCTATGCCGTGCAGGTCGACCAACTCTATCTGCCAATGGATTTGGAGGAAGTATCCCAATTTGCACAAGAAGGCGGCCAATGATCAAAACAGAAGCCATAACGGTGTGGAGTAACATCCTGAGCACCGCCATGGCTTTATTTGACACACTTTCTGTTTATGAGAGCCGTACGTCAAGCAACTAAATCTACTTATGGGACGGCCGCTTTATTATCCGCCTTTATCCTGCTGAAAGGATCTCGTCAATTTTAATCCAGCGCGATTCCTCTTCGGCCATGGAGAGTTTGATTTCCCGTCTAAACGTGTGGATCAGCACGACAATTCCTGTCAATTCCGTGTTCTCGTATTCATCGAACAGCCTCACGGTAATCATGCGGTGTTCATGAAATGACTCGGCGAGCGCGCTCTCGATTAATTCCATTTCTTGCGGATCCAGCGTCGGCCGGTCTTTTCTGCCTTCTTCCAGTTGCCTGCGAATGATGGTTTCTTTATGTTCCGGCAGCATCATCCGACTGGATTCCCACAGTCCGTTACCCTCAAGCTTTTTTCGTGTTGTCATTTATAGTGTCCTCCTATCTTGGCTGATCGATCCAGCGCTTGGCCTGCGTCTGTTTTGGATACGGCTCGGATCACAACCGAATTCCCGTATTTATTTTTGAGGGCATCGGTCACCCGTTCAAGTGCCATCGACCGCTCCCGTCCGGTATCAAACAATGACATTTGGTATTCCGTATCCGGGGAAAACTGCGACAAGCTAATACCGACCCGCCGAATCGGCAGGCCGTCCCAATACGTTTCAAGCAGCCGGCATGCCCAGCGGTAAACCTGATTCGTAATATTCGATGGATCCTCCATCTTCATCTGTCGGCTAAATCCCGTAGGGCGGTCAAAGTCTGCTCCCATACAACCAACCGACACAACATACCCCATAAAACCAAGACCGCGGCATCGCTGGCAAACCAACTCGGTTAGCTCAAGCAGCACGACCTTGATTTCTTCCAGCTTGGTATAGTCCCGAGGGAGGGTCATCATGTGTCCAACCGATTTAGGGTCAACTTGGTGAGTGCCTGGTCTTACTGGGCTATCATCGATTCCGTTGGCAATTCGCCAGTACATCTCGGCTGAGATATCGGAATTTTTACCGAATTTACGGCGCATCATCTGCTTCAATTTAGCAAGAGGCGTCTGAGCCACGCTGCCGATCGTGGGCAGCCCCATGACGTTAAAGTGGCGGGTCATCTTGCTGCCGGCCATAAACATACAGCTAACGGGCAGTTTCCAAAGGGTATCCGCAAGCGAGTCCTTGGACAAAGTGTAAATGCCGGACGGATTTTTCTTGGCGTAGTTGTCACAGGCGGTTTTAGCCAGGATTTTGGTTTCACCGATGCCGAAGCGAGCGTAAACACCCGTAGCATCCATGACATGACGCTGAATGGTTTGGGCCAACTCATCGGGTGTGCCGAACAGGTGCAGCGAACCGGTAACGTCCAAAAATTGCTCATCGATACTGTAAGGCTCAACCAAATCGGTATAACTCTTGTATATCTCCGTGATTTGCATCGAAACGTCAATATACTTCTGCATCCTGGGTTTGATGACGACAAGATCCGGACACTTTGACAGCGCCTCCCCTAATCGCTCTGCCGTCGTTATTCCTTTTTCTTTAGCAAGCGGACAAGCAGCCAGCACGATGCCTGAACGTCTTTCCGGATCCCCTGCAACGACCAAAGGGCGATCTTTATACTCTGGGTGGTCTGCTTTCTCAACAGATGCATAAAAGGACTGGCAATCCCCTAACATGATGACTCGCTTAGATGATTTCACAACAGACTCCCCTTATCTGCAATTTGTAGCCCCAGGTAGGTGTACGATCTTTGCTCGATCTCCGCCTCAATTAGCCCCCATAGTATGGACAGCTTGTGATGATACCCTCTACAGATGAATTCAACCTCAATGCCCAGCTTTGTTTTTCGATCCTCGTAAACCTTAATGGCATATTCACGCATTTTTTTACGAGCCTGAGCTAAATCGGATAATGCGGCTGCCTGCAAATGGTCGATGATCGCATTCGTTAGCTCGGGGGTCTTTAAATCTGCTCTGCATAGGATCGAACGATCATGCTCTAACACATCAAGTAAAAGGGGTAATAAAATATAATCCTTCACCAGTTGGGTTTCATCTGGTTTCAACCCAATACTCAACATCATTAACCACCTCATTGACGGGAACGTTTGTTTGTATTATATGCGAACATTCGTTCTTTTATCAATGTAAATTATACCCTTATGATGACGGATCAGAAATTCACAAGCGATACCTCTCATGGTCAGGGATTAAAGCCCCCACCTGGAACCTTTCAATCAATGGATTACTTTTATTAGGATTCACTTTCATTACAAAGTCGGAAGGGAGCTCCTGGATGCAAAACGAAATATCCTCCTGTAAAAATTCCGGTTTTTCATTATCGTAAAATTTCTCGGCCGCTTCTGACTTTCGAATCCGTTCAATGGTTTCCTCGGCAGATATACGGTTAGTGTCTTGGAGAATCTCCGATATATATTGTGCGCAGGCCAGATCATCATCCCCTGACGGATGAGAAGCAATTAAATTAATCATCATGTTGTCTTCTTTTAATAAGTTTCTCTTTATAAACTCTGCTGTTGTTCTTGCATTGGTGAACCCGGTAACGAATAGGTGCTCGGTACTCAATGCGTTTAGGGTTGCTGTAACCCCATTGGTTGTCTTCTGGATCAGAAATTTCTCCCGAAGATCCAAGTTGTGTAAACGTACAGGCGAATTGTCTAGTTCAAACCCCGGAATCGGCAGCCCCTGTATCTCTCCCGCTAATAAAAAGTCAGGATCGATTTTCTTTAGACGCAAGGCGTCGTCTAGAGTTCCTGCCAGAATGATACCTTGAACCCCATTGATAAAGGCATAGTGCGCTACGGTAAAAGCCCTTATAACATCAATTACAACATTGATGTGGGATGCTTCCAATGTATGATGATGTCCTTGGATAATCTGTATCGGCATGCAGCAAACCCCTTTCACCCGGCATACTTGGGCTATTTTAGTAACAGTATATTTGCCCAAATCCAAGGAGTGCTCAAATCCTCCAAGGATTCCGCAGCAATGAAGGAATATTAAATTCGGATGTGGTGATAATTAGGAAGCATGTACTAATAAATGGCCAACTATAAACGAACTTCAAGTCCGAGGAGCGATACCATGGAAAAGACCAAAAAGCGAAAACTGAATATTAGCTTTAATAGCGATATCGACCTGCAGACCGACTCCGCGGAGACAAAAGACAGCGAATCTTCCGGAAAATCAAAGTCTTCTAACAGCTCAAAGGGTCAATTGTGGGAATTTATCGCACTAGCGACGATCCCGATCGTACTCGTTTTCGGCAATTCCATGCTAGTCCCGGGGCTTCCAGAAATGCAAAGGGAGCTTGGTATCAGTAAATTTCAAAGCAGCTTGATCATCACAATTTTCTCCTTGGCAGCAGGCTTGTTTATTCCGATTATTGGTTATTTGTCCGATCGATATGGACGAAAAATTATTATTATACCCGCCTTGATCATATATGGAGCTGCCGGTATTCTGGCAGGATTCGGCGCCATTTGGAACTCATTTGCGGTGATTATCTCTGCGAGGGCGATTCAGGGGCTAGCGGCCGCCGGAACAGCACCGATTGCCATGGCGCTCGTTGGCGATTTATACGATGGCGGGACCGAAAGCAAGGCACTGGGCTTAATCGAAGCCTCCAATGGCGCAGGGAAGGTACTCAGCCCGATCATCGGTTCCCTGCTTATGCTGATCGTGTGGTATGCTTCCTTTTTCGCATTTCCCGTGTTCTGTGCGTTATCGTTGTTGGCCGTCATTTTTATGATCAAAGAATCGAAACAATCTTCAAAGCAAGAACTAGGGAAATACCTTGGGAAAATCAAAGACATCTTCAAAGAAAAAGGCCGCTGGCTCATCACTGCTTTTTTTGCCGGATCACTGGGGTTGTTCATTTTGTTTGGCGTACTATTCTATTTATCCAACATTCTTGAAGACAAGCCGTACCACATCGACGGGGTCAAGAAGGGCTTGATATTGGCCATTCCATTACTCGGGATGGTGATCACCTCCTATACAACTGGAAGCTTGATCAAGAAAAAAGGCCTGCTGATCCGTTGGCTGATGAATATCGGGCTGATTGCCATGACCCTTTCTCTGGCGGCTACGCTTTTCTTTTTTAACAACATTTATGTGTTTATCGGGTTGCTAACAGTCAGCTGCATTGGAACCGGAATGCTTCTTCCTTGCTTAAATACAATGATCACCGGCGCTGTTGAGAAAAGTGAGCGGGGAATGATTACGTCCCTTTACAATAGCTTGCGATTTTTGGGGGTTGCAGCAGGACCTCCCTTATTCGGGTGGATGATGGATAAATCGGATCATGTCGTTTTTATAACCGTGTCTTCACTATCTTTGGTTGCTTTAGGATTTGTGTTCTTTTTGATTAAGCCGCCTCGGCAGATCGGATAACCAGACAAATCGCTTATTGTAAAAGATGGGCACCTGTCAATGGGCATGAGCATATTATGCCAATGTCATTGGATTAAACGACTACATCAAAAAGAATTGAGGAGATCCTAAAATGAACAGTTCCCTGCGAACAGTTTGGCCCATGGAGATATGTGATCCGAGCGGGCTGCGCGAAAATCCCGAGCACGGCAAAAAAGACCACGACACCTACGAGGTCATGGAACGCGGGATGACGATGGTTATTGATAAAGGCTTGGGTAGAAACATGTTTTCAGATGTGATCGAGACAGCCTCGGATTACATCGATTGCGTCAAATTCGGTTTTGGGACGGCTCCGCTGTATAAAACGGAAATGCTGCTATATAAGATCAATCTAGCCAAACAACATGGAATCACGGTCATGCCCGGCGGAACCTTGCTTGAGACAGCCGTGCAGCAAGATGTCGTCCCCGCATTTTTTAATACCGTTTGCCGTCTTGGATTTAACGCTATAGAAGTATCCGACGGCACGATTGAGATGTCGCGAAAAAAACGAACGGAGCTCATCCGGGAAGGTAAACAACGCGGACTTCGGGTTTTTACGGAGTATGGTAAAAAGCAATCCGGTTCCCGCATCGAAGCCGAAATGCTCGCGTATACGATGGAAGCGGATTTAGACGTAGGTGCCGAGTATATCATCGTTGAAGCGCGTGAGTCAGGACGGGGTATCGGTATTTTCGATAAGCATGGCGAGTGCCAAGAAGAAATGATAAATACTATCATCGACTACGTGTCGGATGCAAGAAAGCTGATTTGGGAGGCACCTCTTAAGGAGCAGCAAGCGATGCTTCTCCGCAAATTGGGATCTAATGTGCATTTGGGGAATATCCAACCCACCGAAGTGCTTTCCCTTGAAACGATGCGCCGGGGACTTCGTCAAGATACGTTTGAACTCGGGGTGAGAGAGAAACATACGGATGGATTTTGTTACGTGATTTAAACATAGACCAAACCACAAGAGAATGATAAATACTAGAAGGCTGTCTATGGATATCTCCAGAGTCAGCCTATACATATTTTCGTTGAAGAGACTGATCCCGGTAATCCCCTTCAGGGAACAAGCATACACTAAACAAGCAGGACTGGCTTGTTACTCTAATCTATGAAGGATGATTCCGTGTGAATTTACAGATCATGCCCGGGCGAAAGAGCCCCTTTTTCTTTCGTCGTATTTCCAAGAAACTCTTCTTCATTACCGCCGGCTCCATCATTCAAGGTTTTGCCATGGCAATGTTCTTGTTTCCTCACGCTATTCCTTCGGGGGGAGGAGCAGGGATCGCGGTTCTTCTGAACCATGTGTTTGAGCTCCCAATGAGTCTCGGACTGTGGTTAGCCAATTTTATTTTCCTCGCCTTTACAGTCCCTTATCTTGACGGTGTCAGTGCCTTCGGGACCATATTTGTTATAACGGTGACGTCCGTTTCCGTTAATTTCTTCGAGGTGTTCTTGGAACCCCCGTTTGGCAACGTATGGATCGATCTTCTATTCGGCTCGGTTATTCTCGGAACAGGTGTCGCCATCCTCATAAAGCAGAGGGTATCGAACGGGGGAATCGGTTATGTTGCCTTAGCCATTTATAAGTATAAAAGAATCAACCCCGGTACCTCATTGTTCTGGATGAATGGAATCATATTCGCCTTCACTGCCTATGTGATCGATTGGAAAATTATTATCCTTGCAGTGGTATGCCAGTGGATATCGACCCGGATCATTAACTGGATTCATCAGTTCCCTCCCCCAAAGTCAGTCTATCAACCCGCTTGGCGCAAAAAGTGATTCTATATACGGACGTAAGCGTAATTGACAAATATAACAAAAATATGGAAATTTGGGTCGTGCGGCCTATATTAAATGAAAAACAATGTAAGTTATAGTTTGAATATGTCATAACATGTTTGAATATTCGACAAATTCATACTTCGTAGTACGATAATAGCAAACCCACTGAAAAGTGGCGACGCAAAGCTACAGGGGCTAATGTGGAGCTACTTAAGACCGCGATGCCAGCCAGTTACCGAATACGACGGAAGCCTCCGTCTGTTTTGTTGTGGTTATCATAATGGATGGGGTTTTTTTATTTTTCGCTAGGAGCTGCCGAATGCAGCCGCGGCGATGAATAGGAGATCGATTCCATTATCAATCGCTTATTCTTACAAGGGAAGAAGGGAAAATAATGGGTCAAGGAACACTGGTAGAAGCAAACAGTCATTTTCCTAATATCCTCAGTATGACTGAAATAAAAGAAAGGTTGATTGAACGGAAAGAAATTCTTTATTTGCTCCAAGAGGAAACAAGGAATATGAACGATTTGCTGTCTATACCCTATTTATTTGTTATAACAGATATGGACGGAACCGTCATCGATTATTGCGGAACAGGTTCGTTAAAAAGTTTCCTCGAGAGAAATAATATGAAAAGTGGGACCTCATTGGCAATGGAAGACGCAGGAAATAATGCCATTTCATTATCTATGGAACAACAAACGCTTTCTGTCGTAGTTGGGGCCGAGCATAGTAATCGCTTGTTTTCAGAATTGGCGTGTGTTTGTACTCCCCTTCGAATAAAAAATGTGATCATAGGCTACCTTGGCCTTAGTTTTCATTATTTACACGAGGTTACATTTGCCATACCACTCATTGAACACTTGGCCAAGAATATTGAAGAAAAGTTACCTCAAAAGGATCCCATTCTGCAAAGGGAGCTGATCTATTCTCACTTTCACCAATATGAATTAACGAATCGAGAGAAAGAAATAGCATATGGGTGGCTGGAGAATAAAAATGTACCTGAAATTGCTGATATTTATGGTATTAGTCAAAGTACGGTTCGTACTTTTATTAAAAAGATATATGCAAAAACGAGAGTCAACCATAAAGGAGCATTTCTTAAAAAATTTACATAACCGTCATAAAAATTCTTAAGACAAAGATTACCCAATTCTGGGTATTTTTTTTGTTTACGTCGAATTTTATAATGATAAGTAGCTGTAGCTTTAAGCTGATTCGCATTATCGATAAGATGAGAGATTCAATTCTTATGGTTTGAAAAAGTTTGTCCCAGGAACTGTGGCAACGGTCATCAATCACTTGTTACGACGGGGGTGGGTGAACAAGATGATTTCTATCGAGAGCGAGCTCGAACAAGTAGCCAAAAAACTCGAACTTCTACGAAGAGAACTTGAGCGAGTGGCCAGCAGTTTCGAATTGGTGCATCAAGATGTTGTCGCCATTTCACAGTCGTTGGATAAGCTGATTGTTCGTTACATGCAATTAAAAAACCAAGAGGAATATATCAAAAGAAAGTAGATCTTCTTCATAAAAAGATATCTACTTGGCCGGTGAAACAAACGGATTAAGATTTACTAAGGCAAGAAGCAAAAAAAAGATAACCTCCGAAATTTGGAGGTCATCTTTTTTTTTGCTCGTGGACTGTCCTCATGAATCCATTACCAACACCCGAAGGGAGGTGCGGCGGAGGATTCGTGAAGCCAACCAGCAGCCGCTGACGGCAATAGCAAGCGCGATCAGAGCCAGCCCAATGGCCAGCGGCCATTCCATGATGAGTGGCAGCTTGACAATACCGTAGGTAGAGAGCAGACCGCGCAGCACGGCTGGCAATGCGTAGACACCGCAAGCGATGCCAACAAGTGCACCAAGCGCAGCCAGTCCGGCAATGCCACTTGTCAAGGCACGACGGATATCGGTTGCTGTCAGGCCGAGCGAGGCATAGATGCCATATGTTTTCGTTTCCTTACGAATATGCAGACGGCAAGTCGTATAAACAATAAGACAAGTGACAGCCATGAACAGAAGAGCCAGCATACTCATCGGAATGAGCAAAACCGCCGCAGCTTCTTTGAATACGGAATCGAGCAGCACTTCCTGCTTCAGCGCTTGGATGGAAGGGCCGTAACGCTCGTTCAGCTGCTGTACAAGCGCATCGCTATCGGTTTTGCTCTTCAGCTGAATAAACCCGGCGTCCGGATGCAACTGCTCCACAAGGTCCGAGGTGACCCTGGCGACGTTCGACAAATTGGAAATAGACTGAAAGGTGCCGGTGATCAGCAATTGCTGCGGTTTTCCTTCAATGTAGATCGTGAGTATGTCGCCGATATCTTTGTCCAACTTACGCGCAATATTGATTCCGATAGAAACTTCATTAGGCAGTGCAGGATTACGGCCCGCAAGCGAGGCAAATCCCATCTCGTCCATGCTGCCTTCCACGACCGTCAAAGGGAGGCTAAACGTCTGTTGATGATCGCTATCCCCTTCGACATCCGCGATGACGCCGGTGGCGGCCCCAGACCAGTTTAGACTGAGAACCCGAGGGTCGTTTTGGATATAGGCTTGCATTTCTGCCCGATCCATACCTTCCGCATGGATAACCATAATGGCGATATCCGCATCGTCATAACCCCACTGGGCCGACGTTTCACCAATGCGATAGACACTGGTTACTAGCACGGCGCCAAAGACGAGCACAGCCACCGTGATGCTCATTAGCAGAAAGATCAGTGCTGCGCTTTTTTTGTTGCCGCTCACATGCTTCCAGCCGATGACCGTGGGTACGGACCATCGGTCCAGTAGTCTTATGCGGGCACCATGCAGATGGGTACGACTATGCGAGGATTCCGACATGCCGTAACGGATCGCTTGAATGGGCTCAATATGGCGTGTCTTAGCAGCATAAACAAGGACGCATAGAAGGATGATGAGCAGCAGGACGCAGCCGGTCCAGATCGCAACATCTGCTGCTTGTACGGGAACAGGTGCTGTATCGGATTTGAGAAAAGATAGGGAATTCTGGATGATGACATCTGAAAGGAGACGACTTGCAATCAGTGCTGGGACCAAGGCGACAATCGCCATTAAACCGTATTGCAGCAAGTAGGTACCGATGATGCGTTCGGAAGTCATGCCGATCGATTTGAGAATGCCGATGGTGCGATAATTGGCAAGGATCGTGTCCGTGATCGTAAAGCCGATCGTAAGCAAAGCGACGAGGATCATGATCAGCCCAAGGAAACTCATGACAAAGCCGATCACCTTGTTCATGATAAAGTAAAAGGCCGACAATTCGGCAAACGAAACGCGTTCCTCCAAAAACGGCGATCCGAGCGCCTGCTCAAAGCGCTGCCAGTACTCCCCGCTTTGTTCGGGATACGCATAGCGAAGCGATAACATGTATTGCTCCGGAGTGGACAAGCTACCCATGGTTGACCGGTAGTCGGCATCGTTCATCCAGATGCGGGCAGTGGTCGAGAAAGGACCGCCATGGGATAAGTCGATGACAATGGCGCCAATCGTGAAATGTACTGGTGCAGTCCCTGAGGTGAACGTCAATTCATCACCGATGTGCATGTTGTATTTGTAGGCAAGCGAGGTGGGTATCCAGATCTCGCCGGCTTCCGGAACGGTCAGATGCTCAGGGCCTGTACCGGGAAGAGGATTGTTGACCCCATGCGGCATCGGAGGCGTATTGATCATATACAGATAAAGATTGGGCAATTCTTTTCCGTTATAGACCAGTCCCGTCCATGGCTTATAAGGGACTAAGCTGGATGCGGTTACTCCGTCTTGGCTTGACCACCAATCGGCTACCATTTGTTTGTCATGCAACCCGCGGGTCATATTGATGACTTCATGGGCACCCTGAGCAGCCGTATGGCGATCGTTGAATACATTTTCCGTATTCATCAAGACCGTAAATGCGGTGCTGACTAGTAGGGCAGATAGGGCAATAAGCAATGCGATCAGCGTGTTTTGCATTTTTCTTTTGCGCAGGTTGCCCCAGCAGAGTGTTAATATGGCTCGCATCCCAGACTACCTCCTCCCGGTGACATAAGCAAAGATCATCGCTTCCCGCTCGGAGGCTTGCTCTGGACTGTAGGGTCCCATATCCAGCGTGCCCCCGATCTTGCCATCTCGAATATAGATGAGGCGATTGCCGCGGCAGGCTGCCTTCATGTCGTGGGTGACCATGACAATCGATTGACCTTCCGCGTGCATCTGGCTCAATATATCAAGCACCGTAACGCCTTGCTCGTAGTTCAGGCTGCCGGTAGGCTCATCGGCGAAGATGATGTCCGGGTTATTGATGAGCGCCCTGGCGATTGCCGCCCGCTGCTGCTGTCCTCCGGATACTTGGGAAGGCAGCCGGTTGCTCTGTTTATCGAGGGACAGATTGACCATCAAGTCATGTGTCCTTTGCCGTACTTGTTCCTTGTCCTGATTAGCGATATATCCAGGGAGGGCAATGTTATCAAATAGCGACAGATCCGGTACAAGGTTGCTGTTTTGATAGATAAAGCCGATCTGATTCGCCCGAAAGCGTGCAAGCTCCTTGGCTGAAAATTGATCAAGGCGCTGTCCCTGCAGACAGACTTCTCCGGCTGTCACATCATCAAGTCCGCTGAGCAAGTACAGCAAGGTGGACTTACCCGACCCCGAATCGCCCATGATGACGGTAAAGTCTCCTTCATAAATGGACAGATCGACATTGCGGATGGCATGGTATTGCTCCTTGCCGGTGGTGTATGTTTTGCATAAATTACTAGCTTGCAGCATGACGGTGTTGCTTGAAGGCATATTGTGATCTCCTCTCTTTATCTCCCACTGCCATCAAAGTATAGAGGACGAATCTTGCGCATTTGTTATCAAATTATAAATAAAGTATGACAGGAGTCAGCTAAAGGGGCAGAATTAAGCAGAAGGTCGTTCCCTGCTGCTGTTGACTGTGAAAAGAGATCGTACCGCCATGCGCTTCCATAATATATTTGCAAATCGACAAACCCAGTCCGACCCCGTGGCGCTCGGCCAGTTGGCCGGCAGTTCGTTGTAAAACGTTACCCTGGTAGTACCGTTCAAAAATAAAAGGCATATCACGCGGGGAAATCCCGCTGCCTGTATCGGAGACGATGATCTGCAGGCAGGATGTTTCCGAGTGTTCTTCAACAGCGAGGCGAATTGTATCCCCGGTTTTGGTATGCTTCAGTGCGTTCGTGACGAGATTGGCAATGACTTGCTCGATCCGTACAGCATCGATTCGGACAAGCACGTTAGGAATCACAGCAGGCTCTTCGCAGCGTACGCCCATTGTTCGGATATAATGGCCCATCACGTTGAAGATAGGCTCCAGCGTTGGAGCGCTGTACTGCTCAATCGGATGTACGGCAATCTGTTCCAGATCACGCAGTGCGTGCAGCAGCAAATCGTCTACGAGCACGGCCATCTTACTCGTATTTGCGTGCACAACTTCAAGATAAGTCATCACACTTGGCAGATCAGGGCAAATCCCTTCGCGAATTGCTTCAATATACGCTTTGATTGTCGCCAGCGGAGTTTTCAAGTCATGAGACAGATTGGATATGAGTTCTTTATGCGACTGGCTGTGTGCAGCTTGCTGGATATGTAAATTACGAATCTCTTCACGCATGAGATCAAATACGGCATAGAGCTCCCCGACCTCATTATTGCTTGTCCATTCGGCACGCTGCTCATAGTCACCTCTCAATATAGCTTCCGCATAAGGCTTGAGTCCGGCAACAGGCTGCACCAGGTCATGCTGCACCCGGCGTCCGATGGAGAAGAATAAATAAAGCAGCGTCAAAAGTGCCAGAGAAAGCATGATCCATGGCACATAAATAAAGGAGTCGGAGGAGGGCATTACTGCGGCCAAGGCAGATGCCGGGACCGCAAATTGAGCGTAACCTACAAAGGCTTTGGTGCCCGCATCCCGCAGCGGAAAAGCGAGATGATAGTGGGGCGGTTCGCTGTCAGAAATGCGCAGCGTATAGTCTAGTTCAAAGCGCGGATTGATTGGGCGCTTCGATGAATTTTCGCTATCATAGATCAACGTTCCATCAGGAAGCACAACCTTGAGGCCGCCCCGCGTCTCCTGACTCCAGACGGTTAATTGCCGCCGGATCGGAGCGTCGGTGAGCAGTAATTCCGCATGCTCATTTTCCAAGGTATGGACGATCGGATTCGTCAGTACGCGAATTTGCTTCACAATAGTTGACGGAGCCAGTTGGTTTGAAGGTCCAATAAGAGTAAGCCAAACGACAGATAGTATCACTGTACTGATGGATAGACCAGTTGCCCAGAGTCGTCTAGCATACCAAGTTTTCCAGTCCATAGAGGCTACTCCGTTTCATCGGGGTTGAATTTATATCCGACGCCCCACACGGTTTTAATATAGGAGGACTTGATTTCGGTTCGTTCCAATTTCTCACGGAGCCGCCGAATGTAGACCGTGATCGTATTATCCTCGACATAAGCCGAATACCCCCACACATGATCCAGCAGCTGCGATTTGGTAAACACTTGATTAGGGTTGGAGGCCAAAAAGTATAGCAAATCAAATTCTTTGGCGGATAAAGAAATTTCCAGCTGTCCGGCCATGACCTTGCGGGCATTTTTATCAATCGACAGGGCGCCGAATTGCAAGCGCTGCTGTGGGGATACCGGGAGTTTCGGATCTGCCATTCTGCGCAAATGTGCCTGGACGCGAGCGACCAGTTCACTGAGCGAGAAGGGCTTGGTCATGTAATCATCGGCGCCAAAACCCAGGGCAAGCACTTTGTCCGTGTCGCTGCTGCGGGCGCTCAAAATTAGAATGGGCGCAGCCGTCAATGTACGGAGCTTGCGGCACACTTCAATCCCGTCAGCGTCAGGCAACGTCAGATCGAGAATGATAAAATCCGGCTGCCGTTGGCGGACCGCCTGCAATCCGTCGCCGGCATTTTCCGTGATGAACGCGCTGAATCCCTGAACACGCAAATAGTCATTCACAATGCGCGAGATATCCTGTTCATCTTCAATGATCAGTACTGTTTTAGGAGAATTCATTAAAAAGTCGCCCCTGTTCCGTATTCTTTAAATGGTCAGTCCATTATAGCATGGGCCGAGGAAAACAAGGGGAATATTACCAGTTAGGGTGGTGAATGGTGACGGAATATGCGGAGAGCGGTTACCTGACCTGTCGAGAACTCAGCCAGGGGATGATTTTATTGGCATCTTAGGTGAACAACAGCTATCGGGATATTCCCGATAGCTGTTGTTCATAGTGTTCGGATCAGCCTGTGGCTTTTATTATTTAGTCCATGTACCGATCTTATAAGCTCCGTCCGAAAGGCGCTCCGTATTAGCAAAATCAACCCCGGGTTGGTTCGTGGACGGATTAAGAATCGCTATGGCCAGCTCATAGGTACCGTTTGGCAGCGTGTTTGTGGAGATAGAGCCTGAGACTGTATGCAAACCAGTCCTCCAGGTTCTTAAGTCCGCCGATGTGGATTGACGTGCCACGACATGGCCTCCGCTGCGCAGCTGCACTTCAACAGGCCAATTGAACGGGAAGTGTTGAACTCCTTTATTTTCCACAGCGACGGATACATTTAACGCACTTCCGCTATTTTCTTGTGGATATGCAACTTTCTTCAATACAAAGTGATAGCCCATTCGTTTCTTCAGTGTATCCATATTGCCCTGCAACGGATTGCCTAGCGCCAAGGAAGCTGGAGAATTCGGTCCAAGCCAGCTCGGTTTGCTAAGCTCGGTCTGCCGCAGCGTCTCATTAAAGCCGCTGCCTGTCGTGAGCGCAGCATTCATACCATAGGCACCCCCGTAAAATTCGCCGCCAGAGACGCGAGTGTCCCAGAAGTTGGCATGGTTTGGCTGCTGCTGGCCGATATCATCCCAATAACCGTTCTGTGTGCCAGTATACCATCCCCATTCGGAATCGAAGCTCGGCTGATCTCCGAACACGTCATTATACATTCCTAGAATCAGACCCTTGTTATTATTCTTGGCCAATTCCACGCTCCGTCTGATCAATAGCTGCGTATGATGCTCCTGATCGGCAAAAGCATCAATATAGTGCTGAATGTACTGGTTGGATATTGGGTTCGGAGGAAACGCGCCTGTATAGTTGCTTTCCCCGTTCGGTCCGATGTAAGGCCAGGTGTGGAATTCCGCCCAATGGCCCAGCGAACCGATTTGCACAAAAGCAATCGGGCTATCGGCCGTGTTGTAATGCTCCGCAATCGCCTCAATGGCAAGCTTGTGTCTGGCGATCAAATACTCGGAACTGTAATTCGGGGAGAAGCCCGTGTTGTTGCCGGCTCCCATACCACCGGTTTCATCTTGGTAGGCTTTACCTGGAGATTGTCCCAAACTGGCCATGTCGTTGTACAGCCAGTCGGGAATATCCCGGTGAGGCACGCCGGAAGGACTGTCCAGAATAAAGCGCAGCACCACCTTGACTCCGCGGCTCTGCCAATAGTCGAAATGATTGGATGCTTCAATTGCACTGAAATCATAGTTGCCTTTGGTTGGCTCTAACTCCTTCCAGGTGACACCGGCATACACGAGACGGTGGTCCTGCGGGTAATTGGTTGATTTCGCTGAAGGAGCCCAACCCTTAAACGGGTTATTGAGCGGATCATTCAGCTCGGCTGGGTAGAATTCGATCATGTTTCCTCCCGGATTTTGTGCTTGTAAGGTATAAACGGGAAGCGGCTGGTTCTGTGCTGGCAGGCGATGGATATCCGAATTGTTGTCCAGATAACCAATGTTCACGCTGCTGCCTGCAGCTAGTCCAAGTGTAGCGAGAGGGAGTGCAACTTCGATCACAGATGAGGAACGCACGTATTGAGAAGAAGGGAGGGAGGAAGACCAATCCCAATTCCAGCTGCTGCCATTTCCGGCGTAGCGGTAAAGCGATTGATTTTCGAGGAGCCATTCAATTCCGGTCGCCCCCCATCCGAAGGCTTGATACCCGGTCGAAGCATTCTTGTCCGTATTCAGCCAGAAGCTCCCCATTGTAGTGCTAAGGCTTGAGCCTTCCACAAGCAGATAAAGATTCTTGTCATCGTGGGAAGCCTTTAAGACACCAGCGGTTCCCGAATTCGTGGCAAGCGCCGGAATCCCTTCCCAGTCACTCGGATCACCATCCACAACGATAGAAGCCGCTTCAGCAGTCGAAATAAAGAGGGGATAAGGGAGCAAGGTAAGGAGAACAGCCGTCATAATAAAAATAGCGAATGTCATTTTCATGTTAATACCCCATGCTTTCATGTCAAAACCTCCTCACAGAATGATTGGTATCATAGAGTAGCAAGTCCAAACGTCTTTGTAACAATGGATTCACTCTACCGAATCTGAAGCTCTCACCTCCTTTCCTATGTAATTTCCTTACTTCCAACATCCACCATGAAAAAAAGAGCACCGTGTCAGGTGCCTTCATGTGTAATGCGTTGATGAATATATTCATTTCAACTTCATAGTCCCTTTAAGTGGAACTGCGTACGACCAAACGGGTAGGCAAAATCACCTTCTTGGGCAGTAGTTGATTTCCGTTCATTCTGTCAATCAGGTTGTCGACGGCAACCATGCCGATTTCTTTTGTCGGTACATCGATCGTTGATAGAGGCGGATTGGAATACTTGGACACCTCGATATTGGATAGACCCATGACAGCCACTTCAGTAGGAACGGCAATGCCGTTGTTATACAAGCCGTTGAGGGCAGCCATGGCCATTAGATCGCTGCCTGCAAAGAAGGCGGTCGGGCAATTTTTGGTCTTACATAAATGATTTATTTGTTCAATGCAGACCGCTTCATCCCACATGCAATCAATAACCCAATCGGGATTCACAGACATTCCGGCAGCATGCATGGTGGCGTAGTAGCCTCGGTAACGGCGGCTGTCTTTCAGGTTATTCGTTAATCCGCTTCCCCCGATGTAACCAATCTGGGTGTGGCCTTTTTCAATGAGGTGGTTGACGGCCATCGAAGCAACATTGTAATGATCATAGCCGACATTATCGATATCCCCGCGCTCGGTATCAATCCCCACGATATAAGGGACCTGCTTGCGTATATACTCATAGGTTTCACTGTTCAACGATTCCATAAGAATCAGACCGGTAATCGGTTCGCTGAATGTATTGAATAAGATCTTGCTATCATTCAGCTCGATTCCAGTCCGGATAAAGGAAATGTTATATCCCGCACTCAGCAATCGCTCTTCCACACCGGATAAGATCGACATGAAATAAGGATCGTTGTATTTATCTTTCGTTACGCTTAGTACACAACCGATTTTGATATGCGACTTGCTCTCGGAATGATCCTTGGTTGAAACTTTTCGCTTGGGACTTGAAGTGATTTTATAGTTCAGCTGCGTAACCGCCTGCCAAACTCGTTCCCGGGTTTCGTCCGTAATTTTATATTTCGTATCATTGTTTAACACTCTGGATACGGTGGCAGTAGATACATTTGCTAATTTAGCAACATCCCGAATGGTACTCATAAATAAACACATTCTCCTTTTTAGTTACGAATAGTCACCATTTAGAGTTTATAGGAATGTCACATGGTAAACAATGATGGACCTGTTGGTTGTTTTGTTGCGTTAGTTTGTTGCGTTACTCCGTTACGTTCTAAGTTTACAGTCATTCATGATTAAAATCAATCATAACATGTTCCTGTCGTGCAATGTTACTAGAATTTTTTTATAAATCTAAAATTATTATTGCAAGGATATGCATGGATGATATAACATGAAGTCACGAAATGTTACAAAGTTTTACGCTATTTGTTACGTAACATTTACGTAACAAACAGCGGCGTTTGAGCAGGCGGCGGGGGGCTGATTAAAACATGAACAAAGCAGTAACGGTTTACCCCATGATGTTAGAAGACATCCTAAACAACCCAGGCATTGGTTTTATAGCAGCACCGGGGTTAATGGGGGACCCGGATCGGATCTGCGACAACCGAGGGGAAGAGCAGAAGAAGTATAAGTTCACGGAAGACAGCAGAGCGTACAATCATCCCGACAGTAAAGTGTATTTCTGCAGCGCGCGCTGGCGGGACTTGGAAGTTCGCCAAGGGGAGTACAACTGGGAAGTTCTTGAGGAAAAGCTGGACTACGCCAAATCGCTAGGCTGTACGGCCGTGGTTCGCTGTTCCCCATACGCGTTAAGCGAAGAAGATGATATACCAGCTTGGTATCGTGCGGAACATCCGGAGGAGCCCGACTTTCCGTTCTGGAGGGTAGACCCTGAGACCACACCCTATGTGTTGTATTGGTCTGACTTTATCAAGGCGTTTGCCGCACGGTTTGACGGACACCCGGTCATAAGCTCGATTGATTTGACGATTGTAGGGGCCTGGGGAGAAGGCGGCGGAACGGAGTTTTTAAAGCCGGAGGCCATTAAGCGCATTACAGATGCTTACCTGGATGGGTTTAAAATAACCCCTCTCCAAGCTCTGCTGCATGATCCCCTGTCGATCAGCATCATGAAGGAGCGCAAAGCCAAAGTGGGCTTTCGCGTCGATTGCTTGGGTGATATGGGCGGCTTTCATGGAAATCAGTGGTCACATATGACGGATTTCTATCCCCAGAATATTCAGAATTTCAAGATGGGCGATGCCTGGGAGAAGGCACCGATTCTATTTGAAGCATGCTGGCACATGAATGATTGGTATCTTCAGGGCTGGGATATGGATTATATCATTCAAGAAACGCTGAAGTGGCACATTTCCTCCTTTAACAATAAAGGAACGGTAGTCCCCGAACCGTGGAAAGAGAAGGTCAAGGCTTGGCTGAACAAGATGGGATATCGCTTTGAATTGAGAAAGTTCACGTACGATTCGATGGTGAAGGCGGGCGGTCAGCTAAAAATCGAGGCATTGTGGGCTAATGTAGGAGTGGCCCCGATTTATAATCCCTATCCGCTGGTTGTGAGGCTTACTGGACATGACCAAACCTATACGCTGCGCAGCAGAGAGGATATTAGGGAGTGGCTGCCGGACGAAGACATTGTTTGGGAAGAATGTTTCGGTTTACCCGGTAATATGTCCGAAGGCGAATATCATTTGGAGATCGGCATCGAAACCGGAGTTAAGGAAATCGGGAATATCCAGCTGGCGATCGAGGGGAACAAGGACGGCTATTATCCGATGGGCAAGTTAACAGTTGAACGGGGGAGAAAAGGAAGTGGAGAGTCTGTTGAAGTTTAACGAGTGTATCGCAATCTGCAACTTTGATTACCTGCCTGAAGGGTTGGAGGCTAAATATAATCGCTATAAACCGGATAGCAAGCCCCATCTCATTCCGAGGGAGTTCTTGTCTGGAATCTTTGAGCAGTATCAAATTCCTGAACCTACCCGCCAATGGCTCGTTCATGGGGTTGAGGCGATAGAAAAGGATGCCGTACTATTTCACTTTACCCAATTTTTGGTAGATGATATGTGCACTTTGCGCAATCGCTGTGATGAGACTCATTATACGAATATGACACCAGGATGCATGGAGCAATACGGAGAATTATACTCCTTTCTTTTGCTGCTGGCCTGCGTTGTTCCTTCCATGAACATGCTGGAGGCGCGTTCCGTACCTAAAGCCTACTACGAGCAGATCCCTCAACAGCCCCTGAAGCTTCAGTTGGAAAAATTGGTGGAGCACGGCGATGCCAAGGTTCATGATTTTCCATGGGTGATGAATTTTTATACCTGCTCCATCTTTCTGTTAGACCGGTTTTATTTTATCCCCTACCGATTTGAGGATCCTTTCACCATGTTCCGTCATGTGGACACGCAGGAGGTTATTGCCCTTCGGCACGCAGGCGAAGAATTTCGCAGTGATGGACAACGGAACGGCATCAATGATGTATATGATCTTCAAGGAAACTTCACCTCAGAATGGCACGAGAATGCCGAGTTTGTCATCGCTAATCGGATAAATCCCATGGGATTCGTAGAAAGAGAAACAACGCCGATCCTTAAGAAGGAATGGGAGCCGGCACTTCAAAAAGGGGATACGCTGTTAGCCCTTCACATTCCATCTGGCCCCGGGTACACACCGGACAGGTTGAAGAGTTCCATGGAGATGGCCGCTGCATTCTATGACCAGTACTTTCCGGAGTTACTCATCAAGGGCTTCTGGAGCTCAAGCTGGCTCTATGATACAAGGCTGTCGCTTATCTTGGACTCTGAAAAAAGCAATATCGTCCTCGTTCAACGACAATTCTATAATTATCCGACCATGGAAGGGGACGGCATGCTGCGTTTTGAAGCCTTTGGGGACTGGAAGGCAGACCCGGTCCGAAACCCAGGCGAATATACAACCTCACTGCAAAAAGCAGCAGCGGCGTATATGGAAACGGGAGCCCGTTTTAACACATTAAGCATGATTGTATTGCGGGAAGATATCGAAAAGATTGGCAGTAGGCCATATATAACCGATGCAGATATCGAGCAGTTCCATAAAACCGTTGACAGCCATTTGCAAAGGAGAGAAGAGGATGGGGAAATACTCGCTCGAAAACTACGAGAAGTATAAAACCGTAAAAATCCGACCGCAACCCTTATTGAACCGGGAGTTTGATGCAAACCAGGGTCCATTCGAATACGTCTCCTTTTCCTGGAGAGTGCTTGAGCCGGTTCGAGGAGAATACAGACTTGAAGCGATCAATGAAGCACTGCATACGGCCCAAAATCCCATTCTTGTCCTGGTACCGGAATTGCCGATCTGGGCTCCGGATTACGCACCTGATTGTTTTGCGGCTTTGGTCCGAAAAGTCGGGAGTTATATCGACTCCGACAGACGCTTAACAGCCGTTCTGATATCAACCTTAGCTGACAGTAAGGAAGAATGGAACGCTTATGTGGAGTCGTTTGAAACGCAGACGCTGCTAGCCGAACTGCAGAATGACAGATTGATTCAACATTTAAGAGAACGCAGTCGCGGATTTGGCCTGCTGGTGAAGTGCAGTGAGGAGAATTGGATCGAATGCTGTGAAGCTTTTGCCATGCACAAACTGCAGAAAGTATGGAAGCGTTACCAGGTGGTCCTTCATGTGACTGATAACGTTTGCGGTCCTCATACAAGACGCGAGGCGTATCGCTGGCACGCCGGCCTCTCCAATCTGAATATGGGGCTTGGATATCATCTAACTTTGCGCCGACTGACTTATCCGGAAACGGTATATAGCCGTGGAAGCTTGCCATTGCGATTCTGGTTCGTCAACGCGGGCAGTTCGAGAATTTATCGGGAGTTTCAGTTATGGGTGCAGTTAAAGCAGGGGGAGGTTTCCTATGAGTATCCCCTGCACGCAGCCACGCATTCCTGGTTAACCGGAGACCTTGTCCATAACGAGATGGTCCCCTTGAAGGATATGTTACCGGGAAAATATACGCTGAGTATAGCACTCTATTTCGAAGACCGGTCGTATATCCCCCTGCATATACAGAATCCGCAGCAGGATGGGTATTATGAGGCAGGCATGATACAAGTCGAAATATCCGATGAGGATCCGCTTATGAATATTTGGGATGCCTATTATCCGGAAGGATATTATCCCTTGGAAGATCCTGTGGTTCCAGAACAGGAGTAGATTGTTTAGGACAAATACAAGTTCGCTGGAGGTTATGGAGTTGAAACTAGCATTAATTGGTGCAGGACAAAGAGGCATGATCTATTCAAGGCATGCTTACCAAAGTGAGGAAATTGTGGCGGTAATCGAGCCGGATGTCCGCAGAAGAAAGGCGGCGGCGGATGAGTTTCAGATTCCGCTGGAGAAACAATTTGCATCCGTAGATGAATTTTATCGACTCGGTAAAATTTGCGATGCCGTCATCATCTCTTCCATGGACAAGGACCATTATGAGCAAACAATGAAGGCGCTTGATCTTGGTTATGATATTTTGCTCGAGAAGCCCATTTCACCAAGTCCTGAAGAAAGCTTGAGAATACAACGAAAAGCCAATGAAACAGGCCGGAAAGTGATTGTATGCCATGTGCTCAGATATACGAACTTCTTTGCGGAAATCAAGAAAATCATCGATAGCAATGAGCTCGGCAAGATCGTGACCATACAGCACAACGAGAACATCGGCAATTTCCATATGGCACATTCTTTCGTAAGAGGCAATTGGAGAAGAAGCGATCTGGCGAGTCCGATCATCATGCAGAAGTCCTGCCATGACATGGATATTCTATCCTGGCTTGTGGACAGCGGGGCGAAACGAATCTCTTCGTACGGAAGCCTTACATATTTCAAAGAGGAGAATGCACCGGCAGGCAGTGCGGAACGATGCCTCGACTGCAAGGTAGCTGCGGACTGCCGATTCGATGCAAGAAAAGCCTATTTGCCTGTAAGGGGCCAATGGCCGGCTGCCGTCATTTCGGCGGATCAAAGCGAAGAGGGACTGCTCCAAGCGCTCGCAACGAGTCCTTACGGACGCTGCGTTTATCGGATGGACAATGATGTGTGTGATCATCAGGTGACCATTATCGAGTTTAAGAACGGGGTTACGGCAACGTTTAACTTGAGCGGATTTACGAATAAAATGTACCGCACGCTCAAAATCATGTGCGAGCATGGGGAGATCCGTGGGGATGACAGTTTGAATGTTATTGAAGTCACCCGCTTTAACTCCAATATGGCAGAACCTGTTCAGCAAACCGTCATTCGGCCGGCAACGGTGAGCGGCGGACATAACGGCGGCGATACTGGTCTGATGAACGACTTTTTGGAGAATCTGGGGAATGCCGACTTCAGCAGCAGATCCTCCATCGACATGTCCGTTGAAAGTCATATGATGGCCTATGCCGCGGAAGAGGCGAGAATTACCGGTACCGTGATCGATCTGGATGAACTAAAGATGAAGCTGCAACACGGCATTACAGTATAGTCGTGTAATCACATGTAAAGGGGTGATGGAATGAGTTCGGCTGTTAAGGGATTTCTCTATGAAATAAAAAAACACAGGATCCTGTATCTCATGTGCGTGCCCGCGCTGATTGTGCTGATCATGTTCTCCTATATCCCGTTTGCCGGGATATGGATGGCGTTTACCGATTTCAATGTGGTCGACGGCATCTTCGGCAGCAAATTTGTGGGTCTGGACAACTTCAAATACTTTTTCTCGGAAAACAGCATGGGATGGAAGGTAACCTATAATACGCTGTACATCAACTTTTTCGGTCTCATATTAGGCATTATCATTCCTGTCAGCATTGCCATTCTGATCAATGAAATTCGGCATAAAGCCTACAAAAAGATCGCTCAAAGCATGATGTTTTTTCCGTATTTCATATCATGGGTTGTCGTCGGGGCGATTCTGTACGGAATTTTCTCCACGGATGTGGGCGTAGCGAATCATATTTTGAAGTTCTTCGGTGCAGAGCCGATCTCCTGGTACTCGGAGCCAAAATATTGGAAGTGGATCATCATTCTGTCGAGCGTCTGGAAATGGAGCGGCTACAGTTCCATTGTCTACATGGCGGCGATGTCCAATTTTGACGGGAGCTTATACGAAGCGGCCAAGGTGGATGGCGCCAACAAATTGCAGCAGATTCTTTTCTTGACCGTGCCCATGCTGAAGCCGACGATCATCGTTTTGAGCTTGCTGAGCGTCGGACGAATCTTCTACGGGGACTTTGGGATGATTTACGGTATTGTCGGAAACAACCCGGTCCTGGCTGAAGAAGTCACGGTCATCGATACCTATGTTTATCAGTCGATGCGTACGCTGGGCTTTTCTTACTCGACGGCAATCGGGCTATTCCAGTCCTTGATGGGCTTGATCCTGATTACGGCTGCTAACAAATCCGCTAAGAAAATAAACGACGGAGAGGGTCTATTTTGATGATGGAAAAGAATAGATTGCTTGGTGATAAATTGGTGATAGCCTTTGCCTATGTATTCATTGGCTTATTCGCACTCGTTTGTCTGTATCCTCTTGTATTAACGTTAAGCGTGTCCTTTTCTTCGGAACAGGCCGTTGCGAGAAACGGATATTCGATCATCCCACTGAGCCCCAGCTTGGATACCTATAAATATATCTTTGTTAATAGTGGAATGAAATTGCTCAAATCCTATGGCGTGACCCTGTTTGTAACCACTGTGGGGACGTTCGGGGCTCTGTTGATTACCAGCATGATTGCATTTTCCCTATCCATAAAAAAGCTAAAATACCGTAACGTACTCGCCTTCATCAGCAACTTTACGATTATCTTTTCAGCCGGTTTGATTCCGTGGTATATGGTCAGCGTCAATTATTACGGATTGAAGAACAGCATTCTGGCCTTGATCCTGCCGTCCATATTCAGCGTATGGAACATGTTTCTGATGCGAACGTACTTTGCAAGCATCTCTCCATCTTTATATGAAGCGGCCGAGATGGACGGCGCCAATTATTTTACGATCTACGTAAGAATCGCTCTTCCATTAAGCAAGACCGCACTATTGACGGTTGGATTAATGTATGCGCTTCAATATTGGAATGATTGGTGGCATGCGCTGATCTTTATTAACGAACGCGATTTATTTCCGCTTCAATATTTCCTCTACAACATCCTGTCGAACGTAAATGCGATAAGCTCCGGACGGATTCCGTCAGGGGCATCAGGCAACATCACATTGCCTGCGGAAACCGTGAAGATGGCCATTACGGTCATTACGATCGGTCCGATCATTTTCCTGTATCCTTACATCCAAAAATACTTCGTGCACGGGATTATGGCCGGAGCGGTAAAAGAATAGACACCTGCGTGGTTATTGGCCAATTCAGGCTTTTAACATAGATTAACCATTTTATTAGGGAGGGTCTTTCATGAAAGCAAGGAAAATGCTGATCTTGTTGGTTTTATTGATTGCGTCTGTTTCGGTAATGGCAGGATGCAGCGGCAAAAAAGAGGGGGCAGCCGCGCTCGAAACCGTCACGATTTTGTATCCGGGGGAACGAAGCGACCGAATGAACGAATTTCTAGACAACGAATTCGCAGAGAAAATGGCAGCCGATCTCGGTCTGAAGGTCGAAGTCACATTTGTGCCGTGGGCCCAGTATTGGGAACAAAAAGATATCATGCTGGCCGCAAATGAACCGATCGATTTATATTGGGACGGACTCCCGGACCTTTCGACGATCGTCAACAAGAAACAAGCCATGGTATTGGATGATTTAATCCAGGAATATGGTCAGGATATGTTGAAAGTTTTGCCGATGGAACAGCTTCAAGGCGCAACGATCGATGGGAAAATTCATGGCATTCCGTCGGCATATGCACCGTCCTCGGCCATGTACCAGTTGGTTGCCGTCCGTCAGGATATTCTCGAAGCCGTGGGGATGACCGACTTGAAGACTGCCGATGATCTAAAAGAATTCGCGACCAAGGCGAAAGAGAAGTTTCCTGAAATGAAAGGACCTGCCGATGTCGTCTTTAAACCTTTAACCCGATATTTTGCCGATGAACAATATAACTGGATCGCCGTAGAAGATTTGGTCGTATTCGGGGAAGACAGTAAAAAAGCATACAGTTATTATGAAACAGAGGCTTTCCAGCAAGTAGCGAAGTTTAACCGTGGAATGTATGATGCAGGGTTATATACAGAGGATCTGACCATTAAATACAATGAGAGAGACTCTCGTATGCAGACAGGCTTATATTTATGGGTTGAAGGCTCTTTGGGCAAGGAAATGGAAATTATTAATACAATCAAAGCCAATGCACCGGATGCCAAAGTTAAAACGTACCTGTTAGCCGAGGATAAACCGCGCTATGTGACAGCCACAGGCGGAGAAGTTCTTGGCATACCAGTAAATGCTCCTAATCCGGAAGGAGCCATGAAGTTTGTGAACTGGATTTATAAATCCCAGGAAAATTACCAGTTTGCCCTCTATGGCGTCGAAGGCAAGGATTACGAGATTGTGGATGGAAGAATCAATAAGCTGACCCCTAGCGAATTCTTCTATGAATGGATGTTCAGAAACCAAAATTACCAATTGTTCGGGCCGGATGTGGCACAAGAGTCCATCGATAAGTATAAGAGCTGGGATGACCAGGCTGTACGATCCGCTTCATTGGGCTTCCGATTTAATAATGAGAAAGTCAAATCTATCGAAACAGCTCTGAAAGAAGTCGTTGGCAAGGACTTAGCTGCTATACGTTCCGGTTTTGTGGACTTTGAAACAGCGTATCCTAAGGCCATTCAGAAGCTAAAGAAGGCAGGCATTGATGAATATGTAGCTGAGGTACAACGTCAGTTAGATGAGTTTTTGGCGGGGAAATAAAAGCGTGTTCAAAAAAGGATAGAAACACATTGAGGATCGACATACAGTCCATGAAAGAAGAACGTCTGAAAGGGATAATGTCACTTTGAGAAGAAGCAAACCCCCAGTCTTGAACAAGACCGGGGGTTTTGGCATTGGATGCCATCTCGCTTAATAAGCCTTCATTGACAATAAGTGTAATTCTTGTGTACACTCTTTTTATTCCGACTGTTCAGTATAAATAAAATCAAAGATACAGGTGAAGAAATCATGCCCAAATTAGGGATGGAACAAAAACGCAGGGCAGACGTCATTAATGCCACGTTAACCTGCATCAGCATGTATGGGATTGACGGCATGACCCTGGATAAGGTTGCCGATCATGCGAACTGCTCCAAGGGAGTTGTCACTTATTATTTTAAGAATAAGGATCAATTGACGATCGAAGCTTTCAAGTCGTTCTTGGCGTACTATGGACTGAAGATCGAATCAGGCATTGAGCATACCATGACATCGGGGGAAATGATGGATCTTGCCCTGAAGTTTATGCTTCCCCCGCTCACCGATGACAAGGGTCAAACGATTAATGTGTCACAGCTGGATGGGGTCGAGAAGATGTATATCCCGCATGCAGATCAAGGCAAGCTCTTTGTGCAGTTTTTCTCAAAAGCCATGCTGGATCACAATTTGCAGGAAGTGGTATCGAAGAGTTACGAGGCTGATCTCCAAGGCATCACCAAGATCATGGATTACGGTAATCGGACGGGACAGATGTCCGTTGAGGATTCCCATAGCGCTGCCTATGGGCTGATGGCGATGGTTATAGGTCTGAGCTTCTTTAGAGTAGCGAACGTTCCACCGGCCAATGGCGGCGATAACCGGTACATATGTGAGGATTATGTAAGAAGACTTACCCAAACAGGAGGGAATTATGGATATCGAGAAGGTTGAAACAGATAGAGGAACCATAGCGGTCGTAAGCAGCAATGAAATATTGATAAAGGATGTCCAATCCGCATTGGATCTTATGGCAACCGTGCAATATGAAACGGGCAGCCATCGTATGGTGATGAATCAGTCGATATTTAGCGAAGCCTTCTTCGATTTGAAGACGCGCCTTGCAGGCGAAATCCTTCAGAAGTATATCAATTATCACGTAAAGGTTGCGATTATCGGAGATTTTTCTGTTTATCCGAGCCAAAGCTTGCAAGACTTCATGTATGAATGCAATAAGGGAAACGATTTCTTTTTCTTGCCGAGTGAACAACAGGGAATTGAACGGTTAAGCAGGTTGAACTAAGAGACGAAAGCGGGAGGAAGACGGTTGTCAGTACCAGTTTTTAATCCAAAAGAATATCCGATGGTAGACATTCCAGCAGGCGAAATTCAATTAAGGGACGACCGAATCAAATCTTCGTGGGCGGTTGAAGTAAATGCTTTTCAGCTTGCACCGATTCCTGTTACAAAGGCGTTATATTTCTCGCTTATGTCGCAGTCGGCAGGATTCACTGATGTCATGCAGGCTCCGGTCGTCGATGTATCATGGAATGATGCGATTCACTTCTGTAATATGCTATCTCGGCACTCAGGTCTAGACGAGTGTTATTCGGCCACGGAAGATGGTGAGCGTGTGGTGTGCAACTGGGAGACGGATGGGTACCGCCTACCGACGGAAGCGGAATGGCAATATGCGTGTAGGGCCGGGAGTGATGGCTATCGTTACGGAGAGCTTGATGACATCGCTTGGTATGAAGGGAATTCCGGGGGCGCCGTGCATGTGGTAGGCAAAAAGCATCCGAATGCCTGGGGGCTTTACGATATGCTCGGAAATGTGTGGGAATGGTGTTGGGATATATACGATCCGGACGTATACGGCTCATACAGAGTATTCCGCGGCGGAAGCTGGGCGGAAGAGGCCAGGGGCTGCGGGGTGACATGCCGCCGTCGTAGCCACCCGACCTTTCGGATTGAGGATCTCGGGTTTCGTCTGGCGAGATCGATTTTACGATAAAGCTGATCCTTAATGGATTAGCTTTTTTTTGATCGTGCAGCACCTAACGAATTTCCAATAAACGCATCGAAACGCCGTCAATTTTCTTCAGAAGGTAATAGATGCTAGGCCATCAATACTTCACTATAACTAGATATGTCACATAAACTAACGCGGTAAATACACCTAAATTGCGTATAGACAAGGCTGGAAGACATCAGTAAGATTGGGTTTAACTTTTCGGGGGAGGTGTGGGGAGCTAAAGGGAGTCAAGGTTTGAATTGCCGTAGTGTTGATCAAAAACCAGGAAATTCAAGGGATGAGGGGGATAAGAAGATGCCACATGGACCAACATTCAATAATCCGATTGTGGAGCAAGCAGCCGATCCTTGGGTATGGAAGCATACGGACGGCCATTACTATTTTATGTCGACGAGACGCGATCGTCTGGAGTTGACGCAATCCACGACCTTGACAGGCCTTGCGGAGGGCCGGAAGAAAACGATCTGGACTCCGGAAGCCGGCGGACGCTATAGTTATAACCTGTGGGCGCCGGAAATTCATCATTTGGATAACAAATGGTACATTTATTTTACGGCAAATGATGGAGGAGGCGACGAGTCACGCCAAATATGCGTGCTGGAGAACGTGGAGCCTGATCCGATGGAAGGCGAATGGGAGTGGAAGGGCGCGCTGCCAACCCCTGTACCCGGACTGGACGGTACGGTCATGACCTTAGGGAATCAGCTTTATTTCCTGTATGCCGGGTACGGACATTTTCCGGACTACGGTTCTGCCATATACATCATGAGAATGTCGAACCCTTGGACCTTGACGGGGGACCATGTATTGCTCACGGCCCCGACTCTATCCTGGGAAAAACAAGGCGGAATGGCCATTAACGAAGGTCCCGTCATCCTTCAGCGAAACGGCCGCATCTTCCTGGTATACTCGGCCAGCACCACCTGGTCTGAGGATTATGCGCTGGGAATGCTCACGATGGATGAAACCGCAGATCCGATGGACCCGCTTTCCTGGACTAAATCCATGGAGCCTGTATTTTGCAAAAGCGTGGGAAACGGGGTGTATGCCACCGGCCATAACAGCTTCACGCAATCACCGGATGGCAAGGAGGACTGGATCGTCTACCATGCGCTTCCAGCGCCTGGAGCAGATACGGCCTTGCGATCGACCCGCATCCAGAAGTTCGACTGGAAGCCGGATGGAACCCCGGAATTCGGTGTCCCTGCCAGTGATTCGGAGGCCATACCGATACCGTCCGGAGAATCATGTATGCGGATTCATAACATAAACGAGTAGGTACTGCCGAGAAGAATGATGCGGCAAAGGAGTGGCAAATGCCGCACTGATGAAGTGAACATTCATAGGATTTTATATAAACCCCCATTCATTACGGATTTTGTGTAATGAATGGGGGTTTGTTACGGATAAGAGTGAAACGTGAAGGAATCGCAAATCCATAACGGGAAATCGTGTTTTTCAAACGAAAATCCCTTTGTATAAAGAGATATGTGTTTATTTATCGTTTCCGATATCCTAAATTAAAAGCATGTATTTGAAAAAATGACTCGTTTTAGTTACGAAAATTATGTATGAAAGCGTTGACAAAATAGATATGTATGCTTATACTTCGGTTAAATATACAGGATAATTGTATTAAATGGATGCGTAGAGGTTGGTAATACCGTCAACTTACATGTGAAAGGGGATCCATTGGAATGGTGATGAGGAAGAGCAGCATTTCAGACGGGGGTGCTTAGACACTCCGACGATTGAAGAATGGTAGATAGCAAGATTTAAACTGGCGCCCCTTAAAAACTACGGAATATAGATCCTCTTGACGCTAATGCTGGGGGTGCTCGTCAATTATTCATATCATGGGAGGTTAAGCATGAACAGAACGATGAAGCATTTTTTCACTCTGTTATTCATATCCATATTGATCATTTCGATGGTGACCGCTTGCAGCGGTAAAGCAAAGAATGAGCCCGATAACACCGTAACCCAGGAGGAGGGCGTCTCCAAAGAGAAGAATGAGGTGACCTTTGAAGATATTAGCGGGGACATACGCGGCAACAAAGCACCAACGCAGGAACAAATCGACGAGGTAAACAGCACGCTGAATGATACATACCTTGGGGACGTTTTCGAAGAAGTCATTCCTAGCGATTATTCCGCTTATCCCGTCAAAGGCGATGTGGTGCTGGATGTATGGATGCCTGCCAACTCCAACATCCCGGATATGAATAATCACTTGGTTCAGAAGCAGGTGGAGAAACTGACCGGCATTAAGGTGAACTTCATTACGCCGCCTGTCGGGCAGGAAGCCGATGCCTTTACCTTGATGATCTCCTCCGGTGAGCTACCGGACATCATCATTGACCCGGGTCGTTATCCGGGAGGCTTTGAAGCGGGGGTGAATGACGGCGCTTACCTCGATCTGACCGACCTTATGGAAGAGCATGCTCCCAACTATACAGCGTGGCGCAATTCGGACGAAACGAGAAGAAAAACGACCGTGACCGACGATGGCAGGCTGCTGGGCTTCTACGGCATCGCCCCGTATTCCGAATGGATCTGGTTCGGAACGCTGATCAAGCAGGAAGCGCTGGATAAGACGGGACTTCCAGTCCCGACAACAATAGACGAATGGTATGAGTTCCTGAAGAAGTCTAAGGAAGTCGGATATAAAGCTCCACTGAATTACGGATCGACGTACGGTCAAATTTTTACCGGCATCATTAATGGTGCATATGGCGTCTGGGACTGGACCTTCCTGGATGAGAACGGCAAGGTCGCATGGGGTCCTGCGCAGCCGAAAGCCAAGGAATATCTCGCGACCATGCAGCAGTGGAACAAGGAAGGTTTGCTGAATCGGGATTGGGCAACCGCTGATTTCAATCAACGGATGGCTAGCGCGATATCCGATGATACGGCCGTGATGATGGACTCACCGGATACGATGTGGAGCTATTGGAAAGTGCAGAACGATATTGATTTCGTGGGGGCGCTGAATCCTGTACTTAACAAAGGAGACAAATCCTCGACCACCTATAAAAACTTCAAAAGAACCGGAACCAGTGCGGCCATCACCACCCAGAGCAAAAATGTCGAAGCTGCAATGGCATGGCTGGATTTCAATTATTCCAAAAAAGGCTGGGAGATCATTAACTTCGGAGAGTACGGTACCGTGCACTTGGTGGATGAGCAAGGAATGCCTTATTATCCTGAAAACAGTTATATGTACAATGATCCGGAAGGTCAGCCGGTAGACGTCACACTTTGGAAATACCGCTGGCATAGTTGGCCGAATATCCGCGACGAGCACCACGCCAACCCGTTGATCTCGGCTAAAGGAAGCTATTCGGGAGATATCCGAAAGAATTGGACGGAAAACATGGATACCAGCATGGCGATGCCGCCGATCACGTTCACGAAAGAAGAAGCCTCGCGCGAAGCCGAGCTTGGAAACCAGTTATCGACGCTGCGCGGAGAATACTTTGCGAAGATCATTATGGGCGAATTGCCGGTCGATGCTTACGATAAATTTTTGAAGGAAGCGCAGAGCATGGGGCTGGACGAATTCATAAGTCTCCATCAAGCAGCCTTGGATCGGTATAACCAACGATAGTTTTCATAATAAGAACAGGTGGTTGATTCATGGAGATATTACGGAAAAACAGGGAAATAGACCATGTTCGGATGCCCTCGGAGCCCAAGAATACCAAGCGGTTGATTCAAAAGGACCTGAAAAAGAATTGGTTCGTCTATCTGATGGCCCTTCCCGTCGTGGCGTGGTTCATTATCTTCTGCTACGGGCCGATGTGGGGCGTTATGATCGCATTCAAGGATTTCAAGCCTTTGCTGGGCTTCGCGGATAGCGATTGGGTGGGCTTCAAGCATTTTATCGATTTTTTCTCCGGACCCTATTTTTGGAGAGTCGTCAAGAATACGCTCCTGCTGAATGTGTGGGGGATCGTGTTTGGATTTACGGCACCGATCATCTTGGCATTGCTGCTGAATGAAGTTCGTTCTTCCAAGTTTAAGCGGACCGTTCAAACCATTACGTATATGCCGCATTTTATTTCACTGGTGGTTGTGTGCGGGATCATTCATATCTTTACGGCCAATGAAGGTGTCGTTACGCAGCTGCTTTCGTTCATAACGGGAAAAGACTACTCATCCCTTCTCGGGTATTCCAATTTGTTTCGGCCGATTTATACCTTTTCCGGAATCTGGCAGAGCATCGGATGGGACAGCATCATTTATCTGGCTGCGATGAGCTCCATCGATCCATCATTATATGAAGCGGCCGATATCGACGGGGTCGGCAGGGTGAAAAAAATGTGGTACATTACGCTGCCTCAGATCAGTCCGGTCATCATCATCCTGTTTATCTTTGCGATCGGCGGATTGATGGCCTCCGGTTACGAGAAAATTATCCTGCTCTATAATCCTTTGATCTATGATACGGCGGATGTCATCGCCTCCTATGTTTACCGAAGGGGCTTGAGGGAAGCGAGCCTAAGTTATTCCACAGCCGTCGGATTAATAAGCTCCATCGTGAACTTCGGGCTGTTATGGATGACAAATACCATCGTGAAGCGCAGATCTGAATCCAGCTTATGGTAAGAGAGAGGGAAGGCTATGGAGGATATCAAGCAACTCAAAGTGAAACGAAGAAGGAAGCATAAAAGCATAGGGGACCGCGTATTCGACTTCACGAACTATACGCTGTTAACCGCATTAACGTTGGTTTGTTTTTATCCCATATTGCATATCTTGTTTGCTTCCGTCAGCGATCCCAGCGCCTTGATGGCCCATAAAGGGGTATTGTTAAAGCCGCTGGGATTCACGCTCGACGGTTACAAGCTGGTGTTTAAAGACAACAGCCTGCTGAAGGGGTACATGAATACGATCATTTATGTGGGACTGGGCACCTTGGTCAATATGGTCATGACGATATTGGGCGCATACGTGCTCTCCAGACGGGACTTGTATTTCAAAAATTTTATCATGATTTTAATTACGATCACCATGTTTTTTGGCGGAGGGCTGATTCCCTGGTTTCTGTTAATGAAGGACATCGGCTTGTACAACAATCTGTGGGCGATGATTCTGCCGACCGCTTTAAGCACTTGGAATATCATCATTTTAAGAACCGGATTCCAATCGATCCCGAGAGAGCTGGAAGAAGCGGCATTGATTGACGGCGCGAGCCAGGCCAATATTCTGATCACGGTCATCCTGCCACTGTCGAAAGCCACGCTGGCCGTTATCTTCCTGTATTATCTGGTCGGGAATTGGAACTCCTGGTTTAACGCGATGGTCCTGCTGAAGGATAGGGAATTGTTCCCGTTACAGCTGCTCATGAAGGAAATCCTGGTCGCTAATGATTCGACGGCCACCACGATCGGCAGCGCGGGCGGGGTTGTCATTAACAGTGCTCAGAGCTCGACGGCTTTCCGGGAGTTGGTTAAATATTGCGCAATAGTAGTTTCGACCGTGCCTATATTGCTGGTGTATCCTTTCCTGCAAAAGTATTTTGTGAAAGGCGTTTATGTGGGTTCGATCAAAGGCTAGACGTTCAAACGAGCAGATAGAGAGATTGAATAATTAGGAGTGAGTTGCATCATGTTGACAAAAGTTAGCAAGACACAAACGGTTCGGGGCGAATATCCGAGACCCCAGTTTCAGCGCAAAGAGTGGTTAACCCTCAATGGCGAATGGGATTTCCGTTTTGATGATGAAACCATCGGCGAGGATGAAGGGTGGTATCGGGCGGAAGCGATGGCTTCCTTTACACGGAAGATCAACGTCCCCTTTACGTTCCAAAGCAGGCTGAGCGGCATTGGAGATCCTTCTTTTCATGATGTGGTATGGTACCGCAGAACGTTTGAAATCCCGCAGAACTGGAACGGGAAACGGATCGTGCTTCATTTCGGTGCCGTGGATTATATGGCCAAAGTGTGGGTGAACGGGCATTTGGTGGCCATGCATGAAGGAGGGCATACGCCGTTTCAAGCGGACATTACGGCCGCGCTCACGGAAGGAAGCAACACGGTCGTGCTGCGGGCGGAGGATTTCAGCCGCGACGTCACTCTGCCGAGGGGCAAACAATATTGGCTTGAGCATTCGGCAAGCATTTTCTATACCCGTACGACCGGCATCTGGCAGAGTGTGTGGATAGAGCCGGTATCCCCGGTACATCTGAGCAAAGCGATGATGACGCCTGACATTGACCGGAACGAAATTCGCATCCGGACATTCCTTGACGGCTATAAATCTACAGAGGATCTTAAGCTGCAGTTCACCATATCGTATAAGGATGAATTGGTTGCCGAGGATCAGTATACGATCCGAAATGCGGAACAGCTCCGGACTATAGGGCTGAGCGATTTTACGGATCATGGCCTGGGACGCCTCTGGAGCCCCGAGTTTCCGAACTTGTATACCATCGAGTTTCGCCTTGTTCAAGATGGGAACGTTGTCGATCAAGTATCCAGTTATTTCGGGATGCGGAAGGTATCGATCGAGAACGGCAAGCTGTGCCTGAATAACCGCCCGTATTTCCAAAGGCTGGTGCTGGATCAGGGGTATTTCCCTGATGGAATTCTGACGGCTCCTTCAGACGAGGCTTTGAAGCGCGATGTGGAGCTGGCGAAGGAAATGGGATTCAACGGCGTGAGAAAGCACCAGAAGACGGAGGACCCAAGGTTCTTGTACTGGTGCGACCAGCTCGGCTTGCTGTTATGGAGCGAGGCGGCTAACGCGTATGAATATTCCGAGTCCTATGTTCGCCGCTTCACGGCGGAATGGCAGGAGATCATCGAGCGGGACTATAACCATCCTTGCATCGTCACCTGGGTTCCGCTCAATGAGAGCTGGGGCGTTCCCAATGTTCAGATGGATAAGCGTCAGCAGCAGCATGGGCTTGCCATGTATCATTTAACAAAGTCATTGGACGATAGCAGGCCGGTTGTTTACAACGACGGGTGGGAGCATATGACCACCGACCTGGTTACTATTCATGACTACGAGAGCCGCCAGGAAGTGCTGGAGGAGCGGTATGCGACAGCCGCGTCCGCCGTGGAAGCCATGCCAGCGAACCGGAGAATATTCGTCGGCGGTGCTTCCTATGAAGGGCAGCCCATTCTGGTATCGGAGTTTGGCGGGATAGCCTTTAAGAAGAGCGATTGGGAGGGCTGGGGGTATTCCGGCGCCGAGAACGAGGAGGACTTCCTGATCCGGCTCAAGGCCGTAGTGGATCCGATTTTTTCATCCCCGGTGATCCAGGGATATTGCTATACGCAGCTGACGGATGTTGAGCAGGAAATCAACGGTTTGCTGACGTATGACCGTAAGCCGAAGGCGCCGCTTGAAACCATTCGCAACATCATGACGGGTAAATAGGAGGTGGAGAAATGGAAGGGACGAATGCCTACGAAGGCGTATACCATAACGAGCGAGCAGTTTATTTGAGAGCCGGGGGTTATGAGGCCATCATGCTTCCGGATATCGGCGGGAATTTGATATCGTTCCGGGACCTCGATAAGGGCTATCGGTTTCTGCATGAGCCGACGTCGGAGGAAATGCCGGGATTCAAAGCAAGGCCGATGATTCATGGCATTCCGGTATTGTTTCCCCCGAACCGCTATAAAGACGGCCAGTTCCGGTGGAACGGCAAAGTCCATCAGCTGCCGGTCAATGAAGAGGCAACCGGTCATCATCTGCATGGATTTCTGTACAACATTCCATGGGAGGTCGGTGAATACGGGCATTCCGGGCAGGAAGCTTATGTGACCGTGTCTGTCCACGTGGATGAACAGCATCCGGTATTCCAAAGCTTCCCGTTCCGGTACCATATTCAGCTTCGGTATGGCTTAAGCCGGCAGGGGCTATCCCAGCGGGTAACGATTACCAATACAGGCCAAGAAGCCATGCCGTGTTTGCTGGCGTTCCATACGTCCATCAACGCGCCATTTACCAATGGAGGCGACGCCCAAGATTACCGCTTAAAGCTGACCGTCGGGAAGCGGTGGGAGCTGGATGGGCGAATGCTGCCCACCGGATCCTATCAGGAGCTATCCGCTAACGAGCAGGTCATGCAAGGAGCAGGCGTTTACCCCTTCTTCGAAAGTATGGACAATCATTATACCGCTGTAGCTCAAAATGGAAGAAACCGGATGGAGCTAACCGATCGGGCGGAGAAACTGACGCTGGTTTATGACGTAGGCACCTCCTATAAACAATGGATGATCTGGAACAACGAGGCGACCGAGGGTTTCTTTTGTCCTGAGCCGCAGATCAATCTGGTCAATGCGCCCAATATGGACATGGAAGCCGAAGCAATCGGGTGTTTCAGTCTTGAGCCAAATGAAATCTGGGAAGAGACCAGCAGGCTGTACGTGAAGGAAAGCCGAGGCTAAAGCCATAGGTGACAGCCGGGTAACAGATAAATACCGACAAATTAAACCTAAAAGAAGGAGTTAAACATGACAGAATTAACACTGCCGCGTCCGGAGTACCCCCGCCCGCAATGGGTAAGACCTAAATGGATTAATCTGAACGGTGCTTGGCAATTCGAAATCGATCATGGGAAAAGCGGGAAGGAGCGCGGATTCCATGAGCCGGGACATGATCTATCCGGAACGATCACCGTTCCCTTCTGCCCCGAAAGTAAGCTGTCCGGCGTTGAATATAAGGATTTCATGGCAGCTGTATGGTACAAACGCGATTTTACCGTGCCTGAAGAATGGAAAGGCAGCATCCTGCTTCACTTCGGAGCTGTGGATTACGAGACGGAAGTATGGGTAAACGGTGTATCCGTAGGAATGCATCGCGGAGGATATACGCCTTTTAGCTTTGATATTACGTCGCATGTGATACCGGGCAAGAACGTGATTACCGTCTGTGCGGAAGACGACGTCCGTTCCGGACGCCAGCCGCGCGGGAAACAAAGCGGGCGGTTTCACTCGCATGGCTGTGATTACACCCGTACGACGGGGATTTGGCAGACGGTATGGTTGGAGCGAGTGCCGGAGGCCTATTTGTCCGACATGAAAATAGTGGGTGATCCCGATAATGCCTGCGCGCACCTGGAAGTAAAGATATGCGGAAATGCTGTGGGACATAAACTGAGCGCCTCCGCTCTGTATGAGGGAAAACCTGTAGGGAACGCCAGTGCGGTCGTATCCGGGCCGTCCGTCAAACTTACCATTCCATTGGCGGAGGTTCACTTGTGGGAGGTGGGTCAGGCCAGGCTGTATGATCTGGAATTAACCCTGCAAGGACAGGATCAGGTTAGCGACAAGGTCCAATCCTATTTCGGGCTTAGAACCGTCATGCTGGACGGCATGGCCTTCCGCATCAACGGCAAATCCGTGTTTCAGCGCCTTGTGCTGGATCAGGGATTCTATCCGGATGGGGTCTACACCGCCCCAAGCGATGAGGATCTCCGCAAAGACATCGAAATTTCGATGGGACTCGGCTTTAACGGCGCAAGGCTTCACGAGAAGATGTTTGAACCGCGCTTTCTATACTGGGCGGACCGTTTAGGGTATCTGGTGTGGGGAGAACATGCAAATTGGGGATTGGACATTACCACAACGGAGGGGCTGTCACATTTTCTCCCGGAATGGCTCGAAGGAATGGAACGCGATTTCAATCATCCTGCTCTCATCGGCTGGTGTCCTTTTAACGAGACATGGGACCGTGACGGCGCCAAGCAAAATAACGAAGTGCTGCGCATTGTGTACGAAGTATCGAAAAAGATGGATCCGACGCGTCCCGTCATTGATACGAGCGGTAACTTCCATGTCGTGACGGATATTTTCGATATCCATGATTACGACCAGAACCCGGAGACATTCAAGGAACGATATGAGCCGATGAAGAACGGCGGAGAGGTGTACAATAGCTTCCCGAATCGGCAGCAGTATGAAGGCCAGCCTTATTTCATCAGCGAATATGGCGGCATATGGTGGAATCCGGACCAAAAAGACGAGAAGTCCTGGGGTTACGGCGACAGGCCGACCTCCGAAGAAGCGTTTCTAACGCGCTATGCGGGCTTAACGAATGTGCTGCTGGATCATCCGAAAATGTTCGGATTTTGTTATACCCAGCTGTACGACGTGGAGCAGGAAGTGAACGGATTGTATACCTATGACAGACGTCCAAAATTCGATCCCGAAGTGATTCGCCGCATCAATTCCCGCAAGGCCGCGATTGAAGATTGAGCCGGTATCATGACCGTTATCGAAGTAGGCGGTGTTACATTTCTGCGTGGTGTATGATTGCATATTATCCGAAAGGAACGTGACGAAGGATGAAGGTGAATTACCGGAATAAATTATTGCTCACGATATGCGCATTCCTTATTCTTCCTATGGGTCAGGCGACACATGCGGCTACGCTTCAAAATAACTTCTACAACGTGGTCATGCAGGAGGGGGCGGATCCATGGGTATATAAACACACCGACGGCTTCTATTACTTCACAAAAACGACCGGCGGAAATGTGACCATATGGAAGTCCGCGCAGCTTACCACGATCGATGCAGCTCCGACGACGGTCGTCGAAACGGGCTGCTGCAGCATCTGGGCTCCCGAATTGCATTACATCAATGGCGCCTGGTACATCTACTATGCCAAGGATGACGGGGATAACGTCAATCACCGCATGTATGTCATGGAGAACACGTCGGCGGATCCGATGCAGGGAACCTGGCAGTATAAGGGCCAAATTACGGACCCGACGAATAAATGGGCGATTGACGGCACGGTGCTGCAAACAGGCGGTCAGCTGTATTTTATATGGTCCGGCTGGGAAGGCGACACCAACGTCCGGCAGAATTTGTATATCGCCCGCATGAGCAATCCCTGGACGATCGATTCGAATCGCGTTGAAATCGCAAGGCCTACCCACAGCTGGGAAACGAACCATTCCCCGCATGTAAACGAAGGGCCTCAGGTGATGGTGCGAAACGGTCTCATCAATCTGGTATACTCGGCAAGCGGAAGCTGGACCAACGACTATTGCCTGGGCCTCATCACGGCCAGCACAACCAGCGATCTGCTGAATCCGGCATCATGGAGCAAACGCAGCCAGCCTATATTCAAGTCCGGTAACGGTCTGTACGGACCGGGTCATCATTCGTTCACCAAGTCGCCCGACGGTACGGAGGACTGGATGCTCTATCATGTCGCCAAATACAATAATGCCGGGTGGAACCGCGAGGTTCGAATGCAGAAATTCACGTGGCATGCCGACCACACGCCCAATCTCGGCGTCCCGGTGAATCCGAATGCTCCGATAACCTTGCCTTCCGGCGAAGCAGCACATATCCGTTACGAAGGTGAGGAAGGGACATTTGGAGGTATCGCCTATGCATCTCAGAGCCCTAACGGCTCGGGAGGCATGAAGGCCGGGCATATCGATACGCGGGAGAGCTATGTGGAATTCAAGGTACATGCCGCGTCCGCAGGCGAATACATTCTGCTCGCCCGAACGGCGAATGGAACAGCCGGGGGGAATTGGTCCCATCTCATGCTCAGCGTAAATGCCGGTACCGCAAGCAAGTTCCACATCACGAATAAAGGATGGGAGAACTGGGGGCTGTCCACGGCGCGGGTTCAGTTGAAGGCTGGCGTGAATACGATACGTTTTTCAAAAGGCGAGGGATACGGAGAAATCGACTTTTTCGACATCAAGCCGCCCAATTAGGAAACAGCGGATGGCATAGCGGGTCGATAAATTAAGTGTTGTTAGCTTGATCATGGATGGCTTCCGGTTCTCCCGGAGGCCATTTCTGGCTATGAAAGTCATGGTTTTCTACGTCCGACTATACGATCCCCTATGGCAAGAGGCAGGAAAATGGACGGTGTAAGCCTTTCCAGTGTGATTGTTTTTCATTTCATTAGGAAGTAAAATTATTGTAATGAATATGTTTAAAGGAGAGCGAATTTGTGCTGGAACTTGGTTTTAACGACCCGGAAAGACTGGTCACGGTAGCTCATGCCTTGTCAACGCGCTCTAGGGTGGATATTCTGAGGCTCTTGAACTCCAAGAACTTGAATATCATTGAAATCGCCGAGAAACTCAAACTTCCCGTTTCTACGGTTGCGAGCAATATCAAAGTGTTGGAAGCGGCCGAGTTAATTAATACGGAATTGCTTCCGGCTTCGCGAGGAGCAATGAAGGTGTGCAGCCGTAATTATGACGATGTTCATTTTGCATTGAATTTAAAAAATTCAGTACCTAAGGGAATCACGCATGTCTATGAAGTAGAGATGCCGATTGGCCATTACAGCGATTGCGAAGTATCGCCGACATGCGGAATGGCGAATGCCGACGGGTATATCATAAAGGAAGACGAGCCGGCGAGCTTTTACCATCCCAAGCATGTCAATGCCCAGATCATTTGGCTGCGCAAGGGATATTTGGAATATTTGATGCCGATGGATATTCCGGCCGGTGTACGAATCGAATCACTTGAACTGTCCATGGAGATGTGTTCGGAGGCCCCGAATTATGACCAAAACTGGCCTTCAAATATTTCGGTGTGGGTCAATGGCGTGGAGATCGGCATGTGGACAAGCCCCGGCGATTTCGGGGATCGGCGCGGCAAGCTGAACCCGAATTGGTGGTACGATTGGGCAACGCAGTACGGGTTTCTCAAGACATGGCGGGTTGATCATGAGAAGACAACGCTGGACATGGAGAAAGTGTCGGGCGTTACATTGGATGAACTGAATCTTTCCGAGAGTCCCAAATTGCGGTTGCGTATCGGCATCAAGCCCGATGCCGTCAATCAAGGGGGGCTGAATCTGTTCGGACGCCAATTTGGGGATCACGAACAGAATATTATCATGCAGGTAAAATATACGATGGATCAGGATGGGGAAGACCTTTAATCTTGCTATTTGTAAGTGGCCGAAGGCTTAACTGAAGACGAAGAAAAGGCAAGTGCAGCGGCAGCATGTGGGCGAAGAGGTTTCCCGTTTTTATAAAGGAAAAAGTGGCAGTGCAGAAGGTATTTCTGTGCTGTCACTTTTTTTGTTTACCCTCAGAATAGTCGGAGTAAACCGTGAATCCTTATCGATTGAGAATCATTTCATAAGAAGAGCCCATTCTTTTCCGGTTTACATTCCGTTTAAATAGGGGTGTTACGATTCAAGCATCATCCATTAGCAAAGAGGAGGAAATCATAATGGAGCATGTATACAGAAAGAAAATAGAGCCTAACCCTGGTGACTTGGCCGTTGAGGCTTATGGACTAGTCAAAACATTCGGCGATAATCGTGCCGTGGATGGCGTGGATCTGAACGTGCGTACCGGAACGATCTACGGTGTGCTTGGTCCGAATGGGGCAGGCAAGACGACCACCATCCGGATGCTGGCGACCTTGCTAAGGCCGGATGCCGGTACGGCCCGAATCTTTGGACACGACGTGCAGGCGGAATCGCAGATCGTCCGTCAGTTGATCGGGGTAACCGGTCAATACGCGTCGGTGGACGAATCGCTCAGCGCTACGGAGAATCTGATTATATTCTCCCGTTTGCTAGGTTTGGGGCGTACGGAGGCGCGGCGCAAAGCGAGTGAGCTGCTTGAGGAATTCGGTTTGTCGGAAGCCGCGAAGCGACCGCTAAAAAATTTCTCCGGCGGCATGCGGAGAAGACTGGATCTAGCGGCAAGCCTTATTGCCCAACCGCCGCTCATCTTCCTGGATGAACCGACGACGGGGCTTGACCCGCGTACGCGTTCCCAGATGTGGGATACGATCCGCCGATTGGTGAATACCGGTTCAACGGTATTGCTGACCACGCAGTATCTCGAGGAAGCGGATCAATTGGCAGACCGCATCGCCGTTATTGATTACGGCCGGGTTGTGGCCGAGGGGACGGCGGATGAACTGAAGATGTCGGTAGGCACTTCCTCGCTGCATTTGACCGTCCAGCATTTACAGGACATGGATCGCGCCCGCCATACCGTGGAACAAGTGCTCAAAGTTCATGCTAATGTATCGCCGGAAGCGGGAAAGATAACGGCACCGATGGCTAATGCGGGTCTTGTTACAGACCTGTTGATCGAGCTGCGCACGGCAGGAATCGGCTTGTCCGAGATGAGCGTGCAGAAGCCGACCCTGGATGAGGTGTTCCTAACGATCACCGGCCACGGCGTGAAGGAAGACGCTGGCCAAGGGGCTTATGAATCCAATGATAGAGAGGTGGCAAGGGTATGAGCAGCACCATGATTCAGCCAGGGACGGAACGTCAGCTCAAGAACCGCACGAGTCTCGGTCAGACGATACGAAATTCGTTGACAATGGCCTACCGCGGGCTGCTGAAGCTCCGGCGTACGCCCGAGCAGTTGTTTGACGTCACGTTCCAGCCCATTATTTTTACACTGATGTTCACCTATATTTTTGGGGGCGCCATCTCCGGTGACGTGGCGAGTTATTTGCCCGTTATCATTCCCGGCATCCTCGTCCAGACAGTGATTACGACCTCCGTCGTCACAGGTGTTCAGCTGCGTGAGGATATGGATAAAGGCGTATTCGACCGGTTCAAATCGCTGCCGATTGCACGCATTGCACCACTGGCCGGTGCCCTGCTGGCAGATACGATTCGATATACCATTGCAACGGTGCTTACCTTTACAATGGGTTATATTATGGGATATCGGCCCGAGGGCGGCTTGGGTTACGTTGCTCTTGCCGGGCTGGTCGTCATTTTGTGCTCGTGGGCCATCAGCTGGATCTTTGCTTTCTGCGGCGTAATTGCAAGATCCGCCTCCGGCGTACAGGGAATATCGATGATCGTGCTGTTTCCGCTCACGTTTCTCTCCAACGCGTTCGTGCCGGTGGATACGATGCCGGGCTGGCTGCAGTGGTTCGTCAATATGAATCCGATCTCGCATCTTGTGACAGCCGTTCGGGATCTCACCAACGCCGGCACCGTGGGCTGGGATCTCACGATATCCTTGGTTGGCGCAGCGGTCATCGTGGCAATCTTTGCTCCCATTACGGTTCGTGCGTACATGCGTCGCACTTGATACCAAGGGCTCATCCGACGAACATTTACCCATGCTGCCGGGGAAAGCAGGACATCCGTCCGAAACGCAGGTTGACATCGATTTATTAATTCACTATACTGTCTGTAATCTTATAAGCAACATACGTTGAAAGAGCCCAGTAGCAGCTTGGTCCCTGTTCTAGAAAGCCGGGGGATGATGGAACCCGGTACACACCAAGGCAGCGAATTACACTCTGGAGTATCTCGGGTAATGCCGAGCGGAAACGGCGAACGATATCTCGTCTAATGAGCGGCATGAATGACGCGCGGCAAGCGTGCAGATCATTTGTGCAATCTGGGTGGTAACACGGTTAATAATCGTCCCTATGTCTATAACAGACAAGGGACGATTTTTTGTTTTTCAACGAGTTGGGCGTTTCGTTATAAGGAAATTAATGAATTGAAGGAGTGTTAACACTGTGAATATTATCGACGAACTGGAATGGCGCGATGCGATCAACCAACAAACGGATGCCGAAGGCCTTCGGGAGCTTACGAATGAAAAATCCATCTCGCTGTACTGCGGCGTGGATCCAACGGGCGACAGCATGCATATTGGTCACCTGATTCCCTTCATCATGCTCAAACGGTTCCAGCTTGCCGGCCATCGTCCGGTCATTCTGATCGGGGGCGCAACCGGCACCATCGGCGATCCAAGCGGACGTCAAACCGAGCGCTCGCTGCAGACGCTGGAGCAGGTTCAGGCTAACGTTGATGCGTTGACTGGACAAATGAAAAAGCTCTTCGTGACGGAGGGCGACAATCAGATCCGCATGGTTAACAACTACGACTGGACGCATAAAATCAACATTATCGAATTCCTGCGCGATTACGGGAAAAACTTCAGCATTAACTCGATGCTGGCGAAAGACGTGGTTGCGAGCCGGCTTGACAGCGGCATTTCATTCACGGAATTCTCTTACCAAATCCTGCAGTCGGTTGACTACTTGCATCTGTACCAGCATGAAGACGTACAGCTGCAAATCGGGGGATCGGACCAATGGGGCAACATTACAAGCGGCCTCGACCTGATCCGGAAGAAGGAAGGACCTGAGGCAAAAGCATTCGGCCTGACCATTCCGCTCATGCTGAAGGCCGACGGCACGAAATTCGGCAAAACGGCCGGCGGCGCGATCTGGCTCGACCCGAACAAAACAACGCCATTCGAGTTCTACCAGTTCTGGGCGAACACCGACGATCGCGACGTCGTGAAATACCTGAAGTACTTCACGTTCTTGACCAAAGAGCAAATTGACGAGCTGGCCGAAAAGGTGCAGAGCGAGCCGCATAAACGCGAAGCACAAAAAATGCTGGCTGAGGAAATGACGAGATTCGTGCACGGCGAGCAGATGCTGGAGCAGGCCAAGCGCATTACGGCAGCTTTGTTCAGCGGCGATATTAAATCCCTTACGGCCGATGAGATCGAGCAGGGCTTCAAGGAGATGCCGACATTCGAAGCCACGCCGGAAACGAAGAATATCGTGGACTGGCTTGTGGATCTGGGCATCGAGCCTTCCAAGCGGCAAGCTCGCGAGGATATCACCAAAGGCGCCATCTCGATGAACGGCGAGCGTATCAGCGACGTCGGTCACGAGGTGACAGCCGACCAAGCGATCGGCGGCCGGTTCATCATCATTCGCAAAGGAAAGAAAAACTACAGCTTGGTGAAAATGTCCTAGAAGACGGTGTAACAATCAGGGGGAAGAGTCTCCCCGGACGAAAGCACCCGTAAAAAGCCGCTAAACACGTTTCAAGGTGCTTAGCGGCTTTTTTTAGAGATAAGAAAGTATAAACTCCCGATGCTCCCCCTCCTGATCTCGCAAGAAAAACATCTGCTGTAGAGAGTACGTCTTATATGCAGTCTGTCTTCTGGAAAAGTACGTCGATCGACGTTTTTCTTTTATTGGAAGTTTCCTTCTATATAATAGGATAATATCTGTAGTGTTAAAGGAGGTAGATTATATCATGAACATTCAACTGCAGACCGATCTGTGCGAGCGGTTCCAAATCCGCTATCCGCTCTTTCTGGCAGGAATGGCCGGGGGACCGACGACAGTTGAACTGGTCGCCGCCGTATCCAACGCAGGCGGACTCGGCACGCTGGGTGCGGCTTATATGGAGCCGGCTGCCATTCGTCACAGCATTCAGGAGATCCGCAAGCGGACGGATCAGCCTTTTGCCGTCAACCTGTTTGCGACACGTGCCCCGGATCGCCATGAGCGAATCGGAGAGGTTCAACAGGAACTAAACCGGATGCGGAATGACCTTGGCATTCCCCATGCGGGCAAGGATCACGTAACAACCCCGGATTGGTTCGAGCAGCAATTCGCGGTTCTGATCGAAGAGAAGGTGCCTGTCATCAGTACGGCATTCGGGATTCTGGATGAGCCTCATATGCAGCAAGCGAAAGCGGCTAAGCTTCTGGTTGTTGCGATGGCTACCACAGTCCGCGAAGCCATGCTGGCTGAGCAGGCAGGGTGTGATGCCGTCGTCGCCCAAGGCAGCGAAGCGGGCGGACACCGTGGAACGTTTGACATTTCGGAGCACCCGATGGGTGCCCAAATCGGAACGTTTGCCTTGGTACCGCAAATCGTGGATCGCGTCAAGATTCCCGTGATTGCCGCCGGAGGCGTGATGGATGGACGCGGACTCGCAGCGTCGCTTGTTCTTGGAGCCCAAGGCGTTCAGATGGGAACGCGATTCCTGACTGCGGTTGAATCGGGTGCGCATGAGGTTTACAAACAAGCGCTGCTTCGGAGTACGGAAGAGAGCACGGTGATCACCAAAGCGTTCTCGGGCCGGCCTGCAAGGGGCATCCACAATGCATTCATCAGGCAATGGGACGAGAGCGGCGTAGAGCCGCTGCCCTTTCCTACGCAGAATACGGTGACCCGTGACATACGAAACGCGGCTAATCGCCAAGATAATCCGGAGTATATGTCATTGTGGGCGGGGCAAGGCACAAGAGGGCTGACTTCGGGACAAACGGCAGCGGATATTGTTGCCGAGACGATCCGGGAAGCGCTGTTGATCTGCCCATTTCTGCGTGAATCCGATCAATGGCGATGAGAGCGGGTACGCTATGCGCATAGGAAAACATGAAGCAGCAGGCCACCTAAGGAAAAACCTTGAGGTGGCCTGTAAAGCTTTTTGCTAGAAACCGCCGTAAGTATCTCCGCCTTCGCCGCTCCACGTCATCTCCACGAAGGAGGACGGATTGGTAGACGTCGCTGTTTTGGAGCCGGAAGCGTAGAGTCCCCCGGCAACACCGGTCATCGTATAGTCGGTATATAATTTGTTCGAAGTATAGTTCGTGTAAATCATCGCTCCCGAAATATTCGATGCGGTTACGTTCTTAAGCTCCAAATTGCTTCCGTAGGACACTCCGTCCGAGGCCGTGGTTTTGCTTGTTCTGAACGCCTGGCCCGTGGCTGCATTGTTTTTGACCGTGGTGTTGATGATCTGTACGTCATTGGCCCGCATGAATATTCCGTTGTTGCCCACGGTCGATTCCGGCACTGTATTCTGAAAGTCAACCGTGCTGCCGATCACTTTGATATGATGCGTCCCCTCTTTAAAATCAAAGCCGTCGTTTTTGGTCTGTATGGCGCTGCAGTTCAGGAACGTAATATAACCGCTTCGATCCGGGTTCGGCAGCGTGGTCCAGTTCTGATCGGCATCCCCCACATAGAAGCCCTCGCCGAATTTTCCGCCTTGCCCCGCGCTTTGGGCGGTACTGTTCGAGACAAGCCAGTATTGGCTGTTTTTCCGAATCTTGAACGCTTCTGCGGTCGTATTTTTGACCGTTACGTTGGTAACGTAGCCATGTGAGGCTTCGATCAGAAGGCCTTTGTTCGATTTGGCATTGGAGTTAATCGTCACATTCTCCAGCTTGTAATAGCTGTTTTTGATATGGAATGCGGCATTTCCCGCCGATGCCGTGAAATGAAATGTAGCTCCGCCGCCCGTGCCGCGAATCGTGATGTAATTGCCTGACGATCCGCTCCTGGAGGTTGCAATGGTTCCATCTGACACCGAGTAGGTCCCGGACACTTCGATAATGTCGCCGGGATTCGCACTGGCTAAGTAGCTCCGCAGCGTCGCGACGTCACCGGCCGGGACCGATTTGGTTGCCGCCTTTACCATATGACCAGGGTAGAACGCAAATACAAGCATGAAGCAAAATAAGGATACTATGCCAAACTTGAATGATGGCTTGATCATCATGAAACCTCCTCGCTATTTTTGACACTATTCATCTTGCAGTCGCATTTGTTGCCTTATGTTCTTTCTGGGCGAAACACATCACCTCACTTAACGGAGATCAGATTCATTGTTTAAGCGCTCTAATTATAATCCAATCCGAATACCACATTGCTGCTTGAAAATATCATAATTTCGTCTGCATTCGATACTGGAGAGGCGTCATGCCGTACTTTTTTTTGAACATAGCGATAAAATACGAGGGGTAGTTAAATCCGGTCTGTTTACTGATGTCTTCGATTGTCAGAGACGGCAAGCTAAGAAGCGTTCTGGCTTCCTCCAAACGCTTGTTGTTCGTATATTCGATGATGGTCATGCCCATCTGCTCTTTGAACAGCTTGGACAAATAACTGGGGGAGAAATGAAGATCCGCAGCTATTTCGTTAATCGTAAAGGATAGATGATAGTGCTTGCCAATCCAACTTACCATGGCGCCGACAGGTTCGAGCGAAGCAGCGGCTGTCTGATACTTGAAGCCCCCGCTGCGATCCGGAGGATAAATATGGCTATTGAAGTAGGTGAAGAAATGAAATAAAAACAAGGCAACAACTTCCTTCTGAACCTTTCGCGGAACGCTGGCCAGCATCTCATGCAATTGCAGAAATTGATTTTCCAAATATAAAGCATCCTTGGATGACAGATGAAACACCTGATTGGACCACGGATGCTCCAACAATTGTGAAACAGCGGTTGTCAGCTGCGGGAGTGCGGTGAGGAAACGCTCGATGACGGACGCTTTGATTTTCAGCAGGCTGCGAATGTAATTCGGCGGTACGATGACTTGAATATGGTGTATTTGAAAAGGCTTAATCAACACCAAGGTGCCGGGCTTCAGCGAGTGCGTTTGATTATTGACGATATATCTTCCGGCGCCTTCATGAATGTACAAGATCTCCAACCCTTCGTGATAATGAAAATATTCCACCGGCTCTGTATGTACGCTTCGATAGTTGAACAGATACAGATTGTCACGCCAGGGAATCGAATGGTGAATTTTCATCTGGAACCTCCTTATGCATGAATGATAGGGATGATGGGTTCAATTACAGGGCTTCAAGCATTTCGCATACATCGTATGCCTAACCCTTCAAATCATGCTTCTGCGTTTGACTGCAGCGAGCGAATATCGCGCACAAGAGGGAAAACCGGGAGGCTGTCGAACACTTTATCATAATATATATGTTAAAAAATGCTGCTATGACGGCATAACGGGGGTTATGATGTCCACGCCTATTTTGTCTACGAAACTGTATATACCTTCTCCCCGGTCGAGGGCTGTTCTTCGCCCCCGCTTGATCGAGCGTTTGAACGAGGGGCTGCGTTTGCAACGCAAGCTGACTACGATTTCCGCCTCTGCAGGCAGCGGTAAAACTACGCTGCTCAGCCAATGGATCAAAGACTCACGACTGCCCGTCGCCTGGCTGTCTTTGGAGGAGGGGGATCGTGAGCCAGCAAGATTTCTGGCTTATCTTGTGGCTGCCCTGCAAACCGTCGGGGTTGATATCGCAGAGGGCATCATAAGCAAACTCCAAGCTCCATCCCCACTTCCTCTGTCGGTCGAAGCCATCGTCACGGCCATCCTTAATCATACTGCGACCATGGGGGATCGTTTCATTCTGGTTCTTGATGATTACCACGTAATTGATTCCAAACCGATAGACAGCGCTCTTGGCTTTCTCATTGAGCACATGCCGCCGCAGATGCATGTGGTTATCGCCAGCCGCCAGGATCCTAATCTGCCCTTGGCCCGGCTGCGTGCCCGGGACCAGTTGACGGAAGTGCGGACATCGGACCTGCGCTTCACATCCGCTGAAACCTCTGAATTCATGCGACACGTCATGGGACTGGATTTGTCAGCTGAGGATGCGGCGCTTCTCGAATCCCGCACGGAGGGCTGGATTGCCGGCCTGCAATTAGCGGCGCTGTCCATGCAGGGCCAGCAAGATGCCGCCACCTTCATCCGATCCTTCGGCGGCAAGCACCGTGACGTACTGGACTATCTGGTTGAAGAAGTGCTGCAGCAGCAGCCTGAGGGTATTCAGGATTTTTTGCTAAATACCTCCATTCTTGACCGGCTGTGTGGTCCATTGTGTGAATATATTCTTCGTAGTGAAGACCGTGATGCTCCGAAGAACACCATCTCCGGGCAAGAAACCCTGGAGTATCTGGAGCGCGTCAACCTGTTCATCGTTCCGCTGGACAAGGAGAGGCGCTGGTACCGATATCACCACCTGTTCTCGGATGCGCTTCGGCAGCGTCTAACCCGAACGGGTGCTTCTGCAGCTGGCGGAGAGAGGGACGTGTCCGAATTGCATCGTCGTGCCAGCGAATGGCATGAACGTCAAGCTCTTCTGCTGGAAGCTTTTCAACATGCGATTGCCGCTCAGGATGTGGATCGCGCCGCACGCCTCATTGAAGGGGAGGGGATACCTTTGATCTTCCGTGGAGCAATAGGACCTGTGCTCCATTGGCTGGATTCCTTGCCTAAGGAAGAAATGGATGCAAGGCCCGCGCTACATGTCATGCATGCTTCCGCCATGTTAATGGTCGGTCAAATGACCGGTATCGAACCTAAACTTCAAGCCGCCGAAATCTATCTGCAAGCTGCGGAGGACGATTATACCCGGGATCTTATAGGGCATATCGCCTCTATACGTGCCACCCTTGCTGTCAGCAAACATCAGCCGGAAACCATCATGGCGGAATCACGCCGGGCCTTGGAATTCTTGAGTCCGCATAATCTGCCCGTGCGCACAGCGACGATATGGACGCTGGGATATGCCTACCAGCTGCAGGGGGAGCGGGCCGCGGCTGGCAAGGCTTATCGGGAAGCCGTAACCATCAGTCAGAAGATTGGGCACATCATGATTAACATGATGGCGACGCTCGGACTCGGAATGATTCAGGAAGCGGAGAATCAGTTATATGTTGCGGCCGAGACGTATCGACGCGTTCTGGATTTGGCGGGTGACCCTCCACTGCCGGCTGCATGCGAAGCGCATCTTGGTCTAGCCCGAATATGCAGTGAGTGGAATGATCTGGATGCCGCGGAACAGCATGGGCAGCAGGCCCTCCACTTGGCAGGGCAGTTCGAGCATATAGACAGGGGCGTGGCTTGCGAGGTATTTCTCGCAAGGCTGAAGCTTTCACGGGGGGCGGTGAGCGAAGCGGCTGCCATGTTAGACAAGGCGGATCACTTCGCCCGTCAGCATCATTTCACGCATCAGCTGCCCCATATTGCCGAGGCACAGGTGCTTGCCCTGCTGCTGCAAGGGAATGTCAGTTCAGCGTTGCAGCTTGCCCAGAAGTTTGAGCTCAAGCTAAGCCTAGCCAGAGTGCTGCTCGCACAGGGGGATACGGCGGCAGCGCTGGTGATGCTCGAACAACTGCGGACGGATATGGAAGTTAAGGAATGGGTGGACGAACAGCTCAAAGTGAAGGTGCTGCAGGCTTTGGCCCTTCAAGCCCATGGTGAGAAGCTGAAAGCCGCACAGATTGCTGCGGATGTGCTGGGGATGGGCGAGCGGGGCGGTTTCATCCGGTTGTTTATCGATGAAGGGGAGCCGATGCGGCAGTTGATAAGCGCAGCAGCTGTGAGCAAACCGATGCAGAAGCTATTTAGGGAAGCCGTAGACAAATCGAAGCAGAAGCAGCTGTTAAGAGAAGCTATAAAGAAACCGATGCATGATTATCTGGAGCGGCTGCTGCATGCATTTGATGCTGAAAGACTCGAAAGTGGTGTTACATCAGTATTCGTTCCAGGGTTTGTTCAGCCTGCGGAGTCCCTGATTGAGCCGCTAAGCCGGCGGGAATTGGAGGTTCTGCGTCTCATTGCCGAGGGGCTATCTAATCGTCAGATTAGCGAGAGGCTTTTTATTGCGCTCAGCACTGTGAAAGGGCATAACCGGATGATTTTCGATAAACTTCAGGCCACGCGCCGTACCGAAGCTGTAGCGCGTGCGCGCGAGCTGGGTTTACTGTAGGCGATGATCACAGAATCGCTATTCATCCATAGCGATCTCCCTTCAAATATCGCTGTTCATGAGAAAACCATACTGCTGTTCATAAGAAAACCATACTTAAGTATCTATGGCCCGGTACCTGACGGCAGATATACTGATTGCAAATGCAGGTTTGGAGGAAACCCATGAAAGCAATGGTATGCACCGCTTATGGATCACCGGATGTGTTAAAGCTGCGAGAGGTAGAGAAGCCTATCCCAAAGGAGCGCGAAATTCGGATCAAAATTTACGCCACCACCGTCAATTCGGGGGATTGCCGAGTACGGGGATTACGCAGTCCTCTTTTGTATAAGATTCCCATGCGATTGGTGCTGGGCCTGAGAAAGCCAAGACAACCGATACTCGGGGTGGAGCTGGCGGGGGAAGTAGAAGCGATAGGCAAGGATGTTACGCGATTCAAGGTAGGCGATCAGGTCTTGGCATTCAGGGGAATGCGATTCGGCACGTATGCCCAGTATATCTGCATGCGCGAAGACGCGTTATTGCTGTTAAAGCCCGATCATGTAACTTATGACGATGCCGCCGCCGTATCTTTCGGAGGAACGACGGCCCTGCATTTTCTTAGAAAAGGGAACATCCGGCAGGGGCACAAGGTGCTAATTTATGGAGCGTCCGGTGCGGTGGGGACGTTAGGCGTACAGCTTGCCAAGCAACATTATGGAGCAGAGGTTACCGGCGTTTGCAGTACCGCGAATGTGGGGCTGGTGAGGTCGCTCGGAGCCGATCGGGTCATTGATTATACAAAAGAGGATTTGACCACAAGCGGAGCGCGATACGACATCATCCTGGATGCGGTCGGTAAACTGCCGAAATCCAGATGCAAGCATTTGCTCACCCCGGGCGGGAGCTATGTAACCGTTGAAGGGCAAGGGGTGGCCAAGGTGCTGATGGAGGATCTGAGATTGCTTGCGGAGCTGCTTGGAAAAGGGAAGATCAAGCCGGTCATCGACAGAAGGTATGCATTGGAGCAAATGGCTGAGGCGCACCGGTACGTGGATGAAGGACGCAAGAGGGGCAGCGTTGTCATCACGGTGGGCCATGATCATTGAGGGAAAGTCATCATTCACGGCGGGGCATGATTATGACAGCAGATGAAGCAAGGCATCATTCAATGATATTGACAGCCATCCAAGCATGCCCCGGACCACGCACCGTGCGGGTACAGGGAGCAGTGCCACACGATGTACTCATTTACCAGCCGATCCTGCAGAGGGTCGGCTTTTCTCATCGGAATGAGGGGGAGCGGTGATCAACATCCGGATGATAGCAGGAAGAAATCTCTGAGCCTTCTATGGAAGTGATATATAATGTGATCACAAGAATGAAATGAATTTCAAGGGAAGGACTGCTGCACACGATGTCCAAAGCGGATAATATGCTGGCTATTCTATGGCTGCTGAAATCGCGAAAAAGAATCACGGCAAAACAGCTATCGGAGGAACTGGGCGTGCATATCCGAACGATTTATCGGAATATCGATGCCCTGTGCATTTCCGGCGTGCCTGTCGTATCTGAGATTGGGCGCGATGGAGGTTACTCCATCCCGGAGCATATCAAGCTGGAGCCGCTGTTTTTTGAGGCCGATGAGCAAAAGGCGCTTCTTCATGCAGCTGCATTCGCACGGGAAGCGGGCTATCCCTCCGAAGAGCCGCTGAATCGAGCCGTTTCCAAAATAAAACGATATACGAATCCGGAGCAGTTGGAGCGTTTGGAACGCCACAAAAACAGTATTGAGGCCATCCATCCTCCTACAGCTTCTTCGCTCACCAGGATACTGCATGAGATCGAGGCGGGGATCGACCGGCAATCCAGTCTCGAGATCGATTACAACACAGGCTACGACGGTATGGAACAAACACGTATCCTGGATCCTTATGGACTCGTCCACTGGAAAAGTAAATGGTACGCGGTGGGATATTGCCATCTGCGCGGTGAAATTCGCTGCTTCCGTGTCGACCGTATGAGCGATATCCGGCATACCGACAATACGTTTGACCGTCCGGCGTCGTTTTCCCCGCGGGAGTACGTATTGGACAGCTTGCTATCGGGGCGAGGTTCCGAATCCAATCCTCATTTGGTTTCCGTGCATATCCAAGGAATCCCACAAGCTTTGGACGATTTATGTTCGCATTGGCTGCTCAGTCAAGCCCTCGTCGATCGTACGGCGGAGCATGCGGTGTTCAGGCTGGATGAGCATACGTTATACACGCAAGTAGCCTACTACCTTTTGTCGTTTGGCGGAAAAATTCGAATCATGGGGCCCGATGAACTGAAATCAGGCATGATCGACATTGCGGAGTCCCTCTTAAAATATTATCAATCCTGAATACAAACACTGACCTTCTTTGTCAGTGTTTGTATTATATAATGAACACCATCAGATAGTGTCAGGGAGGAGAGAGTATGCTGATGGCAGGCTCTATTTTTAAACAAGAAGTGATGAAGGTAACGGGACGTTCTTGGGAAGAATGGATTGTGGCACTTGGGCAGGAAGTGGGCCCGCTCTGGTCACACGAGCAGATCCGAAACCATATCGTTGAGCAGCATCAGGTATCCGGGGAATGGGGCGAGTGGATCGCCGTTATGTATGAGCAGGTCATGGGGCGGGTGCCGGTCGGCGTTTCCAAAGATGCCGGGGTGCAGATCGGGGTCAGGAAAACGATGGCCGTGACGAAAGAGAGAGTTTGGGATTTCCTCATGTCTTCTGAGGGGCTGTCGTTATGGATCGGAGATGTCCCTTCTCTGGAGCTGCAGGTTGGGCATGAGTATGAGTCGAAGGAAGGCGTGTCCGGCAAAATTACCGTGGTCGTACCTTACCATAAACTGCGCCTGACCTGGAAACGCAAGGAGTGGGACAACCCGTCCCGGCTGCAAATCTATGTGTTGTCCACGAATACCGGAAAAACAACCATCGCGATTCACCAAGAGATGCTGGATGATGTTTATATGAGAGAGATCATGAGGCGTTATTGGGATGAGATGCTGACTACCTTACAAAGCCAGGTTATAGCACCAAAATGAAGAGATTCAGTCATATGGATCTGAGGGTCCGTAGGGGTAGGTATGTTGCCCGAGGAATACTAGGCCGCAGTATGAGTCTGGTGGATATCTGCAAGAACTGATGCATGCTCACGTAGGTACTGCCATTACATGCGGATTTTAGAGATGTTATAGGTACGGTCTCGTGTTTGACTGTTGCAAGTGTTGATGTTTGTTATGCACGGTCTTGGGTTTGACTATTGCTACGTTATGAGGACAGAGGTTCCGCTATTTAGCCTCGATCGGTGGGTTTTGGGCTATATGAGGACACCAGATCCGCTATTACATAGGGAAGTACGATAATTCGTGGTTTTTAAAGTAAATAGCGGATTCTGAGTCCGGAAGTAAGGGTAAAGTGGCTGATTATTTCGGAATAACGGATCTGGTGTCCTTAGTTTGTTTAGTCGTCTATTGGATAACTGAAATACTTGCAATATTTGTAATAACCTGTAATACCTGCAATACCTGTAATACCTGCAATACCTGCAATACCTGTAATACCTGTAATATCTGCAATATCTGCAATATCTGCAATATCTGCAATATCTGCAATTTCTGCAAGAACTGCTGGATGCTCCGTCAGTACTGCGATTACAAGCAGAGTTTTATAGGTGCGTGTTCGCAGTTTATTACATGCGGAGTTTATAGATACGTTCTCGTTGATGAGTGTTGCAACGTTATTTATGAGGACCGTGGTTCCGCTATTTCGTCTCGGTGGGTGGGTTTTGGGCTATATGAGGACACCCGATCCGCTATTACATAGGGAAGTACGATAATTCGTGGTATTTAAAGTAAATAGCGGATTCTGAGTCCGGAAGTAAGGGTAAAGTGGTTGTTTTTTTCGGAATAACGGATCTGGTGTCCTTTAGTTTGTTTAGTTGTCTATTGGATAACTGCAATACTTGCAATACTTGTAATACCTGCAATACCTGCAATTTCTGCAAGAACTGCTGGATCCTCCCGTAAGTCCTGCTGTAACAAGTGGAGTTTCATAGGTACGTGTTTGCAGTTTATTACAAGCGGAGTTCATAGGTTCGGGCTCGTTGTTGACCGCTTGCTATGACCAGAATCTGGAGCTCGACCAGTTTATGCAATAAGCGTCGGGTATGCCGGTCACTCACCCTAAGATGATTAGCGAGTTCTAAGGGCGTTATCGGTCGCAGCAATCGCCGCGCAAATCGGACAGCTTCTGCCTCCAGCCAACTTAAGGACGAAGGTACATCTGATGCCACAAATCTGCCGACGAAGGATAAGATGAGCTGCTGGCACTGTTTTGGCTCATCGACGATGGAGGGGTAGGCAATGGGAAGGAATGTCCAACCATCCAGTGCCAATAAGCAGTGACGGCGGCATAAATCCTTAAACCTTCTTACGTCCAGATCACGGGCATGCGGCCCGTATCCTTGGATTTCGATCCCTCCTCTCGCATCACCGGGCATATAGGCAAGGTCCAAATAACGATAACCATTGCCGAAATCGCGTACTTCCCATTCCGGATGCAAGTCATTGAAATTACCGATCGTCGGAAACCATACCGAGCGCAGAAACTCGACGGTGCCGTGGCCCAACCCTTTATGAAGGATTTCGAGCCTGCGGGGATTCCTTTCATTCAGGATATTCGTGTGCATCCAAAGCTCATATTGTTGATCAAACCGTGACATGTTCAATTTTCCCCCTTAGTATCAGATGGAATGCGATTGCGCTAGAACATAAAAAAGCCGCCCCATACAATGCAACCCAATCTTTCATTGGGGCACTTTGCATAGAAGCGGCGTGTTCTTCACGTCCTTATGATGGCTAGTATAACTCGTGTTTTGCGGGTTTAGCAATAAGGTATTGCTTTCATATTATGCTTGACAGCGATATAGTTCGCCAATTGATTTAAAAAGAACTGAAAGCCTGATCTTCGCAAATTTAGGTCATTGAACCGCTTTCTGTTATTACAGGGAGCGTTTTTTATGTTGTTCAAATAAATATGACGTCATATATGATGCGATTAAACAAATACATGAATATATATTGTGTATTATTTGTTTATAATGTACATTAATCACATAAGACGATTATAAAATATGCATTATTGGAGGTGGATCGAAACCAGACGAGTTTGAAGCGAGAAGGGGAGGTTCAGTCCTGCAATTAATCAGGAAGACGATGGCTGGGAAGTTCGAACACAAATCTGATACCAAGAGAGGATGAGTGAAGCGTGAACAATTCCATTAAAAAGGTGAATATGGGTGTCATCTTGTGCAGGCATTGCAACTCTCAAATCGATACGGTGGATACGAATCGAATTGTTACTTTTTATAGCGTGTGCGATCAGCCGGAGTGCCAGCAGCTGCACATCCGTATGCATATATCAGTAAGTGATGTAATAGACGGGGAGTAATGATAGGAGAAGGTTGTTCCCGTAAAAACGTACCACTTAATGTGGTGCGTTTTTATGTTGAACGAATCATGCGATTGCTGTGTACTCTATCGTGCTTGTCAAACAACAGTGCTTTAAGCACTTGTCTAACTACAATGCTTTGTTCACGTACAGCGAGTACTCTATTCACGCTTGTCACAGTGCACCCTGTCGCGCCTGTCAAACTGCGAGTGCCCCGTACTCTTTCCACCTGTCAGTCATAATCTATCAATCGAATGAAATGGCATGGTTGACTTGATGAAAAGTGGTACTTATAGCTGTCTATCCATCATGCTAAGATCAAACTGAAAATATCCCATTGTTGATGGGGAGATCCCCAATCCACTTCATATGCAGCAGACTGGAGGTTATCATTTATGAAAATATTCGTAGCAGGCTCTACTGGCGTTATCGGTCAGCGGTTGCTTCCGAGGCTGGTGCAAGCTGGTCATGAGGTTACAGGCATGACCCACCATCCTCAGCGAAAAGGGTTGATCGAATCATGGGGAGCAAGGGGGATCATAGCAGATGCTTTTGATCGGGAAGGGATGATAACCGCGATCGGGGAAATACGGCCGGATGTCGTTATCCATCAGCTCACTTCGCTAAGCCAATGGAATCTGGAGGATAATGCGAGGATTCGAATGGAGGGTACCCGTCATCTGGTAGAAGCCGCGCAGATCCATGGCGTTAAACGAATGATTGCCCAGAGCATTGCCTGGGCTTATGAGCCCGGAGATCATCCTGCCACCGAAGACGTCCCCCTGGACGTCCAGGCGCCTGCGCCGCGCAAGTCCACGATAGACGGGATCGTCTCGCTGGAACATGCCGTTGCACAAATGCCGAATCACGTCATTTTAAGGTATGGTATGTTTTATGGCCCTGGCACGTGGTACGACGCCAACGGGGTAATGGCGGAAAAGGTACGAACTCGAGCTCTTCCGGCAACGGATGGCATCATGTCGTTTCTCCATGTCGAGGATGCGGCGAATGCCGCTCTGCAGGCATTGAACTGGCCGGCGGGTCCGGTCAATATCGTAGATGACGAGCCTGCTACAGGTACGGTGTGGCTACCGGTGTATGCCGAGGCGCTGCAAGCGCCTGCTCCAGCATATCAAGCGGGGAGTAAGCGCGGCGAACGGGGGGCTTCCAACGCCAAAGCCCGGCAGGAGTACGGTTGGCATCCGCTGCACCCCACGTGGCGAACAGGGTTCGCGCAATCGCTGAGATGAGAGCGCTTAGCGATGCGCCAACCGGTTCCACCGTTAAGAGTACATACACAAGGAGTATGCTATTCACAATGGACACCGTAAAGGAAGGATTAGCACATATAGAGCATGTCCCGGACCACGCACCGTGCATACAGGGAGAAGTGTGCACGACTCCAATGGAGACGCTATAGGGCTCCCAATGCTCCCTAATATGCTGAAATCTAAATACTTGCCGGTCCAGTGGTATGATTCATTTAGCCCCTGTTGATATGGGAATGAAAAGAAAGCTATAGTTAATAGAGGAGATTATGGCCATGAGGATGAATAGGAGCCAGGATCAAACTGAGTGGACTTACCATAGAATAAGAGCCAGAATCCAGCTGAACCGAGTTGACTAACCATAGAACAAGGAGGGGCTAGCATGACAGAACGGCTGCCATGTCGAAGCGAAGGCTGTTCCGCAACGATATTACCGGCAACTGCGGCCAAGACCGGCGGTTATTGCATGCCGTGCAAGCAGGAAATGGAGCGCAAGGAACGGCAGCGTTACATAGAACAAAATCGGAGAGACATCGACTTATACGAAGGGATTACAGATCCAGTAGAGATCCTTAAGATCATGCATGCCCCGCTGAGGCGGGATCCATTGATTCGATATACTCCCTATCCTCTGAAAAGAGAAGAGGTATATTCAGCATTATCACCAAGTGAGGCCGAGCGCATGCTGACTATTGCCCTTGATCTGCTGGAAGCGGGCGATGAGGACACCTGCCAGGAAATTGTGGTTTCCCTGATCTGCTATCAGAACAAGTCGCTTGAATCCTGTATCCCAACATTGATGGAGCACGGTATCTATTACCCCGGCATTTTGTTCAAAGATGCATCTGCCCATAGCCGCGACAAGCTGCTACAACAAGTAGAACAGGACAAGGATAACCGCAACCATCTGCTGCTTGCCCTGGCTTGGATTGGGGATGATCAGGTTGTGCACCAATTTCAAGAATGGCGGGCCGTGCCTCCACCATGGGCAGAGGAACTATACGTTCCGCCTGAAGCTTATGCGCATGAGGGGGGATGGGAGCTTACGGAGAAAGGGAGCAAGCGCCTATTATTCTACCATGACAGCTACGCCATAGAAAAAATAGAGCTGTCAGAAAGCACATGTGTAGCAGAACCGGAACCCGCAAAATTTTTGAAGGAGCATTCCACTCTCTGTCCATGGTGCGGAAGCAGTCTAACCACTTTGACGGATCTGGACATCAGCCATCCGAAGCTTCAATTCTTGGGGTTGTCCGGAGAGAGGCTGCGAGTGAGCACCTGCCTGAACTGCAGCTGTTACGAGACGATCTATATGGACGTAGATTTCCATGGGAAATCCGAATGGAGCCAAGTCAATAGTAGACAGGGTTATGTACCGGAGCCTGATTCCGAGGAAGATGATAGGAGCTATTCGGCGGTGGGGCAGTCCTTACGGCTTGCGGACCATCCTCGCAACAGCTATTATGCGGCCTATTGGACGCTTGGTCCGGCGGTTTCGCAAATCGGCGGCTATCCGGCATGGATTCAGGACGCCGTATATCCCTCCTGCTCCTGCTGTTCCAAAAGCATGACATTCATCGGGCAGCTGGACTGGGAACAGATCGAGGAGTATGGAGAAGGCATTTATTATATGTTCCTGTGCGCGGACTGCCAGGTGACCGCAACCTTGTTCCAGCAGACGTAACCTGACTTAAGCAATGATTTGAGTAACTGATTCCAGCTATCAGAACGGGCAGTATACTATTTTTTCCCTATCATCTTTTAAGATATGGTATTATATAACATTATAGATCGTGAATGGAGGCCTTATTCGTGAAGAAATGGAATCGCAGGGTAGCTTATATGTTAGTGACGATACTACTGGCAGTCAATTGTACCGCGATGGGCGTTGTGGGAGCTGCGAAGGCCGTGAACGGTGATTCCCGCCCCATACCGATAAGCGTGGCTGGCGGCAGCGGGCATGGTGTAGCGGCATGGAGCGACGGCTCCGTGACCGCCTGGGGTTATAACAAGTCAGGTCAAGTAGGTGACGGGACTAGCATTCATCAATTGGTGCCAAAGCAAGTTGAGGGTCTAACTGATATTGTTCAGGTGGCGGCAGGTGACAATTCTTCATATGCCTTGGACAAAAACGGGGATGTGTGGGCCTGGGGCGATAATTACTCGCCTTATATTAACGGGGATCCTTTCCAAAAACGGGGAGGGCTGATGAAGCTGGAAGGACTTAAGGGTGTAGCCAGTTTGGTCATTTCAAACCATGGTCCTGTCGCATTACATAAGGATGGGACTGCAACGATATGGCGTCCGACGTATGATCCGAATGATCATTTAAAGATGACCGTCAAGTACTTCCCTATCAAAGGAGTCACGAATGCAAAAACAATAGTGGTCGCCGGACATGAGGCACTGATTCTCGGTAAAGACGGTAGCGTCGATATGTTAACGGTATATAACAGTTTCTACGATCGATTCCGCCTGGAACGTGAGTTTGGCGAGGTTAAACCGCTGGTTACCTCCTCCATTACCGGAATCGCAGTGGATTGGTATGACGTGTTCCTGCTGCATGAGAATGGGACGGTGCTGCGGTGGAATGTGAATACCAAGCAGCAAGCGCCGATTGCAGTAAAGGGCCTTAAAGAAATCCGAGAGATAAGAACAGGGTCCAACCGTTTATTTATGCTTAAAAACGACGGCACGGTCTGGCAGTGGAATTACAACGACCCGACGGCAAAGCCCTTTCAAGTGAAAGGTCTGACAGGTATAACGGCGTTATGGGGCACCAGGGGATATACAGGTTATGCAACCAATCAGGACGGTAAGGTGCTGGCTTGGGGAGAAGAGAAATATCAGGGCAGCGGCTCTCTTAACGAGAACGATGGGAATCCAGTCTTCGTACAGACTCCTCTGTCCTGGTCGGTAAACGGACAAAAGGTTAGCTTCTACGGATCATCCGCCATTGTGAAAGACAAGCTGTATGTACCGTATAATAGCGTATTTGAAGCGCTCGGGATCAAAGTGAAGCGCGGACAGTCCAATCCGGATCCGAAACACGGAAATCATCGATTTCCAGTTTGGTCTTTCACTTATGGAGGGAATACCGTATCCATTAAGTCCAGTGATCCTGCAGTTGTATTGGTGAACGGGAAGGTGACGCGAGATAATGCCAGCATTCCATTCCTGGCTGATTCGAGCATGTTTCCATTGGAGTTGATCACATCAAAGCTTGGCATTCCGTCGTTCTGGAATAAAGCGACAGGCGAAGTGATCCTGGGGAAAACACCATAAGGAAAGATTAATGAAGGCACGCCCATACCGGCGTGTCTTTTGCTATTCTAAGGAAAGGCATGCGGATATCACAACCGTCGGCGAAGATGCCGCATAATCCTTCCGATGATGCCCGCCTACAAACACATGAAGGGTCCCACTTTATCAGTAAGAACAATTTCCTTTAACACTTTTCGCAACAGCCGGGACATGACTCTTCACTTTACCTGTGTGAACATCCGCTTAGTTTCTACAAACGAAGTAATGCCAGCCTCTAGGAAATACTCTCCTTTAGATTTTAGTAACCGTTATTGCCCTTAACGCCTTTGGTCATAACCCAAAATATAAGAGCAACAGCGCTGACGAAGGCTCCAAGCAAGCAAACTCCATGCCAGCCATACTGTGCATAGATATGGGTCGAAGCAATGGAACCGGCGGCACTTCCGATGGAATAAAAAATCATATACCCGGCAACCATGCGACTGCGCGCTTGTGGGCGCAATACAAATATCATACTTTGATTCGTGACATGCACCGCCTGTACCGCCAAGTCCAGCAGAATAATACCAATGACTAAGGCAAACAGGGACTGTTCCGTGTAGCTGATCGGCAGCCATGACAGCAATAGCAGGGACAATGCAATTCCTGTCGTTCTTTGGCCGTAACCTCGATCGGCTAGCTTACCGGCCTTTGCTGCAGCCAATGCACCCACGACGCCCACGAGACCAAACGCCCCGATGGCAGAGTGCGAAAGGGATAGTGGCGACGTGCTAAGAGGCAGCACTAATGGCGTCCACAAAATGCTGAAAGCCGTAAAAATCAGCATAGCCAACACAGCGCGGATTCGTAATAACCGTTCTTGCAGGAACAACATCAGTACCGACTTAAGCAGTTGAGAATAGGGAAGAGTCTTTACCTTACGCTCAACATTGGGCAGCACCTTATATAATGCGTAAACCATGAGCAGCATCAACGCAGCAGAAACCAAATAAACCGAACGCCATCCTGCAAGATCCTTCAAAACTCCTGAAATGGTTCGAGCAAGAAGGATCCCAATCACAATTCCGCTGGTTACCATACCTACGGCACGCCCTCGTTCAGCAGGAGCAGCTATGGTCGCCACGAACGCCACAATCGTCTGCGTTACTACGGCAAGCAATCCGACCAAAGCCAAACCTGCAAAGAGCATCGTGCTGGACGAAGCAGCTCCAACGATAACGAGAGCCGCCATGGAGATCGCCATTTGACCGATAATTAATCGACGCTGGTTCAGTAAATCCCCTAGAGGCACCAGCAGCAGCAGTCCCAATGCATAAAAGATCTGTGTGACGGTAATCAGAATTCCAATGATGGAATAGTCCATGTTGAACTCGTTCGACAGCTCATCGAGCAGCGGCTGAGCGAAGTAGATATTGGCAACTGACATACCGCAAGCAATCGCAAACAATAACGTAACGTAACGAGTCAGAGGCATACGATTACCGGATTCGGCCGTGGTCACCGTCCCCTGTGACGCATTCGTCGCTGCTTCGTCATGGACCGCTTTTTTTGCTATCAATTTTTCCAATTTATGCACCAATCCTATCGAGGTTTTTTTGTGTACCGATCGGTATGTTAAATCGCCTGATAAATATATCCCATAATAACAATCTATGTCAACGGATTTATTTCAATCGTATGAGTAACATTTGATAATATAGTTATAACACTGCAATATACAGGGAATCGGTATTTGACAAAAGCAGCCATATATCATAAAATCAATTATACTGATTGGTAATTAAAAACCTGTTTGCTTCCCAGTGTGATCATAAAATTTCTTTAAAATCAAATGTAACGAGAGGTATTTCAATATGGGACGAGTCCGCGAATTTGATGAAGAGAAAGTGTTAGATGCCGCGATGCAGTTATTTTGGGAGAAGGGATATGAGGCTACCTCATTAAGCGATTTGACCTCCAGAATGGGTATTCAGCGGCCCAGTATATACTCAGCCTTTGGCGACAAGAAAGAACTGTTCGAAACCGCTCTGCGAAAATACACGATGTCGCATGCTTCCGAGGCGCGAACCAGGCTTCAAAACAAGCCATCGGTCAGAGAGGCTTTTCGAGCTCTTTTTGAGAATGTGGTTGATGAGGAATATTCCGTAAGCCGCAGCCGAGGATGCTTTTGCATCAATACGATGGTCGAGCTTGCGCCTCATGATGAGAAATTTGAAATTCTGACAAGGGAGCATCAGATGTACCTGGCGGTCATATTTCAAGAAACCATTGAACGAGGCATACAATCGGGCGAGCTTGCGAGTGACACAAACGCCAAAGCTTTATCACAAGCGCTCATCGTATCGCTAATTGGGCTGACCGTCATGTTGAAATCCCGTCCGGAGCGCTCATTCGTAAATAATACGATAGAGGTGACTCTTACATTGCTTAGATAAATGGTCATCCTAACTGGAACGTTTAAAGGCGCTATCCCACCAAAGTAATTCGCGGATGCCTTTTGGGTTTCATGTTTAGGTGTTGTTGCAGCCGTCCAAGCATAGTAAACTGTTCTAAAAAACAATAGTAGGTGCATCGATGGATATGAACATACGGACAGGACGAATAGAGGATCTTCAAGAGATCATGGCTTTGATAACCCGCTGTGTTGCGGTCATGCAGGCCGGAGGCAGCGATCAATGGGATGATCAATATCCGAACCGGGAGGTAATCGGTGAGGATTTACAGCGAGGAACGTTGTTTGCAGCTGAGGGCAAAGGCCGTATTTTGGGGATCGTTGTTCTCGACGAATCGCAGGCAGAACAGTACCAGACCATTAGCTGGAAGCAGGAAGAGGGACCGCATCTCATGATGCATCGCCTTGCCGTCGATCCGGAAGCACACGGACAGGGCATCGCACGAAAATTGGTAGCGTTCTCCGAAGAGTATGGTGCACGCCAAGGTTACCGAAGCCTTCGACTGGACACCTATGCCAAGAATACGGCGGCGCTCAAGCTGTATCAAGGATTAGGTTATGACCTGCGGGGAGAAGTCAACTTCCCGGGCAGAACAGCAAGCTTTCCGGTATTTGAAAAGGTACTTGGATAAACAGACCTTGAAAGTAAGTCTGCTGAGGATCAGCTCGTGTGCTGTTCCGCGGCGGACTTTTGTTGTTTTAAGATAAGTAGCGATTTCTTGGTTATGGTGATGGGGCCTGTCGGGATACCCATTTTATCTTCTATTTAGATTTTTTTCAAAATAGGTATTGCCATTCGGTGCAGGGATGAGAGATAATGTATTTAGATGAAATTCTAAATAGAAGTATGGGTGATGCACATTGGGGTTTCCGGAAACATTTAAGGCGTTGTCTGATCCGGTGAGACGGGACATCCTCGTTATGCTCAAGCGCGGTAAAATGTCAGCCGGAGAGATCGGCCAGCATTTCGATATGACCGGGGCAACTATTTCGTATCATCTATCGCAGCTGAAGAAGGCCGGGCTGATATTTGAAACGAAATATAAAAATTATATTTACTATGAGATCAACGTGTCCGTTTTCGAAGAAATTATGTTGTGGTTTTCACAATTTAACGGGGGGAAACAAGATGGGGAAAAAGAATAGTTCGATGCTGGTTATAACAACGCTGATCTGTTTGTTGCCGATTATTTTATCAATGACGCTGTATAGCCAATTGCCTGAGCAGGTGGCTGTTCACTGGGACGCGGCGGGCAATCCGGATAATTATGTGTCGAAGGCGATTGCGGCGTTTGTGCTTCCGTTGTTTACGGCAGTTATTAACGTCATTATGCATGTAGCGCTTAACAACGATCCTAAGAAAATGAATGCTGCACCGGTTTTAAGAACGATGGGTCTTTGGCTCATCCCCGCGCTGTCTCTCATTCTCATGCCGATCACGCTGTTCAAGGCCATGGGGGCCGAGCTGCCGATCCAGACGATTGCACCGGCTCTCGTGGGCATGCTTCTCGTGGTCACCGGCAATTATTTGCCGAAGAGCAAACAGAATTATACGGTGGGCATCAAGCTGCCTTGGACGCTGAACAGCCAGGATAATTGGAATAAAACGCATCGTTTTGCAGGGTATCTATGGATGGCAGGTGGAGCGTTCATGATCCTGATGGCGTTTCTGAAGGTGAACCTTGCCGTCGCAGTTGTCCCTATCATTATACTGATTGCAGCGGCTCCAGCGATATACTCATTCTCTTTGTATAAAAAGGGTGTGTAATAACGGGCGGGTTTTCAACACATAAACTACACGAACTGCCAACAAGCTGACTCCAGGATCGAATGGGTCAGCTTGTTTATTTTACGGCAAGGCGCGAGTCTATCCGTTCGGGAGACCTCCCCCATAGCAGCTATAGGCACTGCCCCGCATGAGGATGAAGCTCATATTTCACGATATGTTTGCCCTGGGACCCGGTTACGGGAATTAGCAGCCCCTTATCGCAAAGAGAATGAAGGAAGCGAAGGGCGGTCCGATGATTCAGATGCAGATGTGTCTTCACATCGATCGGGCGGAGGGGCCGTGCAAGCATGCATGCAAATCGGATGATTTCACGTTCCGTTACCGAAGATACGCTTGTTGAATGTGGTTCTGCCAGATATCGGCTCAGAACCTTCCGCAGGAGCATGATGCACAGCTCCGGACGATCGGCCACATCATCGCAGGCAAATGAGATCACCTGATACCCCATGGCGGATAAAAAGGTTTCCCGATTCAGCTCGTTGCAATATTTCTGCCGATCCATCTCGGTTGTATGCGTGCTAAATGGTTTAACCTCGATAATGAGTCTCAGATGCGGAGTAATAAAGGCGAAGCTGCAATAATAGGATCGTCCGCGCCAATCCAGCACCTCGAATTGTGGATGTAAATCGCGAAAATGACCACGCAGCGGCCACCAGACATTTTGGCAAAACAAGGTTTCGGCCTCACCATGCCCTCGTTCCAGACGACCTCTTCTTTCTCCGGTTCTGTTCCTTAGATGATAATGCATAAATGTCCCATGAGCCTTCTCAAAATCCATCTTACGGTATACCTCCCCATATAAATAAAAAAAGAACGCCCCGGCCTCACTCCAAATAAGGAATGCGCTGGGACGTTCTTCGTCTCTTACCACTTATTATAATCAAAATGTGACCGTTTAACCACAGGATTCTCATGAAAATTACGAGCTCTGCTCGAGCACTGCTTCCCGGGCTCTTTTGCTGCGCAAACGAAACATGATCCGGCGCAGCGCCTTGATGAAATAACCGACCAGAAAAGCCGAAATGACCGTGCCCTCGCGTACGCCTTCAATCAAACCGAAAGCAAACAGCGAGATGACGATGCCGATGGATACCAGGGTCCAGTCGAACATGATCTTAATGTTCCCGAATTCGGCACCGAGCTTTTCAGAGATGACTTTCACGATGCCTTCACCCGGGTTCAGGATCGTATTCGCGATGATTTGAAGATAGATGCCGACCGCCAGAATCATGCAGCCCGTCAGTAACGCCAAAATTTTCATGAAATACACTGTAAAGTTGAGCGAACTTACGATATACGCCCCCATATCCAGAAACAGGCCAAACAGAACACCGACAAACACTTGCAGATATTGCATCTTGGGAAACTGCTTACCGAGCAGGAGGACCTGGATCACCACAAACAGCAGGCATAACAGGATGGTCATCAGTCCCATGGAGAGGGGGAATTTTAAACTCAGCACATACGGTACGCTGGCAATAGGGGAGGTTCCAATATTGGCTTTGGTCACGAGAGCCGTGCCAAGTCCCATTAAGAATAGACCTACAATGAGGATGATATATCGTTTCATAAGCTGCCTTGTCATGGTTGCATTCCTTCTTCGTTATGATATAGATGGATCCGCCGACACTAACATCAAAAAATGATAGCAGCTTTCATTATATCACTAAATAACGACAGCGGAGCAGCTGTATAAAAAATGAACTAAAAAAAGCTGAACTCCATCATCGTGGAATTCAGCTTGGTATGCCTTATTTACCGTACGGATCAATCGTCTGAATGGTACCGTCCTCATTGTAGGTCAGCTCAGTGAACTTGACGCTGCGTTTGTTGTCGGCCCCGCCGGAGAGGGAGCTGTCATGGTAAAAGAGATACCATTTATCCTGAAACTGAACGATGGAGTGATGGGTCGTCCAGCCGATAACAGGTGTTAGAATCGTGCCTTTGAACTCGAAAGGCCCCGTTGGACTTTGACTCGTGCCGTAGACGATTTTGTGTGTTGAGCCGGTAGAATAAGAAAGATAGTAGGTGCCGTTGTATTTATGGACCCAAGGTCCTTCAAAATATCTTCGCTCTTCATCCCCCGCGACAATCGGGTTGCCCTCCTCATCGACGATGGATATTTCTCTCGGCGTCTCCTTGAAAGTAAGCATGTCGTCGCTCAGCTCTGCGACCCGCGGTCCGATGGCAGGCGCATCTGCGGCAGGTCCTTCCGCATCCGAAATATGCGATCCGGTCTGCCATTGTTCCAGTTGTCCGCCCCAGAGGCCGCCGAAGTAAATATAGGCCCGGTTATCGTCGTCCACGAATACGGCAGGGTCAATGCTGTAACTGCCCGGGATGTAATGAGGCTCCGGCTTAAAGGGGCCGGAAGGGGACGAGCTTGTCGCTACGCCAAGACGGAAAATATCGTCATGATCCCTGGCAGGGAAGTATAAATAGTAAGTATCGTTCTTGAAGGCAGCATCCGGTGCCCACATTTGCTTTTTCGCCCATGGAACATCTTTTACATGAAGGGCTTCGCCATGGTCTACGCATGGAGCATTCACATCATCCATTGATAGAATATGGTAATCTTCCATGTCATACTGGTCGCCGTTATCATTGGAGGTATTCTCGTGGTCCAGATCATGGGATGGATAAATATAAATTTTACCCTCGAATACGTGGGCGGAAGGGTCCGCGGTATAGATATGGGTTACGATCGGTTCATTAGGCTGTACGGGTTTGGTCATCACGTTTCCTCCTTGAATCGTTGCATTGTAAGCGCTTGTATTTATTCTATCAGACGCTTTCCTCCCAAATAACCTAATAAAATTAGGTTTTTCACCTAAAAATATTAGATCTTTTTAGATTGAGGCTCGGTCGGATATAATCAAGCATAGAAATGACAGGAGGTGCATGATGAGAAAATACTTGTCCATCCTCTCGGATATGGAATCCAAAATCTCGGAAGGACAATACCGTCCCGGGCAGAAGCTGCCTTCCGTACGGAGTGCTGCGCTCACGTACGGATGCAGTGTCAGCACCGTGCTGCGAGCCTACGCCGAGCTTGAGAAACGACATGCGATCTATTCCGTATCCCAGAGCGGATATTATGTGGTCGACCGTCCGAAAGAGGAAGAAGACGCGAGTGTCAGCACCATGATCGATTTCTCTTCGGCCTCTCCGGATGTGAATGTATTCCCGTATCTGGATTTTCAGCATTGCCTGAACAAGGCGATTGATACCTATAAATATGAACTGTTTACCTATGGCGATCCGCAAGGGATGGAGAAACTGCGCCATACCCTGGTCTCCCATTTGGCAGGAGCTCAAGTGTTCACTGCCGCGGAGAGGATCGTGATTACGGCGGGCGCCCAGCAGGCACTTGAGATTTTGACAAAAATGCCGTTTCCCGGCGGACATTCCGCCATTCTGGTCGAACAGCCAAGCTACAATAACTACTTGCAGTTGTTGGAGAGTGAAGGAGTACCCGTTATCGGATTAACCCGCACGGCAGCGGGGATCGACCTGCAGGCTCTGGAGGGGCATTTCCGATCCGGACATATTAAATTTTTCTATACGATGTCAAGATATCATAATCCGCTGGGCACCTCCTATAGTGCAGAGCAGAGGAAGGCTATTGCTAACCTGGCGGCGAAATATAATGTCTACATTGTGGAAGACGATTATATGGCCGATCTAGGCGAGGAGCGGGGATACGATCCCATCTATGCCTACAACCGAACTTCGCATGTCGTATATTTGAAGAGCTTCTCGAAGATTATTTTCCCCGGATTGCGCCTGGGAGCCGTCGTCCTGCCGGAACGTTTGCTCCAAACGTTTAATGCCTACAGTAGTTATGGGGATACGTCGCTGCTGTCCCAAGCGGCACTCGAAATTTATATCAGCAACGGGATGTACGAGCGGCACAAACAGAAGATTTACAGCCAGTATGAAGTCCGAATGCAATCTCTGAATGCTGCTGTGCAGCGATACGAGGGAACTGGATTGATTGAAGTCGTACCCGGCGACGGCGGAATATATAAGCTGTTTAAGCTGCCGCAGACTGTTAACCTGGAGCGATTGATCAGGCGGCTGCAAGAACGGAACATTCATGTGGTGTCTGGCAAGCTGTTTTATCTGTCCGACTACCTTATGCGCGAGAAGTTTATACGTATCAGTATTTCCAGAGTGCGATTGGATCAGATTGAGGAAGGGGTTCGTGCGATAGTGGAAGAAGTAAAGCGGGAGGTTGGAAATAGTTGGTGATGTCATATCGTGGAACGAAGGAGCGAGGCTTACATGGAGAATAAAGACAAAGTGTACAATACCGCGGTTGAAGCTACGCTGGAGGTCATTGGCGGGAAGTGGAAACCGGTCATTCTCTTTCATCTTACCTTCGGTAAAAGACGCAATAGTGAATTTTTAAGCCTGATTCCCAAGATCACGCAAAAAATGCTGACACAGCATCTGCGGGAACTGGAAGAGGAGGGCGTTATATTACGCAAAACGTATAATCAAGTTCCGCCCAAGGTGGAGTATGAACTGACCGAGTATGGCTGGAGCTTAAAGGAAATTCTTCATCTGATGTGCAGATGGGGAGATACGCATATCGAACGGAAGTATGGCGAATCCGCCATAGTGCTGGAGAAGCCGGCATTGGAGGATCCGCATTAAAAGATATAGTGAATGAAAGAGCCGACTTTGAATCCATAAAGTCGGCTCTTCTATCCTTATGGAATGATTTTACGCCGCCGGAGCTCGTCAAAGATGTTCATGAACATGGCCTCTGTATCGACATACTCATGAAATCCGAAGCGGCGGGCCTTCGAACCGTCTGCAAAGAAATCATAATCCCAGGAGAACACAAAATCACCGAACTTCCAGGAGGAAACCTCTTGATACGTGTGCTCCGCAAGTCCGTGCTGCTCAACCATACGATTCCAAACCGGCTCTTTATCCGCCATGACCGTTTCCAGATTCATCTGCAGGGGGGGCGCAGTTTCCATGTCAAAGTATTTCGCAATCTTCGGCCATAACTCGTTCCAACGGAACAGGTCCCCGTTCGTGATATTAAATGCTTGATTGGCGCATCGATCATCGGTTGCTGCCCATACTGTAGCCTTCGCGAGCAGATCGGCATCGGTCATCTCCAGCAGAGTGTGATAGGCCCCAGGCTTACCTGGAAAACGCAGCGGGATGCCGAGCTCTTTCGAAATCGAGGCATAGACGGCAATGACCATCGCCAGATTCATCGGGTTTCCAAGGGCGAAGCCGCTGACAACGGATGGACGCAGGGCTGACCAGGTCCAAGCTTTGCCTTGCTGCCGTTCCTCGAGGAAGTTCTGCTGATCGATATTGAACTCTGGCGGCATATGGCTGGCATCTGTCTCCCGTGCTGGCGTCTTGAATGGACCGAGATGCGCGCCGTATACCTTGTAACCCTGCATCAGGCTGACATGCTGCAAATTGGCAGCAATCGGCTCGATAGCTTCCACTACATGGACGAGCATCGCCAGATTCGGTGCAACGAGCTCGGCCCACGTTGGCCGGTCCTGATAGGCAGCATAGAAGATATGCGTCACTTCCGATAAGTGACTTAATTTGGCGATCGTATCCCCGCGATCAAGCAGGTCGGCCGATATATAACGAACGCGGTTCGTTGATTCCCCGCCTCGGCGCGATACACCAATAATATCCCAATCGGGAAGCGTCGCAAGGTATTCGATGAGGTTGCGGCCGATCACCCCATTGGCTCCTACAACCAAAGCCGTCTTTTGCGAATAATGTGAATGTTGATCCGTATTCATAAATTCATCTCCTAACGACATGTTCTTGATTAATGTCATTTTGCACGTTAGGGTTCGGATTGAGAAGTACGCACTTTGAAGTGACCTAGTTACTTTTTGGTAATGTTTAAGCAATGCCAACCACATAAATCTAAGGGGATACGAAGCTAATGGGTTTCTTTGAACAGGATGACAAAAGAGTTTTGAATGATAAACAAAACTTTGAGGATCGGGCTCAGAAAAATAGTCCCTTCTTGAATTCCAAGAAGGGACTATTGCTTTTTAAACTATTAGTTTTTTCTATGAGAAGATCTGAAATTAAACGTATGGTTTTATTTCTTTTTGATAAAAGTCATATAATTGATCAACGGAAGAACTGGACAAGATATGACTGACCCGTTCAATTTTCTCGCGCTTCCAATCAAACCATCGCATTTCCTTTAACTTCTCAATTTCTTCTTCCGCAAAGCGTTTCCTTATCTCTTTAGCAGGGTTACCGCCTACGATAGTATATGGTGGGACATCTTTTGCAACTACCGAACCAGCCGCTACAATGGCGCCTTCGCCTATGGTCACACCTGGCATAATCATGGCATTCATTCCAATCCAGGCATCACTTTCGATGACTGTATCGCCTTTTGGTAGGTAAGAAGTTTCAATCTGCTCCACAAACGGATATACGGTTATCCATTCAGGATGATGATTGTGATTTCCACCCATTAAAATAACTACACCACTTGCAATGCATACGTAGTTTCCAATAATCAATTTATCTATATGCCAACCATGGTCTTCGATGGGGTTAAACAACCTTCTGGATTTTTCATCTCCCCATAGGTATCTAACGCACCCATCTTCAAAATCATGATGATCGTAATAACCAGAATAGTAAGAGTATTCCCCTACTTGAATCATGGGGTTGGTGACAATATCCTTTAAATACTTAATTTCGGACCAATGTTCAAACGAATGTTGTTTCATTCTTTTTCTCCTCGCTTCTAAGTAGAATAAATCATGATTTACTCAGAAGCTTAGTGCAATAGCTACATTCTTAAACCTTTTCAAACGACGAACCATCGTCCTCATCCTTTTCCTGTTTGTTGGTGAGATTGTAACAAACGTATTATCTTTTCGTCAAACACGCAGTTTGAATATACAGTGAATTTTTGGCTCATTCATTACGCCTGCTCATTTTCTTGTCTCAGATGGCAACTTGCCAGAGAGGCTTTTTTAATTTAAATCTAATGGATCTTGATTTTTTATTTTTCGACAGCATATTGAAACATGCCTTCACCATATACTTTGCTATCAAGCCAATACGGATGGTTGTCTTTAAGTATGCCGAAGGGTGGGATATGGTTTGTCGGATCCTTTTGTAGTCAGATCATTAGACGAAATACGTTTTTGGTCACGCATTATGAAAGAACATTCTTTTTTTCTTCGACTAGGGTTTAGGTGTGAAGACACGCAGTTAATTAATGAGGCTAATCAATTTCATGCAATCTTTGAGGAGATTGAAAGAAGATCACATTCTTATCACGCAGATACGGATCCACAAACAATTCGACAGTTTAATTCAGAAGTTCACAATGCGGCTGCACACATTTGGGCATTTAAGAGAAAGGTGCTTGGGCTTATACTACGGTGCCAGCTTCCTGGGGGGACGAATTTCCCGCTGCTTGTAGATCATATTAGCCGAGAAGCAAATTACTTTAAGAATCGGCTGGAGGAACTCAACAACGGAAGACTTGAACCATTGCCTGATGCGATTATCGACGAAAATGTCTTTTTCCTAAAAATCATGGCTGATCATGCAAAATTTATAGGTCATCTGCTTGATCCATCCGAGCGAAAATTAGTGGAACAAGCAAGGGAGTTTAGCCAAGACTTTGATACGCTGATGTATCAAGCCATTGACTTAAGTTCCATGCGTCCACAATCGCAAACCCATCCATTACTAAGTCAATTTGTTGATGAAAACCGCGTTTCAGTCAAATCATTACGAGATTTTAAGAAGACTGCGCGCGACTTGATCGAGGAGTGTCGAATCAAAAGTATCATTCATCCCTTATTAGCAGATCACGTTTTTCGTGAGGCTGAACGATTCTTATTTATCCTTGACATGTTCGATCGGTCATTGTCTGGCATGAAGGTTAACAAGAAAGAAATCATGCATTAAGAAAAGGGAGGTTTATTTGTTGGAAATACCAATAACCGGTTTTATTGTTCATTCCAATGACTCCGATTCGGAACACTCGCATCAACTCTTTCTTACATCTTGGGATGGAAGACCCGTTAATGTTCATGTTCATCCCTTTAAAGGAGATACATCCTTTGATGTTGGACATTTCCATCATTACGTGGGTCTAACTGAACCAGCTCCAAGTGGCGTTCCACACGTCCATAATTATCATGCCCAAACATCATTTAATGACCAACACAAGCACATGATTAGAGGAACAACTGGCCCCGCCATTCCCTTGGCAGGCGGCGGGCACTATCATTATTTTGAAGGCTATACCACAGTAGATGGCAGGATTCCACATGCTCATCGATATAGTGGAAACACGGGTAATGAACAAGCAGGTTCTTGAGCCAATGGAGATCCTTGCTTGGCAGAGTCCAAAAAAAGACTTCCGGCTTGCTAACCGGAAGTCTTTTTAAAGTAAAGGAATATATTTCGTAAATACCAGCTAAATGTAAGAAAGAAACAGGGTGGCGATACCAAAGTAGATGACAAGCGATAGGATATCGTTAATGGTTGTAATTAACGGTCCCGAGGCTACGGCCGGATCGATCTTGAATTTGAACAGAATGAGGGGGATGATGGTACCTGCCATGGTTCCCACGATGAGTGTTGCAATCAACGAGCTTCCGACCACAAACCCCAGATAGAGATTGCCCTGCCAGAAATATGCGATCAAGGATATCAGAATGCCGCATGTGACCCCAATCATCAATCCGACCTTCAGCTCTCTCGCTAATAGCCGGTACACCAGCGATTTTGTCATTTCTTTCGTGGTCAGGCCTCGCACAATAACAGCAAGGGACTGCGTGCCAGTGTTGCCGGTCATTCCTGCAATCATGGGCATGAAGAAGGCTAGCGCCACAACCTGGGCCAGCGTTTCTTCAAATCGGGAAATGATCGTTCCGGAGATCAGACCGATGAATAAGAGCAAGATTAGCCATGGCAATCTTCGAAAGGCGGCAACGGTTGCTTTGGTGTTGAAGTCGATGGATTTGCCCCCAGTGGCATTCATTTTCCGAATGTCCTCGTCGGCTTCCTTGATGACGACGTCGAGAATATCGTCAACCGTAATGATGCCTACAAGCCTGTTATCCTGTTCAACGACGGGGATGGCGACGAGATCGTATTTTTGGATAATCTGGGCGACTTCCTCCTGATCGGCATCCACAGGTACGGACAGAACCCGGCTGTGCATGATATCTACCATATATTCATCCGGCTCGGCCAAAATGAGTCCACGGTAGGACACCACGCCCATCAGCTTTTTGTCTTGGTCAATGACGTACAGATAGTTGATCGTTTCCGAAATGGAGACGTAGGTTTTCAGCTTCTGGACTACCTCCGATACGGTGTAATGCTGGGGAATCCACACATAACGGTTCGTCATGATTCGGCCCGCAGTTTCCGGCGGGTATTTCATCAGGTTCTGGACAAATTGGGATTCCTCGTCCCGCATTCCCTTGAGGAATTCGTCTTTCTGCTCGGGTGACAGCTCGTCAAGCAGAATGGCGAGGTCGTCGTTATCCATCAAGTCCAGGATGATGGCTGTTCTTTCTTTGCCCAGCTTGCCCAAAACCTCGATTTGCTGGTCGTGCTCCATTTCCTGAATCATATCGGCCAGCTGTTCCTCGTTCAGAAATTGCAGAAAGCGGGTTTGGTCTGTATCGCTGAGATGGCTATGTATTCTGGCTAGGTCATAAGGCAGAAATTCATCGATCATTCGCTGAAAGTCATTTGGTGTTTTTGCTTTCAGACTCTCGATAATATCGGGTATCCATTGCTCCAGTGTCCGAGTATTCACGCCTGCAATCCTCCTTTCTGATTCCGTTCTATTATAGCAAAATGTTTACGTATTATAGGGTTCACCATAACGACTTGTTATTAAACAGTCAGGATGCGGCAAGTGAATGAAAATAAGGTTTATGGACGAAAAAAGAGTCTGCAGCAAAAGTTGCAAACGGTTGCAATTTCAAATAAGATATAGGCGCACAAATCTACGAGTAGGGGTGAGTATATGAAGTACAGACGTCTCGGGAAAACGGATCTGAAAGTATCGGTAGTCGGTGTGGGAACCTGGCAGTTTGGCGGTGATTGGGGGAAGGATTTCAATCAAAAGGAAGTCGATGCCATCTTAACGCATGCGAAGGAACTTGGCATTAATCTGCTCGATACAGCCGAATGTTATGGGCCTCATCATATGTCCGAGAATTTCATCGGCGATTTCTTGTCGCGCGACCGCCGCGAGGATTGGGTCATTGCCTCGAAGTTTGGTCATCGATGGCATGAGCAATGGGAGCACGCTTGGGATGCGAAGCAAATCCGAATTCAGCTGGAGGAATCACTTAAAGCGCTTCGTACCGATTACATCGACCTGTATCAATTCCATTCCGGCTCGGATGAAGTGTTCAACAATGATGATATGTGGACGATGCTGGACAAGCAGGTTCAGGCGGGAACCATCCGTAATCTGGGCATTTCCATTGGTAGCAACAAAAATATCTATCAAACCGACAAGGCCGCGGAGGTTAATGCCAAAGCCATTCAGGTCGTGTATAACCGTCTGGACCAAGCTCCGGAGGAAGAGGTTCTTCCTTCATGCATGAAGCAGGATCTTGGCGTATTGGCGCGAGTTCCGCTAGCGAGCGGGTACTTAAGCGGAAAGTATAAGCCGGGGACGGTCTTCAGCGATAATGTGCGCAAGAACCGTGACCAGGACGAGATTAATGCCAAGCTGAAGCTTGTGGAAGAGATTAAGCAGAACGAAGTGCCGGAGGGCGTGAATATGGCCGAGTGGGCGTTGGCCTGGTGCTTGAAGCATCCTGCTGTCAGCTGTGTTATTCCAGGCTGCAAGAGCGTCGAGCAGGTGCAGATGAACGCAAGAGCCGTGGAGCTGGATTTGGTCCAGGACGACCATCCAGGTGCATGGAGGGAATAAAACGCTTGGATTTCATTTATTATTTTAGCTGATCTTATGAGCTGCGGCTTTGAATCTAGACATAAATAATATGAAAATCGTAAAAAGCCACTTTGCTAAGTGGTTTTTTTCGTTAGATTGTAATCTTTCAGATCAAGAATTATGAACGAATGGGGAATCGTATTTAGTAATAGGTTATAAATATGATAGAGTAGTTTTATGGAATGAAGATCGTGGGAGGAACCAGATGAAACCGATTAATAAACTTAGCGTTCAAGATGATTTTGTTGGATTTTACTTGCTGAAAGAGTTAAATATGAGACAGACCAACGGCACGCCGCCGAAAGATTATTTTGACATTATTCTCTCGGATGCGAGCGGCCAGATTTCGGCCAAGTACTGGGATGTGACCATTCAGGATAAAGAAACGTTCCTGCCGATGCAATTAGTCAAAATCCGGGGAACCGTGCTGAGCTACAGGGATCAGCTTCAAGTCAAAATTAGCCGAATCCGTAAGGCAACAGATGAGGATGGCGTTTCCTTGACCGATTTTGTAAGGGCTGCGCCAATCCGTCCCGTGGATCTGTTACATACGATCAAACTTACGATGAATGAGATTACGGAGCCGCAGGTACGAAGCATCGTGCAGTATTGTGTGTCGAAGGTGGAAGAGAAGCTGATGCACTATCCGGCTGCCAAAACCTATCATCATGCTTACTTTGCCGGACTTGCCTATCATATTGTCCGCATGCTGGAGATTGGCGATTTCATCTGCAAGCAGCGGCCGTTTCTGAATTCGGACTTGATCAAGGCCGGCATTATCCTTCATGATATCGCAAAGCCGGAAGAGATGATCGCCCAGATGGGCATCGTTACGGACTACAGCAATCAGGGTAAACTGATTGGGCATATCGCCCTGGCATCCAACTGGATCGTGGAAGCGGCCATTCAGAACGACATCGCGTTAGAGTCCGAAGTGGTACTGGGATTGCAGCATCTCGTACTGTCCCACCATAACCTGGGAGAGTGGGGGAGCCCGGTTCAGCCGCAAACAGCTGAAGCCGTCGCGCTGCACCATATCGACCTGCTGGACGCCAAGCTGCAGATGGTAGAGGATGCCCTGGATACGACGCTTGAAACGGAGCCGTGGACACCGATGATCCGCGGACTCGATAATAAGGCGATTTATCGGTTAAAGGTATAACAATTGAGGCATCCCCGATCCATAGGATCGTGTAGGATGCCTCTTTATGATGCTTGGAGAAGTTATGATGTTTGGGTCGGTATGGTAAAGCGCACCGTTGCCCCGCGAGGCGGGGTGTTCTCGGCAGAAATATGCCCTCCATGATGCTGAATGAGAAGTTTGGCGATATACAGCCCCAGACCGGAATGCCCTTTTTGTCTGGAGGAAGGATGATTCCCTTGATAAAACTGCTTAAATGCCTGCTGCAGATCTTGCTGCTGCCCAAAGCCTGCTCCATTATCCGTCACAGCCATTATCACCTCCTGCTCGGTGATTTCGATCCGCCATAGAATCTGTCCGGCTTCTGGGGTATATCGAATGCTGTTCGAAACGAGATTATCCAGAACCTGCATGATGCGATAGGGATCCAGGATGATGGGCTTCTTGTTCATTCGATTATCGTTGATCTCCGTATGGAACGTTATGTTCTTATTGCTGCATAAAGCGGCATATTCCATGGTTTTATCATCCGCTAATTCTTCAATATCCACGGGAAGCGGCTGGAGCCGGAAAGATACCTTTTCAATTTCTGCGATGGTGTTCATATCCTGAAGGAGTTTCGAAGCACGTGTGGTGTTGCGTTTGATGACTTGCAGATATTGCGATTGTTTAGCTCCATAAGACTTCCCATTCATCTGCTCCAAGCCCTCAACATGTCCTTGAATAATCGTAAGCGGTGTCCGAAGGTCGTGAGCGAGAGCCGCAAACATGGTGCTTCGATCCTGCTCCAATCTCCATTCCCGCTCGATGGATTGCTCCAGTTCCTGACGCATGTCCTCAAAAGCATTCGTAAGCTGATTAACTTCCGTTATGGATGATGTCCCCGTCATGGAAAAGTGTAAATTTCGCTCCTTAATCTGTTCGGCTCCTTGGAGAAGCTGCTGCAGCGGAGTGCTGATTTTGCGGCTGAATCGTCTTCCGAATATCAGAGTGAATAAGATGATATACAGAAAAGGCGTCAGAATAAAGGCCAGGGAGCCAAAGGCTATCACGGGATTCAGCGCCGGATTGGCTGCCGTCACCTTCAGGTTATATCCAAGCAGAACAGCTCCTGCAAGATCTCCGTCACTGGAGACAACCGGAATGTATTTAACGACTTGATTCATGCTGCTGCGCGTCTGGTTCAAGCGTGCCAGTATCTTTTGCCGGCTAAGCGATTCCTTTAGAGCAAGATCACCATATAAGGGTTCGCCGGTAAGGGATACAACCAGGTAGGACATGCCCTGCGAGGGGATCACCTTTTCAAGTTCGGCTTGTCCTTGCGTGCTCATGACAGAATCGCCCCGGTCTACCGCGTACTCCGAAATAACAGGGATCTGAGCTTCGTAATGATTTGCCGGGAGCACGATGTCATGGTTGAACAAGTACCCAAGCAGCATGACGAGCAGTCCCCAGGTTACAAGCGTAGCCAGCAAGCTGCAGGCCAGAATGGAGACGAAATGGCGGGCGAACGTGTTTTTGATGGAACGCTGTTTCATCATTTGGGATCCCACTTGTAGCCGATGCCCCATACGGTTTGAATATAGCTGCGGTCCTTGGCGTGGGCGGCCAGCTTGGCCCGGATTTTCTTGATATGCTCGGTAATGGTAGCGTCGTCCCCCTCAGCGTCAAACCCCCATAACTTCTCGTAAATCTGTTCTCTGGAAAAGACCTGCCCCTGATGCATCGCCAGCAGTTCTACGATCTGATACTCCTTATTCGTAAGAGCGATGTTGTGCCCGCTGCAGGTAACGGCATGTCCCTTGCAATCAATTATCAGGGATTGGAATCGCAGGACGCCTTGTTCTTTTTGCGCGTGGATTCTCTGTTCTCGCCGCAGATGGGCATGGATTCTGGCTTTCAATTCCGCGAGGCTCAAGGGCTTGAGCAGATAATCGTCCCCGCCAGCAGCGAGTCCTCGAATCCGGTCCATTTCACTTTGGCAAGCACTCAAGAACACAATGGGACACTGCGTCCTTTCCCTAAGCTGCTCGCAGACCTCAATGCCGTTCATCTCGGGCATCATCACATCGAGGATGATCAGGGACGGCTGCTGCTCGCTCTGGATTAGCGCCTCCCGTCCACTTCCGGCAGTCAGTACGTGATAGCCTTCAATCTCCAGAGCGTCTTGTATAAAAGAGATGATTTCTTCTTCATCATCCACCAATAGGATCGTTTCGTTTGCCATATTTATTACATCCTCCGAAAAATAGCTATTAATAAGGGGGTTATCTGGTTAGTGTACACGTCATTTCTAAAGAATGAATAAAGAAAGTCCTGTTACTTGAAGTTTATATATGCCTCTACTTCAACGGAGCAGGCGGAATCGTTCTGGAGAAGCGGAAGCGGTCGCCTTTGCCCCCGGATTTCAACCACTCTTAAATGGATTGATAGAAATCTGGGGGCAACAGCGATCGGAAGAATGATCCGCATGCGCAGTGATGCTTAAGCTACTGTATACTTACAAATCAATATGAGTTTCTTTATCCTTTCTTTATGATTGTACCTTAACCTGAAGGCACAATGATAAGGAGGTACGATTATGGCAACGAATCCACAGCCAAGAATACAGCTCATCGATAACTTGAGAGGATTTGCACTATTAGGCATCTTTTTAGTGAACATTACGTTTTTTACAACATCGCTACAAACCATTTCCTTCGGGGTCGAATTATGGTCAGGCTGGTACAATGAGATCCTGATGCTGCTGCGCGGAATTGTTATTGACGGCAAATTTATTTTGATTTTCTCTTTCCTGTTTGGTTTTGGCATGGTGTTGTTACAGGAGAGCAGTCAGGCCAAAGGCCGAAGCTTTAACCGCATCTATACTCGCAGGTTGACGGCTTTGCTTCTGATCGGTCTGATCCATGGCATCCTGATTTGGTACGGAGACATTCTGACCCACTATGCACTCATGGGTTTTCTGCTGATGCTGTTTCAGCGCTGCAAGCCGAGAACGCTGCTGATCTGGTCACTGTCCCTGCTGCTGCTCGTTCCCGTCCTGCTGACGGGAGCAAGTCTGCTGAGCTCCTCGGCCGGACAGGTCTTTGAGCCGTTGAGCCAGGCGGATGCGCACCAGATGGGGATCTATTTCCAGGAGCGGGATGCAGCCATATACGGAGAGGGGACGATGACCCAGATCATCGCTCAGCGGCTGAATGATTACATCGGCTCCATCTTGAATATGGTGGTCTTCTACCCACAAGTATTAGGAATGTTCCTGATGGGTGCCTACTTCTGCAAGCGCCGTATTTTGCACGAGGTCAAGAAGAACCGGAAGGGGATCATCAAATTGGTCGTCATTGGCGGAAGTTTGGGTCTTGTCCTTCAACTCGTGATGTCGCTAGCGGATGGACTTCCATCCTGGGGCGAGGCGGTAGCCTTATTCGTTGGTGCACCATTCTTGACCCTGGGCTATATCGGCGCGTTTGCACTTTTATACCAGAATACATCGTGGCAGAAGGTATTGAATTTATTTTCTTATCCCGGAAAAATGGCCTTCACCAACTATTTGCTCCAATCGATCCTGTGCGGATTGATCTTTTACAGCTATGGATTGGGGTGGTACGGAACGATCGAACCGATCTGGCAGATGGTGATGGTTGTCGTCATTTTTGCTCTGCAAGCGATCTTCAGCAGAGTCTGGTTGAAGCGGCTCCCGATAGGACCGTTCGAATACATCTGGCGCCTGTTTACGTATTGGGGGAATCCGGTAAAACAGGGGCAGAAGGTGAATGTTCGTCTCTGACATGAAGCCCGCTTATATAAACTTCACTGCATCAAAGCACCCAAGCTTTAAATAAAACTCTTGCAATTTCAATCCGGGGTGTATTACAATGCTTCTTAATTAACGAACACGATATGTTAAAACAAGCGATGATGGAAAGAGTAAGCGAAAGAACGTTCCTGACAGGAAAGGGCTGCCACCGACTGAGAGCGCCCGGGCGAAGGTTCTCCGCTGAAGTTCATTCCGGAGCTGGTATGCTGATAATCTGCATGTTCTGTGCGGATGGTAGGTTTACCCGTAACCCTTGCGTTAAGAGGTTCAAGTGAGATGTGTTTGCTTTTTTTGGCATATCTAATAAGGGTGGTACCACGACTCCTCGTCCCTTTCCGGGCGGGGGGTCTTTTTGTTTTTATAAACTAGAAAAATAGGTGAGGGAGAGATTTCGTATGAGTCAAGGACGTTTGGAACAATTAAGATCGGAGCTCGATGCCGTTAATCTTCAGCTGCTGGAGCTGTTGTCGGAACGGGCACGGATCGCCCAGGAGATCGGTCAGGAGAAGCAAAAGCAGGGAGTTCCTGACTTTGACCCGGTACGTGAGAAAAAAATGTTGGATACTCTGGTGGAGCACAACCAAGGTCCTTTCGATAATGAAACGGTGCGTCATTTATTTAAACAGATTTTCCAGGCATCCTTGAAGCTGCAGCAAGTCGATCACAAGAAGCATTTACTGGTGAGCCGGAAGAAGAAGCAAGAGGATACACTGATTCAACTGGGCAGCACCATCATTGGTGGCGGCACGCCAGTAATGATCGCAGGACCATGCTCGGTTGAGAGTTATGAGCAAGTACGCCAGGTTGCGGCTGCCCTTAAGGAAGCGGGCATGACTGTTATGCGCGGCGGTGCGTTCAAACCGAGAACATCGCCTTACGATTTTCAGGGCTTGGGTATTGAAGGCCTGAAAATTCTGAAGGAAGTGGCGTCTGAGTTCGGACTGAAGACGATCAGCGAAATCGTGGATCCTGCGCATATCGAGCTTGCGTGCGAATACATTGACGTCATTCAGATCGGTGCGCGGAACATGCAGAACTTTGAGCTGTTAAAAGCAGCAGGGGATGTTCAGACGCCGGTGCTGTTGAAACGCGGTCTCGCGGCTACGATCGATGAGTTCGTGCACGCTGCGGAATACATTGTATCCCGCGGCAATACGCAGGTGATGCTGATTGAACGCGGCATACGGACGTATGAGAAGGCGACGAGAAACACCTTGGACATCTCGGCGGTACCGATTCTGAAACAAGAAACACATCTTCCAGTACTGGTGGATGTTACCCATTCCACAGGCCGTAAGGACATCCTGGCTCCTTGTGCCAGAGCGGCTCTCGCTGCAGGGGCAGACGGTGTGATGGTTGAAGTTCATCCCGATCCGGCTACGGCGTTGTCCGATGCAGCGCAGCAGCTGAATATTCCGGAATTCCATGATTTCCTGGCGAATGTGAAGAAGTCCGGATTGCTGTAACCCATGCGTTCTTTTGCCTTTGGAAGATAAAGGGTTGACAAAACCCTCCTCTTTCCTTAAGATAGTTATCAAAATTCATATCGAAATGTTTTGATTAGAAATAGTAAAAGCGTAATGACTTTTCAGAGAGCCGTTGGCAGGTGTGAAACGGTAATGTCGTTCCCTTTGAACTCGTCTATGAACAGCTGCCTGATCATGTAGGGTTAGCCGGAGTTCCACCGTTATAGGGATAGATGGTGATGGCCATCGAAGAAGATCATTTTGCAAAAAATGAATTAGAGTGGTACCGCGGGTTCAACCCCGCCTCTATACGTAGAGGCGGGGTTTTTTGTTGGTTAAATTCCGGGTTTAACCAACCCCGCTTGATATAAATGAACGAAAATGAACGATCGATTATCGAGGAGGAATACCAAATGGAACGCAACATTATCGTATTGGACACAACCTTGCGCGACGGAGAGCAGGTTCCGGGCGCCAAACTGAACGTACAGCAAAAGATCGAGTTTGCGCAGCAGCTGAAACGGCTGAATGTCGATATTATCGAGGCGGGATTTCCCGCGTCTTCGGCAGGGGATTTTCAATCGGTTCAGGAAATAGCCCGAACGGTAGGCGATAGTGTCTCGATCACCGCACTTGCACGCGCGGTGAAGGGCGATATCGACGCCGTATATGAAAGCATTAAGCTCGCGCAAAATCCGCTGATTCATATCGTGCTCGGCACCTCGAACATTCATGTGGAGAAGAAATTCAACCGCTCCAAGGATGCGGTGCTCCAGATGGGTGTTGATGCGGTGAAGTATGCCAGAACGCTGCTGCCTCATGTACAGTATTCAACCGAGGACGCATCCAGGTCCGATTTTGAATATCTGTGGACAACGATCGAAGCCGTTGTGAAGGCCGGAGCAACGATGATTAACGTGCCGGATACGGTCGGTTACGCCGTTCCGGATGAATTCGGCGAATTGATCCGCAAAATCAACGAGCGCCTGAAGAATCTGAACGATCAGGTTATCCTCAGCGTTCACTGCCATAACGATCTCGGGCTTGCTACGGCAAATACGCTCAGTGCCGTGCGGAACGGTGCGCAGAAAGTGGAATGCACGATCAATGGTTTAGGGGAGCGCGCAGGCAATACGTCGCTTGAAGAAGTGGTCATGGGACTCAAAGTCCGGGAGAATCATTTTAAGGCCTCCACCAATATCCGGCTCAAGGAGCTGATTAGAACCTCCAGGCTGCTGACGCATTTGACGGGCCTGGATGTTCAGGTGAATAAGGCGATTACGGGTGAGAATGCCTTCGCGCACTCTTCCGGCATCCATCAGGATGGATTGCTTAAGGATAAACAGGTTTACGAAATTATGTCGCCGGAGGAAGTTGGCGCTGACAGCATGGAGTTGATCCTGACGGCGCGATCCGGAAGACATGCGTTCAAGAATGCGGTGGAGAAGCTTGGTTTCGAGACAGGCGAAGGCGAAGATTTTGAAGCGCTGTTTGAGAAATTCCTGCAGCTTGCCGATGCTAAGAAGGAAGTATATGATCATGACGTTTTTTATCTGGTGACCCAGCATCGTACCCATGAAGAAGTCAGCAGTCATCTGTATGAGCTGGATTCGTTCCAGGTCGTGACCAATGATCTGTATCCGACGGCAACCGTGAAGCTGAGAAAAGGCAGCGAGACGTTCAGGGACAGCATGGTGGGGGATGGCCCGATTGATGCGCTGTACAGCGCCATGAAAGCGTTGGTCGGTTTGGACGTACAGTTAAAGGATTACAAAATCAACAGTCTGTCCAGAGGAAAAGAAGCCATCGGCCGGGTAAACATTCGAATCGAATATCAGGGCAAAATCTATTCCGGGCGCGCAATGGATACGGATATTATTAAGGCGAGCGCGTTGGCTTTTCTTAACGGAATTAATGCGGTATTGCTTGATACCAGCCACGATACGCAGGTGCAAGAGCCGGCGAGAGAATTATAATGAATGCCGTCATTGGGATCGTTGATGGTTGATTTGATAAGCTAAGGAAGCTCGGCACGTTCACTAAGCAAGTCTATTAAGGCAACGTAAAGCTGTTGCGGAGCTAAATACCCCACGCTATCTCTCATGTAAGAAGTGGGGTATTTTGGCTGTCGTAAAGGACAATTCTGTGGAATGAACAACATTTATTGACCGACCGTTACAAAATATATATAATGAGCTGGAACCCTTAGGAAAGGAGCAGCCAACACCATGCGCAAGCGTATGGAGGGCATGGTGTTGCAACGACGAAATGGTACGTTACGAAATGTAGTAATTTAGAGAGGCATGTTTTTTTGAATATTTTTGTACTGAATAGTAAAGAAGTTGGTTTTATGTGAAAGTGTAATCCAGCTATAGTGTGGTTTAAAGTGTGGTTGGATTTATTGCGCTTATTTTTGTACCGAAAGTTACAAAACTATTGAATAATTATGATAGGAGCTGTTCCCATTGCCTTTTTCCATTTATGTATTAGGCCTAATGATCTTCTCAATGACCACCTCCGAATTTATGGTGGCTGGCATTATGCCTTCGCTTGCAGCGGAATTCAACGTTTCGATTGCCGCCATCGGGTATCTCATTACCGCATATGCAGTCGGGATGATCGTAGGAGGGCCGCTGCTGACGATAGGGCTGTTGAAAGTGAGGCCCAAACAAACCTTCATGACCGTGTCCGTTATCTTCCTAATGGGACAGACTTTAGGCGCCATAGCCCCGAATTACGAAGTCATGATGGCGGCGCGGATCATTACAGGGCTTTCCTCCGCTGCCGCGTTCGGTGTATCGCTCGCTATCTCCTTCAGCCTTGTTGATCCGGAGTCGCGGGGACGCGCAAGCTCTATCGTTATCGGCGGATTGATGGTTGCTACCGCGATCGGAGTTCCGCTGGCGATGTGGATCGAGCAGCTGCTTGGCTGGCGTGCCAGCTTCTGGGCCGTGGTTGTCCTGCTGCTTGTTTCAGGACTGGTAGGACTGTTTACGATTCCATCCCTGCCGAAGCCAGAGAAGGCTGGCATCCGGCAAGAGCTGGCTGCCTTTAAGAATCGCCGGCTGTGGGCTGCTTATGCTACAAGCATGCTGATTATAGGCGCAACCTTTGCCGCATTCAGTTATTTCTCGCCAATCTTAACCGAGCTTGCTGGATTCAGTGTTTCGTCGGTTCCAATCCTGCTAGGCGTATACGGCGTGGCCACGGTGCTTGGCAATGTGGTTGCCGGCAGGCTGGCGGATCATTATATGCTGCCGATTCTCACGATAGGGCTGATTACCTTAGCCGCTGCCTTGATGGTATTTGGACTGTTCGTTCACAGCCCGGTCGTTGCCATGATCGCTGTTGTGCTTGTTGGTCTGGTGGGTGTGCCAATGAACCCGGCGATGGCTACCCGGGTGATAAGGGTCGCCGATACGGGGTCACTTGTAACGACGGTTCATGGTTCTGTTATCAGCTTGGGGGTTGTTGTCGGCTCCTCTACGGGTGGAATGACCATAGATGCCGGGCTAGGTCTGGCCTCTCCCTTATGGGTTGGTGCGTTCTTGGCTCTTCTCGGTCTGCTGTCCCTGCTGCCAGCCGTGCGGGGCGGAGGAAAGACACAGCCTCTGTCATCCAATTAATGATGAATTACCTGAAACCACCAGCTCCCGTTATAATCGGAGCTGGTGGTTTCTAATTTTCAGCTGAACTGCTGAGTGATCCCCGCCATAAATTCCTCCAAGGGCGCTACCTCTCAGAGAAGGGAAAGGCAGAGTTCGAGGCGGCTTATGAAGATGCCATGAAGTTTCTCCCTCCTCCGCTTGAAACGAAGGATGTCGAGACGGCATTCGGCCGTGTTCGGATTAGCTACTTTTCAGGCAGAACCAAGGCGGATGACAGTGATCCAATTGCAAGGCTGATAGAGTCAGGTATGGGCAAGACCCATGTGCCGAATATTCAAATCGAGAACTGGCCTGGCGCCTCGCATGCCATCAATGGCGAGTTTCCGGAAGAGGTGAATGCAAGAATACTTGCTTTTGTTCATCAGCATTCCGATAAGAAAATCTAGTAATGAAAGACGGACAGCATATGAAAACACATGCGATCAGAAGAAAGTACATGTTAATATCCGGAAGTTGGATGTTATTATGAGAGCGCTTTAGATTTTGAGTTGAGATGCTCAAGGGGGAAAGGGATATCCGGTTTACAAGGAGATGAGCAGCTCGAAATTCGAGCAGTTATCAGAAGTGGCAAAGGTAAACAATCCGAGAGAAATATGGAAGGAAGCGATATGGATGAGCAGAAGATGGAGTTTGGTTTTGATGAGCGCGCTAATCGCCTTAACGGCGGTCGGCTGTAACGGTGCCAAGGAAGCGGATGGCGGAACCCCCGGTTCTTCGGGCGGTGCGGCTGATGGCAAGCTGTCCTTCACGATGTCTATGGCAACCAGCGGAAATAAACATGTCGAGCGTTCGAAGGATGTAAATGAAGAGAGATGGGTGAAGGAGCTTGAGAAGCTGACCAATACGGATATTGAACTGACCATGCTTCCACTGAAGGACTTCGATAGCAAAATGACTTTAATGTTTGCCTCTAATGATATTCCTGATGTCGTTCAGAACGTGGGAGGGGCTACAAGCAAGGGGATGTCCGGTTCCGTAGAAGCAGGCGTATTTATGCCGCTTGACGACTTGCTGAAGGAGCATGCTCCGAATTTGATGAAGAGTGTGCCGAAGGAAGCCTGGCAGGAGACAAGCTATGACGGCAAAATTTATGGAATACCGGCATGGCTGTCCAACCCGTCCCGGAGAGGGCTGTATATCCGGACCGATTTGCTGGAAAAGACAGGGCTCCCGGCACCAAAAACGGTGGATGAATTTTTGGACGTAATGCGTGAGATGAAGAAGGAAGGCGTTGAGTTCCCGTATCAAATGCGGGAGAACTTTAAATATGCCGACACGATTCTGGGGGCGTTCGATGTGCTGCCATCCCAGTACGAACTGCAGAACGGGGAGGTTGTTCCCAAGTTCTTTGACGTGGAAAATATGACGAAAGCACTGGAGACCTATAAGACCATGTACGATGAAGGTCTGATTCCGAAAGATTTTGCGACCCTGACCTCCAGTGACTATGGCAAAAACATTGAGAGCGGTAAATCCGGCATGTGGTCCGCCAACGCCCAGCTTTTGGCAGGCTTCCGCGGCAAGCTGAAAAATGCCGTACCAGACGCCAAGGTTGATATCATTGCATCGCCGCGCGGTCCGGAGAACACCGGAGGCCATCTTCTGTATTCAAGCATTAATACGTCTTACTATATTAATAGCAAGGTCTCAGAGGAGAAGGCCATCGGCATTATCAAGTTTTTTGACTGGATGCTGACGCCGGAGGCGGAGACATATTTCTCGTTCGGGATTGAAGGTGAAACTTACACCCGGGAGAACGGCGCAATCAAGTTCACGCCTCCATCCACGCCTGAAGCCATGGATGAAGACGGTTTCCGCAGCATGTTCTGGTTCGTCCACGATATGGTGTACAACAAGGCAAAGGAAGAGTTGACCGAGGACGGGCAGGACATGATCAAGTTCATGGACACGGTGGTCTTCAAGGAAGGGCTGGGGTCGATCCGCTTCTCCCCGGCATTGGACGCGTATTCCAAATATCCGGATACCGCACCGCAAGGCGATGACGTGGGGCCGAAGCTGGTTCTCGATCATATGATCAAGATGATTTATGGCAGAGAGCCGATCTCGGATTGGCCGAAAGTGATTGAGGAATATAAGAAGAAGGGTGGCCTTGAGATTATTAAGGAAGCCACAGACCGCTACAACGAAGGGAAGGGCGTTGTCATCTCGGAAAACCGGAAATAACCGATTCATGAAGAGAAGGAGATGTTCACATGAGCTTGCATGATATGAGCGGCAAACAAGCTGTATTCTTCGAGCAAATCATGAGGCTGCCGGTCTTCGATACCCATACCCATCTTATCGGTGACCGGCTTGGCGCAAGGGACTTTTGGGAGATCGCCCATTACTTCTGGTTCTACCGAGAGCTGCAAGCCGGTGGCTACCCGGATGAAGCGGATAAATTGCCGGAGGCGGAGCGAATTGCTGCTTTTCTAAAAGCCTATCAATCAACGAGAAGCACGCTGATGAACTGGGTATTTACCTCCATTATGCGTGAATTATACGGAGTCACCATCAAGGATGAACATTCGGTGCAGGAAGCTATGGCTCGCGTACGGCAAGCGTCCGCCGAAGAGGGCTGGGCACAACAAACGGCAGACCGGATGAACATCCGCCGGTTTGTCGTGAATCATCCGGAACATGCAACGTTTCAAGGGATGCGGGATGATGCCGTATTGCTCCCCCGGATTGACGGGGTGCTGGGTCCATGGGTTGACCGCATGGTGCATTCTAATGATCCGGCCAGGACTTTTCTGGATGTGAGAGGCGAGATTGACCTGCTGCTCGGCGGATTTCGTGAAGCTGGCCTCCCGGGCATCATGACAACGCTGCCGCGGTATGAATCGAGTTCGCACATCCGTAAGGAGATTGGGCCCGCAAGCGGGCGTGACGACATTCTGATGGAGCTGCTGCATGTCATATGTGGTGCTGCGGAGCGGAACGGCCTGCTTGTACAGCTGTTTCTGGGAGTAGAGAGGTCGTGGTGCGGTACGGCGTTCCCGGTAAACGATACAGAGCGGATTCTCAAGCTGACCGCTTTGTTTGAGTCGTATCGTTGTGAATTTGAGCTTGTGCTTGCATCGGAGCTCAACAATCTTGATGCGGTACAGGCTGCCTGGAATTTCCCGAACGTTCATGTTGGCGGCATGTGGTGGTTCAACTTCCGGGCAAGCACCTACCGGGACAGCATGCAGTACCGTCTGGAGGCACTCCCGGCAAGCAAGAGCTCGATTATCGTCTCGGATGCCCGCTGTATGGAATGGAGTTACGGCAAGATTTTACTTGTGAAGAAGCTGGCTGCCGAGTTTCTGTGGGAGCGGGTCCTATCTGGCTGGATCGACGAGGAGACGGCGCTGCATACGGCAAATGGATGGTTCTACGCGAGTGCCATGAGACGCTATGGCATTCGTTCGGGAGGTATTTGAGGAAATAGGTTGACACATCGATAATTCTCGATATAATGATACGTATGAAACCAATCGAAGTTTTTAAAGCGTTGTCGAATGAATCGCGGCTTGAAATATTGCAGTGGCTCAAGGAACCGGAACAACATTTTACACCCCACGAAGGGATTGATATGAGGAAAGTCGGGGTATGCGTAAGCCAGGTGACCGAGAAACTGAATATGACGCAGTCCACCGCATCGCAATATTTATCGATTCTGCATCGGGCAGGTTTGATCAAGACGGAGCGGCTTGGAAAATTCACGTATTATAAGCGGGATGAAGAAGTTATCCAAGAAATCGGAGAGTATTTGAAGCAGGAGATATAACGCAGGTACTGAATGATTCCTTAAGAAATAAGGAATCATTCAGTCTTGCTCCGCACTATATATCTATATATTGCGATATGTCTTTTTGTTGGTTTAACATATCGACAATTCACAATATATAAATTTAATGTAAAGGTGGAATTTGCAATTATGACAGGTGCATGGAAGATTTATTTTTTGGCTATCGTTAGTTTTTTAGTGGGAACATCAGAGTATATTATATCGGGAGTTTTGGATAAAATTGCGGATTCGTTAGGAATTACGATAACCGCTGCTGGCCAGCTGATCACGATTTTCTCTTTGGTATATGCGATCTTGACCCCTATTCTTATGGCGCTGACCGCTAGAGTGGAGAGACGGAAGCTGTTGGTTTATTCATTGGGTATTTTTGTGATCGCGAATCTATTGTCATTTGCCCTTCCGGGGTATATTCCGTTTGTGATTGCGCGCGTTATTATGGCGATGGGGGCAGGGATGGTAGTTGTAACGGCGCTCGGGATAGCCGCCAAAATCGCACCGCCGGGTAAACAGGCGAGTTCAATCGCTACGGTTGTCATGGGCTTCACAGCTTCCCTGATCATTGGCGTCCCCCTCGGTCGTGTCGTAGCTGCTGTTTTTGGATGGAAATCCGTATTTGGTTTCATTGCCATTCTAGGGGTTGTTTCAATGATCGTGCTGCATAAAGCAATTCCGAAAACAAAAGGAGATGCTCCCGTGCCGCTGCTTCAGCAATTTGCGCTGCTCAAAAAGACTAAAGTCGCACTCGGTTTGGCGATCACGTTCTTCTGGCTAGGCGGGTACTCCATTGCCTATACGTACCTGTCTCCTTACCTTCTTCAAGTCAGCGGCCTGAACGAAGGTCTGATTAGTGCAGCACTGTTTGCCTTTGGCATTGCCAGCCTTATCGGCTCCAAGTTCGGCGGATTCAGTACGGATCGATGGGGAGTGCCGCTTACATTAACCGGTGGCATGCTTCTGCATATTCTTGCGCTAATCGTTCTGACCTTTACCCAAGCAGCCGTATCTGTCATCTTCGTGTTTGCGATTCTTGTAATATGGTCGTTATCCGCCTGGTCTTCGGGTCCGACGCAGCAGTATAACCTCGTTCAGCTGGAGCCGAATTCATCCGGGGTTATGCTAGGCCTGAACCAGTCCGTGATGCAGCTCGCCATGGCTGCGGGCGCAGGCATCGGAGGAGTTGCCGTGGAGCAATGGTCCTTATCGTCCATCACCTGGATCGGTGCCGGGGGCGTTGCTATAGCCGTGGGAGTGTCGTTTGTACTTTTCCGATTAGGGAAGCGGGAGAGCACAGAGCGCGTGCCATTGGAAGCTTAATGTGAGTAACCGCTGGTGACAGCTATGCTGTAACGGCGCCTGATATGCAGCATTTTCATACTGCCGGAAACGAAAGAATCCGCAAAGAATCGGCAAGACATCACCTTTCCTTTCAGCAATGAGATGGACATCAATTTGACGCCCCAAAATGAGAAAGTTTATGCTATGATCAATGGATGGCGGAAAATTTGGTTCCAAATTTTGCGAAGGAGGAGATGCGATTGGCTAAGCTTAAAGATATCGCCGAACGGGTCGGGGTATCCATATCTACGGTTTCGCGGGCCATCAGCAATGATGCAAGCCGTCCGGTCAGCGAGGATACCAAGCAGAAAATCAGGCAAGCTGCGCTTGATCTTGGATATAAACTACCTGAGCCATCCAAAAGTGTACATGATAACGGCATGGCCGATAAGCGGGTTGTCTGTGTCGTGCCCCAAAACCTGATGGACGACCACCCGTATTTCTCAACGGTTCTTGCCGGTTTCCATAAAAAAATGGAGGAACTCGGACAGCCCCCGGCGATCGTTCGTACATGCGAGGAAATCGGCGATGCGGACAAAATAAGCCTTATGCTTAGGGAGACAGGAGCCCAGGGGATTGTAGCCGTCAGCTGGTACGACAAGGAGCTGTTTGAACTGATACAGCAGGCCGGAGTTGCCATCATGGGTGTGAGTTTGAATGATGAGCGGCTGACCGTGCCCGTTGTAGACTGTGACCGGATTTTATCAGCGAGGGCAGCCGTACGCCACCTGATTGACCAGGGGCACACGCGAATCGCTTATATCGGGGGGCCTGCGTATTCCAAGCAGATGGAGAGCGAAGAACGGTATGTCGGATATAAATTCGCTATGCTGGAAGCCAACCTGGAAGTGCGCGAGGAGTGGCTGATGAATACGGGATGGAATGTGGATCGGAGCTTCAGCAAGATGTCCGAGCTATTGGGAGGGCTTCCCAAAGAGCTATGGCCAACGGCTGTTTTTTGTGCCAGCGACATGCTTGCCATTCCAGCCATGCGTGCCGTTGTCGAGAATCAAGGTCGCATACCGGAAGATATCGCAATCGTGGGGATGGATAACATTGATGTAGCCCAATATACAACGCCTCCGTTAACCTCGGTTTCCGTGCCCAAATACGAGATCGGCAGGGTGGCTGCCAAATCCATCGTGGATTATTTGGACGGACATTTCAAGGTGGGAACCAAAATATTACTGCCATGCTCATTGATTGTTCGGGAGTCCTCAAGTTTCACAAGAAAGTGAAATTAACTGACTCAATGTGTATGATTAATTGACATGAAAAAGATAAAAAAAGGATCATCGAACAGCTGTCGGCTTGAAATCCGACAGCTGTTTTTTTGCGGGTTTTACCTAAAGTTTGAGATTTTTGCGCCAAAAAAAGTCCAAAAAGTGTTTGACAATGCCATATTGCTATATTATTATGAGTGAAAATCAATGGTATGTTTGGAATAGATTTTCTGATTTTGGAATTCGGAATAAACGACACTTCGCATATTTCCACTTTGTTTTTGTTTGCGCTTTCATTTCTTTTATATAAATGGATTATAAGAATAAATCAATTCCCCTTATTAATGTATTAGGCCCTGCGCTTGCTCAGCGTTATGCCTTTCATACACCAATATATATCCAAATAAAATCCGGAATTAACCAAATGAATATCCAAAACAAATCCAAGAAATGAAATAACACCTGACTTGTTCGGGTTTTATTTATAAAAAAATGTTGCGTTACTATATCTAACATATAGTGCGCTCCAAAAACCATATTGGCTAACGGATAGCTTGAGGTGGAGGTAGCTTAGTCATATGACGGATTGCAGAGAAAAGGAGGGAAATCATAAACGAGTACTTTCCAAACTCCATTCATGTGAATTGGAACTGATCCGCCGAATGAGCGGATATCCCAATGCTTTAATGGCATGTCAAGATCGCTTTGCTAGTGAAACGAGGTTAACCTAATCCATACATACGAGGTGATGCTCATTGGCTAATACGACCCTGCAGCCCGCAGCAACCGCGGTACCTGAAACGAAACGTAAGCGCTTACTGTGGAATCGTGTTTTACGTAATTGGCAGCTTTATGCCCTGATTTCACCGGTCATCGCCTATTACATCCTGTTCCAGTATGTTCCGATGTACGGCATCCAGATCGCCTTTAAGGATTTTATAGCAACGCAAGGGATATGGGGCAGTCCGTGGGTCGGCTTTGAGCACTTCGATCGTTTTTTCAACAGTTATTATTTCTGGCGCCTGATTAAGAACACGCTGGGCATCGGTTTATACAGCCTTGCTGTCGGTTTTCCGATCCCGATTATTCTGGCTTTACTCATGAACGAGGTTCGGGCTGAACGTTTCAAGAAATTCGTGCAGACCATCACGTATGCTCCTCACTTTCTGTCTACCGTGGTTGTTGTCGGGATGATGATGATTTTCCTGTCGCCCCGCTACGGCATCATCAATCATTTTATTGAAATGTTTGGCGGTCAGCCGATCAATTTCATGACGGAGCCCTCCTGGTTCAAATCTCTGTACGTTCTATCGGATGTATGGCAGACCATGGGCTGGAGCTCTATTATCTATTTGGCAGCCCTTGCCGGCATAGACAACCAACTGCACGAAGCTGCGCGTGTCGATGGTGCGACCAGGCTTCAGCGCATATGGCATATTAACATCCCAGGTATTATGCCAACGATCATCATCCTCTTGATCCTGAACATGGGCAGCATTATGGGGATCGGGTTTGAGAAGGTGCTCCTGATGCAAAACAACCTGAATATGGATAGCTCCGACATTATTGCCACCTATGTCTACCGAATGGGGATTCAGAATGCCGAGTACAGTTTCTCCGCAGCCATCGGATTGTTTAATTCCGTCATCAATTTTGTCCTGCTGGTCGTCGTGAACTTTATTTCGAAGCGCGTGAGCGAGACCAGTCTTTGGTAAAGAGGGGAGCGAAAGAGCCATGCAAATTGAAACCAGAGGGGACCGCATTTTTAATGTTATCAACTATACGATTCTGATCCTGGTCACCATCATTGTTATGTACCCGCTGGTCTTTGTGCTCAGCGCATCGTTTAGCGACCCGCAGGCGGTTCTGAGGGGCGAGATGCTGCTGTGGCCCAAGGGAGTCAACCTGAATTCCTATGTGAAAATTTTCCAGAACAAGGATATCATCAGCGGCTTTACCAATACGCTGGTGTATACGTCGCTTGGCACATTCATTAATCTCACAATGACCATCCTTGCAGCCTATCCGCTGTCGCGGAAGGATTTTGTCGGGCGAAATGCCATCATGGCGCTGCTGGTCTTCACGATGTTTTTCAGCGGAGGACTCATTCCGACGTACTTGCTGATCAAGAACCTCGGCATGCTGAATACGCTCTGGGTCATGATTATCCCGAATGCTGTATCCATCTGGAATATCATCATTATGCGTACCTTCTTTCAGCAGTCCATACCCGGCGAGCTGCAGGAGGCCGCGACGATCGATGGATGCTCGAACATTAAAATTTTGACCCGGATTATACTGCCGCTGTCCATGCCGATTATCGCGGTGACCATTTTGTTCTATGCGGTCGGTCATTGGAATGCGTTCTTCAATGCACTTCTGTATTTATCGGATAAAGATAAATTTCCGCTGCAGCTCATCCTGCGCGAAATTCTGATTCAGGGGCAAACGAACGACATGGTCAAAATGTCGACCGAATCGGCGATCAAGCAGCAAAGGGAAGTGGAGGGCATTAAGTACGCGGTGCTGGTCGTGGCTAATATTCCCGTGCTGGCGCTCTATCCGTTCCTGCAGCGGTATTTTGTCAAAGGCGTTATGATTGGGGCCATCAAAGGATAATTCCTTGCATGGATATATGGATGGAACATGAAAAGGGGAGGATTACGGATGAAGCTGAAGCAATGGGGAAGTCTTCTGTTGACCTGCATGTTGTCGGTATCGTTGACGGTGGGCTGCAGTTCGAAAGGTTCGGGAGGAACGGCTGAATCGGACTCCGCGGGTGAAGGGAAAACAGCGATTAATGAGACCGGGTTTCCGATTGTCAGTGACAAGATGACGGTGACCGGATTTGCCGGAAAGTTCTTTGCCAACGCGGACTGGAACAACATCAAGCTGTGGCAGGAATATGAGAAAATGACCAATATTCAGGTACAGTGGGACACGGTGCACAAGGACAACTTGGCGGAAAAACGGAATCTGCTGCTCGCCGGCGGCGATTATCCGGAAATGTTCTATGCTTCCGCATTCCCGAGGCCAGATCTGCTAAAATACGGCAAGCAGGGCGCTTTTATCCCGCTGAATGACCTGATTGATCAATATGCGCCGAATTTCAAGGCATTGATGGAGAAATATCCTGTCATCGAGAAGGGGATTACGATGCCGGACGGCAACATTTACGGGCTTCCGACGCTGTACGATCCGGAATTCCGGTCCGTGCTGTACGGAACGCCGTGGGTGAAGTCGGAGTGGCTGACAAAGCTTGGCCTTCAAGAGCCGCAGACGCTGGATGAATTCTACGATATGATGAAAGCGTTTAAGGAGAAGGATCCGAACGGCAACGGCCAGAAGGATGAATATGCATGGGGCGGCGTGGGAACTACCGGTATCGTCAACTATTTGCGCGGTTCGTTCGGCCTCAATTATCACGGAACCTCGAACATTAACGTGGATACCGATCCGGCGAGCGGAAAGGTCCGGTTCATTCCGACGGATCCAAGATACAAGGAACTGCTTCAGTTCGTGAACAAGCTGTACAAGGACGGCCTGTTGGAGCAGGATATCATGTCCGTGAAGAGCACGGAGGTAGACGCCAAAGGCGTAGAAGGTCTTCTCGGCGTCGTTGATAATGTGGACCCGATCGCCATCTACAACCAAGAGGGTTATGTAGGGCTTCCGGTATTGAAGGGGCCGCACGGCGATCAGATGTTCAGCGCCACGGGCTCTCCGCTGGGGAACATTGGGATGTTTGTCCTGACCGATAAAGCGAAGAATCCAGCCGCGCTGATCCGCTGGATGGATTACTTCTACAGTGACGAGGGCATCCGCATGTTCTTCATGGGCTGGGAAGATGAAACGTATAAGGAAGATGCTGATGGCAATGTGGATTATGTGGACGAGATCAAGAACAATCCGGAGGGTCTCAATCTGGACCAGGCGGTAGGGCAGTATCTGATATGGCCTGGCGGATATTATCCGGGCTTCGTGAAGCAGAAGTATTTCAAGGGAGCAGAAGGCCTGCCGACGTCCGTAGAGAATGCAAAAAAAGCTGAGCCGTACGTCATACCTCAAGACAAGGTCTGGCCGCCGTTTAATTTTACCGCCGATGAGCAGTCCGAGCTTACCGGTATCCAGACCGACATTAATACGTACGTGGATGAGATGCGGGATAAATTCATAGCTGGCAACGAGTCCTTTGATAACTGGGATCAATACGTAGCTAACCTGCAAAAGATGGGGTCGGAGCGCTATCTGGTCATTTACCAGTCCGCGGCTGATCGATATACCAAATAAAAGCGAGTAGCAGAACCTAAAAGGAGCGACATGATATGACACAATTGAAAGCCATATTGATTGGGGCAGGCGCGCGCGGCGCCGGGGGGTATGCCCCCTATGCCCTGGATTATCCGCATGAGCTGACCTTCGTGGCCGTGGCCGAGGCCGATCCGGCGCGGCGAATCCGTTTTGCCGAGAAGCATGGAATTCCTCCGGAACGGTGTTATGAATCCTGGGAGCCGCTGCTGGCGGAGCCCTGCCTTGCCGATATCGCCGTCATCTGTACACAGGATCGCATGCACTATGGCCCAACCATGCAAGCTCTGGAGAAACAGTATCATGTGCTTCTGGAGAAACCGATGTCTCCGGAACCGAAGGAGTGTCTTGAGATGGAGCAGGCGGCCATTCGCAACAACCGGCTGCTGACCATATGCCATGTTCTGAGATATACCCCTTTTTGGAGTACCATCAAACGGGTGATTCAGGAAGGGACCATCGGTGAGGTGGCTTCGATCCAACTGAACGAGAATGTGGGATACTGGCATATCGCGCACAGCTTTGTGCGAGGGAATTGGAATAACTCCGACAAGGCAAGCCCGATGATACTGGCTAAATCCTGCCATGACATGGATGTGCTGTCGTGGCTGATGGACCGGCCGTGTACGCAGGTCACTTCGTTTGGCTCCCTGATGCATTTCCGGGAGGAGCAGGCTCCCGAAGGTTCGGCCGATCGGTGCCTCGATTGCCAGGTGGAACCAACCTGTCCGTATTCGGCACCGCGGTTTTACTTGAGCGACCAGTACAAGGGATGGGCGGGGCATTTCACCCAGGAGCTGACCAAGCCGAACATCATTCAAGGGCTTCGCGATACGGACTATGGCCGCTGCGTATATCGGAGCGATAACAATGTGGTCGATCATCAGGTCGTTAACATGGAGTTTGAGGGCGGTGCCACCGCGATGTTCAGCATGTGCGGATTCACGTATGAACAGGAGCGCAGAATTCAGATCATGGGCACCCGCGGCGAGCTTCGGGGAGAGGAAGGCAAGATTACGGTTTACGATTTCCTGACCGGACAGAAAACGGAGATCACGATTCCTTCGCAGTCCAGCGGGCATGGCGGGGGCGACAGCGGAATTGTGGCGAGCTTCCTGAAGGAGGTTCGGAGCTATAACGGGCAGGAGAGCCTGACGTCAGCTAGTGCCTCCGTGCGAAGCCACCTTATTGCGTTCGCGGCGGAGAAATCGAGGTTGAATCACGGCCAATCCATCAATTTGAACGAATATGCGCGGGAATTGATGGCGGAAGAAAACGCGGTGAAATAAATGAAATTACATTAAAAATGCATCATATGAAAAATTCACAATAGATACCAAGAAGAAACCGCCGATCTCGTGGATCCGCGGCTTCTTCTTTTTTATTTCACCTGATCAATGGACAGGCTGACTTTATAATTGCCGTACTTCAGAAGCTCTTCCAGAAAATCATTCAATTCCTTGGGTGAGCTGGCCCGTACTCTTAACCAATAACACCCTTCACCACTGACGCGATGGGTTTCGGCAACCATGTCATGTGACTGAACAAAGGATACAAAGGCGGAATGAGCCGTGTTTAACACCATGAACATGGTAATAAACGCATGAACCGTCAGACCGATTTTGTCCGGATTCCAGCGCAGCGTAAAGCCTTCAATGACACCCAGATCCTGCAGCTTCCGAACACGGGCCCCGACGGCTTGACCTGTCAAATGTACCTGCTGTCCGATGGCTTTGTGAGATAGGCTCGCATCCTCCAGCAGGTGATGTAATATGCGAAGATCGACTTTGTCGAGTTCATGAGCGCTTGGCATGGTCATTTCCTTTCACGATGAAAGTGAGTTCCCCTAATTCCTTTCACGAAGCTGTAGGCGGGAATAATAGGGTTCTCTATAATGGGTTCAGAACCATATTAAATGAAACAAAGGGGAAATGAAAGTGAAACTTCAGCTTATACGTAATGCTACGTTAAGAATACAGTATGCCCATCTTGAACTGCTGGTCGATCCGATGTTTAGCAATGCCAAGGCGAACCCGCCGGTCATCAACACTGCGAATGACAGACGGAATCCGCTTGTGCCGCTGCCGTTCTCCATGCCTGACAAGCTCCGTCCGAACGCGGTGCTGGTCACGCACCTGCACCTGGATCACTGGGATCAAGCTGCTATGGATGTACTGCCAAAGACGACGCCGATTCTGTGTCAACCGGGGGACGAGGATACCTTGGCATCGCAAGGTTTTACGTCCGTGACGGCAGTCCAGGAAACCCTGGAATATGAAGGGGTTACGATAATCCGAACCGGCGGTCATCACGGTACGGGTGAGATCGGTCAGATGATGGGGCAGGTATCCGGTTTTATTTTGAAGGCAGAAGGACAGCCGACCCTGTATATAGCAGGCGATACCATCTGGTGTGATGAAGTGAAAGAAGTTTTGGATGCCCACAAGCCTGATATGACGGTGGTCAACGCCGGCGGTGCCCGTTTTCTCACGGGAGATCCAATCATCATGGATGAGGACGATGTGGTGGAACTGCTACGTTATGCTCCCCACACAAAGGCGGTTGCGGTCCATATGGAAGCCATCAACCACTGCCTTGTGACAAGAGAGGGACTATCTGGCCGTCTGGCAGCGGAAGGTCTGCGCGCACAAATCGAAATTCCGCAGGATGGCGAATGGGTCGAATGGAAAGCGTAATACGCAACAGCTGGGCATAGCAGGGGGGGCTGTCTCAAAAGATCTTAGATCTTGCGGCAGGCCCCCTTCTTGCTGCTAGAAGACGCTCCGTGTACGAATCGTTCCTCCCGTGCAGATCAAAAACAACCGGGGATTCCGGCGAATTCTGCTTCGGGGCTTGCATAAGGTGAGCCTGGAGGTCGGGTGGCTTTCGCTTGCCCAAATAATCCCCATTCCAACAGGAACAATATTTAATCCTGACATACTAGATGTCAGGATTTATGATTTATCATTCGATTCAGAAGTCAAAAAGTACGACACGCGAGGAGTGTTAACGATGAAACTCGACAGGCTGCTAGGCATTACGATGGAATTGTTGACCAAAAAAAGAGTGACGGCCACGACGCTTGCCGCCCGGTATGAAGTCTCGGTTCGTACGATCTACCGCGATGTGGACCTCATTAATCAGGCTGGAATCCCGGTTGCTTCCTATCCCGGTGCGGATGGCGGCTTTGAATTGATGAGCGGGTTCTATCTGACGAGGCAGCACTTCTCCGTTGATGACTTTTTGGCGATCTACAATCTTTTGAAGGGCATCGAAAGGACTGTGAAGGGGAGATACACCACCATCATGAAGAAGCTCGGAACCTTGCAGCCCGCCCTGTTGAACGGAGGATGTCATGAACAAATCCTATTCGATATGAGCACGTCGGAACATGAGCGGGCATGGGTACAGCCCATTCTAAATGCCATTGAACGCTCGAACCTGATGACCCTTTATTATACGAGTACATCCGGCAGCTGCTCGGAGCGGCAAGTGGAGCCGCTCCAGCTGTACTGGGAACAAGGCGTGTGGTATTTGGAGGCTTACTGCTTGTTAAAGCAGGCAAAACGAATCTTCAGAGTATCGCGCATATCCAGTCTTGAAGTATCCACTGACACGTTCCTCCCAAGAGGAAACCTGGAGCGGGAGGATCAGGAGGCGGTGCAGGGGATACAGGCTCATCTCCGTTTCGATTCTTCCGCCGGACCGCGGGTGACCGAGCAATTTCCGGAGGCCTTCATCTCCGGCGAAGGACTTCTTGATGTCCAAACCATTTTTTATACCAAAGCTTATGGGATCTCGGTGATCTTAAGCTACGGTTCCAAGGTGGAGATCATCTCCCCGCCGGAACTGAAAGAAGACCTGCTGCAGGAGCTGGAGGAAATACGTAAACGTTATGAATGATGAGCAATCCAAAAATATGAATCGTAAATCAACGATCAAGGAGGAAGTTCAATTATGACTATTTTGGTAACAGGTGCTACGGGTACCGTTGGAAAGCACATCGTGCAGCAACTAGTTCAGCAAGGTATAGAAGTAAGAGCGATCTCTCGCAATCCGCAGCGAGCGAAAGTACCGGAGGGCGTCCAGATGGTTGCCGGGAATCTCAATGACCCGGATAGCCTGATTCCCGCCCTGCAAGGCGTGACGGCCATGCATTTGATCATCTCCAGTGATGAGGCTTATGGGACCCTGCAGACGGATCCACGGATTATTGAGCTTGCCGAGAAGGTCGGCATAAAGCGGGTAACGGTATTGGTGGGCTATGAAGAAGGTCCTGTCGAAGTCGCCCTTCGAGAGAGCGCAATGGAATGGACCTTGCTGAAGCCAGGCGAATTTATGGCAAATATTCTGGTGGATTGGCAGGAGTCGATCCGCACGGAGGGGGTTGTCCGCGAGCCGTTTGGCCATGCGCTGAGTGCTAGAGTCCATGAAGCCGATATTGCGCGCGTTGCCGTCGCCGCACTTCTTGAGGAAGGTCACCATGGTCAAGAATATTTCCTTACGGGACCGGAAGCCCTCTCGCGAACGGAAGCGGTTCGGATAATAAGCGAGGTAATAGGCAAGGACATCCGCTTTGTCGAATTGACCGAGGAACAGGCGAGGGATCAATGGAGAGGGCAAGGCTATGACGAGGAATCGATTGAGTTTTTTGTGCAAATGGGAAAAAATCCGCCCGAGATCGGTTATACAGTATTACCGACGGTAGAGCAGGTCACGGGGCGGCCAGCAGCAACGCTTGCTGATTGGGTCCGTGATCATTTGGACGATTTTTAAGAATAAGCCAGCATGGCATACCTGAAGGTCGGTATTTATAGAAAGAGGAGGAGCTGTGAAACTTGCCTTACGCCATTGAAACGAAGGAGCTTCGCAAATCTTACAACGGCATGGAGGTCGTTCGAGGAATTGATCTACGAGTCAAACAAGGAGAGTTGTTTGCCTTGTTAGGGCCGAACGGCGCCGGAAAAACAACCACCATCCATATGTTATCCACCCTGGTTAAGCCGGATGGGGGGTTCGCAAGCGTGGCCGGGTTTGATGTCGTGGGCAATGCCCGGAACGTTCGGAGAAAGATTAGCCTGACAGGCCAGTTTGCAGCACTGGATGAAGGACTCTCCGGTCTTCAGAATTTAATGCTGATTTCAAGACTTTACGGTTATTCGGCGAAAATAGCTCGATCCGTAAGCGAGGAGCTGATCGAATCTTTTGGACTCAGCGAAGCGAAGGACCGCGCGGTACAGCGTTACTCTGGCGGGATGCGGAGACGGCTGGATATTGCCGCAAGTATCGTTACCGAGCCCGACGTTATTTTTCTGGATGAGCCGACAACTGGCCTCGATCCGCAAAGCCGCAATCAAGTGTGGGAGGTGGTTTGGTACATAAGATTCCGGTGAAGAATGCAAGTGCTGCGAATCAGGCCCTTTGTACGCTGATGAAGAACGGGTTCGCCATTGAATATTTCGCCTTGAGCGAACCGAGTCTGGACGAGGTCTTTCTGTCACAGACCCACGCGAAGTCGAAGGGGGGCACGTGATGAGAGTAAGCCATCATACAGCGAATAAGGACGGTGTGCTGCCTGTTCGCCAAGCCGACACAGATCCTCCCAAAGCCCTGACGGCAATTCGAATATTTATGTGGAGAACCTGGCAGCATACCAAGCATAACGGATTTGGTCTGGTGATGGACGCGGTTCTGTCGCCGGTTCTGCTGCTGCTTATATTTAGTTACTTGTTCGGCGGAGCCATGGCCGGGTCAACCGGGGCTTATATTCAATTCCTATTGCCCGGCATTCTGATCCTGACAGTCGTTCCTATGACGGTGTATAGCGGAACCACGATATGCTCGGATATTACCAAAGGGGTATACAATCGTTTTCGAACGCTGCCCTTTTGGCAGCCCGCCTCCGTGCTTGGTTCCATCCTGACGGATGGTTTACGCTATACGGTCGGCGTTATCGTTGCTCTGGGTACAGGGCTTGCGCTGGGCTTCCGCCCCGAGGGCAGCGTCATCCAAATTGTACTCGCCATTGCTTTCATCCTATTTTTTGCATTCAGCGTCAGCTGGATATTTGCGCTGATAGGCGTCGTGGCCAAACGTCCGGAGACGGTTTCGGGGTCCAGCATGATTGCGATATACCCGCTGCTGTTCGCCAGCAACATTCTGGTGGATTCGTCGACGATGCCAAAATGGACGGGCATTCTCATCGATCTGAATCCGATCAGTATGGCGGCAGCCACCGTCAGGGGACTGATGAACGGCACGGCAACCATGCCTGTGATTATGACCGGAATTGGAGTCAGCGTGCTGTTTATCGCTATTTTCACCCCGCTTACACTGTATCTGTACCAGACAAAAAACGAGCGGTAATATGCATAAAAAAACCAGGTTTGCATCAGCATGCAGCCTGGTTTTTCATCTATGTATCGTCATTATGGTTGATGTAGATCGTATAGGTATTTTTGGACCCACGATAAATACACAATACTACAACGGAAAGTATAAGTCTATATTTTTTTCGGGAAACCCCTATACTTAGAGCTATTCTTTAGCATAGAGGGGGAATTTACGAATGCTGAATCCAAGCGAAAGCGCAGAGCGGGAATATCTAGAGTTTGTATTAAAGAAGCTTTATCGAGCATCGGAGGAATTAGAGGGGAAGGTGTCCGATTCGTATAAGGATATCATTGAAGCGAAGAAATATCTGTGGGTGAACATGGCCCAATTGGATGCGGCGGAACGAGCGGCCAACCGGGTTGATATTTCCTTATCGATTGATACGGGAGAGAAGACGGTGGCCAGGCTGCAAAAGATTCGCAAACTACTTGCCTCGCCGTATTTTGGCAGGGTGGATTTCCGAACGAATGAAACGATTGAAGAGGGTGCTTACTATATCGGCATCCATTCTTTCACGGACGGAGGGAGTCAGGAGCATTTTATCTATGATTGGCGCTCGCCGGTGGCAAGCTTGTTCTATGATTACAATGTCGGTCCTGCGTCGTATGAAGCGCCCATGGGCAGGATGCAAGGCGAAATTACCGTCAAAAGGCAGTACAAAATCAAAGACGGTCATATGGAATATATGATTGAGAGCTCCATGAACATCAATGACGACGTTCTGCAGAAGGAGCTCAGCAGCACGTCGGACGAGAAGATGAAGAATATTGTGGCTACCATCCAGCAGGAGCAAAATGCCATCATACGAAACGAAACCGCAAATGAGCTGATCATACAGGGGGCGGCAGGCTCAGGCAAAACCTCAGTGGCTCTGCATAGGGTAGCGTTTCTATTGTACCGCCATAAGGAGACCTTGACTTCCAGCAACGTGCTCATTATATCCCCCCATAAAGTGTTCTCCGATTATATATCCAACGTTCTGCCAGAGCTTGGCGAAGAGAAAATCATGGAGGTTACGATGGAGGAGCTTGCTGCCAAAGAGCTGGGTGGATTATGTCAGTTTCAGACCTTCTCCGAACAGGTGAACGAAATCGTGAGCACCCATGACGAGCAGGTCATTAAACGGATCCGGTATAAGGCCAGTATGCACTTCGTACACGAGCTGGAGGCTTATATGAAATATGCAGATGAGCAGTTCCTCCTGCCTGCGGATATTCAGCTGAAGGGCGTATGTATTTTGGCTTCGGAGATCAGGGACATTTACCTTGGCATCATGACCATGCCGCTCAGGCAGCGCTTGGAGAAGACGGCCTCCATCCTGTCAGGCCGGGTTCGTACAGAGGATGGAGAGAGACTGACTGCGGCAGAAGCCAAAAAGGTCAAAACCGCGATCAAGAAAATGTTCAAATTTCAAAATGCACTCAGCATGTACAAGGAATTCTTCTCGTATAGGAACATACCGGACATGTTCGTCATGAAAGGAAGGAAAATGATCGAGTATGCAGACGTTTTTCCGCTGCTGTATCTCAATATGTATTTGGAGGGAAGCACGTCATACGATATGGTGAAGCATCTGCTGGTCGATGAAATGCAGGATTATACACCCATTCAATATGCCGTGCTCTCCAGATGGTTTTCGTGCAAAAAAACGATTCTTGGGGACAGCAATCAGTCGGTCAACGTATATACGTCCACTTCACTGCATGATATCAAGGGCGTGTTTCCACATGCCGATACGATTGAGTTGTTAAAAAGCTATCGCTCCACGCTGGAGATTATGGGACTTGCGAAGCGGATCCATCCGGGCAGCACCATGATTCCCGTGGAGCGGCATGGAGAAGAACCGCAGGTGATCCGGTGTCGTGACGCCCAGCAGGAACTGGAGTTCATACAAGATCTTAGCCGTCACTTTTTAGATTCCGGAATGCAGACGATGGGGATCCTATGCAAAACATCTTCACAGGCCCGGCAGGTGTATGAGTTCATCAAAGAGCTTGGGGGCAGCGTGAATCTGCTCGATTTTAGCAGCGACCGCTTTCAGGATGGGATTACGATCACCTTCGCCCATATGGCCAAGGGCCTGGAATTCGATCAGGTTATCGTTCCTTTTGCGGACGCCGAAAACTATCGTTCCGAGATGGATCGAAGCTTACTCTACATTGCTTGTACCCGGGCCATGCATAAGCTATCGCTGACCTATTCGGGCGAGCCGGCACCTTGGTTGGCCGTGTGAGCGTGAGCCGAAAATCAGGATAGCGTCATCCATGTCATCCATAGGAACACCTTTTTAAAAAAGTCGCGACCGAGGTTTGCGGCTTTTTTCTTTAGATGATTGGAGTGAAATTACATCGATTATTGTTACTCTAGTATGTCTAAATTTGAATAAATCATATGGCCGTTCAGGAAGGAGGACCGATTTATTTCTAGAACCTATTAATATGAGAGTATCACAGCAAACGTATGGAAGGAGGAAAACGTAACGGACTAATCAATCCAACAACGGGACAGGAAGTGATATAGGACATTGGACTCTCATCGAATACTCGGAGATTTTTTCAGGAAGACGTGGCCGTTTTATGTATTGTCGGTTTGCTGCCATTTGGTTGCTAACATCATTCACGTTAATTTCCCGAGGGTGCTGGGCAATTTCACGGATGAACTGAAGGATGGTTTATTGTCTGTCGACGGTATCGTGCAGTACAGTTGGACGCTGCTGGGCATCGGTGTCGGCTTTGCCATCATCGGCGGCATCGGCCAGTTTCTGGTGATGTACACGGGACGGTATTTCGAATTTATGAACCGGCGCCGATTGTTTGTCCACTTTACGGGGCTCAGCGAGCGATTTTATTCCAAGAATGGCGTTGGCAAGCTGCTAAGTTATTTCATGAATGACGTGACGACAGTAAGAGAAGCGATCTCGATGGGGATCAATCAGACGGCAAACTCCTCCATCCTTCTGGTCTCCACGATCGTCATGCTGCTAATAACGAACGTACCGCTGTATCTGGTGGCTGCGAGCATCGCTCCCTTGCTGCTGATTCCGGTAATTGTCGTTTGGCTCGGGCCGATTATCAGGAGAAGATCGCTGCAGGTTCAGGAAGCGCTGGGTTTGATGACGGAATCCGCAGAGGAGCAGTTTGGCGGGATCCGTGTCACCAAGAAGTTCGCGGTGGAAGACACGATGAAACGGCGCTTTGGGACGACGGTGGACCGCATCCGGGACAAGCAGCTGCGGCTGGTTCGCGTGTCATCGCTCTTTCAATCGATCATTCCGTTTCTGGGTGCCACCTCACTCATTATCGCCCTCTTATTCGGCGGTTACCTGACGATTCTGGGCCGCATTACGGTCGGAAACTTTGTCGCATTGACGCTTTACATTCGCATGCTGATGAATCCGCTGCAGCAGATCGGCAATGTCATTAATGTCGTTCAGCGCGCGAGAGCTTCGCTTGACCGATTGAACGACCTGCTTGGCAAGCAGGCCGACATTAAGGAACTGCCTGGCGCCAAGGCGCTGAATCAGGAGATTCCAGGCATCGAAGTGCGTGATTTATCCTTCTCCTATGATGATGTGAATGGTCAAGAGGAGGGGAATAGACAGGTTCTGCGCGGCATTCAATTGGATGTTCCGCCAGGATCGACGCTGGGCATCATTGGCCGAACGGGAAGCGGCAAGACTACGCTGATGAAGCTGCTGCTGCGCACCTACGATCCGCCTCCGGGGAAAGTGCTGATCGGGGGCGTGGATATTCGGAAACTTACATTAAAAAGCCTGCGCGAAGGGATCGCCTATGTTCCCCAGGACGGCTTCCTGTTCAGCTCGACCATCCGCGAGAATATTGCCTTCTATAAACGGGACACGGAGCCGGCTGTCGTTGAGGAAGCAGCGCGAAAAGCACGCGTATATGACAACATCGCGGAGTTTCCGGATAAGTTCGAAACCCGCTTAGGGGAGCGAGGCATTACGCTTTCCGGAGGACAGCGCCAACGGACAAGCCTTGCACGGGGGATGATTAAGGATGCACCTATCCTCATTCTGGATGATAGCGTAAGCGCCGTCGACGCGGTGACGGAGACCGAAATTATGGAGACGATTCGCGATATCCGCGCTGGGAAGACCACGATCATTATTGCCCACCGGATCAGTGCATTGAAACATGCCGATGAGATCATCGTCCTGGATCAGGGAGAGATCGTTCAGCGGGGTACGCATGAAGAATTGCTGTCGAAGGATGGACTGTACCGAACGCTGCATGACATTCAGGAAGAGGGGATGAAGCATCATGGCACAGGCCATTAACAATTGGCAGCTGGACCAGAAGGCGGATCTGAATGCTCCTCAGTCCAAGCCCAAATATATATCCACATTTCGTGCTTTATCGGGTTATATGAAGGAATATCGGCTGATCTTTGCCGGGTTTATCGGCTGCACCTTGATTGCCATATCGGCAGAGCTGCTGCAGCCGTACCTGATGAAAATCGCAATCGATGATAATCTGATGGTCGGCAAGAACGATTTTCGGAGCCTGATGATCATATGTGGTATCTATTTTTTGTTATCGCTGCTCAGTATGGTGTTCACCTATTTGCAAAATAATTTGCTGCAAAAGGCGGGGCAGAGCATTGTAGCGAGCATTCGCAAACGGCTGTTTGCCCATATATCCAAGCTGTCGATGTCTTATTTCGATAAAGTGCCGAGCGGCAGCTTGATTACGCATGTATCCAGTGATACCGAAGCGATTAATCAATTTTTTAACCAGGTGCTGCTCAGCCTGTTCCGCGACGGCTTCACCTTGATCTTCATTCTGGTCTTGATGTTCCAGCTGGATGTCACGCTGACCTTATACTGCTTGATCCTGCTGCCGATCATTGCAGGAATCGCCATTGCGTTCCGGCGTTATATGCGCCACACCTATCAGATGGCCAGAACGCGGTTATCCCGGCTGGTGGCCTTTGTGGCCGAGAATCTCTCGGGGATGAACCTGATTCAAGTTTTCCATCAACAGAAGGAGCAGGAGAAGCAGTTCGAGGAACGGAACGGCTCTTACTTCAAGGCCAATATTCGGGAGATCCGGACGAATGTGCTGTTTAACCGCTCCTACGAAATTTTGAACAACTTGGCGATTGCGTTCGTGACGTGGCTCGGTGGACAAGCCGTCCTGGGGACAACGCTGGAGTTCGGCGTGCTGTATGCCTTTATAACGTATATCCGTTTATTCTTCCAGCCGATCAACACGATCACCCAGCAGTGGAATACGCTGCAATCGGCAACGGTGGCGATTAACCGGATATGGGGCCTCCTGGCGATTCAGCCTGAGGTTACCGATCAACGCAAGCCGGTGACTATTGAGAAAGCAAAAGTTGAGGGACGCGTTGACTTTGACCGGATTACGTTCGGTTACGAAGGCGGGGCGCCGGTCATTCAGGACCTGGATCTCCATATCAAACCCGGAGAGATGATCGGGATCGTCGGAACCACCGGAGCGGGAAAAAGCTCACTCATCAGTCTCCTATGCCGTTTCTATGATGTGAACGAAGGAAGCATTCGGATTGATGGAATCGACATTAGGGAGCTGGCACAGTCTGATCTGCACCGGATGGTAGGCCTTGTTCAGCAGGAGCCGTATCTCTACTCCGGCACGGTACTGGACAATGTACGGTTGTTCGATGAGACCATCTCGAGGGAACGGGTGATCGAGGCTTGCCGCTTTATCGGTGCGGATTCGATCATCATGAGGATGAAGGAAGGCTATGATACCCGGTTGTCGGAGCGGGGCAGCGGCTTGTCCGCCGGTGAGCGGCAGCTGATCTCCTTTGCCCGGATCATCGTATTCCAGCCCAAGATTCTCATTCTTGACGAAGCAACCGCCAATCTGGACTCACACACGGAGCAGCTGATCCAGAACGCGCTGCAACTCGTGGCCGAGGGGCGAACGACCCTAGTCATTGCCCATCGCCTATCTACCATCATGGGGGCAGACCGGATTTTAGTCATGAGCAAAGGCCGGATCGTGGAGGAAGGCACGCATCAGGAACTGCTGGACTCCCATGGGTATTATGAAGAGCTGTATCTTCACTCCCAAGGACAGAAGCAGGAGCAGGAGGCTGCTGGTTCATTGTATCGGACAAGATAACAGCTATAAATTCTTCCCAGAGGACGGAGCTTTCATTAGCTCTGTCTTCTTTTTTATGAGGGGCCGTTTATGGAAGCAGTAAGTAGTTATAGGGCACTTGTCAACAAGTCAATGAAGTTCAGAGCCGTTCTGGAGACGTGATGATCTCTCAGCCAGATCAAGGCTGTGGAAGCCGCAGCCGGGGTGTCCTTGATTTTGTAAGCATGAACAGAAGCAGGCAAGTGCTGCTTGACCAGCGTTTCGGGAACGATCGCCACGCCAAAACCCGAAGCGACCAAACGCAGCAGCAGCGAAATGTCGGAGCATTCGGCTGCGATGTTCGGCTGGAGTTTCTGTTCCGAGAATGCCATCTGGATCGTATAATACACGCCCAGCCCTTCCGTGCTTGGCAGAATGAGCGGATACTGCGCAATATGAGGGAGGGTTATCTCTTGTTCGATGGATGGCTCAGAGGTGAGCATATAAAAAGGCTCCGTCTGCAGATGAAGGATCGAGAAATCATCCAATTCGAGCGGCAGGCGGACGATCGCTAATTCGAGCGACCGGTTTCTCACGAGCTCACAGAGCTGATACGACTCGTTCTGCTGAATTTTATATGAAACTTGGGGATATCTTGCTTTGAACTCCTGCAGCCATGACGGCAGTTCTACCGAAGATAATGTATTGATGCCAAGACTCAGTGCGCCCTTATCACCGTTCCCGACCTCTTTAACCTCGGCTTTGGCCTCTTCCATGAGCTGGGTCATCTGGAGCGCATATTTATATAGCGTTTTACCTGATTCGGTGATTTCGAGCCGCTTGCCTCTACGATATACCAAGACGGACCCGAGCTCTTCCTCCATCGCTTTCAGCTGCTGACTGAGGGGCGGCTGGGAAATATGAAGCCGGTTGGCGGCAAGCGAGATCGTACCTTCCTCCACGATGGCAATAAAATACCGGAGCTGTCTGATGTCCATAGGTTGAAACAATCCTCCTTGTATATGAAAAACCTTAGTGAATTCAATTTTTTAAGTATTTTTCATATGGTTCTGTCTCATGTTAGCATACCAATATACACGATAGAAAGAGGAGGGAGCATCGAGTGCTGCGTTTATCAGCGATTCTATTAATCCTTCTCCTGTCGGCCTGTCAACCTAATCTGGAGAAAGAAGAGGTGCAGAATATGGATCATGAACTCATTGAATATGCCGAGCAAGGCAATACGGAGCAAGTACGCCAGCTTCTTCAATCCGGCGCAAACATCAATGCGACGGATGAGCAGGGAAGAACAGCGGTAATGGCTGCAACCTACCACAATCATGTCGGAACGGTAGAGGCTTTGATCCAGGCTGGCGCTGATATCAATATTCGAGATAAGCAACTAAATAATGTATTTTTGTATGCCGGTGCAGAAGGAATGGTGGAAATTTTGCGGTTGGCGATCGAAGCCGATGCGGATGTGACGTTGACCAACCGTTTTGGCGGGACGGCTCTCATACCGGCCTCCGACCGCGGACATGTAGAGATTGTTCAAGAGCTGCTGACCCGGACCGACATCGATGTGAACCATATTAATAACTTGAACTGGACCGCGCTGCTTGAGGCTGTCATTCTCGGTGACGGCAGTGAGCATTATCAGCGCATCGTGAAGCTGCTGCTGGAGCATGGGGCGGACGCTGGGCTTCCCGACGGGAATGGCGTAACTCCCCTGCAGCATGCCAGGGAGCGGGGATACCAAGAGATCGAGCGCATCTTATTGGACGCTGTAAACGAAGAGCGAGGCAAATAGAAGGCAGGTATAAACGAGAAGGGGATGAACACTATGATCGAACAGAGTAATGCATATTGGCTGCTGCATGTCCGTCTGGAGACGGGTTATCGCTACGAGGATGACGTCGTGATCGGAACCGAAACGGGACTTTTTCATGTGAAAATAGAGAATGAGGCTTTCTCCGAGATCCGCCCTGCGGATGCTTTGCCTGATACGTTATTGCCGACACGGGACATGAACGGGGATCTGATGCTCCCATCATTTAGGGATATGCATATCCACCTGGACAAAACCTATTATGGAGGCCCATGGAAGGCACCGAGACGTCCGGCTCATGGGATCTTCAGCCGAATCGAGGAGGAAGAGAGGCTGCTTCCGGAGCTTCTTCCTACCGCCAAGGAAAGAGCGGAGGGACTGCTTGACCTGTTGCTGCGCTACGGGTCTACGCATATCCGCTCCCATTGCAATGTGGATCCTGTTGTCGGCTTGAGAAATTTAGAGGCCACCTTGCAGGCGGTTGAAGGATACAGGGAAAAAGCTTTTGTTGAGATTGTAGCATTTCCTCAGCACGGCTTGCTTCGCAGCCAGTCCGTATCCCTGGTCAGGGATGCGCTCCGAAACGGCGCAGCGCTGGTTGGGGGCTTGGATCCTACAATGGTGGATGAGAACATGGAGAAATCACTGAACACCGTGATGGAGCTGGCTGTTGAAGCCAACGCCGGCATTGACCTGCACCTGCATGAGTCGTCACATGTTGGGCTGAACACCTTTAAGCGCGTGGCTGACCTTACGGAAGAGGCGGGTTGGAATGGGAGAGTCACGCTCAGCCATGCGCTGGCTTTCGCGGATGTCTCACCAAGCGAAGTAGATGAGGTGGCGATTCGGTTGGCGGATCTGGGCATTTCGGTCACCTCTTCCGTACCGCTTGGCCGAACCATTCCGATTCCGCAGCTGCACCGCCGTGGTGTAGACATCTCTCTTGGGCAAGACAGCATAATGGACCATTGGTCCCCGTTCGGCAAAGGGGATAATCTGGACAAAGCGGGCTTGCTGGCCGAACGCTTCCATATGTCCGATGAGCGTTCCCTCGGACAGGCTCTCGGGTTTATTACGGGAGGCGTGACGCCGTTAGACCAGGACGGCCGCTATGCCTGGCCTAACGTCGGGGATGCGGCGGACGCGGTGATTGTAGAAGCCAGCTGCTCCGCAGAAGCCGTTGCCAGACGGTCACGGCGCCGGGCCGCACTGTTCAAGGGAAAACAGGTTTACGAATCATGATAAAGAAACAGCCGCTGCATGCCGGACTTTTCCGGTATGCAGCGGCTGTTGTTGGTTATGGGGTTTACAGCTGCTTCGTATCATCATGAGGATCATCCTTGACGCTGCCTGAAGGTCATGTCTCTATTGAGGAACACTTTTGACAACGAACCGGTCTCCTGCCCTGTTCGGATTGGAAGGTATGGAAGTAACGCTTAAATTCTGAAGCATAATGCCTCCGTCATCGGCTGTGAGTTTTGGACTTTTCCCATTGACGCGGCAGCAGGAAAAGGCGACAGGCGATAACCGTGCCATTGTTGCAAGTGCCCCATTGACCTGCGGCGCTTCGACGATCCATTCCGCCGAGGTCTGTGGACCATTGTAACGTTGTAGTGTTCGAAAGATCCAATTTCGTGATACGTTTCGAAGGCAGATTAACCAGTTAGAACCGCTGCGCTTGCTGATGCTGGCATGCATCCGATCCCCCGGCTGAATTGGCAGCGGAATGATCGTAACCGAGGCGGGGAGAATCTCCCACCATGCATAATAGTAAGCCTTACCGTCTATGAATTCATGACCCGTTCCGGTCTGTATCAGATTGCTGTTGCGGAACCCGTCGATTCCGATCCATGCAGAGGAATAGGTCGCTGAACGGCTTGGACGAACAAACGGCACATTCCATTTGGCGGATATCCGTTTGAAGGCCCCTTTTTTTCCTGTGACGCTGTATCCGCTCCAATTGCTTGAAATCCATCCGATGTTACGACGCGGCTTGGCTGAAGTGTCAAGTTGGCATGCGTGATTCCACTTATCTATCGTAAGAATCCCCATATCTCCACCGCCTTTACTAGATTGATAGTATATCTAATGAAGAATCGGTAGATTTGGTATGGGTTTTCTGTTAGAAAGTTTGTTTAGATCTTGGTGTGCCCATGAAGAGAGCTAGAGGAGTCCGGCAATTTCATGGGGTTCGAAATCGTATTTGCTGCCGCAAATATGGCAGACAAGTTCAATCGGTTCTGCTTTCATAACAGCGTACTTCAAATCTTTCTTTTCTAGTGAATGAAGTATGGGGTATAACACTTCTTTTGAACAGCCACAGAAATGTTGAATCGGGATATTCCCGACAATCTCTATGTCTTTGAAAATCTTGCCGGGTATTTCCATGAGACCGTTGGATTTATCCGCCAAAATGTACTGATGCATTCGGAGCTCCTTTTTTATCTGCTGAATCCGATGCGGGGGGCAGCCGGGAAGAAGCTGAACCATGATACCTCTACTTAAAACAATTTCATCGTTCTCATTAAATTGGATATAACTGTAGAAATCGGTGGATGTTTGTTCGCTTTGTTGATAGTAATGTGACAAGTCATCTATGATGTTACGATAAGGCATATCCGTAATTCCGGTGAACAAGCTGTTCATGCCTAAATCCTTCGTTATATGAATGCTGCCCTTATCACCGACTATTTGTTTAAGATGTATATGATTCAGCTGATCCGGGGTTATGTGTACCAGTTCATCACTGAGGTATCCCCGTACATTCCCCATGCTGTCTACATCAGCAAACATTTTATGACGCGCATTACTAAACTTGATTTTTAAGCTTAATCTTTGATTGTCTTTTAATGTTCCTATAATCAGACAAGCGGAGGTTATGGTTTGTCCCCATGCTGTTTTGAGCAGTTTGTGCATCGACGGGGGATGGCACATATCGTTAAGAATTTCAGTATTCTCTACAAACAAAATGCGCACTTGATGATTGTAGGCTAAAGTTTGTAGTACGAAGTTTCCATTCTGCATTGTATCCTATAGTCCTTTCTGATGGTATTTACTGTTGAAAAGTAGTTGGATCGTATTATTTGCAGTATAATTCCTGACGTAGCGTCAGGTGCAAGGGGGAACAAAGCTTCTTACATTATGATTGAGTCGAGTCGTTCAACTATTCTTGGGAGGGGATCGTATCCGTAAGCGAAATTGGAAAGTCGGTGAACTTGCGAAGCGCACAGGGATAACCGTTCGAACGCTGCACCATTATGATCAAATCGGGCTATTTTCCCCCTCGGAAAATACGGAAGCGGGTCACCGTCTCTATACCGAAGACGACGTAGTTAAACTGCATCAAATCATGACCTTGAAGCAGTTAGGATTCTCATTGGAGGATATCAAATTAACCATGAATGAATCGGGACATTCTCTTAGAGATATGATGGATATTCAGCTCGCTCAATTGAACGATCAAATCGAATTTTTGACGGAGCTGCGTAGTCGAATCGAGGGAATCGATAAGTTGTTCCTATCAGGAGAACACGTGTCTAGTGAGCGTTTATTGATGGCGATTCTGTTGATGAGGATGACGGAGAGTCGGCATTTTAAAGCACCGCAATCCGAAGAGATGAAGAAATGGTTCAGCTTGGTGAAAGAAAACGAACTGGAGGAATTGCAGGCTGAAGGGGCTCGGCTTCTTTCCGAATTTCGAAGGTTATATGAGAAGGGCATGGCACCACATGAGGACGAGGTGAGGATATTGGCGAAGATTTGGAGTGAAAAGATGTCGTCATGGGTTCATATAAATGAAGAGTTTATTCATTCAGCAGAGCAGTACTATGCGGAGTATCCGGATGATGCATTATCCTATGGGATGGACGGAGAATTGTACAATTTTATCAAACAAGCGGTGGGCGTTATACCCACAGATGCATGAATTTTGCTTGACGATAACGAAGGTGGAAGTGGGTTCATTCAATTACTTCCAGTCGGCCGTGGAAGAGAACGATGATATTGCCGTGATCATTCAGGATGAAGCGACAGGCGCAAGTTTTGAATCGGCATTTAATAACATGTGGTACGATGGGGAGGCATTCAAAGATTATGGATTATAGCCGCCCCATTCCCGTGATCCCGTCTTAAGGGAGATGCCGTATGGCAAAAACAAACAGGATCATCGCCCCTAAAGAAGTGATGGTTCGTACATGATTCCATGGCACCCAGCGTCTCAGGTAGTTAATCCATACCTCGCCTCCGGCACCGCTACCTGGGTCAACCGCGGCCAGTGCGTCGTTTAGCGGGACGTTGAACGCCATCGTTACGATGAATCCCGCTAAATAAAGCAGGCTGGCGGCAAGCAAGTACAACGAGCCGGGTTCCCCCCAGCGCATGATGGATAAGACCGCAAGCACGATACTGGTTAATGCAGTGCCTGTAAACAATGTGCCGAACAAAGGATTGAGAATGGTTGCATTGATGGACTGCATGGCATGAATCCCCTGTTCATTGGGAATCCGGGCCAGTGCTGTCATTATAAAAGACGAGAAAGCGAAGAACAGCCCGGCTATGAGTCCCGATCCTGTTACCGAGAATAAAGCCAACAAAAAAATCAAGCGGTCACTCATGGATGGTATACCTCCAATGGCATAGGTTATTACTGGTATGGTTCCAGTCCAGTATGTTCATTTAATTGTTTGTGCATACAAATATAATTGGATTTCCAGCAAAAGTAAAGACCTAAATAGGAAGGAACTTAATATCAATCAATAGACTCACATTTATATATTAATATTTTCTATTTCTGGTAATTAGTTGATTGCATATCCTGTTATGAAAATAAAGAATATGATGAGAAAATGCAGAAGAATGGCTGTTATAGGTCGCTTTCATATTGAGCGGCCTATTTGTTACGAAAAAAAGTTCCGAATATCCCCACTATTTTCAAAATAGAGTTATATATACGCTCTCGTAAGCGTATACAAAATTTGGATAATATATCAAATTGCTGCAGCCAAAAGGAGGGATTCGTATGAAGTCAAGCAAGAGGGGTTTTTGGCTAGTAACGACGGCTTTATTAAGCGTTTCTTTGTTATTCGGTTGTACCGGGGGTAAGGGAACCCCAGCCGATACCGGCGATCCGGAGCCGGGAAAGGATGGAGAGACAGCCAAGAAAATCATTACCGTGACGTTTCGGGATGACGGAATCGGCGAGAACGGAGCGTTCTATAAATGGCTCAAGGAACTATCGGCAAGTTACTCCGACAAAAGCGTAGAGATTAAGCCGACACCGATTCAGGCATCGGAAGGCGATTATTTTGCCAAGGTGGCCTTGGCGCTCAAGTCCAAAGATACGGCGCCGGATATTGTGACAGAGGATACCTTTATCCTGAACTCTGATGCAAGCGCAGGCTATCTGGAACCGCTTGACGATAAATTGGCGGCATGGGAAGACTGGGGCAACGGTTCCTTCATTGAAGCGATGAAGAAGGGGGTTACCGCTAGCGATGGCAAGGTGTACGGCGTACCGTACAATACGGATTCCAGGGGCCTCTGGTACAACAAAGACATTTTCAAACAAGCAGGTCTTCCGGAGGATTGGCAGCCTAAGAACTGGGAGGAGGTCTTAAGCGCTGCGCGAACGATCAAGGAGAAGGCGCCTGACGTTGTGCCGATCTGGATGAACATGGGCAAGGCTACAGGCGAAGCAACCTCCATGCAAACCTATGAAATGCTGCTCTACGGAACAGGCGAAAGACTGTATGACGATGCCGGCGGCAAATGGATTACGAAAAGCCAGGGCATTCTCGATGCGCTGACCTTTGTGGAGACGGTTAATAAGGAGAAACTCGGACCGCCGCTCTCCAAAGTATTGAACGGCCAGGCAGGCAACACGGCTTCCCGTGAATACCTTCCGCAGGGCAAGCTGGCGATTTCACTTGATGGCTCATGGATTACGGGCAACTATATGGAATCAGGCGCGGCGCCATGGCCTGAATACAAAGATGTGCTCGGCTTCGCGCCGGTGCCGACCAGCCAAGGGCAGGACCCTGGGTCCATTACGCTGGCCGGAGGGTGGGCGCTGTCGATTCCAAGCAATTCCAAGAACAAAGACGAGGCTTGGGAATTTATCAAATATGCGCTAAACAAGGATAATACGCAGAAGCTTGTTATGTCCTCAGGGAATATCACGGTACGTGCCGATGTTGCCAAGGATCCGGAATATACAAAAATGCCGTTTAACGAAATCGCGACCGAATACCTGCAGAATGCAGAGTTCAGACCGGCGCAGGAGAAGTATCCGGAAGTGTCGACACAGATCCAGACGATGGTAGAGTCCGTGGCAACGGGAACGTCGCCTGCGGATGCCATGAATAAATATGCGCAGGACGTTACCCGCATTGTCGGAGCGGATCATATCGTGGAGAAATAATCGATATACACACAGAACCGGCTTGCTCAAGCGCTCCATTCATTGCGGAGGCTTGGGCAAGCGGTTTTTCAGATCAACTGCATGGAAGGAGAAGACACATGAGCAGTCTGTCCGTGGACGTTTACCCGAAACGAAGAAAAACGTATACCTGGCTCTTTTTTTTGCTTCCTTCAATCGCGATTATGCTCGTGTTTTTTATATATCCGATTCTGTTAACATTCTTCTATTCTTTCACCAACTTGGCGTTAACCGGCGAAGCGGCGAGGGAGCTTAAGTTTATCGGCCTTGACAACTATGCCCGGATGTTCCAGGACCCCACGGTTCGAATCAGTATATGGAACACGCTGGTTTTCCTTATCGGCTCGGCGGTGATCGGGCAGCAGGTGCTGGGATTTCTGATCGCCCTGCTGATGAAGCAGAGGAACAAGACTTTTCGGCGAGTGATTGGAACGATTGTGCTTGCGGGCTGGGTGACGCCCGAGATTGTATGCGCTCTTTGCTTGTACAGCTTCTTCGGGGATGAGGGCACGCTCAATGCAATTATCACTTTTTTTGGATTTTCGGAAGTGACCTGGCTGTTTACCGTCCCGATGCTGACGATCATTCTTGCGAACATTTGGCACGGTACGGCCTTCTCGATGCTGGTATTTCAAGCTGCGCTGGATGATGTTCCTAACGAAATTGAGGAAGCGGCGGTGGTGGATGGAGCCTCCAAGTGGAAAATCTTCACGCGTATCATTATTCCGTACATTAAAAGCACCATTACAACCAACATGATGCTGGTTACGCTGCAGACGCTTGGGGTGTTCGGACTCATCTATGCGATGACCGGGGGCGGTCCGGGCAATTCTACGACGACCCTGCCGATCTTCATGTACAATCAGGCATTTGTGAACTATCAATTAGGCTATGGAACCGCCATTTCGCTGCTGCTGCTGCTGATCGGGATTGTCTTAAGCCTGCTGTATATCAGGTCGATGAAAGAGTAACCAGAGGTGAGATCATATGAATGCCAAACAACGTAAATTAATGTATCGTATTCTGCCGTACGCGATCCTTACGGGGATCGGCATTTGCTTTGTGCTGCCGCTGCTCTGGGTTCTCGTGGCTTCCGTCGATCCGAATGCGATGCAATCGCTGAAGATGCCCAGCAAGGTTACCGGCGCTAACTATGTTGAGGTGATTACCAGCAGCGAGAACCAGCGCGCTTACCTGATTGGTCTGGTGATGTCGCTTGGCCAAGCCGTATTGGTTGTTCTTCTGGCGCTGCTTGCAGCTTATCCGCTATCCCGTTATCAGATGAAATATAAGAAACCCTTTATGCTGACCATTCTGTTTATGACATCGCTCCCGATTACGGCTGTGATGGTGCCTGTTTACCAGCTGTTCCTGGGGCTGAAGCTGTATGACAATATTTTGGGCGTCATCTTGTTCTATGTAGCGTCATCCATGCCATACGGGATTTGGATGATGAAGAATTTCATGGATTCCGTGCCGAGCGATCTGGAGGAAGCCGCCTGGGTGGACGGGGCTTCGGTGTTTACGGGAATGCGCAAGGTCGTGGCACCGCTGATGGTTCCGGGTATTTGTACGGTGGCGATATTTACCTTCTCGGGCAGTTGGGGCAATTTCTTCGTCCCGTATATTCTGCTGCAGTCGCCTGAGAAATTCCCGGCTTCCCTGAAGCTCTATCAGTTCTTCGGGCAGTATGGCATGGTCGATTACGGCAGCCTGGCCGCCTTCTCGGTGCTGTACGCCATCCCGGCAATCATCATGTATATTCTCTCCCAGCAATTCATGTCCAAGGGCTTCGGGCTGCAGGGCGGAACGAAGGGATAGGGGAAGCTAACGAATCAGCTGTTGAGTAAATCTTAACAGCTTTTTTTAGCTGGGAATATTTGTTACACTTTAGTTATGTATTTTACATGATGGCGTGTATAACGTAGATGTAATGATATTTTTAGTCATGATGAATGGAGGAGTATAAGTTGGGAGTTAAACGCATTGTCGCAAATGTCGCAACGAAGGATATCGCCGCAGCCAAGACGTTTTATCAAGATGTGCTGGGTCTGGATATGTTAATGGATCATGGCTGGCTCACCACTTATGGCTCGCAGGAGAGGATGAGCATACAGATCAGCTTTGCTTCCGAGGGAGGCAGCGGCACGCCCGTCCCGGATCTGTCGATCGAAGTGGATGAGCTAGAGGCTGTGCTGGATGCGATGAGGCGGGCAGACTTTTCCATTGAATATGGACCGGTTGATGAGCCTTGGGGAGTAAGACGCTTTTTTGTCCGCGATCCGTTCGGGAAGCTGGTCAACATTTTGATGCATCTGTCACATGATTGAGTATACGTGGGTCAAGTCGGTATCCTCGCACTGATGCTTATATGCACCCAGTACATAAGGATGAGCATATATGATATACTGTTTATAATATAAACAATTATCGATGACATCAGAAGCTAGGATGCAGAAAGGATACACTGTTTATGTCAAACGATCAGAGTATGGATTCGGATATTGGATCCAAGCTGCCCAGAGGGGCGGCTCTTAGCTGGGGATTGGTAAAGCCGCCGCAGCGGGGACCGAAACGGGAGATGAGCCTGTCGCAGATTGTGGAGACGGCTATCGATATCGCCGATAAAGAAGGGCTTTCCGCTGTCTCCATGAATCGAATCGCGTCCTCCTTGGGTTTTACCGCCATGTCGCTGTACCGGTACATTTCCAGCAAGGACGACCTTTTGCTGCTAATGCAGAACGCCGCGTGCGATATTCCCATTCCGCCGGAAGATTCTGCCGACTGGCGCGAGAATATGCGGGCCTACGTCAAATCGACGATGCAGGTATTTCGGGATCACCCCTGGTTTGGAGACATTCCGATTACGGGTATTCCCATTACGCCGAACAATCTGCGATTTATCGATTGGGGTCTGCGGTTCATGACGGATCTCCCGCTAAATGATTATGAGCGGATGTCTTTGATTCTCTTATTAAGCAATTACGCCAGATCAAGCGGCATGATGCAGCGGGATATGGATCGCGCCATACAGGCAGGCTCCACCCCGGAACAGTTCAGTGGAATCGATTATACGGCAGCGCTGAAACAGCTTATGAAGCCGGATCGGTTTCCGTTCCTGTATCCGGTTGTGATGTCGGGGGTCTATACGGAAGACAACGAGGAAGTGAATCCGATTGGCAATGACATTGATTTCGGGTTAGAACGCATTCTGGACGGCATTGATCATTATCTCCAGACCAAGACACAGCCGGGAAAGTCGGACAAGTAATGATATCGGCCAAAGTTACAGTTACAGGTCGTGGTGGATAAGAGTGTGCAGTAAGAGTGTACAGTAAGAAAGTGCAGTAAGAGTGTGGAGTAAGAGCTTGCCGTAAGAGAGTGCAGTAAAAGCGCGCCGCAGCTGGGTAAAAAAACCGATCCTCGCATGAGGATCGGTTTTTTTTGCTGGTTGATTAGGCCCAAAACGGATGTTTTATCAAGCGTCGGGTTTGGTTGATATCGTTCCGGGACGGACATGACATCCGCTGGTAGGCAGATGCCATGTCCAGATTGGCTCTTAAAAAAGCATTGCTACATCGTGCGCACTGCTCCATTATGCGCACGGTGCGTGGTCCGCAGCATCCTTGGATAGCTGTCGACCCTATGCATATTTAGCGTCGACCGGCTTTTCTCTTAAACGTCCACATGCTCCATACCATGGACCCGACAAGGATGAACAGACACCATCCAATTGCCCAGCCAATGTGATCCTGGATAGAACCTCCCGTCAGAAACCCGCGAATGGACTCAATGACGGGCGTGATCGGTTGGTTGCTTGCGACCCCTTGCAGCCATATCGGCATCGTCTCAGTAGGAACGAAGGCGCTGGAGAGGTAGGGGAGGAAGAGCAGGGCAAATCCATAGCTGCTGGCCGCTGCCGGACTGCCTGCAACGAGGCCGATGGCGGCATAAAGCCAGGTGAAGGCAAAGATGAAGAGCGCGATCAAGCCGATGGCGAGAATCCAATCCAGAAGACCGGCTGAAGGCCTGAATCCAACGAGCAGAGCCACAGCGATAACGACGCCAGTCGCCAGCATGTTTCGGGCAAGGCTGGCTACCACATGTCCTGTAATGACACTCATGCTTTGAATGGGCATGGTCCGGAAGCGGTCAATGATGCCATTGGTCATATCTTGGGAGACATCGACGGCCGTGCTGGACGATCCGAAACCTGCGCATAACAGAATGATTCCCGGCACCACGTATTCTACATACTGTCCGCTGGGATCAATGGCGCCGCCAAATACATAGGTGAACAGCAGCATCAACATGATCGGCAGCATCATTGCCGTAATCATCGCCTCCGCGTTCCGGATGCTGTGACGTAAGCTGCGACCGATAAAGACGCTCTGGGTGACCGCAAAGGACGTTGTTTTTGTGTTCGAAGCTGTTCTTCTCATCATACGATTTCCTCCAATTTCTTGTCGGTTAGCGACAGGAATACATCATCCATATTTGGCCTGTGAAGACTTACGCGCGTCTCATTCGGTATCAGGCGAGTGAACTCTTGAAGCGTCTGCGCGACGTCCCCGATGCTGCCGCTTGTCGGAATCCTGTGAATCACCTCTTCGTGTTCGTTACGGAGCTCCAGCACTTCTCCTCCGACCCGGGTCTTCAGCTCGGCCGGGCTTCCCTCAGCAACGACTCGCCCGCCATCCAGGACCGCGATCCGATCCGCGAGCTGATCCGCTTCCTCCAAATACTGCGTGGTCAGCAGTATGGTGATGCCCTGGCTCTTCAATTGCAGAATGATATCCCATAGGGTACGGCGGCTGCGTGTATCCAGTCCCGTGGTCGGTTCATCCAGGAACAGCACGGGCCGCGTCACGACAAGGCTGATCGCAAGATCAAGCCGTCTCTTCATCCCGCCCGAATACGTCTTCACGCGCTTGGCGGCAGCAGCAGCGAGATCGAACTGTTCGAGCAGTTCGGCGGTTCGCAGGCGCGCTTCCGCTGCGGATAGACCGGATAGCCTGCATATCATCCGCAGGTTCTCTTCCGCGGTCAATACTTCGTCGACCGCAGCGAATTGGCCGGTCAGACTGATAGACTGCTGCACATTCTGCTTGTGATGGCGGAGATCAAATCCGTTAATCCTCACGCTGCCGGCATCGGGCGCTACCAAGGTCGACAGGATGTTGATCAAGGTTGTTTTGCCGGCCCCATTAGGACCAAGAAGAGCAAATACGTTTCCTTGCGGCACGCTCAGGTCGATCCCGTCCAGCACGGTTTGGTGCCCAAAGCTTTTGCGAAGTTGCCGAATCTCAACAGCATAGTTACTCATTGTCAGCACATCTCCTTTAATTAATTGTATATATAATAAACAGTTTAATTGATAATTAGTATATAGCATAAACAGTTATTGTGCAATACGATTTTTTTGCGTTTGGAATTGCATGATGATAACAGGAGGATAGGGTGTCGGGGCATAAAAAAGAGCCTGACGCGATGTAACAAAACATCATCAAGTCAGGCTCTTATAGGGATTAGTTCATAGTATATGCGATCTTATCGTTACGAACGATCCGATTCGTCATAAAGCTCCAATTCAATGACGGTATTGCGTTTGTCGGGGAGCGGATAGGTGAAGTGTTCAGGCCGCGCGAAATTAACGAATGCGTCTTCGACGAATTCGGCGGCGCTCCATGGGCGGCTGAGGAACAATTCGTATCCGTCTGCGAGCAGACGGGCTTTCTTCACCTTGTCGGCCATGCCGATGAGATTGATCGGTCCGATGGACTCCTCAAAGACGTGGGCATACAGCTTATTGCCTTTTTGGGTGTACCGACCCCAATCGGGCTTCGGATAATCGGCGGCCGCACAGCCATAGATACTGTCGCCGTTCTTGCTCATCCAGTCACCGATTTCCTCCAACACGTCAAGGCTCTCCTTAGGGATGACGCCCCTCGCGTCAGGCCCGACGTTCAGCAGCATGTTGCCGTTCTTGCTAACGCATTCCACCAGTTTGCGGATGATCGTGGTTGCCGATTTGTAATTGCGGTCGGCGGCTGCATAGCCCCAATTGTTATTCAGTGTAATGCAGGCTTCCCATGGGATCGGGGCACCTGTCTGATCCACGACGCCGTGCGGCGGAATGATCTGTTCAGGTGACGCGAAATCTCCACTGTAAACGGAAGGATCGGTCGTATAGATGCTGCCTCCGCTCTCGCCGCTGCCTTCGAGCCGGTTGTCGATGAGAATGTGCGGCTGCAGCTCGCGGATCATCTTCATCAGCTCGGTGGCGCGCCACACTTCGCCGCGCATGTTACCATAGGAGAAGTCAAACCACATAATATCGAGCTTGCCGTAGCCTGTCAGCAGCTCTCGAACCTGCCCGTGCATGTAATCCAGGTATCGGTCGAAGTTTTTCGGATCGCGCTTGAAGGCTTCGTTGGCGCGCATCGGGTGAATGCGGTCCCCATAGGCCGGATAGTCCTCATGGTACCAATCGATCAGCGAGAAGTAGAGGCCGACTTTAAGGCCTTCTTCACGGAAAGCTTCCAGAAACTCCTGCACGAGGTCCCGCCCGGCTTTGGTATTCGTTGATTTATATTCCGTCAGCTTGCTGTCGAACAAACAGAATCCGTCATGGTGCTTGGCCGTCAGCACCGCATATTTCATGCCTGCTTTTTTGGCCGCTTTGGCCCACTCCCGCGGATTATAGTCAACGGGATCAAATTCATCGAAATAGGTCTGATAGTCTTCGATGCTCATCTGTTCCGAGCTTCGGAGCCATTCGCCTCTGGCTGGGATCGAGTAGAGCCCCCAGTGGATGAACATGCCGAAACGGTCGTTCTGGAACCATTGCACACGCTGGTTTCGTTCCTGGATGACTTGATTGGTTGGAGTGGTAGTTGTTGTCATGGATTCAAACCTCCGATTCTTGGAATTGTCGAGTTTGATTTTAACAAGAATGTGTTAGTATGAATAGATAATTACTTAACTCTGACGGGTATTATAATAACTTTAGAGGATAATCGAAGATGAAGAATGAACGAAATGAACATGAAGCCATTCAGCAGATGCTCCTGAACATGCAGGTTCAGATCTGGGAGGCCGAAAGAACGCAGTGCTGGCCGGAGTGGAAGGAATTCGACTACACCGTGTCTTACAACAAGCTCTATTTTATCCTGGATGGGGAAGGATGGGTGAAAATCGGCGATGAGGAGCTGTATCCCGTTCCGGGTCAATTGGTTCTGATGCCGGCACGGACCAGGCAATCCTACTCTGTCATCAGCGGCCGCCCCTATCTTAAATATTGGTCGCACTTCTCGGCGACCGTAGGCGATTCCGATGTATTTTCCTGGCTGAATGTTCCCTATTGCTATGATTTATCGGAGAACGCAGAGATGCCGGCATTATTCCAGCAGCTGGTCGATGCGCATCGCTCCGGTACCATCGCCGCGCGGTTAAAGGAAAAGTCGGTGATGCTGGACATCCTGTCCCGAGTGTTCGAGCACCAGCACCCGCAGATTCATACGGACAAAATGGAAGATATGGGCAGGCTCCACAAAGTGCAGCAGTACATTAAGAATCACCTGCATGAGGAAATTACGCTGGAGCAGATGGCGGGGACGCTGCATTTGCATCCGAATTATTTTATTAAGTACTTTAAACGCCATTTTGGGATCACGCCGCAGAAATATTTAAGCCTCAAACGAATGGAGCAGGCCAAACTCATGCTGAGAACGACCCCTCTGAGCATCAAAGAAATTGCGGACGCAACTGGCTTTGAATCGGCGAACTATTTCTCGAAGACGTTTCGTAAAGAGGTTGGTTACAGCCCCTCGGAATACCGGAACAATATATAGCAAAAAAAGAGGCTGTCCCTGAATTTCGATTCGGGGACAGCCTCTATTCTTCTGATCAGGTTTACCTATAAACCTTTTCCTCCAAGCGGTTTAAGCTTGAGCGGCTCCGCGCCGGCGATCAGCGGCCGTCCGCGCTGGAGCAGCTCGGACGTATCGGCTCCCTGCAATGAAGCGGCATGCGCGTCTTGGCTGCTCCACAATTCCGTGACCCAGACGGCATTCGGATCGCTGTCTGAAACGTTGACGATATAGAGTTCACAATCTTTGTTATCGCTAAGCATCGCTGCTGCTTCGAGCAGGATCTCTGCAAGTTCATCCCGTTTGCCGGGATGGGCAATCAGCTTTCCGTACACCGCGAATTTCTCCATCGGGTTCACCCTTCCTTTTTGGTCATGTCGCTTAACATGCGTTCGTAATGGAGCGCCATGCTTGTCGTGATTTCTGACAGTTTCAGAACAAGAGAAGCGGGCTCCAGAATGGTTAAAGATTTGCCATATGGGAGAAGAAAATAGGGAACATAAGACGTCAGCGAAGACGTATCCAGTCGGAAATGAGCTTCTCCATCACAGCGTTTCACAAGCGTATGTCCAAATAACCAATGCTGACTTAATTCATTCAGAACATGCTCGTGGCCTTGGATGACGACATTGACCAGCGGTTCATGGCTGCCTTGATCGGGCAGCAGACTGCCAAGCAGTACATCCTTGGCCGAAAAATCAGCGGGCCGTTCAAATCCATGCTCTGTCAGCTCCAACTCGATGATCCGATCCACGCGGAAATTGCGAATCTCTTGACGCAGATGGCAGAAGCCGGCGGCATACCATTGACCCTTCCAGTGGATGATGCCGTAGGGATCGAAGTCTCGGGTAACGCTGGCGCCTTCCCTGCCCTTCGAATACATCATCTTCAGGGTTTGTCCTTGCGCCGCGGCACGTTCAAGTGTCTGAAGCAGCGGTCGCAGTCCCTTATGAGTAGGAGGCTGCAAAACCGAGATGCCGCTGCTGTGCCGTTCGATCTGATGAAGCTGCTCCTCGTTTGTATAAAGCTTCAGCTTGTCGATCGCCCGCTGCAGTGCGTCCGTGAACGGATAGCCGCTTTCTTTGGCAAAGATCGAGGCATGCACCAATGCCTTCTGCTCTTCTGCATCAAACATCAGCGGGGATTCGGCAAACTGTCCGAGGATCCGAAAGCCGCCGTTCGGCCCGGAATCGGCGATGATGGGCGCGCCGCTGGCACATAACGAATCGATGCAGCGGTACACCGTTCGAACATGGATTTCCAGCTCATCGGCGATTTGCTGCGCGGTCATCTTCTTGCCCGAGCGGAGCATCCACAGGATCGACAGCATATTATCCGCTTTGGACATCTAGATTCGCTCCTTCCAGATGGGATGATCCCGAATGTTTGCTTTTAAGTAGATTGTATCTTTTCTACACGAGCGGGTCCATTCCCTTGTCGATCCAGGAATCGTAAGTCGGACCGTAGAGCTCGGGAATCCGCAGTCCGGCTTGTCTCATCAGCACCGTCATCTGTCCGCGGTGATGGGCTTGATGAACCAGGGTAAAATGCAGGAATGCCGCATTTGCCCAAGGCTCTCCGTCGAAATCACGGGTAGCGCGAAGATCCTCCTCGCTCCACTGCGACTGCACCGCATCCAGAAAGGCATGCCGGATCCGGCGGTAGCTGCTCTGAATCTCGGCGGCGGAACCCGGGATTTCCTGCTCGCGAGATGGGGCCTCAAATTGCAAACCGAGCATGGTCATGTACTGAATCGACATCACCAAATGCCATGCCAGCTGACCGAGCGTGCGATGCTGATCCGTCATGGCGGTTTTGAGCGAATCGTCGGTTAATGCGTCCATGACTTGTTCCGTAATCCGTGCCTCTTTTAACCATTCTGTCGTAAAATCCTCTAAACTCATGTTCATGTGTAAACCCTCGCTTTATATTAGGATGGATGCTGTAAAACGAGTATATAACAACATTCCTGACAGTTACGGTCAGTGATTATGGGGCGCAACGAATTTATTTATTCCAGTGCTTAGCCGGAGATTGATCTGCATGGTCTAATGAACCCTCTTCCTTTATAATGTATGAGATATAAAGATCATGCAGGTTATCGAATATAGGGGGTGTGCAGCATGCAGGACGCGATTCGCGAAATCCCGGGGGCAGATAAATGGATGACCGTTCAAACGGTTGACAAGGGCTGGTCGGCAGATCGTAAATACTATGTTCAGGATACGGAAGGCCAGGAGTGGCTTCTCCGATTATCCGACATCTCTCAATATGAGCGAAAGCGGTGGGAGTTTGAAGCGGTAAAAAAACTTGATTCTATCGAAATGCGTACGTCTCGCCCGATTGATTTTGGCGTATGCCATGATGGCAGGCAAGTATTTTCCCTGTTTACATGGGTTCCGGGAGAAGATGCAAGGGATGCGATTCCATTGCTGGATTCTCAGGAGCAGTACCGGCTTGGCGTTCAGGCAGGCCATTATTTGAGCGAAATGCATCGCATTCCGGCTGAAAGCAGCTTTGATACATGGGCAGATTATTATAATTCCAAAATGGATAGGTACATCAAAAATTATAAGAACTGTGGCATCCAGCTCGCAGGTGCTGAGAACATCATTCGTTTTATGGAGGAGCATCGCTATTTACTTGATGAGCGGCCCCGTGCTTTTCAGCATGGGGATTATCATGTCGGCAATATGGTGGTTACTCCTGAAGGTGAGCTGGGCATCATCGATTTCAACCGGGCGGATTATGGTGACCCTTGGGAGGAGTTTAATCGGATTACGTGGGATGCCGCGATTAGCCCGTGGTTCGCTTCCGGTCGTATTCACGGATATTTTCAAGGACGTGAGGTACCGGATTCATTTTTCAGATTAATGGCACTTTATATCGCGAGCAATCAGATTTCCTCAATTCATTGGGCGATTCCATTCGGAGAGCAGGAAGTGGAGGTTATGGTGAATCAGGCTCAAGAGGTGCTGAACTGGTATGAGGGGTTCCAGACGCATATGCCTAACTGGTATAAACCAATGCCGAGGTCGTCTTAAACCAACGCTGCTAGGATAGCAATCCAGAAGAATTTTTCGGGGATGCTGCATGATACAATGACATCAAATCCCAAAAGGAGGTTTGTACTCATGTCATCAGCGGATATTCAGTTTGTCGGCGGAAACAATATTGCCCTTAAAATTCCGAAGTACAAATATGAGGAAACCGTGCATTTTTACAAAGAGGTTTTGCGGCTGCCTTATTTAGGCTTCAAGGATGGTTCACACCTCTTTCAGCACGGCCCGAACAATTTATGGCTGGATTGCATGACTCACTATGCTCAGCAGGATGTCTGGTTAGAGGTCACTACGGATCATCCCGAGACCGCCGCTTCATATTTGAGAGAACATCAGGTGGATCGCAGGGATGAGGTGGAGGTTTACGAGAACTCGCGAGGCTACTGGATATCCGATCCGTGCGGAACGATCATCCGGGTGAATCCCAGAAAAGCGAATGAATAGACAGCCTACCCGGCGAATATGTTAGCCGTTGACGACACGCATCCCTTGAGACTTGAGGTCATATCGAAGCGTCCAACACTCATCCGGGAAGATTTTAACCTCACTCACTAAGTTTCATGAACCGGGACACAAAATCACTAATTTCCATGAAACGGGACACAAAAAACCAAGCACTTCCTATCCAATCCAAAGGTTGCGACAGGGGAATGCTTGGTTAATTCTTTTCGCTGCGAAATTACGCTACGGCTTCAGAACCACTTTGGTGCAGTCTTCTTCATGATCGCTAAATATCCGATAGGCATCGCTTGCATGTTCCAGTGGAAGCCGGTGGGATACAATTTCGGTTGGATCGAATTCCCCGGCGGTGATCTTCCTGAACAGCTCCGGCATATAATGGATGACAGGGGCTTGTCCCATGGTAAGGGTAATGTTTCGTTCAAAAATATGGCCCAGCGGGAACATGTTGTACAATGAACCGTACACGCCGGTCAGCTGAACGGTGCCGAATTTGCGAACGGCATCGAAGGCAATATCCATTGCGCTTAACGTTCCGCCTTGGAGCTTCAGCTTTTGACCAATGGCTTCCATGGTTGACTTCTTCCCGTCCATGCCAACGCAGTCGATCACAATATCCGTGCCGCCCTTAGTGATCTCGCGGATGTACGCGCCCATATCATCATAGTCTTCAAAATTGTAGATCTCAACATTGTTCATCCGCTTTGCTTTTTGCAGCCGGTAGGGAAGGCGGTCCACGGCGATTACCCGTTTAGCCCCCTTCATCCAGGCGAATTTTTGGGTCATCAGACCGACCGGTCCACAGCCGAGCACCGTCACGGTATCGCCCGGCTTAACGCCGGCATTTTCCACGCTCCAATAGGCAGTAGGCAGAACGTCAGACAAGAAGAGAAGCGCCTCATCCTCCAGTTCGCAAGATTCGGGGATGACAAACGGCATAAAGTTCCCGTACGGCACGCGCAGATATTCAGCCTGCCCTCCAGGATAGTTACCATAGCGTTCGGTGTAACCCAGGTATCCACCGGTATGGACATCCGGGTTGCCATTGGAATTGTCGCATTGACTTTCCATATCATGATTGCAATAGTAGCAGTGGCCGCAAGAAACATTGAACGGAAGAACGACGCGGTCGCCTTTTTTTACGCGGGTTACGTTAGCACCGATCTCTTCTACGATCCCCATGGGCTCATGGCCGATCACGAAATCTTTAGACGTGGGCATAGTCCCGAGGTATATATGAAGATCGGAACCGCAAATGGCTGTAGAGGTGATGCGGACGATAATATCATCCTGTGTCTGAAGGGATGGATCCTGCACGTCTTTGACCTGAATGTCTTTTGCGCCTTGAAATGTGACCGCTTTCATTTGTTCCCTCCTCATGCGATGTACATATGTTCTCTTTTCAATACCCGATATGCACTTTTATTAACATCCCCATCGCTATTTATGCATATGCGCTGCTACGCGCAAAAACATAGTTTGTTTGAAGAACGGTCAATGCAAAACAGAGTAAATTCACGGTGTTAACCGAGCCCGATGGCAAGCGTGTTAAATGTATACTTTCGGGCTTACCGGACATAGGACGGTGATAACTGCTGGTTCGATAAGTGGATACTTTCGGATTCTAACGGACACAGGATCCGTTATTTGATCCGATAAGAGCTAAACTGGGATTCTAGCGGACATGAGGTACGTTATTTGCATAAAAAGTCCGTTTTCCCGCGGCGAAAGGGATGAATAACGGACTTGGTGTCCGTTAGGATAAGAAAATCGTCTGAATCGTGCAAATAGCGGATCTGTGGTCCGTAAGATGCGGCTTATTGTGATAGTGTGGCTTGTTGGTGATAGCAGCGGCTTGTTGGTGATGAAATTACCTGTTTGGGGATAGCAGCCAGTAATAAGTTTTTGTAGGACACACCCCATGGCCGATTTTCTTCGGTAAACCGAAGCCGCAGTCCGATGGTCGGTATGTGGATAGCATAAGGGACTTTTCTTGAAAAACAAAGAACGCGTATTGGCAGGGATTCGGTTATCCCGCCATACGCGTTCTTTTTTAGGATCTTTACGATTACTCTTTGGGCTTTTCTTCCCGCGTGAAGGTCGCGGTGTCCAGGTGATGTTGGCATCTACGCTTTGGCCGTTGGCGGCAAAAGTTTACACGAGCTTCAAATACTCAACGATCGTCAGCAAACCTTTATCGAAATTCTCCAAATTCAAATGCTCGTTCGGAGCATGCAGATTCTCGTCCGGCAAGCCAAAGCCCATCATGACGGCAGGTGCATCGAGCGTGCTGGACAGCTTCTCCACGATCGGGATGGATCCGCCATCCTTTGTAAAGAGGGCACGCGTGCCGTAGACATGTTCGAAGGCGTCCGCGGCTTTTTGCAGCATTGGATGGGACGGATCGATGTTGAAGGCGAATGCCTTTTCCTTCGGTTTAAACGTAATCTTCGAACCGACTGGAGTGTGGGCATGCAAGTGGGCTTCAATCGCGTCGAGGACAGCTTGCGGATCCTGGTCTGCTACCAGACGGCACGTAATTTTGGCATGGGCTTCCTTCGGAATAACCGTCTTGCTGCCCTCACCCTGGAATCCGCCGTATACGCCGTTCAGCTCAAGGGTCGGACGCGCTCCCACGCGTTCAACGAAGGAGAACCCTTCCTCACCGTACAGGGAATCGAGGCCGAGATCCTGCTTCAGCTTATCCTCGTCAAATTCCTGCTTGGCAAATTCCTCGCGCATTTCAGGCGACAGCTCGAGCACGCCGTCATAGAAGCCTTTTACGGCGACACGGCCTTGCTCGTCATGAAGCGAAATGAGCAGGGAGACGAGGGCATGCAAGGCGTTAGGTACGCCGCCGCCATATGTACCGGAATGAAGGTCGGTATTGGCTGTTTCCAGAGACAACTCTAGGGAGCACAATCCGCGAAGGCCTGTGGAAATGGCCGGTTTGCCAGGTGCGAGCAGGGATGTATCCGAGATCACGATGGCGTCTGCGGCCAGCTTGTCCTTGTTGTTGTCAAGATAGAGCGGGAGGTTCGGGCTGGACACCTCTTCTTCGCCTTCAATGCAGAATTTGATGTTGACCGGAAGCTCTTTCTCTTGCTTCAAAATGGCTTCAACGGCTTTAACATGCAGGAAAAGCTGGCCTTTATCGTCCGTTGCTCCGCGTGCATACAATTTTCCGTTACGGATAGCCGGCTCGAAGGGCGGCGTTTCCCACAGATGAAGCGGGTCTACAGGCTGTACGTCATAGTGACCGTATACGAGCACGGTTGGTTTGCCTTCGGCATGCAGATAGTCTGCCGTAATAATAGGATGTCCTGCCGTTTGATGAACTTCCACATGCTCAAGGCCTGCTTCCGTCAGCTTGCCTGCGAGCCACTCGGCAGCCTTTGCCACATCGCCTTTGTGCTCGGACAGGGCCGAAATGCTCGGAATGGACAACCATTCCTTCAACTCATTCAGATGGGTTTCGCGGTGTTCAGCGAAATACGCTTTATAATCAACGCTCATGTTATAGGGATCCTCCTTCAAAATTCTCATTGGCATTCGATGGATGCCGTACCTTACTATTCTAACCGTTTTTCGAGGAATACGAAATATAGCGGGATTAATCTTGAATCGTGTCATGACTCTCTTCTGGCTGTTGTGATGCAAAATTGTCCAAAAGGTTTCTCCAGAACATCCGCAGCGCGGGACTGATCAGCTTATTACGGTGGCGAACGGCATAAATCCGGCGCTCGGGCAGCCAGGACGGAATAGGTCGTGATTGGAGTTTCCCCTCTGCCAGTTCTTCTTGTATGGCAGCTTCTGCGATCATGCCATACCCCAGACGGTGCCGAACGGCTGCTTTCAGTGCTTCGGTTCCCGAGATTTCCAATGATATTTGAAGGTGGATATGATGTTTGTCAGCCCAGCGGTCAATAAGCTGTCTGCTGATGGAGCCTGGTTCATGCGAAACAAAGGGATGTTCGACCAGATCGCTCGGAATTAAATCTCTTATGCTGGCAAAGGGATGATCCGGGGCGAATATAAGCACCAGATCATCATGGATCAGCGGCTGTACGATGAATTCAGGCTCATCTACTTGCGTGTTCGATATGATGCCTACATCGAGCTCGTATTTTTTGACTTTCTCGATAATATAGGCAGCCGGTCGGACATCCAACTGGATGGACAATCCCGGATAATTAAGTTTCAACTGTTGCAGAAACGGCGGTAACAGGTAGGTAGCGGGAGTATGGGTGCTGCCAATGGCGAGTACTCCTGCAGCGGTTCCGCGGAAGACATCCATAGTTGATGAAGCTTCCTCAGACAGGGAATGGATCTGCGATGCGTAATGATAAAAGGCTTGACCGGCTTCCGTAAGCTTGATGACATGGTAGGACTTGGTGTGAAACAGGGCAAGGCCAAGCTCTTCCTGCAGCTTATTTAAATGGAAGGTGACGGTTGGCTGGGTAATGCTCAGCTTCTGAGCCACAAGGTACAACTTCCTCAGCTCCACGGTAAGCACAAATACTTTTAATTGCTGTAAGTTCATGTTGCTATCCTCTCTTTCTATTTCATCATTGATAATATTAATCTTATCTAACATTTGATAGATATTATTTAACTCTTTGTTAACGCAGCGATAATTTTTAATTGAATTTGGCGCGTTATGCTGAAATGGAACCAAGAAGGAAATCAGAAACAGGAGGGTGACATGAACAAAAAAAGAGGCTTTAAACATGGGATATTCATTGCATTAACTGCGCTGATGTTGTTGTTGTCGGCTTGCGCGCAATCGGATGGACAGCAAACGGTTCGATCTAAGGAAACGACCGGACCCATTACCAGCGGAAGCGGAAGTACCGCCGGACAGTCGGACGTATCCTTGACCAGCGACAACGCAGAGGATACCGGGGAAACGATCTACTTATACGGAAATGATTTTGTAGATTTCATTGCTCCGAAGTTTATGGAAGAGACAGGCTTCAAGATAGAAGCCGTGCATTACGGCGGGGGAGAAGCATTGGCCAAAATAGAAGCCGAGCAGGGTAACCCGCAGTGGGACGTCCTGATGATGGATGGGCACGGTTCGGTGCGCAATTTGGCAGATCGCGATTTCCTGCTGACAGACTGGGGGCCTGAGAATCTGGGAAATCTGTCCGAAAACGGAAGGAGTTATGTTCCCGAAGATTTCGCCTACTTTCCTATAGGCATTCATGCGGCCGGGGTCATCGCTTATAACACAACGCTGGTAACGCCAGAGAAGGCACCGACGACCTGGGAGCAATTTTTTGCCTATGACGGTCCTGTGGGTCATGCCGATCCGGCCGTAGCAGCGCCTGCCTATCCGCTCGTATCTGCTTTTTATGAGCAATGGGGTGTCGAAGCGGCAGAGCAGAAATATGAGCAGCGTTTTAAGAAGGGGCTGCATGTCTACCCCAAGAATGGTCCGGTCGGAAAAGCATTGTTAAGCGGAGAAATCGAGGTTGCGGCACTCCAGGAGCACAATGCTTATGAACTGAAGCTTGCAGGTGAGCCTATTGAGGTGATATGGCCGCGCGAGGGTGCGCCAGGCAGCTTGCGTGTTGTAGCGATCAGCAAACATACCAAGAACCCGGCAGCGGCCAAGGCATTTGTGGAATATATGCTAAAACCCGAGACACAGCAGATGTTAACCAGTCAGGATTCCACGGATAGTTTCTTTACGCCGCTCGCTGAAGGTGTGTCAGCGCGAAGTGAACGTGAACCGAACGGAGCCTTTATGCTGCCTTCTGCGAAGTGGGCCTCAGAGCATGAGGTTGAGATCAAGACTTGGTTTGCGGATCAAAACGTAAGGTAGGCACATAACATGAATACTTCGGAAGCTCGCTATGGAGGCGGGGTAACCCTCCTCCTGTTTGTTTTTATTTTTCTGCCGCTGCTTGCCGTGCTAATCAACGTGATTTTCCCTGGACTCTTTTTCGGGCAGATCCAGTCCAGCAGCTTGGGTTTGATCGGAGACATATTTCACCGACCTCTGTGGAAACAATCCCTCCTGAATTCAGTCACATTAGCGCTGGGGACGGCTACGTTCGGTACGATCATTGGAGGCGTACTTGCAACCATCCGGGCAAGATGGAACTTTGCAACAGCAAGATTGCTGGATATGACGGCGTGGGTTCTGCTGATCGCGCCATCGTTCATGATTGCACAGGGCTGGGTATTGTTTGCCAGTGCGGATGGACTGGTTCATCAGTGGCTGGGGCTGACGTGGGTCACTTCATTTATTTTTCAACCTGCCGGACTTGTGTTTGTCATGTCCCTAAGCAAATTCCCGTTAGCTTACTTGGCTATTATGGCAGCTTCGGAGTGGAATATAAGGCAGTTCGGTTATGCAGCCAGGCTGAACGGCGCGAGGCCTTTCACCGTATGGAGAACCGTCGAATTGCCACTGGCACTCCCTTCTTATGTTGCGGGCTGGACACTGGTCTTTATGGATTCGATCGGCGATTTTGGGCTGCCTGCCGCATTGGCAACTGTGTATAAATTCCCGACGCTGACCTACTCCATTTACTCGGCCATTTACCAGTCACCTGTACGTTTTGATATGGCGGGAGTGCTGGCATTCTACTTGGTATTGATACTGGTGCTGGCGATGACCTTGCTGATGGTGACCCTCCGTAAATCCAGATTCGACTTTCTGAATGCGAGAGCAGTCAAAATGGAGAAGGTTAAGCCGCGGTTTGCCTGGATGTACAATCTGTCAATTACGGTTTTTCTTTTCCTGAGTCTCGGGATTCCGATTGGGACGAGTGCAGCGGTATCTCTGCTGAAACAGGCAGGCGGAGGCCTGAATCCGGGCAATTTTACGCTGGAGCATTATCGTGAATTATTTGCAGGACAGGCTGGGGATCACCGGCTGCTCGGTTATCTGGAAGGAATGTATCATTCACTCGCAATTGCAGCCGCAGCCGCATTGTTTAGCATGCTGATCGGGTTTGTTGTTGCCTACATGCTGACCTTCACGGAGTCTAGGCTAAAGCCCATGCTTCAGCTGTTCTCCATCATATCCCTAGCGGTCCCCGGCGTTGTGCTCGGGATCGGCTATATTTTCATATGGAATCAGAAATGGCTGGAGCCTTTAGGACTCCATTTATACGGAACCCCCTCGCTGCTCGTGATTGCGGGTATAGCCGGTGCCATCCCCTACGCAGTCAGGGTCCAGCTTGGAGCGTTCGGCAATTTGTCCGGCACGATGCTGAAGGCAGCCGCTATCCAAGGCGCGAGCATATTCGAACGGATGCGGGATATCGTACTGCCCATGGTACGTCAGTCTTTGCTTATCGCGATCCTAGCTTCGTTTGGAACCAGCGTGTTTGATTTGGCCCTGGCCTCGATGCTGAATCCGGCTAATTATTCACTGATGCCACTGGTTATCGACAGAGCTTTTGAATTCTCGCGCTACGGCTATGCTACGGCTGCTACCGTTGTAAGCTGCGGTACCGTGGTGCTCATCATCGTACTGCTTCAAGCTGCGGGACGCCTTGTATTTCGATGGCTGGATGGCAATAGAAAGTGGTAGACGGAAATGGCTGTCGATAGAGCGTGATCCAACTTAGAAAGGATGGAGAGTGGAATGATCCTAAAGGTAAAGGGCGTATCGAAATCATTCGGCTCGCAGCAAGTCTTGAAGCCGATCACGTTTGAAGTGAGGGAAGGGGAACGCATTTGCATTCTCGGTCCATCGGGCTGCGGAAAATCGACGCTGCTGCAGATGGTTGCCGGACTTCAGCGCATAGATTCAGGCGAGGTAGAGATGTCGGGGGTCACAGTTGAACGGGGGAGACACTATATTCCCCCAGAGAACCGGCCCATTAATATGGTGTTTCAAGATTATGCCCTTTGGCCGCATATGACGGTGAAACAAAATATGGAGTATGGGATGAAACGCCGAAAGTTAGACACTAAAGACAGAGCGAATACATTGGATCGACTCCAGTCGCTTCTGAAGCTGGAAGGCTTATTGGACCGCCTGCCGGCCCAACTGTCTGGCGGTCAGCAGCAGCGAGTAGGCATAGCGAGAGCGTTGGCAACAGAGCCAAAGTTGATATTAATGGATGAACCGTTGTCTAATCTGGATGTCAAACTTAGAACGGATATGCGCGGTGAATTGGCCAGATTGCTCGGTGAATTATCCATCGCTACCCTGTATGTGACGCATGATCGTATGGAGGCATTTACGGTCGCTGATCGAATCCTGATTTTACGGGATGGAGGAATTGACCAATTCGGGGAGCCGAGGGCGTTGTTTGAGAGACCGGCAAGCCCTTGGGTTGCGCAGCTCATGGGCTATCATAATCAGTTGGAAGCCAAACTGACCCAGGATGGACAGCCAATAGCCATGCTTGCCGGGAGTCCGATAACCGGACTCCGCATCGGCGTGGATAAGGGAGACGGCAGGGCCGTGATGATGGTCCATCCTGAATCCATCCGGATTTGGCGCGGCGAAGCTTCGCAGGAAGGGAGCCTGCTGAAGGTGACGGTGGTGCAGACGGTGTACGAAGGAACAAGATGGAGAGTCATTGTGGAAACGGCAGATCAGCAGCCCATTCATTTATTCCATGATTGCAGCGTGGATGCCGGAAGCGAATTGTTGATACGACTGTCTCCGGATCAAACCATGATATATGCAGACAGCAGTATGTTAGCCCCATGAGTCAGGTGTACGCGGTTTCGGATGTTCATGGCTACGGTTATCTGCTTGAAACTCTCCTGCGGCATGTACATTATGATCCGAAGGTGGACCGCTTGTTCTTGCTTGGGGATTATGTAAATAAGGGACCGGATTCAGCAGGGACACTGGATTATGTGGAGGAACTGCGAGATTCCGGTGCTATTGCGCTGCTGGGTAATAACGAACGCAAATGGCTGCATCACCGACCGGAACAAGCAGGGCTCGCGGCTCCCAGGCTCATGAAGTATCAGCAGTTCATAGCAACAATGCCGCTATGGACCGAGTATAATCAATACTTGTTTGTGCATGCAGGCATTCGGCCCGGAATTCCGCTTCATGCTCAGAGCCCGGAAGAATTAACGGAAATTCGCGAGCCGTTTTTTCTGTCCCCTCGATGGTTGGATAAGATGATTGTGTTTGGTCATACTTCTACGTTTCGTTTGGGTGTACCGCCAGAGGAGCTCTGGTATGGCGACGGTAAGCTGGGTATTGATACCGGCGCAGGACACGGATATTACTTAAGTCTGGTTAATCTGACCTCGGGTATACAGTGGTCCATATCGGTTACGCGGCCTGAGAACATTACGTGCCGGAAGATGAAAATAACGGGAGCATCCGGTCTTCCTAAATAATATAATTCCATATAAAAAAGAAATACGCAGCATCGCTGGCGAATCGTGATGCTGCGTATTTCTATGGAGGATCTCTATCACCAAAGGGGTGATCAGAATTGATCCCAGCCATTTCCAATCAGCTGGCGCTGTAAGAATGGCAGCTGCCGCTGCTGTTGGATGAATTGCTGACGCTGTTGTTCTTGTAATTGCTGTTGTGAACGGAATTGCTCTTGTGATGGACCTGATGTTCGCTGCGGTTCAGCAGCATATGCTCCATGCTGCGGTTGATCCTGAGCTTGAAATTGCTGCTGGAACATCGGTTGCTGTTGCTGCTGCTGAAATTGCAGCTGCTGTTGTTGATATTGCTGCTGCTGAAGAAGCTCATAGTCTCGACGATTACCAGATGTTTCTTGATGATAATAGTGCTGATTATGATGTGACAAATGCTGAGGATGTTTCATCTGCCCTTGCACTTGCTCTTGCAGCGAGCAGTCGTTGGGCGGGCCGATGATAACCGTATCGGTAATCGGAGCGAGAGTATCCTTGACTTTGGCTTCATCCAGGCAGTAGGTGTGAGCGAACACGCTGGCCGGCGTCAATCTCAAAAGATCCGAGCCTCCAATAAACTCAGGCACCGGTGCGTCAAAAATCGCGATCAGGTGGGTGTTGTCAACCGTCGCCATTTCATAATGCCACCAGCCTTGGGGCACGAGTACAACCTGACCGGGCGTTAACGTGAAGTTTAGCAGCTCCTTCGTAAATGGATTGACGATAGAGACGATGACTGCACCAGAAATGACATACACCAATTCCGATGCATTCTGATGGATATGCGGCTCTATCACGTTTCCGGTGCTGAGGTATATATCCAGCAGGGAAGCGTTGCCGAGCGTGTTCAATTCTTTTACTGAGAGAGAATTAATGTAATTTTGACTATCTTTTTTGAAAAAAGGGTTATTGCTCATATCGTAAGTATACCGAACGGAGGGTGAGGTGAAATCCATATAAGAGACCGCCACTATTGATTCCTGCCCTTCATAATGTAATAGGCGTTGACCCATAACACACGTTATGCCCATGGGCAAACATCCGTGAGCCCATTTTCAGAACCAGCAGCATGCAAGCCACCCGTTGGCAGGGTGGCTTGGACAAAATTTCATATGAGGGAGCGGGTGAGGTCAAGCCGATTTTGGAACCCATGTCTTTCGACCGGCCGAGAAGCTGACCAGTCCTGCAGCCAGGCCTAGTGCGAGCACGAATCCACCGAGCCATGGATGATATTGAAGCGTGGATATCGTATTGACCATGAAGCCTCCTGAACCCGCGCCTGCGGCTAACCCGAGGTGCACAATGGAGGTGTTTAAGCTGAGAATCAGATTGGAGGAGCCCGGTGCCTTCTGTATAAAATAACTCTGAACGGCCGGACCCGCCGCAAACATGGACAGCACCATGATTCCCATCAGCCCGAGTCCTATAATCGATTGGCCTGCGAGCAGTGGAAGAAGCGCGAATATTGCGATATGAATGAGCGTGCTGAGGGTAATCACTTTCGCTGGCCCAAACCGGTCGACCCCATATCCGCCGAGTCTGGAGCCGATCGCTCCAAATAGTCCAAAGCCGAGCATAATGATACTGATGCCTGACGGAGCGATATGGAAGATATCCTGGATAAATGGCGTAACATACGTGAACAGTACCGAGTTGCCGGATTCCCGGAAGAACGTAAGCAGCAGGGCGCTGACGATGACGAGACTCCCCAGCACTTTGAATTGCTGGTGAAAGGGAACAGGAGCGTCCCCTTCAACATCTGGCAGGAGTTTGATCAGGATAAAGGCGACCAGCAGACTGAGCAGAGCCAGCAGCAGAAAGATCGATTGCCAGTTCAGCAGATTCGTGATCCATATTCCGATCGGTACGCCCAGCACCATGGCGCTGCTGAAACCCAGCACGATGGTGCCGATGGCACGGCCTAATGTATCCGGTGATACCAGCTTGGCTGCTGTCCCCATTGCGGCAACGAGATACACTCCTGAGCTTACCCCCATGATGATGCGGGAACCCATGAGCATCCAGACTTCAGTGCTGAAATAGGAAACGAGACTGCCGGCAATAAACAGCAGAAGAGAGCCGAGTAGCACTTTTTTACGGTTGAACCGAGCGGTGAGCGAGACCAGAATCGGTGTTCCAATCGCAAAAGCAAGCGAATAAGCGGTAATCAGCTGGCCGGCAAAGGCCAAGGAAATATGAAGATCGTCTGCGATTGCATACAGAATACCGGAGACGACCAGTTCCGAGGTGGCAGTAAGAAAAACCCCAAGCGCCAATAAATATATCGTAAATCGATTCATATTTAATTCATCCCTTCGTTAGGAGATCACTACCCTCTGCGATCATGGCTAGCACATGCCGCAAGCGAGTTGGATTAACTTGAAATCTCTTTGTGTTTGTATTATAAGTAAGACGCATATATTATGTAAGAAGGCAAAGTATTTGGATATTATCCAATCATTTTGACTAACTTACGATTAGTTAGTAATGGGGTGAGGCAGTGGAACCGGTTAAAGAAGACTTTCAGGAAACGCCGGCGTTCAATCATATCTGCTCAGTGCTGCAAATTCTTGGAGCCAAATGGGCGTTTCTTGTCATCGCGCAATTAGCTCAAGGAGCGAAACGTTTTAATCAGCTTCACCGGGATGCAGCTATTATCAAGACGCAATCCTTAACGGATGTGTTGCGGCATTTGGAAGGAAACGGTATCGTAAGACGTGAGGTATTCCCTACCGTTCCGATATCCGTTGAGTATTCATTGACCGAGAAGGGGCTGGACTTCCTGGATTCTTTGAAGGAGATGGAGAAGTGGGCCGAAAAATGGGGAGTGGAACAATCCTTTTGACTGCTGCCACATGCCACTAAAATAGTACACATATCAAAAAACTCATTTCCAAAGGTTTATAACAGGAAATGAGTTTTCTTTTTTTTGAAAATTACGTATTCTTATAGATAACATTTTCAGATTGGGTATGAAGGATAGGGAGGTGGCCGCCGCTTGCGAATCCATAAGATTAACCTGCTGACAAAATTATTGATTTCCTATTTGCTTGTGCTGATGTTTCCCGTGATCGTCATTCTGTGCTATTACTATCCTTATTCGGCAGAAGTGGTGAAAGAGAAGGAAATGGACTGGAATGCGCATATTACGGAGCAGTTTATGACATCGATGGATACGTTTACAAGGTATGTGTACAATCTGCCGTTTGAGCTGGTGCAGAACCGGGAATTCAAAATGTATAAGGCGGAGGAAAGCGACTACCAGCGGGTGCTTATTGCCAATGAGATGAAAAAATACAATGCAACCGATGCTTTTATTTACAACACCTTGCTGTATGTGAAGAACATCGGTTATTTGTTTTCCAAAACTGGAAGCGCATACAGTCTGGATGATCTCTCCATTCCGGGTGTCGGTTACTATTATGAAAACTGGGCGCATGAAGATATGATCCAGACCCTAAATGATCTTAATGCTCCTATCGTCAGGCCTGTGGAGAATGTGATTGTGCCCGGCAATAACCGGGTCAGAATGCTGACCTTCGTTCAGCCGCTGCCGGTAGGGGGCTCGAATTCCCCCGGAGCCGTCATGATCATGGTCAGGGAGGATACGATTGTCCGGATGATGAAGTCCGTTTCGGAAACCTATAGCGGCGATTTTTTTGTGTTAGACGGCCAGGGAAGGCGATTGGTATCCTCCAATGACACGTCATACCAATCCTCAGATGATTTCAAGAAGCTTGTGCATGACTTAGGGGAAGAGTCAGTTTCCTCTTCGGGTATTCATACAATCAGCGGATCGGACTATCTGGTATCGTCCTCGGTTTCGGAGAAGATTGGATGGAAATATGTGAGTTTGCTGCCGGTATCTAAGTCCCTGCAGGGCATTCGGACGATTCAGCTGAATACAGCCATCCTTGTCGGGCTGATTCTGCTGCTTGAAGTGTTCATCATCTACGTATCCATCCGGAAGAACTACCAGCCAATTCGACGTCTGGTTGATCTGGCCGTACATGTGTTTGAACCGCAGGAGCGAAAACCGATGAATGAGATTGATACGATCAAGTATACGTTGGAGCAGCTTTCGCAGGCTAACAGCAAGCTGGATGAGCATGTGAGAGGATCTTTGCCGATTATGCGGGATAACCTGCTGTTTGAGCTGGTGGGTGGGCATATTCCAGACTGGGAGAACTTTGAACAGGAAGCCCGCAGGGTCGGCATCCGGTTTCATCATGATAACTTCACGGTTGCCGTATTATGCTGTGAAGCGGATGGAGCAGGGATGGACAAGATATTGGCTTGCTGCCGGGAATATGAGAGCCTGCTGCCTGATGATGCCCAGGGTTACTTCTTCAAGAGCATCTATCAGCAGGAATTGATTCTGGCGTGCTCCCATACAGATGATTTCCCTATCAAATCCTGGCTAGATTGGCTTCAGGAAGAAATATTGGAGCATACGGGCCGACAGACGGTGATTGGCATCGGCAAGCCTGGCGCAGCCCAATCGCCGGTGGACCTCCATCACTCCTACCTGCAGGCGCTCCGCACAGCGGAGTTTCTGCGCATCCGGAAGACCGGGACCGTGCTGGTCTTTGACAACCTCGAGGTCCCCCAAACCGGAGCCGTCTCCTATTTTGCCGAAATCCTGCAATCCCTCGAGCTTGCGATCCTCAAGAACGATGCGGCCATGCTGGCCTCTTTGGCGGAGCGAATGATCGGTTACTTAAGCAATGACAGCCTGCCGCCGCATATGATACGGAGCGTGTACCTCAATACGGTTACCGTCATCTTCAACGGCCTCCAGCGGTTCCGTCATGACGACCAGAGCCTGCTTCGGCTAACCGAGGCGGCATTTAACCACCGTTATACACTGGAGCAGATGATCGGAATTATCAGGGAGAGTTATGCCAAGCTATGCGATATGATCAGCGAAACGCTCCCCGTGTCCCGTACGGCAACGCAGGAAGAGATTCTGTCCCTTATTGCGGAGAAAGGAATGGATCCAAACTGCTCGCTGCAGATGATGGCCGATTATTTTGATATGTCGGTCTCCAACTTCAGCCATCACTTCAAGAAAACGATGGGGCAAAATTTCAAAGAGTATATCGATCAGCTTCGCATCCAGAAATCCATACAGCTTCTGCGGGACAGCGAGGAGACCCTCGAATCCATTTCCCAACAGGTCGGATACACCAACACCTCGAGTTTTATCCGTTCCTTCAAAAAGCTGGTGGGCACGACACCTGGTCAATATCGAAATACGCATAAAGCATAAAACGAAGACCGCTGATGCCGAATAAGGCAGCTTACAGCGGTCTTTTGTAAACTTTTTTCGTTATACGCTTCTTTGCCGGCGCTTTCTTAAAGCCGAGCAGCTTCAATTTTTGAACATATACAATATTTGAATTCCCTGTAGCGATCCGGACTGGTCGCACTTTCACCTCTTTAATTATAAGCGCTTTCAAAAAATGAGGATGCTTAAAAAACTGTTCGTTTACGGGGCTCTTCCCCTCCGTTTAGAGTGAAATATGTCCCAAGGCAAGGCCAAAACATGGCCACATTCCCCCATGGACCAGACCAACAAACCAAATCAGGAGGTAATGGAATGAAGAAAAGGGTAAACGTTTTCATCTCGCTTATCGTCGTCTCTGCATTATTATTAGCAGGATGCAGCGGGGGCGGAGGTGACGCTAACGAATCGGCCGAAACACCCGGAGATCAAACAGGCAAAAAAGTAAAACTCACTGCCATCATTACCAAGCATCCGCTTACAAAGCCGCTGGCTGAAATGGAATGGCTGCAAAAGGCTGAGGAGACGGCGGGCGTGGACATCGAATGGCAGGAGATTACCGCAGATTGGGGACAGAAGAAAGGGACGATGCTAGCCAGCGGGGATATACCGGATCTGTTTATCGGACCGAACGTGATTACGGATGCCGACTTTGCGCAGTTCCAGGGGCTCTTCCATGATCTGTCCGGCATGCTTGATCAAGCACCCAACGTACAGAACATGTTTAATGAAAAACCGGATACGAAAGTGATTGCAACGCAGTCGGACGGCAAAATATACGGTCTACCGAAATATCAGCGGTTCTGGCCGGCTTCCGCCAGCAGGCAATTCATTAACCAGCAGTGGCTGGATCACCTCGGACTGAGCATGCCGACGACATGGGATGAGCTGTATGAAGTGCTCGTTGCCTTCAAAGAGAACGATGCCAACGGCAACGGCGATCCCCGTGACGAGATTCCGATGGATTGGCCGGGAGGCATCGGCGGATATTTTAACCCTGCGGTACTCTTGGGCAGCATGGGCATTACGCTGACAGATGGCAGCGGGCAGGGCTATTTTGTGGAGGACGGACAGGTGAAGAACTTCCTGACGGATGAACGGTACAAAACGATGGTTATATTCCTGAACAAGCTGTACAAGGCGGGGCTGATTAACCCGGAAGTGTTCACCCATGATTATACGAAATATCAATCCATTGCGCGCGGCGAAGGGGACACGGCGAAGGTCGGCTTCACCTGGGGATGGGTGGCTTCCGACCGTTTCGGTGAGCAGTTGGCACCGCAGTATGCTTCCATGCCGCCGATGAAAGTATCTGCAGATTATGCAGGGAAGCTGTCCTGGAGCTATGATCATTACTCGCTGAACTATGGACCCAACCATATTGTCATGTCCGCCAAGACCAAGAACAAGGAAGCGGCCATGAAATTCATCAACGAGCTCTATGCGCCCGAGGTGGGTATGCAAGTGCTGTTCGGATCCATCGGTCCGAATATTAAAGATAACGGTGACGGTACATATGCCGTTCTGCCTCCTTCCGATGACAAGATGGATCCGGGAACATGGAAATGGACCTCAACGATGGCGGACAACGGCGCCTTTTATATCCCCGATTCCTTGAAGCTGACGCTCGGCACCGATATGCAGGAGGTGCTGGGACAATCGGAGCCTCTGGAGGCTGCTTTAGAAGTGGATCCCGACAAGGACGTGTTTCCTGGCATGTTTATTAAATATTCCACCATGGACAATAACGCCATGAGCCTGAACAACACCAATGTGATGAATCTGGCGGAATCCAGCTTTGCCAAATGGGTGACCAAGGGCGGAGTGGAATCCGAATGGGACTCGTACATCAAGGAAAGCGAGAAAGCAGGCCTGAAGCAGAACTTGGAAATTATGCAAAAATATTATGACGACTACATGAATCAAAACTAGGAGGGAGGATATGGAATCCCGTAAAAGACAGAACACCTTCAGACGAGATTATCAGCTGTGGATTATGATTTTTCCGGCTATTATCGTCATCCTGTTGTTTAACTATATCCCGATGTACGGCATCCAGCTTGCTTTTCGGGATTACGATTTCAGCAAAGGCTTGACTGGCGGCGAGTGGCGAGGGCTTGCCTACTTTCAGCAATTCATCGACAGTTATCTGTTCACGGATTTAATGCGTAACACATTTCTGATCAGTTTGGCCACGATCGTGCTTGGCTTTCCGGCTCCGATCATATTGGCCCTCATTCTTAACCAGATCCGCAGAAAAAGAATGAAGCAGCTGATGCAGACCACTGTATACCTCCCCCATTTCATATCCATCATCGTGCTGGTCGGCATGCTGAATGTGCTGCTATCCTCCGAAACCGGAGTTGTCGGTCACTTTATGAAGGCGGTGGGGCTGGGGCATATCAATCTGTTAGCCTCCACCTCGACATTTATCCCGGTGTATGTGCTTTCCGACATATGGCAGCATTGCGGCTGGAACAGCATTATCTATCTTGCAGCCTTGTCCACCGTTGATCCCCAGCTGTATGATGCTGCCAAAATCGATGGGGCCAGCCGATGGCAGACGATCCGGTATGTCGATATTCCCGCTCTCATCCCGACCATCATCATCCTGTTTATTCTCAGCATGGGGAATATCCTCGGGACCGGCTTCGAGAAAATATTCTTGATGCAGAATTCGCTGAACCTTCCCGTCTCGGAGGTCATTGCCACCTACGTATATAAAATCGGGATCATCTCCAATCAATTCAGCTTGGCTTCGGCTATCGGTTTGTTTAACACGCTCATCAATTTCGTATTCTTGTATGCGATGAACACGATATCGAAGAGAATGTCGGAAACGAGCCTATTCTAATGATCGGGGAAGGAGAAACGGTTGTGGAACATGAACATAGTAGAACGCGCATCAACGGTAAGGAGATAGCGTTTAAGATCATATTGGGTTTTCTGAGCGGTTTGATTTTTCTGCTGATCGCCTATCCGCTGTACTTTATCATCATTGCTTCGTTCAGCGACTCAACGCTCGTATCGACGGGGAAGGTCATGTTTATCCCTAAAAACATCAGCTTTTTCGGTTACCAGGAGATTTTCAAGGATATGCGAATTTGGACCGGGTACCGAAATACGCTGTTTTACACAGTGTTTGGAACCTTGGTTAACATGCTGTTCACGCTTCCGGCGGCTTACGTGCTGTCCAGAAAGGAATTTCGCGCCAGACGAATCATCATGTTCATTTTCGTGATCACGATGTTTTTCAATGGGGGGCTGATTCCCACCTATTTGTTGATGAAGGGGCTTGGACTGACCAACACCATCTGGGTGTTCATTCTCCCGTTCTCCGTGAATGTGTTCTATTTGATCATTGCGCGGACGTTTTTTGAAAACTCGCTGCCGCAGGAGCTACATGAGGCGGCCGTCATGGACGGCTGCTCCCACTTCACCTTTTTCTTCAAAGTGGCCTTGCCGCTGTCCAAAGCCTTGGTATCCGTCATCGGACTTTATTATTTGGTGGGGCATTGGAATGATTTCTTCACCGCGCTGATCTATATCCGGGACACGAAGCTCCAGCCGCTGCAAATCGTTCTGAGGGATATTCTGCTGTCGAACCAGGTGTTCTCAAGCGGTGCCGGAACAGGTGGGGATGCAGGAGGATATGCCCAGCGGTATGCCGATCAGATCAAGTACGGGGTCATTATCGTATCAACGCTTCCGATTCTACTCATTTATCCGTTTATGCAAAAATATTTTGAGAAAGGCGTCATGATTGGCTCCATTAAAGGTTAACGCGTTCGGCGAATTTAATAATCAAGCTTAAGAAAAGTAGACAAAAAAGGGGTGCCCCAAAAGATCCTGGATCTGGCGGGACGCGAAAAAGAAATTTTACGGCTTGCTTCGGGATGACGTTACGCTTCGGATGATGGACCGAATGGAGGCCGTTGCCGACGCCGCGCCTCCCGAGCGCCGGCTTAAATCGGCCCTTTATGAGAGCGGTGTTGAATCGATTATTAACCGCATGAATGGAATGTTTTGATTCTCCTTCACATTAATATGGTAACGATGCATATCAAGATCAATTTGAAGGAGGATGGCATGTTTGATGAGAAATACGGGAACGAACCGCGGCCTGATCAAACCGATATTAGTCATTTTGACGCTGCTGTTATTGACGTCTACATGGGTTAGATCGGACTACGCTAATGCCGAGTCGTCAGTGGTATCCGGTGGAAAGGATATATTAAGCAGAAAGGGTACGGCTCTTGCCGAATGCACGAATATTCCCTGGAATGTTGGCAGCGCTTACAAGAGCGAAGCTGAAGTATCACATCTCGGGAAACGGTTGAAGGCGAAATGGTGGACGACTGGCGAAGAGCCGGGAACCACTGGCCTTTGGGGCGTGTGGCAGGATAAAGGACCATGCAATTCCGAAAACGGCGGCGGGGGCACGCCGAACCCTGATCCATCGGATCTTATCGCTTGTTCCACAACGTCATGTTTGCAGAGCGCATTGAAGAACGTGGTATCCGGGAAGCGAATTGTCCTGGCACCCGGGACATACACGGGAAGTTTCTCCACGGATGTCGAGGGAACTGCCCTGAAGCCTATCGTCATCGAGAGTCAGAACCCGGCTGAACCAGCCATTATTTCCGGGTATTCCGCAGGTTCTGGTTACAGTTTACGCGTTCGGGGCGACTACTGGATCATACGCAATCTAAAGTTTACCAATGCGCAAAAGGGAATCATCCTGGACAATTCCAACTTTACCCGCATCACGGATGTGGAGGTTTACCATATCGGTTACGAAGCGGTGCATTTCCGGGATGGCACATCCTATAGCTCCATTGAGAACTCCCGTATTCATAATACGGGCAAGACGGGAGCGGGCTTTGGGGAAGGGGTCTATGTAGGTTCTGCAGAGGGAGCGAGCTACAACCAGAATACCCACTACAATACGATACGTAATGTTATTTTTGGTCCGAATATAACGGCAGAGCACATCGATTTCAAGGAACGGTCGATGGGAACGCTCGTTGAGAACTGCATCTTCTATGGCGAGGGAATTAGCGGTGCGAATTATGCTGACAGCTTTATCGATGTGAAAGGCAATGGGGCTATCATACGGAATAATACGGCTTATCAGAACGGGAACAGCATCATTGTGGATGCGTTTCAGCTCCACGAGATCGTGCCGGGGTGGGGAATCGATAACGAGTTCTCCAACAATACGCTTTACCTGACAGACCCTTCCGCGTATGTGATCGGGGCTTATAACAATGCATCAGCAACGGCATATCAGAATACGAGAAGCCCGGCAGGAAATATGTATAGGGGAAATGTAACGGTAACTTACTGATTCCGGATCATATCCACGAAGTTCATGGCGGCAGCGGATAACGGTTCATGCTTGCGGGTGCAGACTGCTATGATATTTTGCAGCTCGATTCCATCAACATAGACCCGGCCCAGCTCGCCGCGTTCCACATACTCCCGCACGACGAGTGAAGACACAAAGTTTGCACCGTATCCGGCAATGACGGCTGTGATTGCTTCGTGCAGACCATTGAATTGCAGCGTGATCCGCGGGGAAGGTGCGCTATGGGTACGGCATAAGGCAAATAACCGTTCCCGCGTTGAACTGCCTTCCTCCCGCATAACAAAAGGCTCTCTCATCATCTCATCCAGAGAGATACGCTGATTGGCATAACGGTGATCGGGGGATACGACAAACCATAACTCATCCCGGAACAGCTCCTCGGTCTGTATCGTATTCGGAGATTCCTCTGGCAGGCCGCCGTATATCGCAAGCTCGACATCCATATTTAACAGCTGCTTAAGCGCATCGCTTGAATTCGTGGTGGTTATGCTCATTTCCACTTCTTCGTACCGCTGCTTGTATTTTGCAAGCCAGGCCGGCAGGAGAAAATGGGAAGGTAGATAGGTTGCCGCCAAGCGGATCTGTCCCCTCGAACCGCTGCGGTAATCCAGACAGAATTGTTCAATCTGCTGTTCGACAGAGAAGAGTCTTTTGGCAAGCGGGACGAGCTCGGCTCCGGCCTCCGTCAATCCGATGCCCCTGCCTTGCGGTTTAAAGAGAGTAAGGGAGAGTTCCTTCTCGAATTTTTTAATCTGGGCTGTTATGGCGGGTTGGCTTATATTTAACAATTCAGCAGCACGGGTAACACTGCCCGTTGTGGCGATGACGTGAAAGAGACGTAATGCGTGTAAATTCATGAGAGCCGCACTCCTATCCAATCATATATTTAAGTTATATAAGTATTTTAAATATATATTATATCTATAACATTAAATCACATACAATGATTTTGTAAGATCCAGATGGAGAATAAGGGAGGAAACGGACATGAAAAAGAAGGATGCTGCAGCTGCAACTTGGGAAAAAGTGGATGATTACATCGCAGAACACTTGATTCCTTATGATGAGGTGCTGGAGAAGGTGTTAGCTGCAAATCGAGAGGCCGGATTGCCGGAAATTGATGTATCCAAGGCTCAAGGTAAGCTGCTGAACGTCATCGTTCAGATCAAAGGCGCGAAACGAATTTTGGAGATCGGTACGCTGGGAGGTTACAGTACGATTTGGATGGCTAAGGCGATTGGGGCTGAGGGGCAACTAATTTCACTGGAGCTCGATCCGCATCATGCCGAGGTTGCCAAATCCAACGTGGTATTGGCCGGACTACAGGATAGAGTGGAAATCCGGGTAGGCGATGCCCTGCTGCAGTTGGAGCAGTTGGCCAAAGAGAAGGTGAAGCCGTTTGACCTGATCTTTATCGATGCCGATAAACCCAACAATCCAAATTATTTGAAGTGGGCGTTACAGTTCTCACGGCCAGGCACCGTCATTATTAGCGATAATGTGATCCGTGATGGAGAAGTTATCGATCATCACAGCACAGACCCTCGGGTGCACGGTATCCGCAAATTCATGGATATGCTGTCCGCCCACTCCGCCATTTCCGGCACAGCTATTCAAACGGTGGGAAGTAAGGGGTATGACGGGTTTTATATCGGAGTTGTATCGTGAGCTGCTAGACTGGAGCATCTTTTTCGTTTGCGGCGATCCTGATCAAGTTAATGGCAGAAGGAACAAGAACCCGAAGCAATCGGATCCGTCTATATTTGAAAAAAAGGAGGGTGTCCCAAAGATTTTAGATCGATCTTAGATCTGACGGGACCCCCTCCTTTTTCTGTTAAGAGATGCTATTCCTCCGGATCAGGGATGACAAAAGATACGCTTGTCCCCTCACGGACCTCGCTTTGAATGGAAAGACCGCTCCCATACGTCTGAATCAGTCTGCGATTTGTGTTATACAGACCGATCCCTCTTTTGTCCTTGCGCGGAGCATCCAGCAACTCCTGTACTTTTTCTTTATTCATTCCCATGCCGTTATCCTTGACCTGAATTAGCGTGGACTGCTCCTGACGGATTATATGGATTTCGACGGTGCCGCCTTTAGCTATTGGGATAATACCGTGCTGTACCGCATTCTCGACCAGAGGCTGAATCGTTAAGGGAGGAAGCAGGAGGTTTGCGTCCTGATCCAGGTTCCATATGACATGGAGCCGGTTACCATGTCGCTCCTTCTCAACATACAAGTAAGCGCGTACGAGTTCGAGTTCTTCCGATAGTGAGACAAATTTGCCGGAGTTTTGATATTGAAAACTGATTTGCAGGTATGAACTAAAAGCCTCATTAAGTTTTCGCATTCTTTCCACATCAATTTCACTCAAAGCGTGGATGGAATTCAAGGTGTTAAACAAAAAATGCGGATGGATTTGCGCTTGCAGATAAGCGGCCTCCATACGAAGACGCTCGTTTACGGACTGTTTTAATGTAATTAATGACTGGATACGGTATTTAAGCTCCATTGGGTCCACCGGTTTCGTGACATAATCGTTAGCACCTGCCCGAAATCCCGCATACATGTCGGAGGGCTCGCTGCGCGCCGTCAGCAGAAGCACAGGGAGTTCGGAAGAGGAGTAACGCTCTCTTATCATCCGTGTCAGCTTGTAGCCTGAAATCTGCGGCATCATCACGTCTGCGATAACCAAATCCCATGGTTTCGTTCCGAGCAATTCCAGCGCTTCTCCGGCCGAAGTTGCTAATTGCAGGTGATAAGGTTCAGTCATCAGTATGCTGGCAAGCACTCTTAAATTTACAAGATTGTCGTCAACCGCCAGGATATTCATCTGCTCTTCCATGGACGTCGCTTCTACGGTTAGGAGCGGCTGGCCGTTGAGGTCGTTCCGGCTTGCTGCCATTTCTTCATAGGCTCCGAGCCGCTCGGTCAATATGCTCGGAGAAATCTCTATATCCGTCGAATCAGCCAAAGGAAGGGTGAAGGTAAACGTTGAACCCTTTCCGACTTCGGAGTGAACCGTCATGCTACCGCCATGAAGTTCTACCAGCTCTCTGCTGATGCTAAGGCCCAAACCGATGCCGTTGGTGTCGCCGTATCCGGGATCGCCTTGTTCGTATGGCAGAAATACACGCTGCTGTGTTTCCTGATCCATTCCTGTTCCCGTGTCCGTTACCTCGATGATCATTTGCCCGTTCTTGGCGATGGCCGATACGGCAATGATTCCTTCCTCGGTATGTTTGATGGCATTATGCAGTACATTCATGAGGATTTGCACAAGCCTCTTTTCATCAGCCATAACGAGAGGGAGGGCTTCGGATATGTCTAAGTTCATTTTCAACTCTACGGCTTTTCCTTCGACCAAATACTTCAAGATATCGATAACGCCATTTACGACAGAGGGCAAGGACAGCGGCTCGGCATGCAGTATGATTCGCTTTTCCCTCAGCCTTACTGCGTCCAGGAGATCATTCAGCAGATGCGACATCTGACGTCCAACCTTAATAAGGAGATTCATATCCTCTGCACTTCGACTGTCCATATGATGCTGCTCCCTGTCCGTCACACTCTGGGCGATATTCATGATCCCGTGCAGCGGCGTTCGCAGCTCATGTGACGTCTGGGCTAGAAACCGGTCTTTCATTTTGTCCGCTTTCTGTAATTGGCGGTTGAGCTTGCTGATTTTATCGGCATTGCGGAAATAACGCTTAAACCAATAGGCCGAGAAACCGATGATGGCCGAGATGACATCAACGGGGTAGTATACGGTTGGAAGCTCCTGATATTTGTTAAGCGCTCCCCAGATCACGCTGGAGAAAATGCCGCTGGCTGCCAGGAGCAGAAAGATCGCGTCATCCCGGCTTGCAGCCACCATTCTCCCGAACATATAGATAGAGATGACAACCGGCAATATATAATAAATGCTAAAAACTTTATATTCTACCGTCCAGAAAACAAGGGAAGCAGGTGCGATTGCAATAAATCCGGAATATAGAAGCAGGGAAATGCCATAACCGATAAACCATCGGCTGCGAGTCTTTATGGTGAAACTTCTGGTCATTTTCAATATGAAAAAAGATAGCCAAGAATAAGACAAAATGGAGATTTTAAGATCCCAAGTGTAATTGATGGACAGCCATTTCAGCAGTAAATCGTCATCTGACACTACAATCGTCACGGATGCGGTGAGAAGCAGCAGGAAAAAATCAAGCAGCGTCCATTCCTTCGGATTAAATAAAAATAGGATGCAGGAATACAGACCGTGAAGGATGAGCACGACGAATGTAATGAGTTGAAGATCGATGGAAAGTCCGCGTTCATCGTGGATGGCTTCGCTGGATCCCAGCTTGATGGAATTTACAATTCCGCCTTTGAGCGGATGCTCAAAGTTGGCCACGCGTACAAGCAAATCGATTTCTTGCGTATGTTCAGCGGGAGTGTAATCGACTACGAAGGGACTTCGAGCCGGTGAATAGGTGTTATTGCCATCTTCTCCGGTCTTGCCCATCTCCCCTACTTTAATGCCGTTTATCTCCACGCTGGCCGAAGCCTGAATTTGTTGGATCCAGAAGGAAAGGGGGGCGGTTAAGGCTGGATCAATCAGAATACGAAGCCGATAGGTGCCGGTACCATAGGCGGATTCGGATTCCTTCGTTTGGCTTCCCCGCCAATTTCCTGGAACCTGCACATAGCGATGCTGCGGATGGGTTTGCTCCAGCTCCTGTTTTGTGGCGAGTTTGTCAGGGTAGAACGCCCATTCCCCGTCCAATGTTATGGATTTGGAATGAATGAAGTCCCAGCTGCGCAAGTCGAGCACCCCTTGGGAGGCTTTCGGGTGGTGGGGAGGAACGAAGGCTTCGATCCAATACCAGCGAATGCTGAGGAGCACGGACAGAAAAACAGTAATTGCCAATATATACTGAACAATCTTTTTACTTCCAATGTGATATGTATTTTTTGCAGATCGCGTCGGCACGGTTCACGTTCCTTCTAGGTTTTATATGGGTTGTTGTGAAATTCGAGATTCTTCTTCTTAATATACGAGAAAATGTGACGGTCGTATAGTTATTCCCCTGCAAAAAGCATTTGTTCAGTTCTTTGGAGGCAGTTCCAAGTACGAACAAGGTTTCCGTTCATTTTTAATGATATGGCGTATAAAAAACCGCCTTTTTACCTGTCATCAATCAGGAAAAAGGCGGTTATTGTAAATATTGTTAGGTTTGGGTCATCTTTATAATGGTTACATTCCTACGTCATGTCCGGACGGGCTGCTCTTTGTGTCCTGCTCCTTGGGGGTGAACGGCCACCAGTTAGCCCGGCCAAAGATACGGACCATCACCGGTACGAAGAATGGCAGGAACAGGAGTGCATAGAGCACAAGTCCAACCAGGACAACCGTTGCGATCTGCATCATGGACAGTACGCCGGATGGATACATCGCCGCAAAGGTACCGCCAAGAATGACCACCGCGGACAGGATCACGGTTCCCATGTTGCGCATGGCATGCAGAATGGCATCCTGAACATTCCAGGACTTGTTCTCGTTGAAGCGCGCCATGAGGAAGATGCTGTAATCCACCCCAAGCGCGATCAGCATGACAAAGCTGAAGAACGGCGTGGCCCAGGTGATGCCGGAATACCCGAAGCCGTGCACGAAGATCATCTCCGTAACGCCGACAGCCGTAAAGTATGTGATGACCAGAGAGACAATTAGATAGATCGGCATCACGATGGAGCGCAGCAGCACGACCAGGATAATGAAGATTCCGCTCAGCATGAGAATGACGGTTCGCGAATAGTCTTCGTTGGATATGTTCTGCAAATCGTTATTTGTGCTGGTAATGCCGCTGATGGCAGCTTCGGCGTTCTCCAATTTCGTGTCTTTTACTGCACGGTCTACCGCAGCTTGAATTTGTTCAACACTGCCCAGAGCTTCTTCGCTGTACGGATTGGTTGCCAGAACTACATCCAGCGTCATCACTTTGCGGTCCTTGCTGAGATAGGTATCGAATACCGTCTGGAATTCTTTATTCTCCAGGGCTTCCTGTGGAATGAAGAAACCACTGAGCTCTTCATCCTGAACGTCCTGGATCTGCTGCAGATAATCCTGAGCGGAATGCAGTCCGTCCGAAATTTGCTTCAATCCGTCCGCGCTGGAGTTCAGTCCTGCCGTCAGCTCTCCGATCTGGCCGGTTAGATCACCAAAGCCGTCGGCAAGCTGCTTCTGCCCGCCCTGCAGCTGGTCCAGACCACCCGTAATGGAAGGAATTTGGTTCACGATCTGTCCTTGCCCGTTAGCTGCCTGCGAAAGGCCGGATTGCAGCTCGGCGATACCGGTCACGAGCTGCTGAAGACCGTCGGCAAGCGCCGTTTGCCCGGCGGCTGCCTTAGCGTAGCCGGCGTTTGCTTCCGATAAGCCGGCAGACGCACCTTTAAGCTGCTCGGAGATCTGTCCTAACCCTGCCGCCAGTTCGGCTGTGCCTACAGCTGTTTGCGTAACGGTACCCTTAATGGTTTGGTAGTCGGTATCTTGAATGAGTTCCGGGTAATTGCTCTCCAATCCCGTGAAGGAGCCTTCAAGTCCACTCAGTGCGGTCGCCACGCCGCCCAGTTGCTCTTTAAGTTCGGCAACGCCGCCGTCAAGAGCTGCTAATCCGGTATCAAGCTGTTTATAACCTTGAAGAAGCTGGGCATGGGCTGCAGCTAACTCTTTCGCGCTTTTCGCAGCTTGGGCAAGCCCGGTTTTGAGTTCGCCTGCGCCTGCGCTTCCGCTTTGGATTCCTTTTTGAATGGCGCTGATGCCTTGGCCAAGCTCCGTAATGCCGTCCTTGAGGTCGGCGGTTCCCTTGGTCAGCTCTTTGGCTCCCGCTGCGGCTTCATTCAGCTTCGGCGTATTCTCGCTGAGCTGCTTGCCTGCTTCGGATAGTCCATTCTGGATTTGGGTCAGTCCGTCTTTGGACTCTCCCAATCCTTCATTTAACGTTTTCACTTGCGTTGGAATGAGGAAATCGTTGATCTGCTCACCGGTTGGACGGGAGAGCCCGCGTACGCTGGATACGCCATCAACCTTTTCCACTTCCCGGCTGATTTTTTCCGCGAGTCCCATGTATTCTGCCGTATCCATCCGGTCATCGTTCTTGATCACGATGGTGGAAGGCAGCGATTGTCCGGGACCGAAGCTGTCCGAAATAATGTTAAAGCCCTTGACTGAAGCGTAACTTGGCCCGATTTCCTCCAGGCTGTTAAATGACAGTTTGCCGCTGTATGTAGCCAAGAAAGGGGCCACGATCACAGCGACGACAAGCAATGCCGCCCAAGGGCGCTTAAGAGAGAAGGAACCTGCCGCTCCCCAAAGCTTATTCTCGCTATGCTCCAGCTTGCCGCGTGATGGCCAGAAGAGCTTCTTGCCCAGCACCGCCATGAAGAATGGAACGACTGTAACCAATGCTAGAAGCATAACGGCAATGCCAATTGCAACCGCAACTGCGGATTTGTACAGAATGAATTTGGATAACCCGATGGCTGCAAAACCTACAAATACGGCAAGCCCGGAATAAAGCACGGTGCCGCCGGCTTTTCGGTAAGTCTCGATGATGGCCGATTTGGTATCCTCCGACGTGGTGAGTTCTTCCTTAAACCGGCTGATCAGCAGGATGCAGTAATCGGTTCCGATCCCGAACATGACGGCCACCATAAAGATCTGGGTGAAGGTAGATATCGGGAAGTTGAATTGGTCCACGAGAAAAGAAACGACTGACTGTGACACGATATAACTGAGACCTACGGTCAACAGCGGTACGAATGGTGCTACGAAGGAACGGAATACAACGAATAGAATGAGGAGAATAAAGACAACCGTAATATATTCCGTTTTCTTCAGGCCTTCCTCCGAGCTGACGATAGTATCTTCATTGATGAGACCTTCGCTTGTCAGGTAATGATCAGCTTGAACGCCATCCAGCACCTGATCAACCTTCTGGGGTAGAGCTTTCACGGCTTCCTGGCCGCCGCTGACCTGAAGCGCGACCATGATGGTCTTACCGTCTTTGGCAATCAGCGTGTCTTCCAGCTCCGTTTGCGTGAACGGTTCATTGATGGAATCAATATGGAGGCTTTCTTTATTGTTGTTTAAAGCTTGAACGCCCTCCCGGATACTCTCCTTATCCGTTTCGCTTAACCCATCGGGTTTATTGAAGACGAGCGCAACCTGGTGCAGGGTTTCCCCACCCTCGCCGCCGGAGGCCTCCTTGAGAATTTCAGCAGCGCGTGAAGAGGTATAACCATCCGGTACGGATAATTGCCCTTTCTCCCGCACCAAGTCCGACATGGATGGCGCGAACAAAAACAGCACGACTGCGGCTGCCAGCCACAGAATGATAATGGCCCATCTTGCTTTCAGTATGGCTTTCAATTCTTTCTCCCCCCTGATTCAAGCATCAATTGCCCCAGCTTCTCGAACATTGAGATAAACATTTCGATATCTTTTTCTTCAAAATGCTCCATATAAGGAGAGACGATCTCCCTCATCTGTTCCTGGGCAGATTCAAAAATCGTATGTCCGTATTCCGTTAAAGTCAGATAAACCAGCCTGCGATCTGCTTTGTCCCGGGTTCTGTCGATAATGCCGGCATCCACGAGACGGTTGACGATAGCGGTAATCGAGCTCTTGCCGACGGCAAGCGTTTCCGCCAGATGGGATGAAGTACAGTGATCCATGCTGTTGATGATGCGCACAACCTGAAACTGGTCATTGGTCAGATCTTCACCGAGATGTTCCCGAATCTGGGCGTTAATCCGCCGGGTGACCAGCAGGTAGACATCCACATATCGGTCGATCCATTGCTTTGCCTTGTCGTTCAACAATAGTTCTCCTTTCGAATAGTTCACGTATGAAATAGTTTCATTAATGAACTATATGGCAGGAGGAAAGAAAAGTCAAATGTCCGCATGACGGCAAAGGCAGACGGCCTTGGAATAAAATCCTCTTGGCCGGTCTGCACGAATTTTTAATCGAACAGGCAATGTGCTCAATCAAAGGGGGAGGCTAGAACTTACCTCGGGTAATACGAATATCCCGGATATTTCACGACAGGCCACTTTTCCTTGCGCAAAGCATCGGTGACTTCGGTTCCGACTCTCAGGTTATCCTGGACCAGGTCCCGAGGGGTCAAGGCCATCCATTGATTCAAGGAAACATCCTCGAACCGGTCGCTTCTGAACATTTCGAGAAACCATAAGGATTCCGTGCCCGTGTTCTGTATGTAGTGGCCGAAGGCAAAGGGGACATAGCCCACATCACCGGCTCTGTAATCAAAGGTTCGCGCCGCTCCATTGCCGGCAAACACGGTCATTCGTCCTTGTCCGGCCAGGTAATACTGCCATTCATCCTGATTCGGATGCCAATGAAGCTCCCTCATGGCGCCCGGTTTGATCTCAACGAGCGCGGCTGCAACGGTTTTGGAGATCGGAAAATTGCTGGAATCCACGATTCTTACGCTTCCGCCGGGGGTTATGATCGGTTCTTGCGCCAGCAGCCGGTGCTTGAAACTCAGCAGCACTGTTCCGTAAGGGGATTGGATCTCCTGGCTTTCGAGCGAACCTGGCACCTGATCCTGAAAAATATAAACCTGTTCCTTCGGGATATGGTTAAGAGCGTTCTCCGGAACGCCGAAGTTGGCGGACAGCACATCCTTTGGCGTATGGGCAAACCAGTCGGAGATTGATAAGGTGTTCAGGTCTGAGAAGTGGCCGTCGTCAAAAACCAGCAGGAATTCACAGCCTTCCTCGAGTCCCTGGATCGAGTGGGGGAGACCGGCAGGAAAATACCACAGATCGCCGGGTCCCACATCCGCGATGAAATTTCTACCGCTTGCATCCATGGCCGTAATTCTTGCGCTGCCCCAGATCATATAGGCCCACTCCGCCTGCTGATGCCAATGCAGCTCCCGAACGCCGCCGGGCGTGAGGCTCATATTGACGCCGGCCAGCGTAGTCGCAATCGGCAGGTCCCGTACCGTAATTTCCCGCGACCAGCCGCCATGATTCAGCTGCATATGCGTGTCGGAGAACGACACTTTCAGATTGGGCATCAAGCCCGCATCCGTAATCGGAGGCACTAGCATGTCGGGATTCTCGATATCCCTCACCACATCCCGCGGACCATAGTCTGGCCCGCCTGCTCCGTCGCTGCGTATCGGCTGTGGGACACGGTCATGATTTCCTCTGTTCCGGTTCTGATCCTCCATTAATCTGTATCTCCCTCTCTAGGCTTTTTCCGTAAAATATCCTGTTAAACGGCTATCCATAATGGTTATGAGCCATCGCTTGGCTAATATGTAAGGGAATGCAAGGCCAGTCAAAGATGGTTTTCGCAATGATAGGAATGCCCTATATGTCGTGGCGGAAGGGGGCAATCCGTTTTCCTAGCGTCAGACCTGTCCATACAAGCAGCAGGGTGATCGGCAGGGCGATGATGGTTCCGAGGGCGAATGAAGCTATATTTATGATGTCTGCGTGAAAGAGGCGATAGAGCGCATAAATCCCGTAAGGAATTTCAAGGATAGCTGCTGTAATGACACCCGGGGTGTATGCCCATAGAGCGATCGAGGCTCCCACATGTTTCACGCCATCCAGCAGGAACACCGTGACAAAGCCAGCGAACAGCGCGTTGAATGGGCTGCCGATCTCGAAGTTAAGAGCCGTAATGGCCGTTACGCTGGTGAGAATGAAGCCGATCAGCAGGACGGCAAATGTAAATTGCAGGGTGATATTTTTATCCCACGGAGTGGAGATAGGCGAGATTTTGGAAAGCACAGGGTTATTCTTGTTCTTCCTAAGCCACCATTCCATCGTGGCAATCTCTTCTCCATCGTGAATGAAAAATACAACCGGCAGCAGCCACAACATCATGGCGAAACTCCAATCTGGCATGATTGACAGCATGATCCTCATTTCTCCCTTCCTTCTAACACTATTAGCAATATTTATAGAAACTGAGTGTACACTCAAATTGAGCCGATAAAAGAAGCTGATGCAGAGAGGTTATTTCTGTTCTGCTATCAGCTTTTCTATTCTATCCTTACTGGGATGAACATCGGCGCCTTAGGATCCTTCATTAAAACCATGCATCAGCAGCCGGACGAGCTCGCGAATATAGGATTCGTCCCCGAGCGGGAGGGCTTCCTGTCCGAAGCGGGAATGGAGCATGCAGTAGACCAGAATGGAGGAGGTCATCATCGTCATCGCGACCTGAACCGTATGTTCCGGTTGATGCTTCGATCCCGCGGCCTGTTTGAGTATGCTGCTGCCTGCTGTCCCAAAACCTCCGATCAGTCGTGACACCTCATTGGATACCTCGGCATCCCTTATGAGTTCAGGTGACCAAATGAGCATCAGATAATCCATGTTCGTCCTGAGGAACCCAAGGTACGCCAAGCCGTATTGAAACAGGGCTTCCTCCGCAGGCAGCTTCGACAGTTCATCCGCATCCTCTTGGAGCTGCGTAACAAAGGAAAAATTGTTCACAATGTAGAGCAGCAGCTTCCGCTTATCTCCGAAGTGGTAGAAGATCAGCCCTTCGGCAACGCCGCTTTCGGCGGCAATCTCTTTGGTTGTCGTCGCATGAAATCCCTGCTGCGAGAACAGCTTCAGAGCGGCGTTCAATATCCGTTCCTTCTTGGCATTTCGATTGTTTGTTGTAGGCATAGGCAGATGGCTTCCTTTTTTGATTAAATGACGAATCCCATATACTGAGTGTTTACTCAAGAATATTGTCATTTCCAGCTATTGTCAAGGCTCGAAATATCAAGGCATGGAATGTTCTAAATTTTCAATGTTATTGATAATAATGAAGGGAGGATTGTATAGAGCATGCTGCATATGTGATGGAGAAGAGGAGAATCACATGAATTGCTTGTCTGTTTTTCGGCATGCAGTTTATGTGTTTTTTTGTTCTCTTTTTTTGCGAATCCTTGCATCTTTTCGAAAGGCAGAGAGAAATTTTCGAAGAGAGGGGAATGTCGGTTGTCTAGTAATGAAAGCGTTTCACACGGCAAGAAACCTAAAAGTGCAGCGACAAGAAAAAGGCTCTGGGGTGAGCATGCTTTAGCCTATGGATTTCTGGCACCCTCCATCATCTTGTTTATGATGTTCTTGTTCTACCCGATGCTGAAATCGGTTTATCTCAGCATGACGATAACGGATCCGCGGGGTCAGGTTGTTGAATTTGTATGGTTGGAGAATTTTATCCGGCTTTTATCATCAGGATCATTCTATAAGAATCTTGGCGTAACGCTGATGTTTATTTTGTTTACCGTGCCCACCTCCTTGATATGGTCGCTGTTTCTTGCCGCCATTACCCACAACAAGCTGCGAGGGATGAAGATGTTTCAGTTTGTTTTCTCATTGCCGATTGTCATTTCCGTCGGGACCGGCTCGATTATATGGTTTTTGTTGTTTCATCCTACGGCGGGCATGCTGAACTATTTTCTAAGCTTCGTTCATCTCGGGCCGATCCCTTGGTTAACCGATCCTTCCTGGGCTCTGATCTCGATCTCGATCATGACGATCTGGATGAACATGGGGTTTCTGTTTATTGTGCTGTCCAGCGGTTTACAGGGAGTTCCGGAGGAGATATACGAGAGCGCCAAAATGGACGGCTCCGGGCCGATCCGGACCTTTATCCAAATCGTACTGCCACTGCTGTCACCTACGATTTTCTTTGCTTTGATTGTATCGGTTATCGGTGCATTTCAAGCATTCGGGCAAATTCACATTCTGACCAAGGGAGGTCCGATCAACTCCACCAATGTCATGGTTTACTCCATTTATCAGGATGCCTTCGTCAATTTCCGGTTTGGCATCGGCAGCGCACAGGCTCTGATCCTGTTTGCGATTATTCTGCTCCTTACGCTGTTGCAGTTTAAAGTTCTGGAAAAGAAGGTGCATTACCAATGACCCTGCGCGGAATTACGTCCCTGTTTACCTATCTGCTGCTCATCCTCCTGTCTTTGATTGTGTTATATCCGCTCATCTTTACGGTGTTCTCAGCCTTTATGACCGAGAAGGAGGTAGCTAATTTCCCACCACCGCTGTTCCCGTCGAGCTTCTATTTGGGCAATTTTACGGAGGCCATCTCCGGCTTCCCGATTATTCGCTTTATTCTGAACAGCTTCATTGTCTCGTCGGCCATCATGATCAGTCAGGTCATTACATCAAGTCTGGCCGCATATGCGTTTGCATTTCTTAATTTTAAGGGTAAGGCACTACTGTTCGGACTCTTCTTGTCAACGATGATGATTCCTTGGGAAGTCACGATTATTCCGAATTATCTGACCATTAAGGATTGGGGCTGGATGGACAGCTACCAGGGATTGATCGTGCCGTTTATGGCAGGGGCCTTTGGCGTGTTTCTGCTGCGCCAGTTTTTTCTGCAGCTCCCGCGTGAGCTGTTTGATGCGGCCAAAATCGACGGGTGCGGTCATATCCGAAGTTTTCTGTCCATGGTGCTGCCGTTGTCCCGGTCTTCCATTGCTACCTTGGCGGTGTACACCTTCCTCACGCACTGGAATCACTTCTTGTGGCCGCTTTTGATCACAAACCAGGCCTCGATGCGAACCGTACAGATCGGGGTGGCTATGCTGCAGCATGCTGAAGTGATGTCATGGAATCTGATTCTGGCCGGCGTGACCATCGTGCTGGTTCCTTCCTTTGTACTGCTGGCTTTTGGCGTCAAACAATTGGTGCGCGGAATTACCGCTGGTGCGTTGAAAGGTTAGTACGGTGGTTGGCCTGTCATATGCAGGTTTGTCATAGGAAGCATTTTACGAACGAAGGGGGAGAATCACGGATGAAAAGAAGAACGAGATTGGTAAGTATCGTGTTAGCTGCGATCATGCTGCTGCTAAGCGCGTGTAACATTAACATGGGTGAGGAGCCTGATAAGGGGACGGATTCCGTACCAAAAACCGATGTTGGTGTTCAAAAAGTGGTGTTCTGGCATGCGATGGGAGGAGCTAATACCAAGGTGGTTGATCAATTAGTCGCCAACTTTAACGCTTCACAGGACAAGGTGCAGGTAGAAGCGGTGTATCAGGGAACCTATGATGACCTGTTAAGTAAACTGAAGGCGTCGATGGGAACAAACGAGGGGCCCTCCGTGGTCCAGATGTACGAGATCGGCAGCCGGTTTATGATCGATTCCAAACTAATTACACCCATGCAGGGGTTCATTGATGCGGATCAGTGGGATGTGTCGCAGCTAGAGCCTAACATCAGCGGGTATTATACATTTGAGGATAAGCTGTATTCCATGCCTTTCAACTCCTCTAATCCGATACTGTATTACAATAAAGACCTGTTCAAGGATGCAGGGCTCGATCCGGAAAGTCCGCCTAAGACGTTTGAAGAACTGAAAATCGCGGCAGACACGATATCGAAAAAAGGGAAGGCGGTTGGAGCGAATTTTGCTATATACGGCTGGTTTATGGAGCAGTTGTTTGCCAATCAGGGTGCGGAGTATGTGAACAACGGCAACGGCCGAGACGATCTGGCGACCGAGTCACTAGTCAATTCCGAGCCTGGCGTAAAGGTGCTGACTTGGTGGAAGGATCTGATCGATTCCAAGGCAGCCAATAACCTGGGACGTAAAACCGATGATTCCAAGAAGGCATTCTCGGCCGGTCAGGTCGCCATGATTCTGGACTCAACCGCAGCTTTGAAGGGACTTGTGGATAGCTCGGAAGGCAAGTTTGAAGTAGGCACAGGCTTCCTTCCGAAGCCGGAAGGAGCGGAAGAAGGCGGTGTTATCGTGGGCGGAGCAAGCCTGTGGATGATGAACAGTCGTCCTGAAGCAGAACAAAAAGCCGCATGGGAGTTCATTAAATTCCTGACCTCTCCATCGGAGCAGGCATACTGGCATATCAATACCGGGTACTTCCCGATTACCACGAAGGCGTATGAGGAAGAAAGCGTGAAGGAGAATCTGAAGAAATTCCCGCAATTCCAGACAGCCATTGATCAGCTGCACCAGACGAAGCTGGTTAAAGCGACCCAGGGTGCCGTGATGGGCGTATTCCCCGAGGCAAGACAGATTGTGGAAGGGGCGATTGAAGAGGTGCTGAACAATAAAAAGTCACCGCAGCAGGCACTGGACGACGCAGCGAAAGAAATTACGACCAAGATTCAGGATTATAACCGTACCGTGAAGTAGCATAGAGGGGAGCCTCAAACTCAGGAGAGACAGGGAGTAACAAGCCGATCCATCAGAATCGGCTTGTTGGTTCGTGGCATGAATGCAGCCAATAAACGATTCACCGGGAAGTTTCGCTTAAGCGATACATTCTTAGAAAGAAATCCACCTCAACCGCAAGCGACGGAATCATGAGTACCTGCGTTCTCTTGAGGCTATACTGGTGGTGTTTGAGTTTACAAAAGAAACGCGAAAGCGTATACTCAGACAAAATAATTGTTAATTATAGTAACTCACCGAATAACAGCCACTTCGGGAGGAAATTCCCTTCCTCGTGTTAACACTCACATTTAGGGCGTATAATAACGTTATTCGAAGCTGAATGCCCCTATCCCGGAAGAATGCGATTAATCGCGCTTATCGGATGGAGGGCGTTTTTTCATATCATGGCGGACATAGACAGGGGATAGACAAGATGAGCAGATTGACTAAGGAATTGGCGCAAGAAATTGTAACGCGGACGATGCAAGTGATTCATTATAATGTGAACGTCATGGATGAACGGGGGCGGATTATCGGTTCTGGCGACCGCTCGCGCTTATATCAGAAGCATGAAGGGGCGCTCATTGCGATTGAGAGGAAGGGTCGCTTCGAGATTGACGAGGAAAGCGCGCGCAAGCTGCAAGGGGTGCTGCCCGGAACGAATCTGGCCATTCACTTCCAGGGCGAAGTTGTTGGGGTCATCGGTATTACCGGCGATCCGAACGAGGTGACCAAGTACGGCGAGCTGGTGAAAATGACGGCGGAAATGTACTTGGAGCAAGCAGATCTGCTGGAAAAAGCCCAATGGGATAAGCGGATGAAGGAGGATTTTCTTCAGTCCATCATTCATGCGGACGGCAAGGATAACGCCATGCTGCGCCTCCAGGCGGAACGGATTGGCTTCCATCCGGATAAAGCGCGGGTTGCATGCATTATGGAGCTGATCGGTGCGCAGGACGCGAATTCATTGTCTACGCTCAAGCAGGTGGTTGAAATATTGGAGGGTCGGCCCGCCATCGATCTGATCGCCATTCACAATACGCGCCAAATCGTGTTGTATAAGCCCCATCTCCACCCGCGGAAGCCGAACGCCGATATATGCGAAGGCATCCGTCACATTCGCAGGCTGCTGGAGGAGAAGCGGATTGCGCCTCTCCGCATTGCGGTTGGCAAGGCGTATTCCGGCATCGACGGCTTAATCGCGTCTTACCGTTCCGCGCAAGATACGATGCGGGCGGGCCAGGCGATATTCCCGGAGCAGACGGTATACTACGGCGAAGATATGCCGAATGAGACCGTGGCAGCGAACGTTACGCCCTCGTGGGTGGCGGAAGAGCTGCAGCGGCTATGGCGGCGGTTTGCGCAGGAGGATAAGAGCGGGGAACTTCAGCAGACGCTGGAGGCCTATTATGATGAGAACGGCGAGCAGCAGCGCATCGCCGAGCGGCTGTCGATTCACCGGAATACGCTTCGCTACCGACTGCAGCGCATTCATGAGGTGACCGGCAAAGACCCGAAGCATTTTCGCGATTTATATACGCTAATGACGGCCCGCTGGCTAAGCGCGCTGAAAGAGAGGAAGCCGGAGAGTGACGGTGTCTGGAAGGAACATGCATGATTTGTGCATTTGAACAAAAAACACGCTCAATAAAGCGCTTTATTTCATTTTTATGCATGATGAAGCGCTTTCACATTACAGGTACAGTAATAGTATAACGAATTGAGACAACACATTAGGGGGTCTTGACTATGGACGTATCTGTAACTGTACTTGGTGCTTTGACGGCATTGGTTGTGGCGATTGTGCTTATATTGCGTAAAGTCCCTCCTGCCTATGGCATGATGATTGGGGCACTTGCCGGAGGGGTCGTCGGCGGAATCGGGCTGGTTGATTCGGTGAATTTGATGATGGATGGCGCGAAGGGCATGATTCCGGCCGTGCTGCGCATCCTGGCAGCCGGCGTGCTTGCCGGCGTCTTGATTGAATCGGGCGGCGCGAAGACGATTGCCGAAACGTTGATCCGCAAGGTCGGCGAGACGCGTGCGCTGTTTGCGCTGGCGTTCGCGACGATGGTACTGACGGCGGTCGGCGTATTTATCGACGTCGCGGTCATTACGGTGGCGCCGATTGCGATCGCGATTGCGCAGCGCGCCGACTTGTCCCGCATGGCGATATTGCTTGCCATGATCGGCGGCGGGAAGGCCGGCAACATTATGTCGCCGAATCCGAACGCCATCTCGGCGGCGGAGGCATTCAACATTCCACTGACATCGATGATGATGGCAGGAATCATACCGGCTGTCCTTGGGCTTTTTGCCACTTATCTGATCGCGAAGCGCCTGTCCAAAAAGGGAACGAAGATCACGGGCCAGGAAAGCGTAGACGACGGCGCTCAGCAGCTTCCGGGCTTCCTGGCAGCGATGATGGCTCCGATCACGGCGATTGTGCTGTTGGCGCTGCGCCCGATTGCCGGCATCGTCATCGATCCGGTTATCGCGCTGCCGGTCGGCGGGCTCGTTGGCGCCTTGTGCATGGGCCGCATCAAGCAGATCAATCAATTTGCGGTATCGGGCTTGGGCAAAATGTCGGGCGTGGCTGTCATGCTGCTTGGCACAGGGACGTTGGCCGGCATTATATCGAATTCGCAATTGAAGGATGTCATCATCGACAGTCTGGCCTCCTCCGGCTTGCCGGCTTACTTGCTTGCGCCGATAAGCGGCGCGTTCATGTCCTTAGCCACCGCTTCGACAACAGCAGGTACCGCAGTCGCCAGCTCGGTGTTCGGCTCGACGATTATGGGGCTTGGCGTTGCTTCCCTGGGCGCTGCGGCGATGATTCACGCCGGGGCGACTGTCTTCGACCATATGCCGCACGGCAGCTTCTTCCATGCAACGGGCGGAAGCGTTAATATGGCGATGAAGGAGCGGCTGCGCCTTATTCCGTATGAGACCGCAATCGGTCTCGTCCTGGCCGTTGTATCGACATTGGTGTTCGGCGTGTTCGGCTGGTTCTTGTAATCTGCGGCAAAATGATTGTTCAGGCAGTTGGTTAAGACTGATGGAGAGGGAGTGGAGAGAATGAAGATTGTAATTGCTCCAGACTCATTTAAAGAGAGTTTATCCGCATTAGAGGCATGTCATGCCATAGAGAAGGGAATACGGACCGTGTATCCCGAAGCGGATATCGTCAATGTGCCGATGGCTGACGGCGGGGAGGGCACGGTGCAGTCTTTGGTGGATGCGACAGGTGGACGATTGGTTCACCGCGAAGTGACGGGACCGCTTGGCACCCCCGTGACCGCGTTCTACGGCATACTTGGTGACGGGAAGACCGCGATTATCGAAATGGCGGCCGCCTCGGGACTAGCGCTTGTGCCGCCGGAGCAGCGCAATCCGCTCGCCACGACGACGCGCGGCACCGGCGAGCTTATTACGTCGGCGCTGAACGAAGGCGTCAGCACGATTATTCTCGGCTTGGGCGGCAGCGCCACGAACGACGGCGGTGCCGGCATGGCGCAGGCGATCGGGGTGCGGCTGCTTGACGCCGATGGCTCGGAAATAGGCCATGGCGGTGGAGAGTTGCATCGCATTGCCCGCATCGATACGGGCGGAGCCGATCCGCGGCTGAAGCAGGTTGCCTTCGTGGCCGCGTGCGATGTGGACAACCCGCTGACCGGAGAGCGCGGCGCCTCGGCCGTATTTGGCCCCCAAAAAGGCGCCGATCCAGCCATGGTACAGCAGCTTGACGGCAATCTCGACCATTATGCGGCGATGATTAAGGCATGCTTGGGCCGCGACGTGGCCCAGATTCCCGGCGCTGGCGCAGCCGGAGGGCTTGGCGCCGGTATGCTCGCTTTTTTGGACGCTGAGTTGAAGCGGGGCGTGGATATCGTTATCGAAGCGACGGGGCTGGCTTCGCAAGTGAAGGATGCGGATCTCGTCATTACGGGAGAAGGCCGCATCGACGGCCAGACGATTTACGGCAAAACGCCGATGGGCGTGGCCAAGACGGCCAAGCGGTACGGAGTGCCGGTCATCGGCATCGCGGGCTCGCTTGCGGACGGGCATGAAGCGGTGCTTGAGCATGGCATCGATATCGTGTTCACGATTGTGCCCGGCGTATGCAGCCTGGACGATGCGATAAGACAAGCCGCCGCCAATATGGAGCGTACAGCGCGCAATATGGCGATGACGTTAAAATGCGGTAGCAAGTTGGCTTGAATAAGATGACGATTAGAGGCGGGCATGATGGAATTCGAGTATAGGATTTGATTGGCAATCCTGTTGCTAAGGGTTCGTCCCATCAGTAAGTATGCTTACTCGATGAGACGGCTCAATTGATGAAAAAACAGCAAAAAATAAAGGAATGGCGGTTCCAGGGAGGTCAGCCCTGTACCGCCATTTCTGTCTTTGACGAGGGATATCTTCCTCCAAATCCATTAATGGTTTGGACAGCACCTCCATTTTACCGAAAAACGGTTTCTTTGCGTTTAAAAAAGTAAGAAATCTGCATGGCGTAGCGGAGAGGACGAAACGATTCCGGACAAGCATCAGCGCTCGCCATTGTCCCCACATTTCGTCTTTACCCAGAACCATTCCAAGAAATGTGGGGGCAGCAGCGATGGTAGGAATGATTCGTACACGGAGTGTTCTTCTAACAGCAAGAAGGGGGCCTCCCGCAAGATCTAAGATCTTTTGGGACAGCCCCTTGTGGTCGGCTTACCGTGATTCCGCGTAATATTCCACGAGGAAATCACGGAAGGCAATCGCGGCCTTGGACAAGTACCTGGATTCCAGCCATGCAATTTGGAATATGCGACGAGTCTGAGGCTCTCGAATGCTTAGCTTCGTCAGCTTTAACTCCTCGCCGCTTCTGCATTCACCGATTAAAGCTACGCCAAATCCAGAACGGACCAGATCGGCTATGGTTCCGGGGTCTTCCACCTCGCAGACGACCTTCGGCTGAAAACCGGCTTGTTTGCAAAACTCATTATTCATCTTCTGATACGGATGGCCTTCTTTATAACCGACATATGATTCTCCTGCAGCCTCGCTTAAGTGAATTTGATTTTTTTCGGCTAAACGGTGGGTGGGGGGAACGGCCAAGAACACCTCTTCGACGAGCAAAGGCAAGCTGCGTACATCCGGGTGCCGGATGGGCATGGAAGTGAGAAAGAAATCAACCTCATTATGTTCAATGGTCTGAACCATATCCTCCATCGAAGACTGGATGATATGAAAGTTGACTTTCGGATGTTTGCTTAGAAACAATCTTAAAGGCTCTCTGAGTTGCTCCATGTTGGATAAGGCCATATGAATGCGCCCATGCTCCAGTCCCGCCAGGTCCTCGACTTCCCTCCGTCCTTCTTCCAGCAGCTGCAGGGCTGCTTTGGCTTTTGCCAAAAATGCTTTGCCATACGGATTGAGACGGATTTGCCGGCCTTGGCGTTCAAATAACGGAGCGCCGAGATTCTCTTCGAGTCTGGAAATGGTCTTGCTGAGCGCCGGCTGAGCAATATGGAGCTCCTCTGCGGCTTTGGTCATATGTTCAAGTCTTGCTACGGTTACAAAATACTTCAGCTGTAACATTTCCATTACGGTTCACCCCCCCCTTGCTTATATACTCCAGTATATATATACATAGACAATTTTGTATTTTTTATTATCTATTGATGATTATAGAATGATCTCAGAAACAAGATCAAGGAATTCATGAAAGGATGATCGATATGAAAGCCGCTGCGTTTAGTACGATTGGACCGCCGGATGTCCTGCGTGTCTTGGAATTTGAAGATCCTCAGGCCGGTAACGGCCAGATAAGGGTTAAAGTCAAGGCTGCAGGCGTGCAACCGGCCGACTGCGGGATCAGGGGGAGCGGCTGGGCGCCGCCCGGCGTGACATTGCGGATGCCGCAAATCCTTGGTAACGAGTTCGCCGGAACGATAGATCAGGTAGGTGAGGGGGTCACCGGCTTTGAGGTTGGAGAGGACGTCATTGGCTGGTCTTTACTCGCCTGCTACGCTGAGTATGTGGTGGTCAGCACAGATCAAGTTGTACGCAAACCGGATTCCATGCCTTGGGAAGAAGCCGGAGTCTTGACCGCATCGGGGCAAACCGCTCATACGGCACTTGGGACGTTAGGGGTTGGTCACGGGGATACGGTCTTGATTCATGCGGCAGCAGGTGGCGTCGGTTCTTTTGCCGTCCAGATCGCTCGTGCCAGGGGAGCCCGGGTCATCGGAACGGCGAGCGAGCGAAATCATGATTATCTTCGTTCACTGGGCGCTGTTCCTGTTGTTTATGGCCCAGGTCTTGTAGACCGGGTCAAGGCGGCAGCCCCCGAGGGAGTGAGTGCTGCGCTTGATGCAGCTGGCGAAGAAGCGCTGCGAGCCTCGGTGGAGCTTGTCGGAGACCGGAGCCGCATCGGCACGATTGTAGCCTTTGATCAGGTAGAAGAACTGGGAGTTTGCGCGATCCGCAGTCAGCTATCCAAGGATCGATTGGCCGAACTGGTTCAATTATATGAACAAGGGAAATTGAAGATCCATGTGTCCCGGACATTTTCGCTGAGCGAAGTAGCAGAAGCGCATCGCGCCGTGGAGTCCGGCCATGTTCGGGGGAAGGTCGTGCTGCGGATAGCGATGGAGGAATGATTCGTACGCGCAGCGTCATACAAAAGACGGAGGGGCGTCCCAGACTAAGGTCCAGGAAGAAACTGGTCCGTGGCAGCGTGTTAACTTTTTTTCCTTCACGATATAATGGACATATACATACACAGGAATGGACGTGGAGGATTTTATGAGAAAACATAGCATGATGGCAGTGAAAATTTCATCGCTGTTGATATTTGCCGTGCTGGTCGGATGCGACGTCGCCCAAAATGCGGATGAAGCGGTAAATCGGGAGCTTGATAAATTAGCGCAAGTCGGGAATATGGCCGGCGATTCAGCACTTGCTATCAGTGATCATGTAAAGCGGGAAGGGAAAGAGTTCGAGTTGACGACGGCTCAGGAAGTCGGCACAGCCGAGGGACTGGCCATCGACCATGCCGTAGGCAATGTGGAGCTCATCGCTGCACCCGGTGATGAGATCAAAGTGAAAACGACCGTGTGGTTTAACGAAGGCTTCTTCAAGAATGACAACATTCGTACCCAGGTTACGGAGCAGGCCGCTACTTCCTTTACGCTCAAGGACGACATCCTGGAATTAAGAACGCACCCTATGGAGGACTCCAGCAAGAGTTTATGGGATTGGTCGCAGAAGCAATTTGGCGACTCCGGATTCATGATAGATTATGTGATCGAAGTACCGGAAGACCTGCAGCATATCCGCATCAAGAATGATGTTGGGAAGATTTGGGTGAACGAATTGAAGGGGGATTTTGACCTTCAGTTGGGAGCCGGGGAAATTCAGCTCGCCAAAACGGAAATCACGGGCAATTCCAAGATCGTATCCGAAGCGGGCAGTGTTAAGCTGGACCTTGAGCAGATCGATAAGGACAGCACGCTGACGGCCAACACATCGGCAGGCAGCATCACGGCCATGTTTGCGCCGTCCATGAAATACACGCTGGATACCGAAACCGAGCTTGGACAGATTACTGGAGCAAGCCGGGGTCAGAGTGACATAAACGGCGGCGGAGCGAAAATATCTCTGACGACCGCCCTTGGTTCCATCAAAGTTAATCCATAAGCGGCACATGATAGCTAAGAGCACATGCCAATTTCCATAACGAGATAACCTCTTAGATAATCGGTGAAACTCTTTGAGTCTCCCTAATATATGGTGATTAAGGATCAGAAAAACAATCACGGATGATCTACATCCGTGATTGTTTTTTTTGTATGTTAAACCACAGTGTGAATGGGGAATGGGCCTTACATTAATTTCAGCACTTGGCACAGCTGATATAGATAGTGAACGCCGCGTATTTGGTTATGGTTGCGGTAGTTGAGGTATACCAGCGTGTCCTTGAGCACTCGTCTGGCGTTATCGACTTGATGATGCTCGAGTTCTTGCAGTACATCCTTGATGACCTCCAGCGGGTAATTCGCTGAGCGGAGAATCCGAATGATCATGATCTGCCGGATCTGGGCGCCATCGAACTTCCGATAGCCGTTTTCCCGATCCCGAGGCAGATTAAGGACGCCTTCCTTCTCCCAGTGGCGGATGGCCGAGGTGGGGACGCCGGTCTCGGCCGCAACCTCCCCGATGGTCAGCTCTCTTTTGCGGCCACGGGTATCGACCACGTCAAGCTGCTCGGTTTCCAGAATGCGGATGGTCCGCTCCGCGAGAATTTTATCCTGCTGGAGATTGGCTTGGACCTCATTTACGATCCAGAGCGCTTCATCCAGCTCGCTCTCCTGCAGTTTGACCATCACTTGCTTCGTAAAGTCTACACCGAAACCAGGAAACATGGCTCGGATGCACTCAAAGTAAGCGGCATGCTCCTCGGTATATATCCGGTATCCGTTCGGGGCACGCTTCGCGGGAGGAACAATCCCCCATTGCTCATAGTGCTTGAGCGCACTTGTGGTAATCCCCAGTTTCTTGGCGATATCAATCGGTCTGATACCCATGATGGTCCCCCTTGCCTCATGCGGCTCTGCCTGAATCCTTTTTTCTGGGGGATTGTATCATGAAGCATGGCTCAATGAAAAGTCTGCTGGGAAAATAGCGGTATCATCGTCTTGATCTATGTCATGATGATTGCCGTTCCAAAAATGTTTTAACCTGTAAAGTATTATTTTGGGTATTAAAAAAGGAATCTTAGATGGTTTATCTAAGATTCCTTTGTTTGCTGCTGTTTCTGACGCTCCAGATAAGCCGCGACCTTCATGCGGATTCCGCATGTTTTGGGGCTGCACCAGCGCTTTGCGCCGTTTTTACTATTGTCGTAAAAGCGAAGCACGCATGCCGGATTTTCGCATTTTTTCACCAGTTTTAAGTCATGGGTAGTTAAAAAATCAACGGCAGATGCGGCGATCGGGGTTAACAGATCCAGCGGCTTGCGAAACAGCATCCGGCTTTTGCGACTGTACGTGCTGCCTTCTGCCACAAGCGTTGTGCGAATGATTTGCTCCTGCAGCAGCCCATTGACAAACTGTAGACTTGCCTCCGTTGAGGTTTCGTTCACACTGCCCGGCTGAATCAGATTAAAGAGGTGATCGCGGAGCAATCTGGCGGCTTCCACGATCCCGGCTTCCTCCTCGGAGCCAGTCCATACCGCCTTGCGCAAGTTTCGCTCTACCTCGGTCAGCAGGTTAGCCTTGACCTGCCAATCCAGTAAAGCCTCGAAGTCATGCAGCAAATCCAGCGGCTGACCGTTGACAGCAATTTTGGTATTGACGAAATCCAGTACGGGATGGTTGCCAATAAAATAAAACTCGGGTGCGATTTTTTTCGGCATAGGTACCGCTCTCCTCAGAACATACGATAAGTACTTATTTGTAGCCCATTATATAGTCCATGCTGTGTTTACACAAATGAAACGGCACCAAACATTATACATAAACCTTAAAGCTCCGTGACGGCTTTTGATATCGAAAGCGGCGATAGATCAACCTTTTTATGTTTGGGATTTTGTACTTGCATCAATGTTGTAAGATGGGTTTGTAAAATGAAGTATTGGAGCTAAGGTTCCAAAATGAAAGAGTATTCGAAGCGAGTTTTATGGCGAAGGTTCTCAATGAAGCTCAGCTCCACAAAACTTTAGGAGGTTTGGAAATGGAAGGAACGATTAAGATTCGCGGTGCCCGGGAGAACAATCTGAAGAATGTTTCGCTTGAAATCCCGAAGTACAAATTGGTTGTCATGACAGGGCCGTCCGGCTCGGGCAAGTCCACGCTCGCGATGGATACGCTGCAGCGGGAGTGTCAGCGGCAGTACATGGAATCCATGGGCATGGTGTCGGACTCGGTCAGCAAGCCGAAGGTGGATTCGATTGAAGGACTCTCCCCGTCGATCAGCGTGGGACAGCACATTACGAACCGGAACCCAAGATCCACCATCGGAACGGTGACGGATATCTACACGCTGCTTCGAATTCTGTTTGCCAAGCTTGGTGAACGTACTTGTCCGTCCTGTGGCGATACGGTGATGCCTCATGTGGATGGAGAAGTCTATCACGGGCTAGCGGATGAGGAAGAGATCAGCGATTCTCACGAGACGGTTCATTGTAGGCGATGCGGCCATGGTCTCGAAAAATTGACGATGTCGCATTTTTCCTTTAACAAGCCGGAAGGCGCATGCGAAACATGCAGCGGACTCGGTCAAACGGTGAGTCTGAACATGGATGCCGTGTTCCGTCCGGAATTAAGCCTAAGAGACGGCGGGGTGGCAACGTGGTACAGCGCTCTTACCGATTATAACACCAGCATTCTGAAAGCGGCAGCCAAGTATTACGGGTTCACATTCGATGAGTTCATGCCGCTTCGGGATTATGACGATGTTCAGCGTGATCTCCTGTATTTCGGTGTAGAGAGCGAGCAGTTCAGCCGGCATTTTCCTGAGATGAAGCCGCCGAAGTCCGTAGGACAAGGCAAGTACGAGGGTGTAGTCACCGGGATCTGGAGAAGGTACCGGGAGAAGGGGAGCGAGTCCGGTGAAGCATCCCTGTTTCATGAGCATGTCTGTCCGGATTGTCACGGAACGAAGCTCAAGGAGAACAGCCGCCGCGTCCGAGTAGAGGAAGTCTCCATTAACGAAGTCAACGCCTGGTCGATCGGGGAATCCTTGAATTGGATGGAGGCACTGCTGAAGAAGCTGACGGAGGACCAATTAACGATTGTGGAACCGCTCATTCATGATTCCGTCGTGAGACTAAAGCGCATTATGGATGTGGGGCTGGGTTACATGTCCATGGAGAGGCAGGTCGTCACGATGTCGGGCGGAGAAGCCCAGAGGCTTCGGCTCGCATCGATTCTGGGATCAGGCCTCACGGGGGTGCTTTACATTTTGGACGAACCGACAACGGGACTGCATCCCAAAGATACCAGGGGACTCATCCAGGTTCTGAAACAACTGAGGGATCTGGGCAACACGGTCCTCGTCATCGAGCATGACGAAGAAGTGATGCGGGCCGCTGACCATATCATTGATATCGGACCGGGTGCGGGAACGATGGGCGGTACGGTTGTCGGTCAAGGAACGCTGGAGGAATTGATCCAAAATCCCAAGTCTGTGACCGGATCCTATTTCCGGGATAACACGATGCTCACGGCACCGAGTCAGCGCAGGGCTGGAAACGGAAGGCTGCTGACGATCGAGGATGCACATTTAAGAAATCTGAAACATATCACGACCTCTTTCCCGCTCGGCTGTCTCATATCGGTGACAGGTGTATCGGGATCCGGTAAATCCACGCTTTTGTTTGATCTTCTGGCGGAATCCGGAAGCGATCAATCAACTCCAATCGGCTGCAAGGCCATCACGGGTTGGGAATCGGTAGGGCAGCTGATTACGGTTGACCAATCGCCGGTATCCCGAATGCAGCGCTCCAACATTGCTACGTATACCGATGTTTATACCCATATCAGAAACTGGTACGCCAGCTTGCCGGAAGCCAAGGAAAGTCAATTGACGGCCAAGCACTTTTCCTTTAACACGCAAGGTGGACGATGCGAGACATGCCAAGGCCTTGGCGTGGTGTCCGTGCATATGCACTTCCTTCCGGAGCTGGAAGTACGTTGTTCGGATTGCAAGGGCAAACGGTTTAAGGAAGAGGTTCTGCGCGTGACCTATAACGGTTATACCATCTCCGACATTTTGGATATGACCATTGAGGAAAGTCTGTCGATTCTGGAGGATCGACCGAAAATAATGGAATTGACAAAGCTGCTCTGCGATGTCGGACTTGGGTATTTGAAGTGGGGGCAATCGGTGAGTACCTTATCCGGCGGTGAGGGGCAGCGGATTAAATTGGCCAAGGAACTGAGCAAAAAAACTAAAAATCACACGCTGTATTTGCTGGATGAACCTTCAACCGGGCTTCACCCAGGAGATGTCCGGCAGCTGCTCGTTCTGCTCAACCGCTTGGTGAACGCGGGGAACACTGTGATTTTGGTTGAACACAATCTGGACTTGATCTGGAAATCGGATTGGATCATCGATATCGGACCTGGTGGAGGAGCTGCCGGCGGGTCTGTGGTGGCGACAGGAACGCCTGAAGACGTGGCGGCTGTGGAAACCTCGTTTACCGGCCGTTTTATCAAAGAAATCTATATGTGACGGATGGATGCGAAAAGGGAGGAATTCCATGTGGAGCAAACCGTAGAAGAAAAGGGTAAGGTTACAAAAACCACGATTCGATATTTTTTGAAGCTTCTGCGTTCTTCGGGTATCCCGAAGCTGGTACTCTTTCTGGCCATCGTGCTCAGTTTGGTTGGTGCGGTGACGGGACTGGTCGTCCCGCTCATCACCGGCCAATTAATCGATAACTTTGCGGCAGATTCGTTTAATATTCGCACGGTCGGCTTTCTGGCCGTTCTGTTCCTGCTGGAAGCTGTGGCGAGCGGACTTTCCTATTATATGCTTGCCTATGTCGGGAACCAGACGGTCAACAAAATTCGGAAACGGCTCTGGACGAAGGTGCTGGCTTTGCCGGTTCGGTTCTTTGACAAGCATCGCTCGGCAGAAACGATGAGTCGGGTGACCAATGATACAAACGAAGTGAAAACGCTGATCACGGATCATTTGATTGCTTTTTGTTCGAATCTATTGACCGTTTTGGGGGCCGTTGCCATATTGTTTTACTTGGATTGGCGGATGACCCTCATCATCCTGATTGCCGTTCCGGTAGGGTTCGGCATATTAATGCCCATTGGCGGGAAGATGTACAAAATCTCCATCAGTATGTATGGACAGCTGGCACAGCTGTCCGCCATGCTGACCCAGGTGATCGGCGAGATTCGCCTGGTGAAAGCCTCCAATGCAGAGCGGAGGGAGGAGAAAAGCGGGTATGACGATATGGACAGTCTGTACCGATTCGGCATGAAGGAAGCCAAGATCAATTCAGTCCTGATTCCGTTGATGTCGATGGTCATGGTTGTGCTGCTGGTGGTCATCATCGGATACGGCGGCGTTCGCGTCTCTTCAGGGGCACTCAGTGCAGGCGAACTGGTATCGTTTATTCTGCTGCTGTTCCAGATCATGTTTCCTTTCAGCCAGTTTGCCACTTTCTATTCTCAGCTCCAGAAGGTGATGGCGGCAACCGAGAGATTGCGACTTATCCTCGAATATGAGCCGGAGAGCGACGATCGTGCGGTGCGCATGGCACCGGAAGGGCATCGGGACGTTGAATTTAAAGAGGTGACGTTTGCTTATCATGAAGGCGAGACCATTCTGTCCGAGGTATCCTTTGCGATTCCTGCCAAGAAGGTCACCGCTCTGGTAGGACCCAGCGGCAGCGGCAAAACCACGGTGTTCTCCTTGATTGAGCGATTCTACGCGGCATCCGACGGGGAAATCTATTTTGGCTCGGAAGAGATCCGCGATTATACTTTGGAGTCCTGGCGGCGGAAGCTCGGGTATGTGTCCCAAGACAGCCCGCTGATGACCGGAACGATTCGGGACAATATCGTCTATGGACGGGAGGAGCCGGTCTCCGACGAGGAAATTGCTGAAGCAGCGAAATTGGCCTATGCGGAAGGATTTATCGAGGCATTGCCGAGAGGATATGAGACGGAGGTTGGGGAGCGAGGCATCCAGTTATCCGGAGGTCAGCGTCAACGCGTGGCGATTGCAAGGGCGCTGCTGAGGAAGCCAGACATCCTGCTTCTGGATGAAGCGACGGCAAGCCTGGACAGCGACTCCGAGCATGAAGTGCAGAAGGCGCTGAACAATCTGATGGTCGAGCGTACGACCGTGGTCATCGCGCACCGGTTATCGACTGTCGTCGAGGCGGACCAGATCATTGTGCTTGAAAAAGGACAAATTACAGGAAGCGGGACGCATGAGGAATTGATCCGTAACCATCCATCCTATGTGGAGTGGGCGAAGAAGCAGTTCCAGACCGGGGAGTAGGACCATACAGGAAGGTTTTTATACTGCTCGAATCGAATAGAAATATTAGAAAACATAGCCTGAGCTTAGATGAGAATAGAGGAGATGAGCAGAGCATGGCGCAGATCAAAATTTACGGCGTCCGGGATCGGTTGAACCCAGTCAAAGAGCAATTATCGGAAGTGATACACGCATGCGTGGTCGAAGCGTTTCAACTTCCGACGGATAAGAAATTCCATCGATTTTTCCCCATGAACCGGGATGATTTCTACTTTCCTAACGGTAGAACGGATCGCTACTCCGTGATCGAGATTAGCATATTTGAAGGCCGTACTGTGGAGGCCAAGAAACATCTGATTCGATTGTTATTCGAACGGATTCAGAATACGCTGCATATCGCACCACAGGATGTGGAGATTACGATATTTGAGACACCGCAGCATAACTGGGGAATCCGGGGGCTTCCGGGGGATGAACTGGCTCTAGGGTATAAGGTGAATATTTAGAGACTTAGTTAGTCTTTACGAATGCAAACAAGCGCTTAATTACCAATAACTTCGAAGAAGCCTGGTGATTGGCGCTTGTTTTTTTGTTCATCGTGTCTATTGACGGTGGCACTCCCGATTTCGTAATGCGTAACCCCCCTCATGTATGAGAAACATCGACAGTCCAGCCGCGTTTGTTGGATCTGATATAGATGTTCCACCAGATCACTTCTTATGATGGAAACGGGTTATAATGGTTCTAAAGTTGATACAGCAGTTTCCAAACCGATTGGTGCTTTCGATTGCTAGCCGGATTCCATCTGCTCACGGTGATCCATCCAAGTACAAAGCGAACCTTGGCAGGGTCGGTGTTTCCGTATTTCTGCCTCTGAAGCATGAATAGCAGTAGATATGATGCACGAGTGTTTTTTGAACATGAAATATAAAAGGGGGGCTCGTCTTTGACCTTACAACAATTAAAATACGCCATTGAGGTAGCCAATCGAGGCTCGATGAATGAGGCGGCCAAACGATTATTTATTTCCCAGCCCAGTCTGTCCAATGCAATCAAGGATCTGGAAGAGGAGCTTCGCATTACGATATTCGAGCGGACCAACAAAGGCATATCCTTATCCAAGGAGGGCGCGGAGTTTCTAGGCTATGCACGACAGGTGGTGGAGCAGGCAGAGCTACTGGAGGGACGTTATCTGAATGCAAAGCCTTCTCCGCAGCATTTTTCAGTATCCACACAGCACTATGCTTTTGCGGTCAATGCCTTCGTGAATCTGGTTCAGGAATACGGACAGGACGAATATGAGTTGGCACTGCGGGAGACGAAGACTTACGAAATCATCCAGGATGTCAAAACTCTGCGCAGCGAGATCGGCATTCTATACCTCAATGAATTCAATGCCAAAGTGATCAACAAGCTATTGAAGGATGCAGGGCTTCAGTTTACCAGCTTGTTTACGGCGAGGCCGCATATTTTTATCAGCATCAAAAATCCGCTGGCGAAGCAGTCCATCGTGACCATTGACGAGCTTCAGAATTATCCGTATTTATCCTTTGAGCAGGGGGAATACAATTCGTTCCACTTCTCCGAGGAAATCCTCAGCACGTTATCCCATAAAAAAAGCATTCGGGTCAATGACCGTGCAACCCTGTTTAATCTGCTGATTGGTCTGAACGGTTACACCATTTCGACCGGGGTGCTGAGCGCCGACCTGAACGGGAACGAGATTATTCCGGTTCCACTCGCATGTGATGAGACGATCAACGTCGGATGGATCAGTCATAAGAATGCGACTCTGTCCAAGCTTGCTGCCGCTTATGTCGAGGCGCTGCATGAAGCGATATCCACCTGATTTTGATGGGTAGCAACTATCATTCATTAAGGAGATTGCGGACGAGATTTGGAATTCGTAATCAAATAGTCGCCCATCATATCCCCCTTGGGAGGTATCGGAGAAGGATTCCGATAACCCTCTCAGGGGGATTTTTATTAGCGGTTGGACATAATCTGGTTACGGAATTCCCCCGGCGACATGTTGGTGAACTGCTTGAATACCCGGCATAAATAATGGACCTCCATTCCCACCTTCCTCCCGATTTCCTCCAGCGTCAAATCCGTGGTCATCAATAGACCTTTTGTCTTCTCGATCCTGACTTTAATAATATACTGCACAGGTGTCATCTTCATTTTGGATTTGAAGAAGCGGATAAAATAGTTGGGATTATAATGGATAAGTCCCGCCAATTGTTCCACGCTTACGTTACCGCTGATATGCTCCTCGATATACTGGAATACCGTGTTCAGCTTCTGCATATCAGGCAGCATGGACAGCGAGATTTGGCGATCGGGAACGATGTCAAGATAATGTCGGACAAGCTTCATCAGTATTTCGTTCCTTTGCAGTGGGGCGGTCCAAGCGCTGCTCCCATATGCATCGATCAACTCCTTAAATAACTGCTCCATAAATGACTCGTCCGGCACATCCAGCACGTGGGGAAGATGAATCAGCTGAAACAAGTTCAGCGTGTCCACCTTGGCGGTAAAATGGCACCAGAACTTCCTGTAGGTGTTGTCGTTAACGACAGAGATGGAATGAAGCGATCCGGCTGGCATGAGCACGATTTGCCCGGGGGAGGGATGATATTCTTGTTCGTCGATCTTAATCCAGCCTTCCCCTTCCCTTATAAAATAAAGGGCGTTATAGGACGGCCTCATATTAAAGAAGCGCCAGTTTTGGGACACTTTATCAACCTTGGCAATGGATAAGCGAAGATTCGCGTTAGCCAGGTAGTTCTGAATCAACTTCAGGTGGTTAATATCCATTGGCTGCCCCCTACCGGTTGTGTATTTTGGATACATTGATGTGTTTTTTATGCATTTCAAATCTGAGCGGCATTCATTAAGCTAAATGAGAAATCGCATTCCATGACATATCAAGGGGGAGGAAATGAATTCAAAGCTTATGGCTATCTGCCATTCCATCAGGATATCAAAGGAAATCGAGGAGGAATCGTTAAGGAATGATGATGAAACGGATTAAGAAATACGCAGTAATCGGGTCCGCGATATTATTAATGACCGCATCCATTGCAGCTGCCGAACCTGCGGAGAACAGTAAACGGACGGTGACGGATCCTGCTATGGCAAATACCACCGGGATGCCCGAACTTGAATCATCCAGAGCGACTGATTCCGCTTGGTTGGCAGGAACGCCACTGGACGTACTTAAGAACGATTTCAGCATATTTTATAAGGATTTGCAAGCGATTCCATATTTCGCTGGCGGCGGCGTTGCTGCAGTAGGGGACGCTGCATTCAATATCAACGTCCCCGATTATTATATTCCAGCCATCTCGGCAGCCCGTTACGGCAAAGGGCGTATCGTTGTCGCCGGGAGCAAGGAGTATTTCAATCTGTCCGGGTCGGCGGGTGATCCCGCGGGTAAGCTTGCCCGGAATATTTTATGGTGGCTGACGGACGATGCCTCTACGAATCAAGGTCAAGGAAATGATCATACGAACCGCTATGAGGATGCATTAAGGAAGCCGGGAAAGAAAATTCGATTAATAACTACCTCTGCCGCTCTCACGGTAAATTCGGATTTACCCATTGAATTGGTGAAAATCGACAGTTGGGCTTCCGTAAACCTGAATCCGCAAAAATATGCGGCAGCCTATGTAGACCATACGATGAAGGATAAGGATCTGGAAGCGCTGGATCAATATCTACGGTTAGGCGGCGGCATCGTCGTGGCGGATAACCTGAGCGGCATCGAGGGAATAACACGTGATACCCCTGAGGAAATCGTGCTTCAGGTCGGCAATCTGAGGGGAGCCAGACTCAGCCGTGATTTTGCGATTCAAAAGCTGCTTAACCGGGCTGGACTGACGCTGATGAATAGAGGCTCAGAGTCCAATGTGGGCGAATCGGCATTGACCTATGAGCAAGCCAACGATCATCATATCAAGACACGGCTTGCTCAAGGCAAGGAAGTGGAAGAGGGAACGATCACTTACGATCAAATCAATATCGGTCCGCCGGGCACACCCACTAACAAAAAACAGGAGCGGCTCTACAATATACTAAACGAGACGCTCGAAACGTTATCCAGCGAATCCCCGCTGTACGCTTGGGCAGATACAGAGGCCGACAGCCTGCCGCCCGCCGAGTTCCCGATCCAAAAATTTCAGCAGCCCTATACGAATGCGCTGCATAACTTCCGTTTCAGTCATTTTACCTTGGATAAGGCCAACGAGAAATCTCCGTATGCCGACGCATTTCCGGGAGTAGTTTCGGAGGAAGCGGCCATCGTTAACGACCGTGAAGTCGAGGTCGACTTTGATTTCCCCAATACGATGTACACGCACGCCCTTCCGTCGAAAAATTGGATCAGTACCGGATTGTATGCACCCCCCGGTAAAGTCATTACCCTTGAAGTACCGGAAGGCGTGGAGCATTTAACGGTTCAAATCGGTTCGCATGATGACGATTTGAGAGGATCCGGCAAGTGGGGACGAGTTCCGCTTATCGTAAACCACCAGAAGCTGACCCCGGGCATCCATCAAGTCAACAGCCCATATGGTGGCTTCATATATCTCATTCCCCTAAAAGCGAAGGATGATTTTCGGGCAACCGTCAAGATCAGCGGGGCGGCGGAAGCACCGCATTACGTGCTCGGCAAGACTACGCTTGAGGAATGGGATAGATTTCGCACGGGGCCGGTTGCCGTCCCTTTTGCGGAGCTTCAAGGCGAAAGAATGATCCTGACGGTCCCCTCGGATTTGATTCGCCAAGTAACCGACCCGGAGGAGTTGATGCGGACCTGGGACGAAATTTACGACAGTTATGATGAACTGGTAGGCCTTGATCCGGACAGGGCGATGCCTCATACCGCCCATCAATTGAACCGCCGTTACGTCGCCGACGGACAGATCTCTTCCGGGGCGATGCATGCGGGATATCCGATCATGATGCCGTTCAGTTATGCGGCCAACCTGCTGGATGTCCATTATGTAAAAACAAGCGCTTGGGGATTCTGGCATGAACTTGGGCATGAATACCAGCAGCGGACATGGACCTGGAGCGATGTAGGGGAAGTGACCGTTAACCTATTCTCACTGTACACCCAAGAGAAGTATGGGAATGCCTCCGAACTATTGAAAATCGGGAATGACGGCAAGAATTACTATGACCGGGGAATCGAATTTGTAGAAAACCATGATCCGGCAAAAAAATACGGCCAAATCGGCAATTATGAAAGACTGGTGATGTTCAAGCAGCTTCAGCTTGCTTACGGCTGGGAATTCTATACCCGGATATTCGAGAAATACCGCGAATTATCTCGCGACGAAATTCAAGGTACGGTGGATACTTTTGCCGTCATAGCTTCTCAAACGGCTGGGGAAGACCTGACTGAATTTTTCGACAAATGGGCAATAGGCCTGACGGAAGACGGAAGAGGAAGGATTGCCTCAGTGAATTTGCCTAAACCGCAAACCGATATTTGGACGTTAAGAGAATAACCATGAAAAAGCCATGCTTTCTCGATTGAGGAAGCATGGCTTTTTTGTTTATGCAATATAACATATTTTTGTACAGGATATTGCATGCGTGTGACTTTTTGCATACAATGGAATGGTAAATGATATGTACGTTAAGATACTTCGGATCCACGGGAGGAATTTCAAATGTCCAGTCAATCGTTAAGCGCTTTCTTACAGGATAATCTAACGGAACTCAAGCAGCAAGGGCTTTATAATACCATCCAGCCTCTTGAAAGTCCGAACGGTCCGCTCATAACCATTCAGGGTCGTGAATTCGTGAATTTATCTTCCAACAACTATCTCGGACTGGCAAATGATGAGCGACTGAAAGAAGCAGCCATCCGGGCTACGACCGATTTCGGAACCGGAAGCGGCGCTGTTCGCTCCATTAACGGAACGCTTATGCTGCATGTTGAGCTTGAGGAGAAGCTTGCCCAGTTCAAGGGAACGGAAGCGGTACTTACGTATCAATCCGGATTTAACTGCAATATGGCGGCGATTTCGGCCGTGATGGGAGCGGGGGACGCCATCCTGTCAGATGAATTAAACCATGCCTCCATTATTGACGGCTGCCGCCTGACCAAAGCCAAAGTCATTCGGTTTAACCATTCGGACATGGACGATTTGCGTTCGAAAGCACAAGAAGCGAGAGAATCCGGTTTATATAACAAAATTATGGTCATTACCGATGGCGTGTTCTCGATGGATGGCGATATTGCGAAGCTCCCCGAAATCGTGGAGATCGCCGAAACCTATGATCTGATTACTTATGTGGATGACGCTCATGGATCTGGCGTTCTTGGCGGCGGTGCAGGTACGGTGAAACATTTCGGGTTGTCGGAGCGGGTAGATATTCAGATCGGCACGCTGTCCAAGGCGGTTGGCGTTGTCGGCGGGTATGTTGCTGGATCACGGGATCTGGTGGATTGGCTCAAGGTCCGCAGCCGGCCGTTCCTGTTCTCCACGGCGCTGCCTCCAGGCACCATAGCCGCTTGTATTACCGCTATCGATATCCTGCAGAACAGCAAAGATCTGCAAATGAAGCTGTGGGAGAACACCCGTTATCTGCAGGAAGGACTTAAGCGTCTTGGCTATTCTGTCGGTCGTACCGAAACTCCGATTACGCCGTGCATTATTGGAGATGAAACAACCACCCAGAAATTCAGCACCAGATTGTACGAAGAAGGCGTGTATGTCAAATCGATCGTGTTCCCGACGGTACCAAAAGGCACGGGAAGAGTTCGGAATATGCCAACCGCCATTCATACGAAGGAGATGCTGGATCGCGCACTTTCCGCATATGAAACCATCGGACGCGAGTTGGGTCTGATCTAATAAGGGGGCACAAGTGATGAAACGAATTATGGTAACCGGTGCGCTCGGTCAGATTGGCTCAGACCTGGTGGCGAAATTGCGGCAAATATACGGTGAAGAAGCTGTTCTCGCAACGGACATTCGCCAAATCCATCATGAAACGGTCCAATCAGGACCATTCAGAATACTGGATGTAACCGACCACCACGCATTCCACGAAGCGGCTAAAGAACACCGGGCGGATGCGATTATCCACCTTGCAGCCCTGTTGTCCGCCAAGGCAGAATCCAATCCGGCACTGGCGTGGAACCTGAACATGGGCGGTTTGTTAAGTGCCCTCGAGACGGCACGGGCATTATCCTGCCAGTTCTTTACGCCGAGCTCCATCGCGGCATTCGGGGCGGATACCCCGAAAAAAGCAACGCCGCAAGACACGGTGCAACGCCCGTTAACGATGTATGGAGTCAGCAAGGTCTCGGGCGAGCTGTTGTGTGACTACTATTACCATAAATTCGGAGTGGATGCCCGCGGATTGCGCTTTCCAGGGCTGATCTCCCACTCCGCGCCTCCGGGCGGGGGAACGACGGATTATGCGGTTGAGATGTATGTAGAGGCCATCCGCAATGGATGCTACACTTCCTATATTGATAAAGGCACTTATCTTGACATGATGTACATGCCGGATGCGATTTCCGCCATCATGACATTGATGGAAGCTGATCCGTCCAAGCTGAAGCACCGTAACGCCTTTAATGTCACGGCGATGAGTGTCGATCCTGAGGGGATTGCGGCTAGCATCCGCCGGCATATACCGGATTTCAGCCTCGACTATGACGTGGATCCTGTCCGTCAGGCGATTGCGAACGAATGGCCGGATTCCATCGATGCAACTGCAGCACGCGAAGAATGGGGATTTGATGTACAATATGATTTGAACCATATGACCGATGATATGGTGTCAAAGCTTATGGAGAAGCCGCAAGCGGATCAGAGCAAGATCAGTTAACGGCTTAGTTTCAGAAGGAGGATATGGTTACACTTGGAACCCATTCATAAAAAGGTAGGGAGAAATCTGCAAGCCATCCGCAAATCACGGGGCCTCAGCCTCGATAACGTAGCCGAGTTGACCGGTGTAAGCAAAGCCATGCTGGGACAGATCGAGCGGGGGGATTCCAATCCGACGATCTCTGTATTGTGGCGCATCGTTAGCGGCCTCGGTATTTCATTCACCACGCTCATCGAAGAGGCGGAAACCGAAGTAACCGTGGTATCACCGGAGGACGTGGAGCCTTTTCACGAGGCCGAAGGCGCGTACCGGGTATACCCTTTGTTTTCCTACAACCTGCGCACCAAATTTGAGTCCTACATGGTTATAATGGATCCGGGCTGCGATCACGGATCTGAAGCTCATAATGATGGCGTTGAGGAGTATATTTTTGTGCATCAGGGGGAGCTGGAGCTCTGGCGGGAAGACGAAAGCTACACCGTGCCTGCCGGAAGCTCCGTGCATTTTTCAGCTAACCGGCCCCATCGGTACGTGAATCCTGGTAATGAAACAACGAAATTTTACACGATTATCTTCTATGCGGATGCCGCAGCCAGAGGCTGATCATTAGAAACAGGTACACCGCTTGATTACCGTCAACCGAATATTAAAAAAAGGCAGAGCCGTCCGGAAAAAATACAGTCCGATCTTAAAAATCGACTGTATGGTGTTCCGGGCGGCCGTTTTATATTTAGGACGTGGGGAGAAAGGGACCGCAGGGGGAGGTGGAATTGAAGTTATTCGTTTCTGATTGTTAATAACGAAATCATCGACAAAGGAGTTGAACGGTTGACTATGGGTTTCCACACCAAAAAGTGGTTGAAGCTGCTATTGGCAGTTGCGTGCGCGCTTGTGGCCGTTCCGCCAGCAGGAAAGACACTGATGGCGGCCGATGGTATGACAGAGCAGGCTGATGTTCATTTATTAGACTCGAACACCGCCGCGAATATGGCGACTCAACAGGATCTTGATGTTATTTACAAGGGTTTGTCCGGTTATCCGACGGTATCGGCCACGTATAACGGGGGAGTAGCTGCCATCGGAGATCAAGCCTTTGTCCTGGCGGTGAACCCCGATACGACGCCGATTCTCGCGGCTGCCCGTTACGGAAAAGGCAAAGTCGTTGTTGCAGGTGACGATTCCTATTTCAAGTTTACCTCTGATATTACCGATGAGCGGAAGACGGTGGCCCGTAACATCCTCCTGTGGCTGACCGAGGATTCCGAGACGTTGACCTATCAGGAGGCATTGGAAGGCAAGGGCCGATTGCCCATTTTGTCGGCAACGTGGAAAAATTATACCATCGAAACCGATGTGCCGATCGATCTGGTCCGGTTGGAGCAATTCACGCCTGAGCACTTGGATCCGTCCCGCTACCCCGTAGCTTATGTTGACGGCACCTTGAAGGATAGTGAGGTCGACGTCCTCGAGGACTACGTCGCGCAAGGCGGTCATGTCGTTGTTCCCTTAAAGGGCTGGGTGATGGAGCAGTATCCGCATGTCTTTCTCGGGAATGCATATGAAGGCCGGTCGGGTAGGCTCAGTGAGGATTTCCCGGTACAGCGTCTTTTGAACCGGATGGGCCTCGGCTTAATGAACAATACGGCATCGACCCGAACGGAAACCCTGCCTAAACTGACGACGGAGCAATCCGCCAATTATCATTCGCTAAAGCTTCTGGAGCAGGCCGAAGCGATTGAGGCAGGAACGCTGTCACCGGATCAGGTGAACGTCGGGCGGCCTGGCGCCGGCGCGGATAAGAAGCTGCAGGTCATCGCTTCGGTGACAGGTGGAACCGTCAGCAGCATCACCCCTCAAAGTCCGCTGTATGCCGTGATCGAGCAGGATGCCAGCGATTTGGAGTCCCAGCTTACGTTTCCGCTGGACCGTTCCAAGGCGCCCTATACCAGTGCATTGTTAGCATTTCAATTGGGGCGGATCGGCAATGATCTGACGGCCCCCAAATCCCCTTATGCCGATCAATTTCCTGGAGCTGTTCCGGCGGACACCCCGCGAGTGACGGGACAATCCGTTCACGTGAATTTTGATTATTCAACCTTTGACTATTTACGTCAAGGGACGGTTCCGAAGAATTGGATCAGCACGGGGCTGTACGCGCCGGCCGGAGATTGGGTAACGGTTCAGGTCCCTGAAGGCACGCAGCATCTGGATGTGCAGATTGGGGCACACACGGACAATTTGACAAGTAAAACGGAATGGGAACGACCTCCGGTCATAACGCAGCGAAAGCCGCTCCTTCCGGGTGAAAATCGGATTCGCAGCCCTTATGGCGGTCTGATTTACCTGATTCCGACCAAGCTGCAGCCTGGCGTTGAGAAGAATATTGAAATCAGCGGGGGAGTTCGTGCTCCGTATTATATCCTTGGTGAGACCTCTTCTGTCGAATGGGAAGATGCGATTCGATATTATCCTTCTCCATGGTCAGAACTTCAAGGACGCAGAGTGATCTTGACGCTTCCGTCCGAGTATATCAGGCAGCTTGGAGATCCGCAGCAATTATTGGAGAAGTGGGACGCGATCGTGGACTACACAGAGGAAGTCGCAGGACTCTCCCCAAATCAACCGCTGCCGCATAAGAGTATAGACCTTCCGTTCCGTTACGTTGCGGATCGTCAAATTAGTGCGGGTTATATGCATGCCGGCTATCCGATCATGTTCCACATCGATCCTTCAGCGGGCCATGCCGTGGACATATCCCGAGTTACTCAGGGAGGATGGGGCTTCTGGCACGAGACCGGCCACGAATATCAGCAAGGAGCCTGGAACTGGAACGTAACGGGTGAAATCACGGTAAATATTTACTCCTTATACGTCCAAGAGAAATTCGGCAACAGCAGCAACTTATTGATTCGCAATGCCGATGGGAAAGATTTCTATGACTTAGCGTTTGAATATATCGAAAGCGATCTTCCGGGCAGGTCGTTCGGCGCCTCAGGCCAGCTGGATCTATTCGGCTATCTCGTGATGTTCCGCCAGCTTTCCCTGGCTTATGGATGGGATTTTTACGCCGAGCTTCACAAGGCCTACCGGGAGCTGCCGACGTCGCAGCTGCCTGCGACGAACCAAGAGGAGATCGATACGTTTGTGGTCATGGCATCCACAATCGCAGGCGAGAATCTGACGGAATTCTTTGACAAATGGGCCCTGCCGTATTCCAAAGATGAGGTTCGTTCCCGCGTTGACGCCCTGAATCTGCCGATGCCTTCGCAGGAAGTATGGCGGCTGCGGGAGACGCGTACGCTGAACGCTCCTCCCGAGATTAAGGCCGACATGGACACCGAGTGGAACCGTGAATCGGTGAAGGTCACCGTTGCCATGACAGCTGATGCTGAAGCGGCGGGCATGCGAAGCCAATACAAGATCGGATCCGAAGGCAAATGGACGGATTACACGGCTCCCATACTTGTAGAAGCGGAAGGCCAGACAACGATACATGCCCGCGCGGCCGCTATGTCGGGCGTGACAAGCGACGAAGCTTCCAAGACGGTGAAGATCGACCGGACCGGGCCGGAAATCACGGCAAACGTGACCCAGTCCGTATACCAAACCGAGCATATCACCATTTCGCCTCAAATCTCGGACACATTAAGTGGTGTATCCAATATCGCCTTGGAGCTGGATGGTAAGGAAGCTCCTGATACGCTGGTTGTAGAAGCGTTAACGCTAACGGCCGGACCACACACCCTTCGGATATCGGCAGAAGATGCAGCAGGTAATATCACGGTTCGCGAGTATCCTTTCGAAGTTGTTGTGAATCAGGAACAGCTCGACGATATCGTGAGAGCAGGTGAAGAGAAGGGATGGATCGATAATCGTGGTATCTCCCAAAGCTTATTGGCTAAAATCTCGGATCTCCAGCGGCATCTGGCCCGAAGCGAAGCCATCGAAGATGCGCTGACTTCACTGGAGAATGCCATCAAAGCGCAGCAAGGCAAGCATATCGATTCCGGCTTCGCGGAGCTTCTTCTTGGAGACATAGACTACATCCGAAGCCGCAGCTCGGCTTCCTAGCAGCTTATATTGATGAAAAGGGCGGCCGTTTAGGCCGCCCTTGAACTCTTTAATGACCATCTATCGTTAAATAAATCAGTCCAAGATTAAATATAGACAATGTACTGCCTTAAAAATATACTGCACAATTAGAAAACACGGCAGTGTTCAATCGCCAGAATGTTCAGTAAGGTGGTGCTTAACAAACCAGAAGTTCACACAACATGCAAATGAAAAGGGAGGCAAATGATAATGAAGGTCAACAGGTTTAAAGTATTCTGGATGGTTTTGCTTGCCGCCACCATCGCCATAACAGCAGGCTGCGGCGGCTCTGCCAAGGAACAACCGGAGGCAGCGTTGGACCCTGAATCCCCTCCGGTTCTATCGGAACTGACGTATTGGGTGCAAATCGTTAGCCAAGTGTCCGCTACGATGAAGAGTTATAACGAAATCGAGGCTTATAAGGAACTGGAGAGGATAACCGGGGTGAACGTGGATTTTCAGCATCCTCCGCAGGGCCAGCAGGCTACGGAGCAGTTCAACCTCATGATGACCTCGGATAAGCTCCCGGACGTGATCGAGTATTCATGGGCCGGTTACCCGGGGGGACCGGAGAAGGCGATCAAGGACGGCAAAATCATCAAACTCAATGATTTGATCGACCAATACGCCCCGAACTTTAAAAAGGTGCTTGAGGAGCATCCGGAGTGGAAGAAGGAAATTACGACCGATGACGGCAGCATATATGTGTTCCCGTTCCTGCGCACCGACGACAAGCTTAAGGTATTTCTCGGACCGACGGTCCGGCAGGATTGGTTAGATAAGCTGGGGCTTTCGATGCCGACAACGATTGATGAATGGTACAACGTGTTGAAGGCTTTTAAGGAACAAGATCCGAATGGCAATGGCAAGGCGGATGAGATTCCCTTGTATCTGACGAAAGGAGATGTCGATACAACGACCGCTTTTCTCGGGGCATGGGGAATTAATGCCGGATTTTACCAAGAGGAAGGACAGGTTAAATACGGCCCGACGGACCCGAGGTTTAAGGAATTCCTGACGCTCATGAACCAGTGGTACAAAGAAGGCTTACTTGATCAGGACTTTGCGACGACCGATGAGAAAATGCTGGAGGCCAAGATTACGGGCGGGCAAATCGGATCAGCGATTCTATACACCGGCAGCGGGATTGGCAAGTATGGAACGCTGATGAAGGATAAAGATCCGAACTTCAGATTGGTGGCAGCCCCCTATCCTGTAATGAACCAAGGCGATAAGCAGATTTGGGGATATAAGGACTATGCATTTAACGGAATCGGGGCAGCCGTTACCACCAGCAACAAAAATCCGATTGAAACGGTTAAGTGGCTGGATTACGGCTATTCCGAGGAAGGCGCCCTGTTGTTTAATTTCGGAAAAGAGGGCGTCAGCTACGCGATGGAGGACGGCAAGCCGATATTTAAGCCCGAAGTATTGAAAGATCCTTCCGGACTGCCATTGATCCAATCCATGTCCAAGCATAACCGCGCAACCTTCAGCGGACCGTTCATGCTTGATATACGATTCGATCAACAATACACGACCGAGCCGGATCAGCTGGAGTCCAAGATCATCTGGGCAGAGCCGACCATGGAAAAGAAAATGCCGCGCACAACGCCGACCCAATCCGAGAGCAGCCGCTATGCTTCAATCATGACGGACATCAACACATACAAGGACGAGATGTATTTGAAGTTCGTCATGGGCGCCGAGCCTTTGGATCAGTTTGACAAGTATGTGAAAACCATTGAATCCATGGGTCTTGCCGAAGCTCTGGAAATACAGCAAAAAGCCTTGGAGCGTTACGGTAAACGGTAAACGGTTAAACGTCCTGAAGCGGCGGAAATCTGCAGTCTCCGCCGCTCTTGGCGCTGCAATATAAATTGATTTGGAGGGAGGGATTCGTTTGTCTGCAACCCAGGATAATCCCTTCGAGCATCGCAAAGGGAAATGGACAACGATTGCGAACGATTTGAGAAGGAATAAATTCGTTTATATACTGGCGCTTCCCGTCATTCTATACTATGCCATCTTCCACTACGGACCCATGTACGGTCTCTTGATGGCTTTCAAAGATTTCAGCATTGCCGATGGCATCTGGGGAAGCGAGTGGATCGGATTTGAGCATTTTCGCAATTTCTTTAACAGCTATTATTTCGAACGCCTTCTGCGCAATACGGTGCTGATCAATGTCTATGAGCTTATCTTCGCGTTTCCGGCACCGATTATTCTTGCCCTGCTGCTGAACGAAATCCGCAGCCGGCTTTTTAAGCGTACGGTTCAGACGATATCATATTTGCCGCATTTCGTATCCATCGTCGTGGTGACAGGGATCATGTTCGATTTTCTTGCAAGAGATGGCTTGGTGAATCAGATTCTGGGCTTTTTCGGCATCGAATCGATTCCGTTCATGAGCGAGGCCAGCTGGTTCCGTACGATATATGTCGGCTCCGGCATTTGGCAAGGCGTAGGCTGGGGTTCGATCATTTATCTTGCCGCCATCGCCACCATTGACCCGACCCTTTACGAAGCTGCCAAGATGGACGGGGCTGGCCGGTGGAAACAAATGCTGCACATCACGCTGCCTGGCATGCTGCCAACGATCATCATCATTTTTATTCTCAATATGGGCTCCATGCTTAGTGTTGGAAGTGAAAAAGTATTGCTGATGTACAGCCCGCTTACTTATGAAACGGCAGACGTGATCTCGACCTTTGTCTACCGTAGAGGGGTTCTGGAGACGGATTACGGTTTCACGACCGCCGTTGGATTATTTAATTCGGTCGTCAGCTTCATCCTGCTTGTACTCGCGAACTCGATCAGCAAGCGGGTCAGCGAACATAAACTGTGGTAGAGAGGAGGGCGTTCATGGCTAACAAACGATCCGCAGGAGAGTTAACCTTCGTCTGTTTGAACGCGTTGATCCTGACGGGCCTCTGCTTCGTCACCTTATATCCGTTCGTGTATGTTGCCTTCGCTTCGTTCAGCGATCCCGCTTCATTGGCCCAACACCGGGGGCTGCTGTTCGCTCCGCTTGACATTAACTTCGAAGCCTATAAGGCGGTGTTTAACAATCCGATGATTACGACGGGATATCGGAACACGCTGATCTACGTCGCGGCGGGTACAGCCATCAATCTGGTGGCCACGGCGATCGGTGCTTACGTACTGTCCCGCAGAAACCTGTACTTCAAAAATCTCTTGATGATGCTGATCGTCATCACCATGTTTTTCGGCGGCGGCCTGATTCCGACTTATCTGCTGATCAATAACCTGGGGATGCTGAACACGATCTGGGCGATGCTGATCCCCGGGATGATTGGCACGTTCAATATGATCATTATGCGGACCGCCTTTCAGTCCGTCCCGATTAGTCTTGAGGAGTCGGCGAAAATCGACGGTGCGAACGATCTGATCATTCTGTTCCGGATCATTATTCCGCTGTCCATGCCCGTTATCGCCGTCATGATTTTATGGTATGCCGTGGGGCACTGGAATTCATATTTCGGGGCGCTCATCTATCTAAGGGACCGGGAGCTATTCCCGCTCCAGCTCGTGCTACGGGAAATTCTCATAACCAATACAACGGACAGCATGATGACGGAAGCCTCGGGAGACCGGATGGCGATCGCGGACACCATTAAATATGCAACGATTATCGTATCCACATTGCCGATCCTGCTTCTGTATCCGTTTTTGCAAAAATATTTCGTCAAAGGCGTTTTGATCGGCGCCATTAAGGAATAGGAGGAGAACGATGGCTGACTCATTAGAGATCGTAACGGAAAGGAAGAACCGGATGCAGTGGTGGAAGGATGCCAAATTCGGCATGTTCATCCACTGGGGGGTATATTCGCTGCTCGGCAAAGGGGAGTGGGTCATGTATGCCAACAAAATACCGGTAAAGGAATATGAGAAACTTGCCGAGGAATTCAATCCGACACAGTTTGATGCCAAAGCTTGGGTGAATTGCGCCAAAAGGGCAGGCATGAAATATATCGTCATTACAGCCAAACATCACGATGGCTTCGCCATGTACCATTCACGGACGGACCCGTTCAATATCGTGGATGCTTCTCCATTCGGCCGGGATGCGTTGAAGGAATTATCCGAGGCCTGCAGGGAGGAAGGAATCCGCCTCTGCTTTTACTATTCGCATGTCATTGATTGGCACCATCCGCATGCGCTCCATGATACGTTTAACAATCTGTGGGACTACGAGCTGGAGAAGAAGGCGTTCTTCAGTTACTGGAACCATAAAGCGAAGGGACAAGTACGCGAGCTGCTGACGGAATACGGTCCGGTCGGCCTGCTCTGGTTCGACACATCCGGCGGATTGTCGAAGAAGGAGAGCGAAACGATGGTGAACATGATCCGAGATCTTCAGCCCGAATGCCTGATTAACAGCAGGGTAAGCCATTGGCCTGATTTCGGAGACTACCAATCCAAGGGTGATAACGAAATCCCGATGCATGGCGAGGAAACAAGGGAATGGGAGACGCCGATGACCCTAAATCAATCGTGGGGGTACAGCACGAAGGATCAAGTATGGAAATCGACGGATGCTTTGGTCCGAAAATTGGTGTACATCGTAAGCAAGGGAGGAAATCTGCTGCTCAATGTCGGCCCTACGGAAACAGGAATAATTCCGGAAAAATCCGCTCTACGCCTGGAGGAAGTTGGCGGTTGGCTGGCGCGAAATGGAGAGGCGGTCTACGGCACAAGCGCAAGCCCGTTCCCTTACGAGCTGGAATGGGGGGCGATCACGGTGAAAGGAAATACGCTCTTCCTCCATGTGTACAATCGCTATTGGCCAACGGAAGAACTGTTATTGAACGGGGTGAGAAATACGGTTAAAAAAGCTTATCTGCTCACAGACCCGAGTACAGGCAGTCTTCCCGTGCAACAGAGCTATCGGCCGGAAACGGACCATCACGCGATGCGGATCCGATTGCCGGAGCTTCCTCCGGAAGATCACGTATCAGTTATTGCATTGGAAGTCGAGGGCAGAATCGATGTAGATCGGAGTTTTATCCAACAGGCGGAAGGCGCCATTCATTTGGATCTTGTACTGTCGGACATAACGACAGGCAACGGGATGAACGAGGCCCGGTGGACCTTTAAGGCGTCGTCGTCCGGCATTTATGAAGTCAAACTCGTCAACTTTAAAAGATCCGATGCCGTTTGGGAAAAGGAATATGATCATGAAGTCACCGTACAGGCAGCAGAGCAGACGATTGCGTGTGTTCCTCAAGAGGATAAGGTCGTCAGCGACTCCATATCCTGCCAGCATCCGTATACCGAGGTTCAGTCATCGATCGGGCGAATCGTCATTGACAATCCAGGTACGTATGCATTGACCTTATCGACCAAGCTTGCGAAGCCGAAACCTTTCGGACCGGAAATTTGGCAGGCGGCTGCCGTGAAGCTTCGTTCGGTACGATTAGTTCAGGTGTTTTAATACCCCGTACCCAAAATTTAAGCATCCCTTTTAACGGGGGGTGGCGTCTCTCTTGGGGTGACCGAAATTATTAAAGGGTTTGCTAGTCCGTTTGGCGAAGGATTCAAGAAATAGGTTTTTCCATACATTTTCTTGGAGGAATGCGTCATGATCTCGATACCAGGCCTTCTTCCCGGCAAGCGAAAGAGCAGTCGGGGACGCGTCTTGAAAACCATGATCGTTTCGTATTTGCTCATCCTTTTATTGCCTATGACCGTAGGGCTTTTTCTATATGGACGGGTGGAAAACGTGATGGAAAACAATGCGGAGCGTTCAAATTCGGCGATGCTGGAGCAGCTGCGGCTTTCCATGGACAGCAAGCTTAAAGAAGTGGATATTTTGGCCAAGCAAATTATGTTTAACCCCAAACTGGCTTATTTGCTGAATTTTGATCGGCATGATCAAGGGGGGGCGTACCGCCAGGTAGAATTCGTCCGCGATTACTTAAATCGTTATCAATCTTTTGTAAGCGGATTCGTGAAGGACTACTATGTTCATCTGCAGGCCGGAGACGTCATTTTGAAGCCTGGATTGCGGACGGATGCAAGAACCTTTTACGACAAGTATTACCGGTTTGGGCATATGGACTTTGATACATGGAAGCGGACGTTGCTTGGCAGCTATCATAACAAGGCATTTCTGCCCTCCGATGTGCTGCTTCAGGACCCGAACCAAGGAAATGGCAACCCGGCGAATGTGATCACTTATGCGCAATCCCTTCCGCTTCATGAAGTGTCTAATATCCGCGGAATGCTGGTTATCATGATCGATGGGCAGCAGCTTCAAGAAATGTTCCGGCAAATCGAGTCCGCCAACGACAGCGAGATTTATATCCTCGATAAGGAACGGGGCGTGATCGCAAGTTCCTCGGACTCGGAGCTGTCCGTGCAGGTGACGGAAAGACTAGCCGGACCATCGGGATTGTTCAAGACAGCATTAAATGGCACGGACAGCATGATCACTTTTACGGAATCCAAGGAGGCCGGCTGGCAGTATGTATCCGTCATGCCGATGGACAGTGTCATGGAACGAGTAGCACAACTGAAGAGAATGGCGCTGACGGTGTTTGTCGTTTCGCTTGTCGCAGGAGCAGCCGTTGCTTGTTGGTTTGCATACCGACAATACAGTCCCGTCAAACGGGTGGTTGATGCCATTCTTCAAGGAAAGCCGATTCAGGATAAGCCGGCCGCGAACGAATATGATTTCATTTTGCAAACGATCGAAGGCTCGCTCGTTGAGCAGCGGCATCTGAGAGAGCGACTGTTCAGGCAAACGCCCGTCATCCGCGCTGATTTTCTGTCAAGGCTCATTCGGGGGTACATCGATCCGGATCATGCGGAGAATCAAGGAGGGCCGTCATTAGTGGGCATGGGCATCCACTTCAGGTCCGATATGTTTGCAGTCATCATCGTTCAGGCAGTGGATATTACAAGGCTGTCGCCGGAACCATCGGAGCAAGATTGGACGCAAATCCGCTTTATTGTCTCCAATATCGGCACGGACATTGCGAATTCGGGTCACCAGGGATTCGCCGTCGATATGGAACGCGACCGGGTAGCGTTCCTGGTCAATTTCCATCCGGTTGAGGAGGCGGATGCCGAGCTCTTCCTTCATGAGATTGCAGAGCGATTGCTCCGTATACTGGAGGACCGTTTCCACATTTCCGTGACGATTGCCGTCAGCAGCGTACACACAGGAAACGGAACCATCGGCAGCGCTTATCTCGAAGCCATGGCCGCTCTGGATTACCGCATGTTCAGCGGAAGAAATTCCATCATTCACTTCGGTCATGTACGGGACATTAAGCATCATTATTACTATCCGATCGAATTCGAGACGCAGCTTGTCAATCATGTCAGAGGCGGAGATACGGAAAACGTCGCTAAGCTGCTGGACAATATTTATACGATGAATTTTAATTCGGCGGGCATGACCCCTGAACTGGGCAGATGCCTGTTCTTCAATATCATAAGCACATTTCTGAAAATACTGAATTTGACGAACACGGATCATGAAAGCCTGCTGGGCCCGAACTTTGACCCTGTAAAGCATATATTCGGTTGTGCCACAAGCGATGAAATGCAGGCTGAGACCAAGCGGTTGTATGAAAAGCTGACCCGTCTCTTTCATACGGAGCACAGCGATCACAGCATCCAGCTGCAGCAGGATATGATGGCATTCATTGACCGGAATTTAACCGATTATAATTTAGGACTCGGTATGATCGCCGATCATTTCGGGATGACGCCGCAATATATTTCGAGTTTCTTTAAGAAGATGAATCGATGCAATATCACCGACTATATTACCCGAGCGAGAATTGAGAAAGCGAAGACATTGATGGAGCAATCGGAACTGACCAATGCGCAGCTGGCCCAACTGGTCGGCTATACCAATGATGTCGTGTTCATCCGGGCATTCAAGAAATTGGAGGGGGTCACCCCCGGCAAATATCGGGTGAGCGCAAGCGGACAATAACGTTGAACGCAGAGAGGAGTGGCCAATCAGAAATGGAAGCGATTCAGGAACCTTTAAAATACGGTGAGGTAACGACATGGACGCAGCAAAGGACCGAAGCCGCCATCGAATTCGTTCTTCATCGGATCGATCAGAATTTAGACACGTTCTCCAATTGTTTTCCGTCTCCTGCCAGCCGCGATAATATCTACGAGGCAATCGGCAATACGGAATGGACCTCGTCATTCTGGACCGGGATGCTGTGGCTTGCTTATGAGGTCACGGGGGATGCCAAGTACCGGTCGACTGCGGAGCTTCAGCTCCACAGCTACAAGGAGCGCGTGGAGCAGCGCATCGCCACGGAGACGCATGATCTGGGATTTTTGTATTCCTTGTCCTGCGTTGCCGCCTATAAGCTGACCGGGAATGAGGAAGCAAGACGGATTGCCTTGGCCGCAGCAGACCTGTTGATGGAGCGGTATTTCGAGAAAGCCGGGATCATTCAGGCTTGGGGCAAGCTGGACCAGCCTTCACAGCGCGGCAGAATGATCATCGACTGCTGCATGAATTTGCCTTTGCTCTATTGGGCGACAGAGGAAACCCGCGAACCGGAGTATCGGCGCGCCGCTATAAGCCATGCGCAGCAATCCTCCCGTTATTTGATCCGCGAGGATTCCTCAACGTATCACACGTATTATATGGATGTCGAGAGCGGAGAACCAAGGTTTGGGCAAACGTCCCAAGGATATGCGAATCATTCATGCTGGTCACGCGGTCAGGCTTGGGCCATTTACGGTATGCCGCTCAGTTACGCATATACGAAGGATGAATCGCTGCTGCATGATGCCGAGCGGGTCACGAATTACTTTTTGAATCGGCTGCCAGAGGATTATGTGTGCTATTGGGATTTGATATTCACCAAAGGGCAGGAAGAGAGGGACAGCTCGGCAGCCGCTATTTCGGTATGCGGAATGCTGGAACTGGCAAAGCACTTGCCGCTCTCGTATCCGCAGCGTCGTACGTACGAGAACGCGGCACTGCGTGTCCTTGAGTCTTTAAGCGATAGATATACTACGGTATCGCTCCCAGGATCCAACGGTATTCTGCAGCATGCGGTGTACGGAAAGCCGCTCGGCAACGGAATCGACGAATGCTGCATTTGGGGGGACTATTTCTATTTTGAAGCTTTGGTAAGGGTCTATAAAGATTGGGATATGTACTGGTAAATGAAGAGGACCCGTATTCAAAAGACAGAGTGAATGTATGCCGTACCCCTAACATCAGCGTGCCTGATGTTAGGGGTATTTTGTCTGTCTGCTATTTGATATGGTTGTGTTGACAAAATAAATTAACTCGTGTTAATTTATTTACATAAGTTAACTTTAAGGGGGCTGTCACAATGGATCCGGATATCCCATTAAGGGAGTTAAAAAAAGCCAAGAACAAAATCGCGCTGTATGAAGCGGCATTATCCTTGATGAGCGATCGGATGTTCAGCCAGGTTATGGTGGAGGACATCTGCAGGCGAGCCGAAATCTCAAAAGTCACTTTTTTTAAGTTCTATCAACGCAAAGAGGATCTCCTGATTTATTTTATGCGGGTATGGCTGACCGAGCGGGTTATCGAGATCGATACGGAAGGGAAAAAGGGATTTCAGGCTTTCCGGCATCTGTTGTCCCAAGTGGCTAATGAGCATCAAGTGAGGCCAGGCATGATGCCAAGCCTGATCTCCTTTCTCGCGGAGCAGAACATGCAGCCCTGCATGCCGGAGCTCAGCTCTGCGGAAGTATCGCTGCTCTTTCCCGGACACGAGGAAGCGGGAAGCAAGTCACCTAACATGTACGATTTGTTCCAGCAGTTCATGAAGGAAGAGGAGCAAGCCGGAAGGCTGAACAAAGCTTTTACCTTGGAGCAAGCTGTGCAGATTTGTTTCACCATTTTTTATGGCGCGTTTCTGACGGCGCAATTGTATAATTCAACCGAAATCAGTCGCTTTTACGAAACGCATCTTGGTCTGCTAGAAATAAAGGAAGTGGAGTGAACAGGTATGAGCAAAGTCATTCCAGGTCGATATACCGCACACATGGAAGGATCCTTCGTTGTATTCGTGATCGGGTTTCGGATTAACAAGTGGTGGGCGGTCCATAAGTGGCTGCCTGTCATGAATGCCATGTCCCCGATGCTTCAGGAGCTGTACCGGAACAAGGATCAGCTCGGTTTCATGGGCGGTACCTATCATTTTTCCGGCAAGGGGCTTACTCTTATTCAATATTGGAGGAGTTTCGAACACCTGGAGCATTATGCCCGTCACGGAGCCAATCACCTGAAGGCATGGCGGGATTTCAACCGCAAGATTGGAACGGGAGGGGACGTAGGGATATTCCACGAAACCTATTTGGTTCCGGAAGGACAATATGAATGTCTGTACAACAATATGCCGAGGTTCGGTTTGGCAAAAGCGGGGGCCCATGTCCCCGCGACGGGACGCAGGGAAACGGCAAGCCGGCGGCTTGGCCGCGAGGGAGAACCAGCAGTGCCGACTCCTCCAAATCCGTAGTTTCGGTCTATAGTCGGTTGATCTCCCTCTGTTGCCGCAGCTTAAGACAAGGATAATTACCATAGCTTAAGGGCGGTGTAAATGCTATGGAAGTCGTGATGCTTTAGACTTGTTTTTCTTCCGTACTCCAAAAAAGTGGTTGGTAATCCCCGTTCATTCTTCTATGTCGGGCGCAAACGCATTTGCCGCTTTCCCGCTGTACGGGCTCAATATATCAGGCTTACCATTTTGGAATCGAGATGGTGTCCGCGTCTGTCCGGCTTTGAAGTATGCCGTAGCTCGCAGGATTGATGGGAGAATTCTAGCATCTTCGCGGAATTCCGGTATGGAGCCATAATAAGGCGGCCACCGCAAAGGAGCGGTGGCTCCTTTTTTTTCGAAAACGCAAAATTCACCTTCCGTTTCATCCAGATTAGTGTAAGATGTACGTGAAAGTATCCCATTTCATTGTAGAGAGGTGTAACCTGCATGAGTCATTCCGTATCATTTGAGACCCGGCTGTTGAGCTCTTTGTCCAAAGTATTTGCCGATGAAGAACTATCCCAAGCCTCGTATGACAGAGGGTCGTCGTTTGGCAATGAGACGTACTCGTTTCAAGTTGCTTACCGTTCCAATCGCTTGTTGAAAAACATCCGGGTTCATCTGCAATCTGAGTTGATCGAGCAGATTACCGTCCGTTCTGTAGGCCTGGTTCCATCGGAGATGCCTACATATTATGATCATGACGAGTTTATCTTAAGAGCTACGCCCGGGCTGTATCCGGACCCGCTGCTGCCTCTGACATCAGAGCCTGTGATAACCGGATGCCCGAATCAGTGGAGAAGTCTATGGATTACGGTACAGCCTGAGGGTGAGATCAAGGGCGGTACATATGAAATCCGGGTCTGTTTTGAAGAAGAGTCAGGGGAGTCGCTTGGAGAAGAGGTGTTCACGCTCGAAGTGATTCCGGCAATCTTGCCGGACCAGACGCTGATTCATACGGAATGGTTCCATGCCGATTGCTTGGCGAACTACTACGAGGTGGAGATATTTAGTGAACGGCACTGGACGTTGATCGGTCAGTTTATGCGGACCGCCGCTCAGCATGGCATCAATATGATCCTGACGCCATTGTTTACGCCTCCGCTGGATACGGAAGTGGGCGGAGAACGGCCAACGGTGCAGCTGGTTGACGTTGTTGTAAACAAGGATGGAACATATGCATTTGGGTTTGATAAGCTGGACCGCTGGGCAGACCTGTGTGATTCTAATGGGATTCAGTATCTGGAATTCTCGCATCTTTTCACCCAGTGGGGAGCCGGGCATGCGCCGAAGATTATGGCTAACGTGAAGGGAAAGCCTGAGAAGCTGTTCGGATGGGAGACGGATGCAACCGGAGAAGAGTATCATGCCTTCATCAGACAATTCATACCGGCCCTCACCGGTTGGATTGAAAGCCGGGGACTTGAGCAGCGCTGTTATTTCCATGTATCCGATGAGCCATCCGAGTCCCATCTGGAGGCCTACGGTCATGCAAGCCGGTTGATGAACGAGCTGCTGCCGGATTACCCGATCATTGACGCGCTCTCCGATATTTCGTTCTATGAGCAGGGGCTTGTGAAGCGTCCGATTCCGGCCAGCAATCACATTGAGCCTTTTCTGGATCAACAGGTAACGCCACTGTGGACCTATTATTGCTGTTCCCAGTACAAGGAAGTGTCCAACCGTTTCTTCAATTTGCCTTCGGCAAGAAACCGGATTATCGGGATTCAGCTGTATAAGTTTAATATCGAGGGATTTCTCCATTGGGGATATAACTTTTGGAATTCTCAATACTCGAAACGCGCCATTGATCCGTTCAAGGTGACGGATGCGGATTGCGGTTTTCCTTCCGGGGATGCTTTTGTGGTATACCCTGGTGAAGAAGGACCGATTGAATCCATTAGGCTGAAGGTATTTCAGGAAGCGCTTCAGGATTTGAGAGCGCTTCAGCTGCTGGAGACGCAGATCGGCAGAGAGGCTGTGCTGCAGGCGCTGGAGGAAGGGCTCGAAGAGCCAATCACCTTTAAGACGTATCCGAGGGAGCAGGAATGGCTGCTGTCGAAGCGGCAGTGGATCAACGATAAGATCAAGGAAAGTTTGGTTGTGAAGTAAGCGGGCTGGTGAGTACAAACTAAATCTTGGCGGCATTGAACTCTGTATAAGAAGGTCTCGCATTCCCGTTATAGGAATGTGAGACCTTTATTTTATTTACATAATACGCGCTTGAAGAAACGAATGGTTTCTTTCCATGATTCTACGCTTGCTTGTGCAAGAGCCTGTTGGTTTCCCTGATCGGAGGACACCGCTCGCAGATAAGGTATACCAATGTAATGTCCTGCCCCATCATAGATCAGATGTTTGGATGCGTCTTTGCGGAAAGTTGTCTTTCGTTTGAAACCTTGCTCCGAGAGATAAGCGGAATTCCAGCTCTCATCAGCCAATCCCGATATCATGAGGAGCTCGCCGTTCATCCTTTCTAGAGGAATGGTAAGATTGCTGATTACAATTCTTGGAAGGTTCACCATCATAATCTCCTTTGCATTCGTGTCAAGATGGTATAGTTCTGTTAATGGACACTTAAATCCTGTTAAATCCAAAGAATTGGCCAAGGTTGTTTGATATAAAAAGTCGGCCTGTCACCGGGCAAACCACGCCCGAGGCGAAAGAGGCCTGCTGTGGTTCTAGTGGTACCGCCGAATTTATGCCATCATAAGAGCAAGGGGGTAAGAACGATGTATTTGGATTTCAAGTTGGCGGATGATCGTCCGGCGTACATTCAAGTTAAAGATTACATGAAGCGCTTGATGACGACCGGGGCGCTGCAAGCCGATCAGAAGCTCCCCTCCACGCGCGAGCTAAGCGCGCTGTTTCGGGTAGGCCGTAATACGGTCCTGAGTGCTTACTCGGATTTGGAGGATGAAGGTTATATCTACGCGGTTAAAGGGCAAGGGCACTTTGTTGTCCCTTCGATCAGCGGGGCATCCATGCAGCCCGAAGGCAAACGGCTGGACTGGGGTCCTCGTCTGAACGAATACGCCAGGCTTGCGGAAGAGAATGATCTGATGAAACACGGCATCCGCGCTGAGAAGGGCTCCATATCTTTTACAAGCATCGCTCCCGATGAGAAGCTGTTCGATCTGCAAAATGTCAAACGGGCATTCCTCGACCGGATGTCGCTTGAAGGTGATGTACTTCTAAACTACGGTTACGCCAAAGGCTATAAACCGCTTATTGATTACCTCCTCCGTTATATGGAGAACAAGGGCGTGAACATTCAGGGTAAGGATATGCTGATTACCAGCGGTTTTACGGAAGGATTAAGTCTGGTGCTATCCGCCTTGAACAAAGGGCATGGCCGCATTCTATGCGAGAATCCTACCCATCATACAGCTATTAAAAATTTTAAAATGCACGGGTACGCCATTACCGGCGTCGAGATGGAGCAAGACGGCATCAGCCTGACGGGGCTTGCACGCGAGCTGTCGGAGCGGACGTACGACATGGCGTACCTTGTGCCTTCCTATCATAATCCTACAGGAATCGTGATGTCTCACCAGAAGAGGCTGGAAGCGCTCCGGCTGCTGAATGAGTACGAAATTCCCGTTATCGAAGATGGTTTCAACGAAGAGCTCCGCTATTCGGGCTCGCACATCGCGCCTCTCGTTGCATGTGCAGGCGGAGAGAACAACAGCGTGATCTATTTGGGCAGCTTCTCCAAAATCCTATTTCCTGGCCTGCGAGTCGGTTGGGTGCTTGCCGACAAGACCTTGATTCATTATCTGGAGAGCGTGAAGCGCGCCCGCAGCATTCATACGTCGACCCTGGATCAATCCCTGCTCTTTCAATATTTGTACAACGGCAACTTCGAGAAATATTTAAAGAGGGCGAAGGCCGAGTACAAGCGGAAATATGAGCTGGCGATCCGCTGCTGCGAGGAGTGGATTCCGATGGAGCGGTTGTCCGGCGACGGCGGGCTTCACCTGTTTGTTGAATTCGGTCCCGACTTCCGGACCCGGGAACTGCTGGAAGCCTGCTCAGCCCAGGGCGTGGTGTTCACGCCGGGCGACATTTTCTATACCGATGGCGGCGGCCATCACACCATGCGTCTCGGATTCTCCCGCGTCTCCGACGAGAACATTGAGAAGGGAATCCGTATCATCGGCGAGGCGGCCAGAAAGCTGGTGTAGTAAAGCTACAACGGAGAAGGCGGAATGATTCTGTAGAAGCGGAGCGCTCTCCTTTGCCGTCGGATTTCAACAAAAGAATATTCAATCAGTGGAAATCTGAGGGCAACAGAGATCGGAAGAATAATCCGCATGCGTAGTGGTGATCAGCTTGCAAGGAAGTCGGTCTGAGAAAAAGAACTTTTGACTGCAACGGAGAAGGCGGAATTATTGTGTAGAAGCGCAGCGTTCTCCTTTGCCGTCGGATTTCAACCATGAATATTCAAATCAGTAGAAATCTGAGGGCAACAGAGATCGGAAGAATAATCCGCATGCGGAGTGATGATCAGCTTGCAAGGAAGTTGGTCTGAGAAAAAGAACTTTTGACTTCAACGGAGAAGGCGGAATGATTGTGTAGAAGCGCAGCGTTCTCCTTTGCCGTCGGATTTCAACAAATGAATATTCAATCAGTAGAAATCTGAGGGCAACAGAGATCGGAAGAATAATCCGCATGCGTAGTGATGATCAGCTTACAAGGAAGTTGGTCTGAGAAAAAGAACTTTTGACTTCAACGGTGAAGGCGGAGCATGCGGAGAGGTGTCACAAAACTTTTAGGAGGTCTACATCATGAAGGTTGGCGTCATCATGGGAGGCGTATCATCCGAGCGGGAAGTTTCAATAATGAGTGGCAAAGAGATGATCGCTCATCTGGATAAAAGCCGCTACGAGGTTTATCCGATCGAGATTAACAATAAACGCGAGCTGATCAGCAAAACGAAAGGCATCGATATTGCTTTGCTCGCCCTGCACGGGCAATACGGGGAAGACGGGACGGTGCAAGGCACACTCGACTCCCTGGGCATTCCGTATACAGGCAGCGGCGTTCTCTCCAGCAGCGTTTGCATGGATAAAGACCTGAGCAAGAAGCTACTGCGGTACGAGGGATTGATTACAGCCGATTGGATCATGGTCAGCAGTATGGAGGAGTTGGCCGCCGCTGACGTGGAGGGACTCGGATTTCCTGTCGTGGTGAAGCCGAATGCAGGCGGGTCCAGCGTGGGCACTCGGATCGTGCGTGATTCGGCAGCCCTTGCTTCTGCCGTCGAAGAGGCATTGCGGTGGGACCGCTCGGTGATGATCGAGCAACTGATCGAGGGAGAAGAGATTACATGCCCGGTCTTGAACGGCGAGATGCTCCCGATTGTGTCCATCAAGCCGAACTCCGAGTTTTTCGATTATACATCCAAATACGAAGAAGGCGAAGCGGATGAGCAAGTAATTGAGCTTCCTGCCGAACTTCAGCAGCGGGTGCGCGCAGCTGCGCTTCAATGCTATAAGGCGCTGAAGTGCAGTGTGTATGCCCGGATCGATATCATCCTGAAGGAAGAGACTCCTTATATTTTAGAGGTCAACACGCTTCCGGGTTTAACGAAGAACAGTTTGCTGCCAAGAAGCGCGGAAGCGGCGGGCTATTCGTTCAGCGGGCTTTTGGATGCCATCATTGAAACTTCATTATCGGAACGAAAAAGCGAAGGCAAGGAGTAGAGGCATATGAATACAACGAGCAGCTTTCTAACGTCAACGGTGCAAGTCATGCCGCCTTCCGGCATCCGGCAATTTTTTAATGCGGCGGAAGCGGATGATGATGTCATTTCTCTCGGCGTGGGGGAACCGGATTTTGTGACGCCATCGTGTGCGATCGAGGCCTGCAAACGAGCTCTGGAGCATGGCCGCACGATGTATACGCCGAATGAAGGGCTAATGGAGCTAAGGGAAGGGATTGCGGAATATCTGGATACCGGATTCCAGCTGCAATACGAACCGACGAGAGAGATACTGGTCACGGTTGGCGGCAGTGAAGCGATTGATCTTACGCTGCGGGCGCTCATTTCGCCGGGAGATGAAATTATTATTCCCGTGCCGGGATATGTCGCTTATGCCCCTCTTGTGCAATTGAACGGAGGAACTGTCGTTGAACTGGAGCTCTCAGCAGAGCATAACTTCAAATTGACTGCGGATGCGCTGCAGAAGGCGATTACCCCTCGGACGAAAGCGATCGTTGTTAACTTTCCAAGCAATCCGACAGGCGCCGTGATGACCTATGAGGATTGGCTGCCGATTGCGCACCTTGCGGTTACGCACAATTTGGTGGTGATTTCAGACGAGATGTATGCCGAGCTTACCTATGGCCGCACGCATACCAGTATTGCTTCGCTGCCTCGGATGCGGGAGCGCACCATCGTCATCGGTGGATTTTCCAAAGCCTTTGCCATGACGGGCTGGCGGGTCGGTTACCTCTGCGGCGATTCCCACTTGGTGAGCGCTATGGTCAAGATTCATCAGTATACTGCGCTCTGTGCACCCATCATGGGGCAGATTGCGGCTCTCGAATGTTTAAGGAATGGACTCGGGGATCGGGACGTAATGAAGCGGGCTTATGATGAACGCAGAAAGATGTTTGTGCAAGGTCTGACCGATATCGGCCTAAGCTGCCGCGATCCTCAGGGTGCTTTCTACGCGTTCCCCAGCATAACCGGAACGGGTCTGGGCTCGCAGCAGTTTGCGGAGCGATTGCTTCGGGAGGCAAAGGTCGCCGTTGTACCCGGTCATGTGTTTGGCGCCGGGGGCGAAGGCTTTATTCGCTGCTCGTATGCAACTTCGTCCGATCAATTGACCGAAGCACTCGACCGAATGGAGCGCTGGCTTCGAACGCATGCAAGTGCTGACCGTGGTCTGCCCACCTTACAGAATTCTTGAGAGTTTACGGTAATCGGTAGCGGTAATTCCCTCCAGTCTGCGGAAGATTCGGCTAAAATAATGAATGTCCGGGTATCCGACCCCTTCGCCAACCATCTCGATCGAGATGTCGGATTCCCGGAGAAGCCGGCGCGCTTCGCGATGACGAACGGTTTGCACGAATTCACTTGGCGGCATCCCGGCAAAGCGTTTAAACAATTTGGCGGTATGATCCGGGCTTAACATCAAATGCTCCGCAATCACTTTGTTGCTCCAGTCTTTGGCTGGAGTTTTTTCGATTTGAGACATCAGTTCAATCAGTTTGGCATCGTGCGGTGACGTTTCCGACAAGGCCTGGGAAGGATGCGTCCGAAGCAATTGAACGAGCACATCCAGCATCAGCCCTTTGCAGGCAAGCTCATAGCCGGCTGGACGCAGGGTGAATTCCTCCACGATTCGTTCCATCATCTGAACGCAAGGCAATGGGGGCGTGTAGATGACACGGGAAGAAAGTGGGGGAAAAGCCGAGGACACCGCTTCATGCGCGAACTTATCCGTATCCAGCACGGCTTCGTTCACGATCATATCCGCTTCGGTCTGTATGTCCAGCTCATCAAAGAAATCAAAATGAATCCCTAGAAACCGCGCGTCAGGATGGGAAACTACCTCATTCTGATGGTAAACACCTGACGGCAGAAAGATCAACTGACCCGCTTCGATGCGATAGCGGTTTCCGTACATCGTTGTAGCGGCTTCCCCTTGGTATACATAGAGCAGTTCAAAATCGTATAACCTGCGCTGCGGGAGTGATCCCATCGCCATGCGTTGAAACTGCGCATAGTGAATGCAGGGTGACCATTCCCTAAAAGGCGCTTCGCGTTTTATCGGAAAATTGAGATCCATATCGGCCATTGTAAACTCACTCCAAAATGTTATTAAGAGATGATAAATAGAACGGAATTGTCCAAATAATCACTTTTCTATCTAAATCATTTGGTGGAATATTTATTTATTATATAAGTATTATTACATCCGAATGGTTTATTTACAACTTGACGGAAAAAGTCAAATGATGTGTTTCAGAAAACGAGTGTTACAACATCAACCTATTGATTTTAGGAGGGATTCACGATGAAGAAAGGGATTAATATCTGGTCGTTCCCGGGAGATGCTTCCATCTCCGACTGCATCCGATTGGCAAAAGAGGCAGGGTTTGAAGGAATCGAATTGTCATTAAACCAAACAGGGGAGCTCGGACTTCAGGCTGGCGACAAGGAAGTACAGGCCATAGCGGCACAGCTGAAAGAAGCGGACCTGGAAATCGCGGGTTTGGCAACAGGTTTGTATTGGGAATACCCGATGACAAGTGATGACCCGGCTGTCCGTGAGAAGGCCATGGATATTTGCAAGAAGCAGCTGGAACTCGCGTCCGCTTTTGGAGTGGATGCCATACTTGTGATCCCAGGGGCGGTCGGGGTCGATTTCGTTCCCGGTTCAGCAGTCATTGACTACGAATATGCCTACGAGCGGGCTCAAGAATCCATTCGTAAGCTGGTTCCTTATGCGGAAAGCGCCGGCGTTGCCATCGCGCTCGAGAATGTATGGAATAAATTCCTGCTGTCACCGCTGGAATTGAGGAATTTCATCGACGAGATCGGTTCCGAATATGTCGGCTCCTATTTCGATGTAGGCAATGTTGTGCATAACGGTTATCCGGAGCACTGGATTCGGATTTTGGGTGAGCGGATCAAAAAAGTCCATTTCAAAGATTACCGCAGACAGGCAGGCGGATTGCACGGTTTTGTCGACCTGTTGGCAGGGGACGTTAATTATCCGGCCGTTGTTGAAGCGCTGCGCTTGATCGGCTATGACAACTATGTCACGGCAGAGATGATCCCGGCGTATACCCACTATTCGGAGCAGATCATATTTAATACATCCAATGCAATGGATGCGATTCTTGGACGTACGCCATCTTTGCGCAAGCCGGATGCACGCCAGCATCAAGGCCAATCATAATAAGGGATACGGAGGGAAAGAGAATGCTGAAAATCGGAATATTGGGATTTGGTTTCATGGGGCGCATGCATTTCGATAATTATGTTCGACTAGCCGAAGAGGGTGCGGACATCCAACTGGTGGCGATTTGCGATCTGCGTATTGATGAGCTTAAGGACAGCAAAGCCAACGGCAATATGGCGACCGAGCGGGATGTATACGACCTGGAGCCCTATCATCTTTATGACCATGTGGACAAAATGATGGAGAATGAAGAGCTGGATATAGTGGATGTATGCCTGCCGACATATTTGCATGCGGACATGTCCTGCATGCTGCTGGAGAAGGGCATTCACGTCATGTGCGAGAAACCTGTCGCAGGCAGCTCGGAAGAAGCCTGGCGCATGGTGAAAACAGCGGAGCGCACAGGAAAAACGCTCATGATCGGACAATGCCTGCGTTTCTGGCCAGCCTATGAATATTTGAAAGAATGTGTGGAGGACGGCCGTTATGGAAGCATCGTTGCAGGCGAATTCTTCCGGGGATCGGAGCCGCCTAAAGGCTGGTTCCTGGAAGGAGACAAGAGTGGTGGCTGCATTACGGACATGCATGTGCATGACGTGGATATGATCCACTATCTTATGGGCAAACCGGAGCGGGTATCGACATTCGCCAAAACGATTATTAAAGGAAGCTCGTACGATATCGTATCCACCCACTACAGTTTCCCGGATGGCAAAGTGATTAACGCGCATGCGGATTGGACACTGCACGGCGAACACGGTTTCTATATGGGATATCGGGTAAATCTGGAAGAGGCTACGCTGGTGTTTGAGAATAATGAACTGACGGTGTACCCTGAAAACGCTCCAGGCTTTACGGCTGAGCTGTCCGAGGATTCCGGCTATTACCGTGAACTCCGGTATTTCATTGAGCATGTTGCGCAAGGAAAGCCGGTAACGGTATGTACACCAGAAAGCGCTGCCGGATCGCTGGAAATTATTGAAGCCGAGATTCGTTCCGCGAGAGCGAACGGCGCTTTGGAGACGGTATCTGGGAAACAGGTAGTATCCTAATTTTACTTACTATAGGGTAGAACAATATAAACAAGGCCAATCAGGGAATAACCTGATTGGCCTTGTTTAGTTATTTGGTTAATGAGCTCATTGCAGACGACCAAAGCAATAGCGCCTGACATCCCACAGCAAGAACACTAAATAATCGTGTAAATGTTAAGCTCTGAATGTTTTCAAGAAGTCCACGGCGAGCTTGATATCCGCTTCCGGATTGGCTTTCACTTCACGTTCGATTGTCAGATACCCCGTATAGCCAATATCCTTGAGAGCTTGCAAGTAAGCATTCCAGTTAACGCCGCCTTCTCCAAGAGGTACCTCACGGAACTTCTCGCCGGATTCAGCCATATCGGCAATTTTGTCATGGTCAAGCGCAGGTGCTTCGTATCCGAAATCACCGTATACATCGCGAGGATCGATATAGTCAGCCAGCTTGATTCCGTCCTTCGCGTGTGTATGAACGATATAATCCTTCAGATTGTACACACCCTGTACCGGATCGTCTCCAGTGACCATGACCATATTGGCAGGATCAAAGTTAACGGATACACCGTTGGAACCGAGACCATCCAGGAATGATTTCAAATGAGCAGAAGGCTCCGGACCTGTCTCGATGGCAAAGAAGGCGTCCATCGACTTCGCGAATGTGCTAAGCTCCAGACAAGCTTTATGCATCGTTTCATATACGCGGCTGTTATGATCTTGCGGCACGATACCGATATGCGTGGTGATGATATTGGTTCCCAGCTCCAAGCCGAGCTCCATGATTCGTTTGGATTTCTCGATTTTAGCCGCATTTTCGGCAGGGTCCTGGAAACCGTGTCCGCCAAGGTCACCAACGAGAGCGGAGATTTCAAGTCCCAGTGAATCGATGTAATCCTTCAATTCTTTACGGGCCGAAGCAGAGAGGTTGGCCGGATCCATTTCGCCATGAACGGCATAGATCTGAACGCCGTCTGCTCCGACATCCCGGGCTTTAAGAAGGCCGTCTCTTACTCCAACTCGAAAGCTGTCAACAATAACGCCAATTTTGTTAGGCATGATAGGCTTCGACATCCTAATATCCCCCTTGTATCATCCTTGTTCATCCATCGACTAACTTAAACTTCATTCCAGGCTTTACGGACATATTCCAATCCAAACTTAGCTCCCGTGCGGCAATCTTCCAGCCCCTCGAATTCAATCGAGATGTAGCCGTCATAACCGGATTCCTTCACGATACGAACGACTTCGGGCATATCGATATCGCCTTGGCCGACAATCGCGCCACGCAGCCAGTTGCCGCTGGAGGTATTAAACCAACCGGATCCAGGTGCGCGGTGAGCCGGGCGATAATAGAAGTCCTTGAAGTGAACCATCGAGGCCAAGCCGATGTTATTCTTGACAGCCACAGTGGACACCTCATCTGCACAGAGGAAGTTTCCGATATCCAGGGTTGTTTTAAAGTTAGGGTGATTCACGGTCTGAACCAGCGCTTTTACACGGTCGCTATGTTGAATGAAATAGCCATGGTTCTCCACGCTTGTCGTAATGCCACGTTCAGCCGCATAATCGGCAATGATCCGGCATGCATTGGCGAGGCGGGGAAGCTCCTCCAGGAAATGCGTGATGGACAAGTCTTTGGAAGAGGCTACGTCATGACGCATCAGGCTAACGCCAAGTGCGGCTGCAATGTCCACTTCACCTTTAACTCGTTCAATCTCCGCTTCATATGCAGCGTCATCCAATTCCGCAAAATTGGCGCCGATGGCATAGTTGGAAATTTCAAGCCCTTTGGAAGCGGCATGGGATTTAATTGTATCGATCAACTCCGGTGTTTCCTTCAGGTTAAAGCCGAGCGGAACGATCTCGATATGCTCTCCACCGATTTCTGCAACGTAGTCGATGACATCGGTAATGGTCATTTCGCCTTTGTTCATGGCCTGGTACAGGCTGTACGAGCTTATTCCAAGTTTCATAGTAGAACTTCAACCCCTTTTTCGGCGGATTCATAGATCCCGCATAGAATCTTCATGATCTCAACGCCGTCTTCTACTGGGCTGAGAGGTGACGTGCCGTTCTCGATGCTGGAAATGAAATGATCGACTTCGCTTTGGAAAGCCGCGTCGAAAGCGAATCCTGTGCTGTCTGTCTGAGGCTGAATGTTGATAATGGTATCGTGTTTCTCCGTGACGATGACCACTTCAGGATCAATCTCAAAGCCGCCCTTGTCTCCATATAATTTAACGGATTGCAGATTTTCCTTAGCGTGCAGCGTGAAGCTGACGTCCACCAGTATAGAGGCGCCGTTTTCAAAACGGATCATCGCATTCGCCATATCCTCAACCGTGTTCTTCTCCGCGTCATAGTCAGCCGCTTTGTAGAAGGAGAGGTTGCGAACGTTAGAGCGATTGCCCAGCTTCCGGTATGTATTGGCGCTTACAGAAACTGGTTTAGGGCGACCCATCATGTACCAGCACAGATCAATGACATGCACGCCGATATCGATGAGAGGTCCGCCGCCGGAACGCTCAATGTCAGAGAACCAGCCGCCTGGATTGCCGAGGCGGCGAACGGAGGAAGCCTTCGCGAAATAGATTTCCCCGAATTCACCCTTGTCTGCAAACTCGCGGAGCATTTGAGCGTTAGGATCGTAACGTCTTACGAAGCCGACCTGAAGCAGCTTGCCGGAAGATTTAACGGCTTCTTGAACTTGAAGCGCTTCCTCAACGGTACGGCAGAGAGGTTTTTCAACCAGAACGTGTTTGCCCGCATTCAGTGCCGCAATACTGATTTCGGCATGTGTATTGTTCCAGGTACAGATGCTTACAGCATCGATTTCCGGATCAGCCAGAAGTTCGTTATAATCGGTGTAGACTTTGGTAGCACCGTATTTTTCAGCTGCACGCTGTGCTCTTTCTTCATTTAAATCGCACACGGCGAGCAAATTCGCGTTCGCATGTTTTTGATATGATTGCAAATGCATAGCAGAGATCGATCCCGTGCCAATGACGCCAATATTAATAGATTTCATGAGTTCACTCCTCTGAATTTACTGCATTACACTTTCGTATTATAATGCTTTTAGAGGAAGACACCATGATAAACCGTGCTGTTTGTTTGTACAATTGTGCTGTCTTACTGGAAGGAGATCAGAACATTGGACAAAACACTTCAAGAACCGATGACAATGCCGGATCCTCAGTTTCCGATTAAGGTCCATCGTTGCGAGTTTGACGGCCGGGGACAGGTTTTGTTTAACCATCATTGGCATGAGCATCTTGAAATTCTATATATTGTATCTGGGGAAGCGAGTCTGGAGTGCGGCTCGTCCACCTTCACGGTCAAGGAAGGCGATATGATCGTCATTAACCGGAATGAGCTGCATTACGGCCTTAGCCTATCGGATCATTTGTTTTATTATGCGTTAATCGCGGACTTTTCGCTGCTTCAGAGCCATTCGCTGGATGCAACCGAGATGAAATTCATCACACCCATCACCCAGAACCGGCTAATCTTCGAGAATCGAATTAGCGGGGATGATGCGCTAGCCTCCATGTTGTCCATCATTCATGAGCTGGAACAGCGGGAATTCGGTTATGAGCTGGCGGTCAAATCAGAACTGTATCGGCTGCTTACGCTGCTTGTACGAGGTTATGTAGCGACGGTCCTTACACTGGATGAATACGCCCGGCGGATGAAGAATGTAGAGCGCTTTGCCCCGATATTCAAGTATATCGAGGAGCATTACCGGGAGGATTTGTCAGTGGAGTTCCTATCAAGCATGGCTGGTCTCAGCCGTTTTCATTTCAGCCGCTTGTTCAAGGAGATCAGCGGTCGGACCGTGACAGAGTATGTGAATGAGACGAGGCTCAACCGGGCGGATTATCTCCTTCGGGAAAGTCCGCTTACGGTGTCCGAAATCGCGGCTGCAACCGGATTTAATGATATTTATTATTTCAGTCGAACCTTCAAGGAATATAAAAGTATGGCTCCATCGGCTTTACGAAAAAAGTGAGAATCGGCTTTAACGGTTCTGAATGGGCTCTATGTAGACATAAGTATAAAAGCAACCTATAATGAATAATCATATTTATTGCATAAAGTGGCGGAGATAACGGAGAACCCTTTTGCTTAAATGCGTACTGTATTCGGTATGTATTCTTAGCAGAAGCGGTTCTTTTTTTGAAGAGATAAGAAAGTATAAACATCCGAGGCTCGGCATCCTTATCTCGCAAGAAAAACTTCCGCTAAATGCGGTCTGTCTTCAGATAAAGTACGTCGATACACGTTATTCTTATTATGGAATAGGTTCTTTATTATATTTTTAGAGAGGAGAATGTCAGGTGGACACAAGCTTATCCGCCAAGATGCGGACCCAATATTTGCAGGACATGTCGGCCAAAAAGCTGGATGTGCTGGTGATTGGCGGCGGTATCACGGGTGCGGGAATTGCTTGGGACGCCAGCTGTAGAGGGATGAGCGTCGGATTGGTGGAAATGAATGATTTTGCTTCGGGAACGAGTTGCAGATCAACGAAGCTGATTCATGGCGGTCTTCGGTATTTGAAGCAAGGAGAGATCGGCTTGGTACGCGAGGTAGGTTCTGAACGGGCACTGCTTCACCGGAGCGCCCCGCATCTGGTGGAGCCCATTCCCATGCTGCTCCCTATTTATAAAAAGGGTACTTATGGTTATCTTGCCAGCGCGATCGGGTTGTATCTGTACGACTGGTTGGCAAGGGTCAAACGAAGTGAACGGCGAAAGATGTTCCGGCGCGAGAGTACCCTGACCCTTGAACCGCTCTTTCGAAAGGAGGGATTGAAAGGTTCCGGTTATTATTATGAATACCGAACCGATGATGCGCGATTAACGGTTGAAGTGATGAAGTCTGCAAGGGCCAAAGGAGCTCTTATCGCGAATTATGCCAAAGTCCAGGAATTCGTGTATCGAGGAGGAAAAGTAGTAGGAGTTCACGTAGAAGACCAAGTGAGTGATAAGACCTATACGATATGCGCCAAAAAAATCATCAATGCGGCCGGGCCATGGGTGGATCAGGTCAGGCTCAAGGATAATTCGCTCAAGGGAAAGCGGCTGCTCTTAACGAAAGGCGTTCACCTGGTGGTGGATCATGCCAAGCTTCCCATACGCCAGGCTGCTTATTTCGATGTGCCGGGTGGGAGAATGATTTTTGTCATTCCAAGAGAGGGCAAGACCTACATCGGAACGACCGATACCCTTTATGAGGGTGCGATTGAGAAGCCCGGTATTACCGAGGAGGATCGGCGGTATCTTATCGATGCGGTGAATCATGCTTTTCCGGAATCAAGGCTGAAGCTGAACGATATTGAATCCGGATGGTCGGGGTTACGGCCACTCGTCCGCGAGGAAGGAAAGGATCCTTCGGAAATATCAAGGAAAGATGAGATGTTTATATCCGATTCCGGATTGATCACCATTGCAGGCGGAAAGCTGACCGGATTTCGGAAAATGGCTGAAAAGGTCGTGAATCTTGCAGCCAGACAGCTTCAAGACGGCGATGGCACCATCTATCCTCCTTGTACGACGGATCGTGTTCCCATCAGCGGTGGCGACCTGAATGGCCTCACCTATGAGGAGGTTCAGAAGAAGTTAATCAAGCAGGGTGAATCCCTCGGCATCAGACCCGAAGACATTGTGAGCCTCATGAACAGGTACGGCTCCAATACGATGGAACTGATGAACCGGATCGGTGCTTCTTCGCAGGAAGCAGACACGGTCGAGCTTCGATTGTTACGCGCGGAAATCGAGTATTCCATCGAATATGAGATGACGATGACCGCAGTGGATTTTCTATTAAGAAGAACAGGCTGGATATTATTCGACCGGCAAAAAACCGAGCGAACCCTTGCTTCCGTGATGAGAATAATGCGTGAATATTTAGAATGGAATCATGTGGAAGTCAACAGGCAATGGGAGCTGCTGCAGGATCAATTGCAATTGGCATGGGGAATGGTGGAAGACTACAGGATGGAACGGTTTACGGATCTGCCGGATCGGGAAGACGTCACGGGACCGCGCTCCGACGAGGAAGCCGAGCATTCCTCCGCCGTTTCAGCGATGAATCGATAGGAATCTTATTTATCAGGAGCATCTTGTCAAATGTAAAATGTGGATGTAGTATAACCATATAAAGTTATAGAGCTGGGCAGAGATGATGAGAAGCCCTTTGCATAACGAGAATCTTTCATTTGTCATGAATGAAGGCTTTTTCAATGCAAAGTGCTTCTCATTTTTTTGTATCCGCGTGGAACCGCCTGTCCAAGGACTAAAGGGCATGACGTTGTCATATGTATACTTTACGGATGGGGACTGTGGGTCCATAACAGAACTGATCTGGCCAGAACATGTCCAATTTACGTTTACGGGCGAAATTACAGATTGAACATGCAGAGGAGAACGAAATTATGGATCATTATTCAGGGTATATTTTTGATTTGGACGGCACGATTTATCTTGGGGCTGAGGCCATTGATGGTGCGGTGGAGACCATTCATTATTTGCAGGGACTAGGTAAGAGGCTATTGTTTTTGACCAACAAAACGATAGATTCCAGGGAAAACTATTTGAAAAAATTAAGGAAGCTTGGCATTCAAGTTGAACTGAATAATATATTGAATCCTGCACTCGTTACGATTCATTATCTTCAAAAACATCATCCAGGCGCAAACGTGTATGTCATTGGCGAAGATATATTGAAGAATGAGCTGCTGGACAATGGAATACGATTCGCCTCATCGCCGGAGGTAACCGATGTTGTGGTTGTATCTTGGGATCGGGATTTTCACTACCGTCATCTGGATTTTGCATATCAGGCGATTAAACGGGGCGCTGAAGTGATTGCCACCCACCCGGATCGAACATGTCCAATGCCTGGCGGCGATGTGCCGGATTGCGGCGGTATGATCGGTGCCATCGAAGGCACTGCCGGTATAACAATCACGACCGTCATGGGCAAACCCTCCGTCTTGACGGCATTGACGGCTCTTGATATTTTGGGAGTGCAGGCTGAAGATTGTCTGATGTCAGGGGATCGGCTGGAGACGGATATCAAGATGGGAAATCAGGCAGGGATGAGTACGGCAATGGTGCTGACAGGCGTATCAACCAGGGACGATCTGATGAACAGCAGCGTGAAGCCCACCTATGTACTGAATTCCGTCTACGATATTTATCTCAGCGGTACTGCCGTGAAGCAGGCAGACGAAGCCAAGTCATGAGTATTTACAAAAATAAGCCGGGGCAACGGGAGAATTGGAGATGCTGCTGCGGCAACGAGGTGAAGACATGAAAACCAGTGTTGAAGGTGCACAACGAATTTCGTATTGCTTGAAGCGTAAGCCCATTATTACTTCATTAATGAATGCCGATGAACTCCCCAATGTACTAGCAACCGAATCGAATATCGTGTTTATTCTTAAGACCGATATTTTTATCATCGAATCGATTGTTGAGCAGATTCGGGAGGCGGGCAAGCTCTCGTTTGTGCATTTTGATCTGATTGAAGGGATCGGCAAAGACAAGACGGGGGTTAAGTATTTAGCAGAAAAGGTTGGCATCGATGGTATTGTTACGACAAAAAACACCGCGATTGTTGAAGCGAAGAAACTGGGCTTGTTAACGGTTCAGCGACTGTTTGTATTCGATTCTGTTTCCCTGGACAACGGGATCAAGATGATTAAGGCCTCTAATCCGGATGCCATTGAAGTGCTGCCGGGCATGGTGTGTCAGCGGATTATGGAACGGATTCGTGCAGAGGTGGACGTGCCCGTCATCGCAGGAGGACTCATGATCGACTTGGAGGATTTTGATACAGCTTTGAAGAGCGGTGTAATTGGCATATCCACCTCCAGCAAAGAGCTATGGCGCTGGCAGGATGAACATATGGTATAGCGAAGAGCCTCCGTAAATGACAAAGATGGGTGGAGATTAGGGAATGGATGTGTTTCAACTGGATACGGAGACCATGCTAATGCGGCTGCTATTGGCTGCATTGCTTGGCGGTTTAATCGGTTGGGAGCGGGAACGCAGAAACAAGCAGGCCGGTTTAAAAACCCATCTCTTGGTGGCTGTCGGATCAACACTGATTATGCTGACTTCCATTTACGGTTTTGATTCTGCACTGATCAATCATCCTAATGCGAGGGTTGATCCTGCCCGGCTGGCGGCACAAGTTGTAAGCGGTATCGGTTTCCTTGGTGCCGGGGCAATATTGCGGCGTTCCAATCATATCATTTCAGGTCTTACCACGGCGGCAACCCTATGGGTAGCAGCGGCTATCGGTTTAAGTGTCGGTTCCGGATTTTACTGGCCCGCGATCATAACGACGGCGATCGTTCTGGTCAGCACGCTGGTGTTGAATAAATTGGAATCAAAATTTCTCTTTATCAAAAAGTCAGGCAGTTTGAAGATCATCATTGAGGCTGGAGATCGTCCAGTTCATGTAAGTACCATTACGGAATTGCTGCAAAAGGCAAATATGACGGTGGAAGGCATGATCGTGAATAATGACACGACGGAAGACGACTCGACCAAGGTGACGATGGAATTCCGGGTCTATTCTTTTAACAGCAAGGGAATTAACGGATTGTTTGAGCAATTGTGGCAGGTAGAGGGGATTAAGCAAGTTCGCATGAACTGGCGGGATTAAGCGTTTATCGGATTTGCTTGATGCCCGAATGGTTATAAGGCCAGATCCTATGATTGGGCTAAATATGCTGTACAGGGCTGAGCCCGGGTGGACCCGGGCTCAGCTTTTTTGTCTTCTATGGGGCTGCAGATGTATTCAAGGACGAGCTTCCTAAAGCCTGTACTCGAGGTCTATCAAAAGCCGAGATGCTTCTGGCAATCAGAAATTGGGCGGCATAATAAGTAGTCATGATCCATATGTCCGAATAGAGGATATCGGCAACAAACATGTTCCAGGACAAGATCGAGTCAGAGATGACAAAGAGCAGGCTTCCAACCATCGCATATCCATTTCCGGTCATGATGGCTGTCCAGAGCATGAACGAAATGACAGCAATATAGGCGATGACAGGAATAATCAAAGCCTGTTCTCCGTTTGATTTGAGAGAAGACACCAATTGGATACCCATCCATACCGAATAAGCTGCAATCGGAACGATGCTGAGGAGGCGGGGAGCTGAATAATGCCACTGTCCCAAGAAGCCGGCCGTATAGAACAGATGCCCGATCAGAAAAGCAGAGAGACCGACAACAAACCAGATGAGCGTCCCGTCACCGATCATACAGAAGAATTGTCCTGCTAACAGTAGATAGTGAATCCTGGATCTATGGGGCGGGAATTGCCGATAGGCAAACAGGATGATGAGCCACATCGGAATGAGCTTGAACAGCAGTTTGACAGCTAGGGGCTCGGATGGAATCAGGAAAATATAAAGCAGACTCATGATCAGGATGATCAATGGCAGCCCGTAACGTTTCAAATGAGAATCCTCCCAACGAATGTGATTTTCATGTTTAGACAATTCTTCGCTCGGCGTCCTGATTCCTCTTTTCCTGTCCGCATGAACTAGGAATGTAAAACATCAATAGAAATACATTAAATCTGCTGAATATTGCTCGGGAAATATATTTCGTGATTTTATATCTTAGTTATCTTAGTATAAGGGGGGACATACCATGGAGGATGAGTATTCGGAACCAGTGAGCGTGAACCGAGGTTTAAAGCGGAACCGTATCGTCATTTATTTACACAAGCGATTTTGCCGCTGCGCCTTGGGTGGGTTACAACCAATCCAAAAGCGAAGGAAACACGTTGAACAATGCGACCAGCCAGTATAAAGGGGCAGTCATCGTTGAGTATTACTTCGATGGGGTTCATCCTGATTATGCTGGCATGGACTGGGAAAGCCTGCGTCTTGTGTTTCAGCAGGAAGGGAATACATGGGTCTTATCCGGAATTATTCATGATCAGTGGACGATCTGATGTTGCCATGAATGGTCGAAATCACGCGGAATATATGGTTTCGACCATTTTTTTAAAAAAATGCTTGCTTTTTAACTATGGGCGTAATATACTCTTAATTACGGTGATCAACACGATACCGACTTTACATAATATGCGGTCGTGGCGGAATTGGCAGACGCGCACGGTTCAGGTCCGTGTGGGCTAACCCCCGTGGAGGTTCGAGTCCTCTCGACCGCACCACTTCAATTATAATAGGTTTCTGATCTGCTTTTTTTGGCAGAGCAGGAACTTTTTTTATTTAAAATATTGAGGCTAGTGCTCATTACTTTCAGTAATTTGTAAGCTGTTTTTTGGTGCTGATGCCGCCAAGCATTTCACACATCCGCTCTACCGTAACGACATCCGGATAATTCAGAAATATAAGGGCATAAGGATCAGGGATGATAGTCGGCTCTGAGTTAATGTCTGCCATGGCTTATCTCCTTTCGTCTATATTAAGGTATGTAAAGAAGTTCGGGGAGGTATAACGGATCGAGAGCGGTAGAAAAGAGGAGGGTAGTCCCCAAAGGAATCCAACCTCCTTTTGTTGAAAAATCTGTTTCAAGCTGCTGCGGGCAAACGGCATCATAACTTCGGTTTATCGAAGTTCCCCCTCATCTGAGCGGGCTGCCCCCAATGCAGTGACGCTGGCCAGGCAGAAGTATCATAATCCCACTTGTCGCACCCTGGATCGCATTTATCGTAGGCATTCATTTTATTGGACTGACAAAAGTGTTTGATGATAGCAACCTCTATATTTTAGCCGCACTGCTTGTTGCCGTTTCTGTCCTGTCATTATGGATATCGCCGAGATTACAAGTAGCAAATAGTGCGGTCACTGGTATTGGCGCCGGTACAGTGTTGTTCATCTTCGCCTTATTAGGATTCATTCGATATTTATCTGTATAAATGAAACAAGAATCGCCGCCCCTTCTACTTTTTCAATGGGAAGCCTGCTTTTCATTTCCTCTTTTGAAATTCCCCGTTATCTTCGCCATCACAAGCTGTTCCTCTTTGTGATTACTTGCTTGATCCATCTTGACCAGGAACTTCTCAGCTTCTTTCCCCTTAAGAATGGTCACTTGCTTTCCATACCAGTCGATAAAAACCGTATTGTTTTTCGTTACCCGGTAACTGAAAACCTCTTCATCCAATCGATTTTTTTTATCGATATTCTCCAGATTAATCACACCTTTGCGATAGTTTGTTTTCAGACTTCCTCGAGAAAAGATGGTTAGTGTATACGAGTCAATCGGTTGCTGTCCATACTGCTCATTATAGTATAAAAAAAACTCGTGACAGGCAAGGAACCGGCCGAGCATTTCGAAGTGTCGCTGCGCGCGAAAGTAGTCGGGAGAATGTGGCACATGACATTTGTCATGTGCTTTCATGCTTCTGATCACTATGAGCGCGGGTTTGAACAAAGTATGATAATTCCAGAATAAAAAAATAAAAAGAGGAGCATTCGAAATGATAGTGGAGATTAGAAACCTGATCAAGCGATATAACGATTTCCTGGCACTGGATCATATCAGTCTCTCCATTCAAGAAGGGGAGATATTCGGTTTGCTTGGCCCGAATGGCGCCGGCAAATCGACGACCATGGGGATTCTTTCAGGACTTACGGAGTACGATGGCGGAGAAGTGCTTTTTCTGGGGAAGCCGGTCGGCCGCAAACAGATGGAGTCCAAGCGGGAGCTTGGGATTGTGCCGCAGGACATCGCGTTGTTCGAGGATTTGTCAGCGCAAGAAAACCTTGACTATTTCGGCAGGTTGTATGGACTAAGAGGCAGCTTGCTTAAGGAGAGAATCCAGGAGGCTCTGGCCTTTACAGGACTTACGGAGCGAAAAAACGATAAGCCCAAGGGCTATTCAGGCGGGATGAAGCGAAGATTGAATATTGCCTGCGCGATCATACACCATCCCAAGCTGATCATTATGGATGAGCCGACAGTCGGAATTGATCCCCAGTCGCGGAACCATATTATGCAATCGATCAAAGAACTGAATCGAATGGGTTCGACGATTATTTACACCACGCATTATATGGAGGAAGTGGAGGAAATCTGCTCGAAAATTGCCATTGTAGACAAAGGCAGAGTCATTGCTCAAGGCACGAAGGAAGAGCTGAAATCGCTTGTTTCCTCTGAAGAGAAGCTGATCATCGAGTTGTCATCGGTCAATTTTACGATGGTCGAAGCCATTAAGAAAATTCATGGCATTAGCGAATGCGTCGTAAATGGAAACCTGCTGGAAATCATCGGTAAGAAGGGCGAACACAATGTTAGCCGTATTATCCAGGTCATATCCGAGGTGGATGGGGAGATTTTGGCGTTGAACGTGGAGAAGCCCAGTCTTGAGGCGGTCTTCCTGACGCTTACGGGCAGATCGCTTCGGGATTAAACCTGAGAGAGGAGAAAATGGACGTGTCACTATGTACAATTGCTTACTATACAGCTTTGCGGCATCTTCGAGATGTCAAGGCAATGGTTGCATTTCTGCTGCTGCCGCTGGTGATGATGCTGCTGCTGGGCACGATGCAGAGCAATAAATTTACGCCAACGACAATCGAAAAAATTAAAATAGGCTTTCTGAATGAAGATAGTGGTAATATAGGTACCTCCTTGGATCGTTATTTGAGCTCCGAGTCGATGAAGGGACTAATCGAACGAGTAGAGGTTCACGACGTCGAGCAGGGCAATGAACTTCTTAAATCAGATAAAATCACAAGTTTCATTCATGTGCCGCCGGAAATATCCAGTGAACTGCAGTCAGGGAACGAGGGACAAGTCGGATTCTACAGCAAGGAGGAACACCCTTACCTTCGGCCCTTTGTGGAAGGTTATATACGTACGCTCAATCAGCGCATGACCGGGTCTCATGAGAATCTGGAAGCGGTTGATGCGTTGAATGCAAGCATTAACAGCGTGGAAATAACCACAGCAGGTGAAATCCCGACTGGCATTGATTATTATGCGGTCACGACGATGTTTCAATTTTTACTGCTTGGTGCGCTTTTCGGCGCGTTTGCCGTAACCAAGGATATCGGCAACTATACGTATTCAAGACTGCTGGCAGCGCCCATACCTAAAAGACGGGTCACGCTGGGCAAGCTTCTCGGGAGCGTTGTTACGCTGTACGGCGTCTCCATCTTTCTGTTCCTGGTATCCAAATACGTCTTCGGGGCGAACTGGGGAGGCAGCTTACCCGTCATTTTGCTGGTCCTATTCCTGTTCGCAACCATATCAATCGCGCTTGGAATGATGATGGCTTACTTGACCAAGAGCACGATGGTTTCCTCGATCACCCTTTTTATCCTTTCGGTTGCGCTTACGATGGTATCTGGCGGTATTCAACCCGTTGAGGGAGCCATATTCGATTTTTTAGGCCGGCTTGCACCTAATGCATATGGCCAAAAAGTAATGTTCGACAATATTTATGAGGGAACCATTGCCGGGTCTGCCTTGTCAGGATTGATCGCGTATACGTTAATCATGATCCTGATTGCCATGATTTCCGGAAGGAGGAGAATGGCATGAGTATTTTCAGACACACGGTCAAACGAATTTTCAAGCATAAACTTCAGCTGCTGTTCATCGTTCTGTTTCCGCTGATCTACATGTCGCTTGGTTTGGTTGACGACAAAGTCACCATGAAAGCTGCTGTTATTGATCATGATCAGACGGAATTGACGAAAAGCTTGACAGCCAGGATGGAATCAATGGCCGAGATCCGAACGGTGAAGGAGGATCAGATCAAACAAGAGCTAAAGGAGCTTAAGGTTGATTATGTGCTCGTCATTGATAAGGGATTTACTGATCGTCTCCTTCAGGGTGGGAAGGAAGGGCTAACCGAATATTCAATCCGGGAATCCAATTTGTCCAACCCGCTCAGCTCTTACTTACAGATGTGGGTAGGCCGAGCCGAGTCCATTGCGGCAGAAACCGGGAATCAGCCTGAACACTTCTACACCGCATATGAGCAATACGATAAGCACGGTTCCTTGCGGTTAGAACATAACTCTGTCCAGGATCAGACCAAATCGCATAAGGTGCTTGGCTTTCTTATAACTCCGATGTTGTATACGTCGCTAATTGCAGGCATCCAGATTATCTCGAATCGAAATAATCGCACCCTTTACCGAACACTGATTGCACCGGTGCGCATCAGCAGTTATATGTTCCAAATGATTGTCAGCTTCATCTTCGTAGCGATCATCCAGCTTACCTTCGCTATGCTCGTACTGAAATGGGGCTACGGCATCGATATGGAGCATTCAGAATGGAGTTTGTATGCCTTCCTGATTCTATTCTCGGTCGTGGCGGTTTCATTCGGGGTTGCGATCAGTTCGATTTCCAAATCGGCCCTTCAAGCCTGTCTGATCGGCATCTGCCTATATGAGCCGATCTCCATGCTGGGCGGTTCATACGGTCCTCTGGATTGGGCGCCGGATGTCGTCAAGACGATCAGTCAATTTACTCCGGTGTACTGGGTGATGAGGGGGATCGATCAACTGCTGCATGGACAAACGCTCCTGACGCTTGGCAAAGAAGCGCTCATGCTCTTCCTGTTCGCCGTCATTTTCTTCCTTCTAAGCACCATAAAGAAAGTAGATATCGCAAAATGATGCGATTTCGATATAATAAGTTCAAATGATGTTATGGAAGGAACTGGTATGAATGCCATTGTCAAAATAATCATTTTCGGTTATCTCATCATCGAACTGATCCTAAGAGGAGATATCCCGTACGGGCAAATGCTCGTTGTGATGATCTCAATCATTATCCAGCTGGTTAAGGAACGATACTACGATTCGTCCTGGTTGACCATCGCAATGCTCCTGCTCGCGTGTGCAGGCGTTGCGATGGATTTTCAATTTGCCGTATTATTTGCGCTTGCTGCTTACGATTTTATGCTCAAGAGGGCATGGGTCGGCCTTGGCGCGGTTTCTGCATGCACGCTTTTTTTCCTGGCCAAGACGCCGCAAATTCATTCGTTTATCGTCTGGATTGCTCTTTGTACTCTCCTCGCATACGTGATACGGAAGGGCAGCGAGGAGGCAAGCCGGTTCACGTTTACGCTGGATAATGAACGGCGCTTGCGTTATGAGCTGGAACAGGCGAAAGCCCAACTTCTGCATGCATCCAAGGAAATTGCCGGAATTACAGAGGTGAAAGAACGCAACCGGATCGCACGGGAAATTCACGATAGCGTGGGGCATAATTTGGCGGGAACTTTAATCCAACTGCAGGCTGCTTATAAAATACATGGCAAAGATACTGAAAAAGCCATGTCCATGATCAGCAAATCCATAGAGGGGTTAGCTCATGCGGTGGAGCTGCTTCGAGACACTGTCCATAATATTAAACCTCGGGAAAGTCTTGGCGCGGATTATTTTCGCTCCATGATTGGGAATTACCGGTTTTGCCCCGTCGACCTTAAGCTGAGCGGAGACTTCAACACGATACCTCCAGCTCATTTGGAGCTGCTCAGCGCCACGATTAAAGAAGCTCTAACCAATACAGCCCGGTACTCCTTCGCGACAAAGGTTAATGTCACAATCGACGCTAACGAGAATTTTACGAGATTGTACGTTAAGGATAACGGGAGAGGCTGTGAGAATATCAAAGAAGGCTTGGGGCTCAGCGGGATGAAGGAGAGAGCTCGGAATTTAGGAGGAAACCTCTCCATTCATGCGACCGACGGGTTTATGATTGTATGTGTCATTCCGAGACAGGAAGGCGGGGAGATTGTTGAGATTGCTAATCGTGGATGACGACGCTTTAATTCGGGAAGGGCTTAGCATTCTGATTGGAATGGAAGACGACTTTGAGGTAATCGGCACGGCTGCCAACGGGCAGGAAGCCTTTGAAATGTGTCGGTTGAAGCAGCCTGATCTCGTGCTCATGGACATTCGTATGCCCGTTATGGACGGTGTCCTGGGCACACAGCTGATCAAACGTCATTTTTCGGATATGAAGGTTGTTCTGCTGACGACGTTCAAGGATGAAGAGTACATTAAAGAGGCTGTTAAATCGGGAGCGGAGGGTTATATTCTGAAAAACCAACCCCCCGACAGCATCATGGAAAGCCTGCGAGCAGTGGGGAACGGCAATACCGTCTTCGAAAAAGAAGTGGCGCAAACCATATCCGGCATGCTGAAAGATCAGAAGAAAACACCGCTGCCGATGGATGTGAATCCTCGTGAACGGGAAATCCTGGCGCTTGTAGCGGATGGGTTGTCGAATAAGGAGATTGCGAGTCGCCTCTTTCTAAGCGAAGGAACCGTCCGCAATTATGTGACAGCACTCTTGGAGAAGCTTCAGCTCCGCGACAGGACTCAATTGGCTATTTTTTATTTGAATCATTATTGAGATCACATGCAGTGTATCGTTGAGGAAGGATATGAAACAGCTAGTAACTAACTCTGTATTTATTAAGCTTACCATTTCAAGTATATTGAAATCCGCTGGGGTATGGATCCGAAATATGACATTGCTGCTTTTTGTGATGGATCTGACAGGCGGCAATCCGTTGGCCGTTTCTATGCTAACCGTTGTGCAGTATGCACCAATTTTTATTTTTTCCATTGTGGGTGGAGTGCTGGCGGATCGCTGACGTCCCAAGGCGACGATGATTTACGGGGAATTGTTCATTTTTTTATCTATTCTCCTGATCATGGCAGGTATCCATACGGGATATTGGCAAGCCGTTTTTGTGACGGGGGCCATATCCTCTATTGTCTCGCAATTTTCTCAGCCTTCTGCGGCAAAAATCATCAAGCAGCACGTTCCCGAGAAGCTATTTCTACGCAAAGGGGAGACGTTTGATTCAGAACAATTAGTATCACTGCTAAGTCAGGCTTCTAGCTCAAAGTCCCGATAGACATCGGAAATTGACATATTCTTTTGCAGACATGTCGATTTTCTTTTCCTGCGTTCGTTGTACTTATAGAGGCTGGATTTCAGAGTGAATAAATCAACTGTAATCCTGGCACAAATCAAACCATGAGAGGAAGATTCCTATGAATGCAAAGTTAACTCCGTACATCGTTTCGACAAACGCAAGAGCACAAGCCGAGTTTTACATCCAGGCATTGGGTGGCGAGGTCCAATCCGTGATGACACACGGTCAACTGCCTGGCGCCGCTGAGGAGATCAAGGACAAAGTGATGCACATGGTGCTATCGGTAGCCGGAGGGAATGTGCTGTTCCTGTCCGATGCCTTCGATCGGCTCAACGCAGAAGGCAGTATCGCCTTTGGACTGACCTTCAGTGATCTGGAAGCGGCAAGCCAAGCTTATGCCAATCTCGCGGAGGGCGGTACGCAGAAGCATCCGTTTGAAATGGGGCCTTGGGGAGCGCACTATGGCGAGGTCGAAGATAAGTATGGGATCAAATGGATGATCTCGCAGGAAGGTTAATCTAATTTCAACACTGCCATTCTCGATCTACAAGAAGTTTTTTCTTTTTCCAATGCATGGACTGAGGAAGCGGCGCTGGTCGAACTGGACCGTTTCGCGACTGGCATGTATCCCGGCAGATCTTGGGATTACGACATCCGCAGCGGGAACGCTCGTCACAGCGTTCCCCCTTGCCGCAGCAATTGGCTCCCCCGTCGTGATCGCTACAACCATCAGAGTGGAACGAAGAAAAATACTGCTTATGATGCTCGGTATTATTATTTTAAGCAGCATCCTGGTCTATTTTAGTTCTTCGTTTGAGAAGATGCTAATGACTCGAATAATCCAGGGGCCTCCACTACTGATCAGAGAGCTATTACGCTCGGATTGCAGCTGTCGATTTTGAAAGATAAAAAGATTGTGCTTGCGGTTCTCATTATGCTTTTCTATATAGAAGGATACACTGCACTGTTTACGTATATATCACCCTTCTTGCAATCGAATGCGGAACTGTCTGCGGCGGCTCTTTCTTGCATTTTGCTGCTTTCAGGGATTTGCAGTTTTGCCGGCTCCAAAATCGGAGGCGTCGCAGATGATACAAAAGGGTCCAAGTTCACAATTTATGCCGAACTGTCGTTCCAAGCTGGAACGCTACTATTGCTGAGCTGGTCAGACGACTTGATCTATGTTGTCACCCCGTTAATCATGATGTGGATGGCCGCCACATGGATGACCTCCCCGGCACAGCAGTTATATTTAGTTACCTTGGTGCCCCATATCAAATTTCGGCTCTATGTTCCCCGAACATAGATGATTCTATTTGTTTGAAGGAGTGGAACTTGCTAGTTGAATTCATCTGGATTGAAATTTGCTTATCTCTGCGCGGTTATTAATGCTATGATCATAGGACTTTCATTTTTATTCACTAAAATCGCGCTTGAATTCGCTGAGCCCCTGGATACGCTGACATTCCGGTTTGCCGCATCCTTCGCCGTTATGTCCATTCCCGTCCTGCTGGGTCGGTTTCGTTTAAACTACCGCGGGAAGAAGATTTACAAGGTGCTGCTCTTGGCCACTCTGTATCCGCTGGCATTTTTCACGCTCCAATCCTATGGCCTGCAGCATGCCACATCCAGCGAAGGTGGCATTCTGTTTGCTTTCACACCGGTTTTAACGGTGCTGCTGGCGTTCCTGTTTCTGAAGGAAACGACCACCCTCCTGCAAAAGCTATCCATCTGTCTGTCGGTCAGCGGAGTCTTGCTCATCTTTATCATGAAGGGCAGCGGCATCGATTGGTTCAACATGACGGGGATTGTTCTCTTGTTCGTGTCTTGCTTGGCAGTGGCAGGGTATAACGTGCTCGCGAGGACGCTTCTCAAATCGTTCAGTCCTGCGGAGATTACGTATGTCATGCTGGGCATTGCCTTTCTTTGCTTCCTTTCCGTGTCACTTGTCGGGCATGCAGCCGCAGGAACGCTCGATCAATTGTTCTCTCCGCTTACCAGCGGTAAGTTTGTCGTGGCCATCCTCTATCTTGGCATTTTGTCCACATTGGTTACGGCGCTTAGTTCAAACTATGCCTTGTCCAGAATCGAAGCATCCAAAATGAGCGTGTTCTCCAATCTATCGACGATAGTGTCTATCGCTGCCGGAGCGCTTTTGCTTGGGGAGGAAGTCAGAATGTACCATATCTTCGGTTCTGCGCTTATTATTGCGGGTGTCATGGGAACCAATCTCCTCGGGAAGAAAAGCGAGAGGCAAAATTAAATATTCCTTGACAGGGATATTACATAGTTCTTCTCCAGTGCCGATCAAATCAAGGAGTTGTTTACCGACAAACTGGGTACCCCGGTCGCTTGGCCGGCGCAAATTCTACTTCCAAGTCATGCAACAGTTAGATTTACCGCTTGGAAAAACGCATCTACATCAACTTGCCTATGAAAGGTATCACCCAGACGAAGATGCAGCAGCAAAGACGGTTTCTGCGATCGAAGCAGCAGGTGGCACAGCTTTCGCCGTCGGCGCTGAGTTGGATTCTCTGGAAGGAGTCAACCGGCTTCTTCAGGCCTTGGATGAGGAGCTTACTCGTAGAACGGGCATCAACCAATTCGATATCTTAGTCAACAATGCCGGCATCGGCACATCCCCGTCATTTGAAGAGACATGCGAAGAGGACTTTGATCGTCTGATCGCAGTCAACGTCAAGGCGCCGTTCTTCCTCGTCCAACAATCGCTCGGACGTCTTCGAGACGGAGGCCGCATTATCAATATCTCATCCGGAGTGACACGAATTGCCTTTCCACATATCATGGCCTACAATCTAACCAAAGGCGCACTAAATACATTCACCCTACACCTAGCTCAGCTACTGGGTCCACGGGGGATTACTGTGAATGCAGTCATGCCCGGCATAATCGATACTGACGTAAACGCTTCATGGCTGCACACACCCGATGGGCGCAAGTCTGCCATAGAGATGTCGGCGCTTGGACGCATCGGCGAGCCTTCGGATATCGCGGATATCTCGCCTTCACGATGGGTAACGGGACAACTAATCGATGGAACTGGCGGATCGCATTTGTAAGATTACAAACAGTCCGGCCCCTGAAAATAATCGATCGACTCTGCATTAGGATGGAATCAGGTGAACTTCAGATCATTAATTCAACTTATATAGAACGAGAATTAAATAGTGTGAGCTAAAAATAATGACAATCGTTCACGTATGATTTGGTGCTTTTTGCGCTACTTGCTCTTTGATGAACTTTTTCTTATTGATTATTGAATGTTCATTAAAAAATTGGTAAACTACTTGGTAAAGGAGGTGCCAAGTGAAGAATATTGTGATTTCAGGTGGAACCGACGGGATAGGTAAGGCGCTCGCGCTTAAATATCTGATCCAAGGGGATAACATCATCGTCATCGGCCGTAATAAGGAGAAGGGAAGGGCGTTCATCGAAGCTGCCAACGAAATTGACGCTGGCGCGAGGTTTTTCTTCATTCAAGCAGATCTGAGTCTGGTCAGCGAGAACAAGAGGGTTATCGAGGAGATCAAGTCGAAATTCTCTGTGGTGGACGCGCTCGTACTGTGCGCGCGGCATTATCGTACGACACGGTTGGAAACGGCGGAAGGGTTCGAGGACAATTTCGCGTTGTTCTACCTGAGCCGATTTCTCCTCAGTCACGGTCTGGTCGAGTCGTTGGAGAAGGCCGACAACCCGATTATCATGAATGTGGCCGGGCCTGGCGCCCACCTATCCGTGATCCATTGGAACGATCTCGGGCTTGAGCAGGGCTACAACGGAGGCACGGCGTTGACGCAAGGCGGCAAGTTGAACGACCTGCTCGGTGTCGCCTTCGCTAGCAAGCATGGAGCAGGCCGAATCCGTTACGTTCTATTCCACCCGGGCACAACGTCTACCAGTTTCTCCGGCGAGTACGATGAGCCAACGGCGGCTCACATCGTGGCGATGAAGAAATTGGGGAAGCCAGTGGTGGAGAGCATCGAACCGATTGTCGTTATTATCAACGCCCCGCCGGCCGAGCCGATGAGCGCTTTCGTGGAAGGCAAGCGGATCAGCGTGGAGCACAAGTCCTTCGACAAGGACGCCGCAAAGCGGCTCTATGACTTCACCCGGGAATTGCTTGTCACATTGACTTAAAGTTGTTTGTAAGAGGAGGGAAACATAGTGGCCAGACCCAGAGAGTTCGATACGACAGAGGTTCTTTCCAAAGCTATGGATTATTTCTGGAAGTATGGTTATGAAGGTGCGTCCATGCAAGAATTGGTGAATCATGTGGGAATCAAGGCGCAAAGTCTTTACAATACTTTTGGGGGCAAACGCGACTTGTTCTTCGCGGCGCTCAAGCATTATGTCAATCAAAGTACGGTGGTTCATACACTCGAACATACGCCTTCGGGAAAAGAAGCCATCACTCAAGTGTTCCGTGAATTGCTGGCAGATCTTGCCCGTTCGGATCGAACGAGGGGATGCTTCATAAACAATACATGCGTGGAACTCGCACCGCATGACTCCGAGATTGCCGATTTTATAGAAAAGGAAAGAATCCGTCTTGAACGAGCTTATTACCTTGCATTGACCCGAGCCAAGGAACAGGGAGAAATCAATGAGCGCTATCAGGATCTTATGGCGCTTGCGCGATATTTGAACAATGCGCAAGGGGGATTGATGGTTACCGCCAAGACAGTAACGGATATGACTGTTCTGGAGGACATCGTTGAGGTCACTCTTTCGATATTCGATTGAAGGACGCCCCCTTTTTTTCTTTGATTTTTTAATGATTGTTCAATAATGTGATGGATAAAGGGAGATTGAACATGAACAAGAACTTGGTCCTTTATTTACTTGCTTTTTGCGTATTCGTCATGGCATCTGCCGAAATTGTTGTAGCGGGTATTCTGGGAATGATTGCACAGGATACGAATGTGTCCGTAGGTATGGCCGGACAATTGGTGACCGTCTATGCCATTGTCATTGCGGCTGGATCTCCCATTTTGGTATCACTAACTTCAAGGATGGAAAGGAAAAACCTTCTTCTTCTTACCTTTTTTATTTTCTTCATCGGTAATTTGCTTGCCTTCTTCAGCCCTAATTTCACCATTCTCATGGTTTCCAGAATTGTTCAGGCGGCGAGTGCTGGTGTGTTTACAGTAGTCGCTTTGACTGTAGGCGCAAGTATGGCAGCGCCTGAGAGGCGGGGCAGTGCTATCAGCATCATTATCATGGGTGCAAGCACTGCCTTGGTCGTCGGCGTTCCGCTTGGGACTTTAATAGGTGAATTTTGGGGATGGCGTTTAGTCTTTATGTTTATCAATATTTTAGCCCTATTTTCAATCATCGGGATTGCTGCATCCGTTCCCAAAATGGAAAGTCGGGAATCGGTTTCGTTAAAAACTCAGCTAGCGGTATTGCGGAATCGCCGAATCATTAGCGGATTGTTCATTACGTTTTTTTGGGTCATAGGGTATCAATTACTATTTACCTATATATCCCCCTTTCTACAGGAGGTTGCAAGCCTCAATACGACACAGATCAGCGCAGCTCTATTCATATGCGGAATATTTGCAGTAATAGGTTCGCGTATCGGGGGATACGGCGCTGACCGATGGGGGATTTATCGGACTCTGCTTGTCAGTCTGCTGCTCCACGCTGTGTCGCTAGCGGCACTTCCTTGGGTGGGAACAACATTTATATGGGCTATCATGATCCTTGCCGTTTGGATAGGATCTGCCTATATGACAACGCCTGCACAGCAGTACTACCTTGTGTCGCTTTCTCCGAACTCCTCCGATTTGGTACTCAGCTTGAACAATTCCGTACTTCAACTTGGAATAGCTGTTGGAGCCGGTGCAGGCGGATGGGTGGTAAACCAAACATCAGTCATGAGTCTGGGCTGGATTGGAGCAATTAGTATTGTGATCGGTATGTTTGCGGTATTTTACTCGTTTTCATTAAAAAGTAAACCACTAAAAGAAGCCTAATGCAGCCTCATAAACCGGTTCCCTGTAAGCTAGCAGCGGTACCTCATGTCGGGATGGACGAAGAGACGATTCGCAATATCCTTCGATACTAAGTTAATCGTTCAAGATTGCCACAAAAAGAATGGCAGGGATGTCGATTTGCCCTTCTCTCGTTCGTAGTCTTTATAGCGGCGAAGTTCAGCTGACCTTGGATGAAGGACATTCGGGAGATACGCAGCGTTTTGGAATCGACCGCACGACACGAAAGGACGGATATAACAATGGGAAAAATCATCATGCAGCAATTCATTACGTTGGATGGAGTCATGCAGGCGCCTGGCGATCTCTATGAATTTGAGTATGGGGGCTGGCAGCGGTCATATGTTGGCGAGGAGCACCTGGAACTCATTGTCGAGCAGGCCCACGCGGTTGAAGCGCTTCTTCTGGGGCGTAAAACTTACGAGAGCTTCGCGGCAACATGGCCGTCAGCGACCGGCATGCGGGGGTTGGCCGATCGGATGAACGGTATGTCGAAGTTCGTGGCTTCGAGAACCCTGAACCATGCGGATTGGAATACCACTATCATCCATGGCGACGCGGCCGAAGAAGCAGCGAAGCTCAAGCAGGAGTTCAGAGGAGACTTGCTGGTCGTAGGAAGCGGCGATCTTGCACAAACGCTGATGAGTCATCATCTCATCGACGAATACCGCCTCTGGGTCCACCCTGTGATCTTAGGTCGCGGACATCGGCTGTTCAGAGAGGGAAGCGAGAAGGCTGCTATGCGCCTCATGGACGCCAAAACGCTAAGATCAGGTGTCGCGATTCACATCTACCAGCCCGAGATAGGCAATTAACAACAAAGCCATCTGAATTCATCCAATCTAAGACGTCTCCATCATCGTTGCGTAAGTGGAGATGGAGACGTCTTTTTGCCCATTCAGAAGAGGATCATGGCTCGACACATTGGTTGATCCAGTAATATCATTCGCAATGACTGCTAAGGAGAATACGCGTGCATACGGTTCCATAAAAAAGTTTGCGAGTGTGTCGATTTTGTCGTAATCAGTTCGTCGTCTAAATAGAGGCTCAAATATCTGCCCGCGAGGGCAGGGAAGAATATCAAAATAAAATCAGGTTTAACTGAAAGGAGACCTACGATGCACACAGTAACTTCGAAGGACGGTACAAAGATTGCCTATGATAAAGTTGGCCAGGGACCGTCACTTATTCTGGTTGCGGGCGCGTTCAGCTATCGCAAATTCCCTGGACAAGTGCAGTTGGCTCATCTGTTGTCAGAGTATTTCACGGTCTACAATTACGACCGCCGCGGCCGAGGCGATAGCGGAGATTCACCGTCTTATACCATCGAACGTGAGATGGAAGATCTTCAGGCCATGATTGATGAAGCCGGTGGCTCGGCCTATGTTTGGGGATTGTCATCTGGCGCGGTTCTGGCTCTGCAGACAGCGGCGGCAGGGGCTAATATTAAGAAACTCGCTTTGCATGAACCGCCTTTAGTAGTCGATGATGCGGGTCACAAGCCGCCAGAAGATTTCGTCAAGCGGGTTTCAGTGCTTATATCTGCGAATCGCCGGGGTGAGGCCATCAAGTATTTTATGACCAAGGGGATGGGTGCGCCTTCATTTGTGGTCAGTTTGATGCGCGTGATGCCAGGCGTATGGTCCAGGCTCATGGCTGTTGCCCATACGCTTCCTTACGACGCGGCCTTGCTCGATGGATATATGGATGGAAAGGCATTGCCTGAAAAATTGTGGGATGCGGTTACGATGCTAACCCTTGTGATCGAAGGAACGGAGAGTCCGGTTTCGTTGCGTCATGGTGCCCATGCACTGGCGGGAAACCTTCCAAATGCAAGGCTGCTGAGTAAAAAGGGACTCGGTCATACCAAAAAACTCGATACCAAAAAGATCTCATCGGAGCTTGCAGCATTCTTTATGGGCAATCGCTAAGCTGCGACATGTAAAGGGCTATTTAAACCTTACTTCTAACGACCGGACATAATAGATAATAAATTGGACAATGAGAAGGGAAGAAGATTATTATGTTTACAAACAAGCGGAATACAAGGGCGATTCGTCTGCTTCTGATGGGCGGGGTTGTTTCAACGCCGCTGTTCTACGTAGTAGCTATTATTCAATCGTTTACACGTACAGGATTCGATATCAGGCGACACGCCATTAGTACCCTTACGTTAGGGGATATGGGATGGATTCAAAGCGCTAATTTCTTCCTTACAGGATTGCTTGCTGTATGTGCAGCGATTGGAGTGCGACGTTTACTTCGAGGGCGTATGGGAGGCACGTGGGGTTCGTTGCTCATTGGAATCTATGGGATTGGCATGATCATGGCAGGTCTGTTTCGCCCGGATCCTGGCCTCAGCTTTCCCTCAGGTGCCCCTGCGGAAATGCCGACATCGATGAGCGGCCATGCAGCACTTCATTCCGTGGCGTTCTTTACAGCATTTATTTGTCTAATTGCAGCAAGCATTGTCTTTGCACGTCGGTTTGCTACACAAGGCGAACGTGGTTGGAGTATCTATTGTATTGCATCTTGTATTCTTGCGCCTGTGCTTATCGTTATTGGCTCGAGTATCGCTAGTTGGATTGGCGTTATCATGGGGTGCGCCGGAATTGTTGCTTTCGGTTGGGTTTCGGTTCTTGCCGCTAGATTACGTGCTGAAGCTCTTCAGGTTTAGGTTCACCAAGAATAAAGAGTGAATTTTGCTACTTGATACATAACATGGTGAGATCGATCTGCATTTGGTTATGCGCCTAACATCGCGGCAGGAAATCGCCATAAAATTAGGAGGGACAGATCTATGAGATTTATGTTAATTGTCAAAGCAACAACCGATTCAGAGGCGGGAGTCATGCCTAGCCAGGAGTTGATCGATGCCATGCAGAAGTATAACGAAGAATTGGTCAAGGCCGGCGTGCTGTTGGCGGCGGATGGATTGCAGCCTAGTTCAAACGCAATCCGGATTTCTTATCCGGAGCCCGGGGGCAAGCCTAAAATGATGGATGGTCCGTTTACGGAGGCAAAAGAGCTGATTGCCGGATATACGCTGATTGAGGTCAAATCGAGGGAAGAAGCGATCGAATGGGCACTGCGCATGCCGGATCCGCATGGATTTGGGCAGGGTGAGATTGAGCTCAGACAGGTGTTCGAAGCGCAGGACCTCATGGAGAATCCCGAAACGCTGGCCAAGGAAACGGCCCTTCGCAAGCAAGTCAATGAGCAGAAAAAAGCATGAATTCGTTCCAGACACATCGAACCATTGATGCAATATGGCGAATGGAATCGGCGAAGCTTATCGCGGGACTGACGCGAATGGTAAGGGACGTGGGTCTCGCGGAAGATCTGGCCCAGGATGCCTTGGTGATTGCCCTTGAACGATGGCCGGAGACCGGCATTCCGGACAATCCGGGTGCCTGGCTGATGACAACGGCGAAGCGGCGCGCGATCGATTTTATGCGAAGGAGCAAGCTGCGCGATCAGAAGTATGTAGAAGTTGCCCACACGATGGATTTGTATACGGGGGATGACGAGAACCTTACTTTAGACGGAGAGATCGGCGACGATCTCCTTCGTCTCATCTTTATGACCTGCCATCCGGCGTTATCGCAGGAGGCTCGCGTAGCGTTGACCCTTCGCTTGTTGTGCGGACTTACTACGGACGAAATCGCACGTTCTTTCCTCACTGCTGAATCCACGGTCGCCCAGCGGATTGTCCGGGCAAAGAGAGTTCTCAATGCCGAGAAGGTCGCTTTTGAGGTGCCTGCGGGGGAGGAACTTAAAGACCGCATGTCTGCAGTACTCGAGGTCATTTACCTGATGTTCAACGAAGGGTATTCAGCAACTTCCGGGGATCAATGGGTTCGGCCGCTGTTATGTCAGGAAGCACTTAGGCTGGGACGCACTCTCGCTGAAATCGTGCCTCAAGAACCGGAAGTCCACGGCCTGGTTGCTCTCATGGAGATTCAAGCATCGCGGTTGAAAACTCGCGTTAACGCGAGCGGAGATCCCGTCCTTCTCATGGATCAGAACCGTGCGAAGTGGGATCAATTGCTGATCCGCCGCGGATTGGCGGCGCTGGAGCGCAGCCGGAAGCTGGGACAGTTGCTTGGGCCGTACTCGCTTCAGGCTGCGATTTCCGCTTGTCATGCCCAGGCGCGTTCCGAAGCCGAGACCGATTGGATCCGCATTGCGGCCCTTTACGAAGCACTTGCGAGGAAGGCGCCTTCGCTCATCGTTGAATTAAACCGTGCGGTTGCCATATCCATGGCTTTCGGCCCGGCCTTCGGGCTGCAGATCGTCGAGGCGTTGAATACCGAACCTTCTTTAAAGGGATACCACTTGCTTCCAAGCATTCGCGGCGATCTTCTTGCGAAACTGGGGCGGTACGATGAAGCCCGAACAGAATTTGAAAGGGCTTCATCGATGACCCGAAATACCCGCGAGCGGGAGCTTTTGCTTCAACGGGCAACTGAATGTGAGTTGGGCACATCCAAATAATTTTTCTCCTTATGTCGATAACGGGGTTTCCCGTTCGTCGTGTTAGTAGGGAAGAGGATAGCAGCTGCGGGCTGCTGTTCAAGTCAGCTTCCCACGGAAGGAGGAAATCCAATTGCGATTTATGTTGATCGTCAAGGCGACCGGGTACTCGGAGGCTGGGGTCAATCAAAGTCAGGAACACGTTGTTGCGATGATGACGTACAAGAAGTCTTTGGCCAGAGTCGGTGCGCTTCTAGCCGCCGAAGAGCTTCGCCCCAGCTCCAGCGGATTAAGGATATGTTATTCGTTGGCTGGCGGGGAGCCGGAGATACAGGCCGGCCCTTTTCCGGCAGATCAGGAACTAATTGCGGAATACACGGTGATTGATGTAAGGTCAGAGAACGAGGCTCTGAAATGGGCACTTCGGATGCCGGTTCCAGCGGGCCGCGAGTGTACGATTGAAATACGAGGGCTGGAAGAGAATGCGAATTCCCTGTCGGAATCTGGTATGCAGATCATGGAAGCTGATTTGCAAGATCATCTCGACATGCTAAGAAGATTATAGTGATTACAACTTTCAATTTTAAAGGAGCGCATGAAGATTGAATCAGGATGTAACCGATTTTATCGAGGCGTTAAAAGAACCGTGGCACAAGGAATTTGCCGTCAGTCTGCGTGAAGTGGCCCACCAAGCGATTCCCAATGTACACGAAAGAATTCAGTATAATAAGCCTCACTTTTTGAAAAATGGAAAATATGCTGCGGTTATCTCGACAGCGAAAGAAGCTGTTAGTTTTACCATTTTTAATTGTTCAGAGTTAACGTTCCCGGAGGGCGCTTTCGAGGGTCCTCCGGAAAGAAAAACATTGAAGCTGCGCAAAGGGGAGACGTTTGATTCAGAACAATTGGTATCGCTGCTCAGTCAGGCTTCTAGCTCGCTTTAGTTGTAAAGGCGGCCGCGGGCAAAGTTGCGATAGACATCGGAAATTGACTTATCTTTTGGCATGCATGTCGATTTTCATGTCCTGCGTTCGTCGTCCTTATAGAGGCCGGATCTCGGAATAAATAAATCATCTGTAATTCTGGCACAAACCAAACCATGAGAGGAAGATTCCTATGAATGCAAAGTTAACTCCGTACATCGTTTCGACAAACGCAAGAACACAAGCCGAGTTTTACATCCAGGCATTGGGCGGCGAGGTCCAATCCGTGATGACACACGGCCAACTGCCTGGTGCTGCTGAGGAGATCAAGGACAAAGTTATGCACATGGTGCTGTCGGTAGCCGGGGGGAACGTGCTGTTTCTGTCCGAAGCCTTCGGTCAGGTCGACACGGAGGGCAGTATCGCCTTTGGTCTGACCTTCAGTGATCTGGAAGCGGCAAGCCATGCTTATGCCAATCTCGCGGAAGGCGGTACGCAGAAGCATCCGTTTGAAATGGGGCCTTGGGGAGCGCACTATGGCGAGGTCGTAGACAAGTATGGGATCAAATGGATGATCTCGCAGGAAGGTTAATCTAATTTCAACACTGCCATTCTCGATCTACAAGAAGACTGTTTGGAACAAGAGGTGCTTCCCCAGGGAGCACGGCCGTATTGGGACACGAACCTGTTATGTGACGGAAGAGATCGACTGGATGCCAGACAAAACGCAGTGGCACAATCTTGCCGGTATCGGGCATGATCATCCCGGAACGGCAAATAGGCGACCAACCCAAGACGGTGCATTGGGTCTTGGACACCGTGATGCGTGAAGATGAGAGTCGGGCGCGTCGGGCAGGTGCCGAAAATCTGAATAGGCGCTTAACCTTGTGAAACAAGAGACATCTCGTAAGGGAAGCATGAGAACCAAACTCAAATTCTGCGCACTGGATCCCAATTATTTACTCAAAGTTCTCTTCAAATACCATCAGATCCGTAAGCGATTGCCCTGCTCTCGCGCTGGCCCCATTGCCAAGCTCCGCATCTTATGCCATAATGAGGGTGATTGTTTAGGGTGAAGGACGAGAGAAAGCTCTAGACGGCAAACGGAACGCGATCCGAATCGCGGCTCTATTTGCCGTTCGGGGCTTTTTTTGCGTGAAGCCCTCAGTTGAAGGGGAGGGAGGGAACGGGCGGTTGCGGTCAAAAAACGAAACGGTGGAGGAACTGCTGAGGTGGGCCGACGCCTGGTTCTTCGACCTGGACGGCAGCATTCACTTCGGCGACGCCGTCGCGCCGGGGGCGCGGGAAGTCGTGGCGCGGCTGCGAGCCGCGGGCAAGCGGGTGGCGTACGTCACCAACAATTCCCGGCATTCTGCGGCCGAGATCGCCGCGAAGCTGCGCGGGCTGGGCCTTGCGGCGGAAGCGGAAGACGTCGTGGCGGCGACCGAAGGCGTCGGACGGTATGCGCGGGAGCGCTACGGCGCGCTGCGGGTCAAGGCGGCGGGAAGCGATGCGCTTCGCGCCGCCCTGGCGGCTGCAGGACACGAAGTTGTTGGCATCGACGACGAGGCTTGCCCCGAGGCGGTCGTCGTCGGCCTGGACCGGGCGTTCGCGTATGCGAAGCTGGCTCGGCTGGTCCGCGACATTGAGCGGGGAGCGAAGCTGATCGCCGCTAACGCCGACCGATCCCATCCCGGGTCGGGCGGGTCGAGCGTGCCTGAGACCGGCGCGCTTGTGGCGGCGATCGAAGCGGCCGTCGGTGCGCGCGCGGAATTCGCGGGCAAGCCGGAACCCCATCTGTTTCGGTACGCGCTTGAGCTAGGCGGTTGGCAGGCCGGCAACTGCGTCATGGTTGGGGACAATTACGGCACCGACATCGTCGGGGGCAAGCGGGCCGGCATGCTTACGGCGTGGCTTAGCGGGCTGGACGAATCGGCAGCCGCATCTTCGGCAAGCTCGCATCCGGACGCGGACCTGATCGTTCGGCATTTGCCGGACATCCATCACTTATTAGGAGGCTGAGGCAATGAAGTTCAATCATCTTCTCGTTTCAAGCGACATGCAGGCGATCATCGAAGTGGAGGGGCTGGCGCGTCCGCTGACGATTTTTCACCTGACGGACTGCCATATGAACGAGACGGACGATCGGGAAGGTGCGGGCGCGCTTGTCGAGTCGATTCGCGCATACGGCCTCGACGCGCTCGATACCCGGCACCGTTTCGAACGGACGCTCGCATACGCCGATGAGTATGCGGTCGATTGCGTCACGTTGACCGGCGACGCGGTGAATGGCGCCACGCAGGGGAACCTGGATTACTTGACCGGACGTCTTGAGGCGCTTCAGGCCCCATACCTGTATACGCCGGGCAACCATGACTGGGAATATCCGTTCGAGCCCTGGAGCGAGGAGACCCGCAAGGCCCAGTACTCGAAGTTTGACCGGCTGACGGAGGGCAATCCGGCTTTTCGGGCGCTGACGCTTCAAGGGGTCGATCTGCTCGCGGTCGACAACAGTACGTACCAGATCACGGACGAGCAACTGTCGTTCGTGGAGAAGCGGCTGGCCTGCGGCGCTCCCACTTTACTGTTCATGCATATCCCGATTTACGTTCCGAGCTTGCTCGGCGATGTGATGAAAGATTGGAACGCGCCGATCATGATGGCGGCTGAAGGCTGGGATCCCGAGCTGCAGGCGCAATGGATGGTGGCTGACGCAACCCCCGCCACCCGGGCTTTTTACGACTTGCTCATGGCCAATCCGCACGGTAACTTGATGGGGGTGTTCTGCGGGCACGTTCATTTCGCCCACACGGACGCGTTCGGCCGGGGTTCGTGTCAATATGTCACGCAGGCCGGCTTCGCAGGCGGATACCGGATCGTTCGCCTCGTTCCGCTGCGTTGAAGCGAAAGGAGCATCCCGCGATGTCGCTGCTGTATCAAATCGGGCAACGTCCCGTCATCGCCGCGCTGCGGTCGGTCGATCGCCTGGACGACGCCTTGGAAAGCGGAGCGGACCATTTGTTTTTCATGGGCGGAAGCGTGAACGAACTGGTTCCCGCCGTGCGCGCGGCGAAGGAACGGGGCAAGGGCGCGTTCGTCCACCTCGATCTCGTTCGCGGGCTGTCAAGCACCGACAAGGAGAGCGTCGACTTTATCCGCAGCTTCGTCGGCGCCGACGGCATCGTAACGCCGAAGAGTCATTTGATCAAGGAGGCGAAGCGGGCGGGCTTGTACGCGATCCTGCACTTGTTCGCGCTCGATTCGCTCGCGCTCGACAATGGCCGGAAGCTGGCGCAGCCGGACGCGGTCGAGCTAATGCCCGGAGTCATTCCGAAAGCGATCGCGGCGCTGGCCGACGCGCTCCCCGACATCCCGATCATCGCCAGCGGCCTCATTCAAACGCAACAGGAGGCGGCGGCCGCCGTTTTCGTTCCGTGGAGGAAGACGCCATCCTGGCGGCGAGCGGCCTAACTTCCGGCGGCGGTTGGTTATATAATTGCGGAAAGATCGCATAGGAAGAAGGGGGCGCACCGCCTTGAAAATCGTCGATATCCGGCGCTCTACGACGGAATGCCGATCTATCCTGGCGACAAAGGTCAATCGCTTGTTTTCCTTTCTCATGGACATTCCTGATTTGAAGTAATACCCTTCTTTTGCTTCTGGCTTGATCTTACGAGATCTTCGGAGCAGCGCGATGCCGATGTAGCAATAGACAGAAGATTGTCACAGAAATAATGGCAGGGATGTCGATTTGCCCTTCTCTCGTTCGTAGCCTTTATAGCGGCGAAATTTAGCTGAACTTGGATGAAGGGAATTCGGGGGTACGCAGCGTTTTGGAACCGACCGCACGACACGAGAGGATGGATATAAAAATGGGAAAAATCATCATGCAGCAATTCGTTACGTTGGATGGCGTCATGCAGGCACCGGGCGATCTTCATGAATTCGAGCATGGGGGTTGGCAGCGACTCAAGTCTAGAGAATGGGGAAAAACGTATGGAAAAGAAAAGTACGCTTGGAGTATTTCGAAACGATAATTACCGCAGGCTATTTTCGGCGACGTTGACTTCGCAAATGGGCAGGGAGATCGGCATGAGTGCCTTCGCTTTTTACTTGCTTGAGCGCTTCGGGGCACAACCGATTTATACGACGTTAACACAAATGATGTATTCGCTGCCGACGCTGTTTGTCTTTTTTATTGTCGGAGTGGTCGCTGACCGGATGGACCGGCAGAAGATTGCAGCGAACAGCGACTGGATCAGTGCTGCGCTTTCATTAACGTTTTTGGGTGCCGTTACACTGGGTTGGATGCCGCTCATTTTTGCCATCTTATTTTTACGGAGTGCGGTCGCCAATTTCTTCAATCCGGCCGAAGCGGCGATGGTGCAAGGGGTTTTGCAAAAAGATGAGTATACGACTGCAGCGGGATTAAACCAGATGGTCATGAGCGTTTTTATGCTGTTCGGTACGGCTTTGGGTTTGTTTTTCTATCGTTTTGTCGGTATACAGGGAGCCATATTGGTTGATGCGCTGGCCTTTATGATTTCAGGCTGGTTTATCCGCACCTGCAAAATGAGTGAACAAGTACGTTGCCCGAATGGAAAAACAACATGGCGGGAGCTTAACTTCGGCAGTGTCCTCAACGATTTTAAAGCCGGGATCATCTATATTTTGCAAAATAAACTGCTGTTGTCGATCATCTTAGGTTTTTTCCTGTTTGGTATTGTGAATGGAGGTTTCTCGGTACTGTTTATGTATGTGACCAAATATAAGCTCGACCCGATCAACTATGAGAATAGCATGGTTGTGCTATCTATGTTGTTCGGTATTTCGATCATGGCGGGAAGTGTGTTTGCGACGTTTTTGGCTAAGAAGGTCAAGTTGTACCAAATGTTAATCGGCGGTATTCTGCTTGCTGGTGCTCTGATCGTATTCGCCGGATTTACTCCATCGAAATTCACCCTTTATATACTAGTTTTTTGCATCGGTTTAACCTTGGGTCCAATTAATGTAGCGATCGGCGGATGGATGCCTCAAATCGTTGATCCGAAACTGATGGGACGGGTGCAAGGTTGGATTCATCCGCTGATGATGCTGGCTCAAACCGCGACATTAGGCATAATCGCAGTTGCGTTCCCACGGTTTATCAACGTGGATATGATCTTCTACGGAATGGGAACCGTAATGTTGATCGTCGCCGTCTTTTATATTAGCGCCTTGCCGAAGCTGGAGACGAAACGCCAGCAGCAGTTGGAACATTCGGAGGCTGTTTCGGGGTGACCTCGTCAATGAATTGCAAGGCTTTTCAGGTTTGAAAACAACCTAAATCTGACTGTACTGGACAGCAGATTTAGGTTGTTTTATTATTCAAACGTAAACAAAGGATAGCGCAAATATTTACCCTGGTTGGTGGAGTAGCGCGGCTCATTGAATGCAAACAATGCTAGCTCGCCTTCAGTGACAGAATCGGTTAGCCAGAAGCCGTCCACTTCGTATCTACACAATGACTTGGTACTCAGATCAAGCGATATGATTTCTGTAGAGCGTCTATGCGATGAATTTTCCTCATAATATTTCTTCAATATCAGATTGCAAGGTGAAGTACAGCTTGTCATGGGATGGACTCACGGAAAAAACGAGAAAAAAAGCGATCACCAATAACTTGTCCGGTTCGACCTTTTTAAATACCATAGCGAGTTCGGAAGGCTCCATGGGCTGAAGCTCGATGCCCTCTGCTGTAGTGCTTGCTTCATTTGTTCCAAGGAGATGATTCGATTAGCGGCGGTTTCAGGAACTTCGGATCCACGTTGAGCAAACCATCCTGGCAGCACCATAAGAAGCGCCAAAACCAAGCCTATTTTCAATGGGAAGCCTCCTTTTCATTCCCTCTTTTGAAATTCCCCGTTACCTTAGCCATCACAAGTTGTTTCTCTTTGTGATTACTTGCTTGATCCATCTTGACCAGGAACTTCTCAGCTTCTTTCCCCCTAAGAATGGTCACTTGCTTTCCATACCAGTCGATAAAAACCGTATTGTTTTTCGTTACCTGGTAACTGAAAACCTCTTCATCCAATCGATTTTTTTTATCGATATTCTCCAGATCAATCACACCTTTGCGATAGTTTGTTTTCAGACTTCCTCGACGATCCAACATCTTTGCTGATCTATGTTATTCTATGAATGAAACGGATGATTGAAAGCGTCAAACTACTTGTTTAACGCGTTTTTTCTAAAAATAGCGGCATCCCACTTTCAGAATTTTGTTGAAAAATGGTATATCATGGTAATGAGGAATTTATTATTTTATAATGAAATATTGGAGGTCACTATGGAATTTATAACTGCAACTGTAAACCATCTTCCCGCAATTGTCCGTCTATTAGCGGATGATGAATTGGGTGCTACCCGTGAGCGTTTTGAACACCCACTGCCAAAAGCATACATTGATGCTTTTGCAAAAATTGAACAGCAGATTGGGAATTCCATAATAGTTGCTTTGGATAACAACGAAGTTATTGGTTGTCTTCAGCTTACCATTATTCCGGGGATTGCAAGATTAGGAATGACACGTGGTCAAATTGAGGGTGTTCGTATTGACAGTGATTATCGAGGCAAAGGAGTTGGAGAAGCCTTATTTCGTTATGCTATTCATGAAGCTAGAGCAATGGGTTGCGGGATGATTCAACTGACAACTGATAAAAAACGTAAAGATGCCCATCGGTTCTACGAACGACTTGGATTTGTTGCTAGTCATGATGGTATGAAACTTTTACTCGATTAGTTATTACTATCGGGTTCATTAGTTGAACTTTGTACAGCTGCGATTTACGAAAAGCGATCCCTTTGTAGAGAAAGAGAGAGCTCACTTTTTATGCAACGAATTGCTTAGCGTATGTTTTCCGCGTTTTGTCGGCGGTACCCCAATATTAAAGAAATTATCTTAGGTGGTCTCAAGGAGGATTACATGAATGATATATGTTGTCAGACATGGACAAACAGAATTAAATAGAGAAGGGAGATTACACCATGTCGGATGAGATTACAGTGCACCCCGTCGCCTGGCCACCTGCCCCGATCAAGACCGAGCGGCTCGTGCTCCGCCGGTCCGAGGCCCGGGACCGTGCGACGCTGATCGACCTGTTCGCCTCACCAGAGGTGGGCACCTACGTCGGCGGCTCCCGACCGCGTGACGAGCTCGAGCGCGCGCTGCCCGAGGTGCCCGGGCAGCGCTTCGGCTTCTTCGTGGTCGAGCTCAACGGAACAATGATCGGCATGATCACGCTCGATCGGCGCGACCCGGAGCGTAAGGGTCACATTCGTCCAGAGGGCGGGGAGCCCGATCTCGGCTACATGTTCCTGAGGCAGGCGTGGGGACGCGGGTACGCCACCGAGGCGTGCACAGCGGCGCTCGACTGGTTCGCCGACGAGCATCCCGGCGAGCAGGTGGTGCTCTCCACCCAGACCGCCAACGAGGCCTCGATGCGCGTCGCGGCGAAGCTGGGGTTCACCGAGGTGGAGCGATTCGAGGACTACGGCGCCGAGCAGTGGCTCGGCGTGTGGTACCCGGGCACGCCGTCCGATTGAGCTCATGCCCGACAGCGCGACGGATCCACGAGGCCACCGATCGGCCGTCGGCCTCGGCGAGCCGCTTGCGCCAGTGCTTCCCAACTTCGGTGACAACCGTCCCGACTTCGCTGTCACCAGCCGCGCTCCCGTCTTGCCCTGATCGAATGGCTAGCGTGGAGCTGCCGCAAGGACAGCTCCTATTTGATGTATTGAAGTAAAGGGCATAAATTTAGGCATCACCATCACCTAATATCATATTCACAACGGGCAACGATAGCTAAATAAAAACGTACGACGCGGCTGCCAGCATCTATCGGCAACCGCGTTACGCTAACGGGCAGCATTGTCCATTATCAACACAACATGTACAAAAGACGATGCAAATTTAATTTTATTCATTTTTTACTTCGGAACGCAAAATGGCGTATAGAAATGAATCGTGCCACTTTCCTTTGAAGAATCGATTTTCTCGTAAGTGACCTTCTCTACGCATGCCGATTTTCTCCAAAACCCGAAAAGAGCCTACATTGTTTGGTCTACAAGTTGCATAGATACGATGAAGTTTCAGTTCCTTAAATCCTAAGTTGAGCATTGCTTTAGCAGACTCCGTAGCAAAACCAAAACCCCAATAGTCACGATTTATTTTATAACCAATTTCCGCTTGAGATCCGTTCCTAATTAAATTACAGGCTCCGATTAATACATTAGTTTCTTTAACAACAATCGCAAGAGTAAATTGATTTCTTGGATTACTGCCCTGCACTTTAACAACTTCTTCGATGAACGCTTTTGTGTCTTCGAGTTTGTTTGGTCCCCAGTCGGAGATCTACAAACCTCAACATCGGAAGCATATTTGTGAACCTCTTGAAAATCTCCAGGATTAAATTCACGTAAAATTAAGCGATCCGTCTCTATAATCAAGCCTTACACCTACCTTACGTATTTTATAAACAGTATACATAATGAGAAGTTTTTATTAAACTACCGGGTACGATAGCTTAATGTTGTGAGAAGAAATTATACAGATTAAACTCTCCCAATGCACTGTAAAGCTAGAGTTAATACGTGAATTGGGAGGGAATCGTAATGAAATTAAATGAGCTATGGTCGTTGTATGAAGTGGATAAACGTATTCTTGGATTCAGCCCGTATACATTGAAGGCTTACTCTCTTCAGCTAAGGATGTTGATCCGTGAAATAGGCGATCTTGAAATCGAAAAAGTTACTTTAAACTTGCTTAAGGACTATTTGGCCAAGCAGTCAGCCCGATTAAAGCCAAGCAGTTTGGGACATCGAGTTCGCTTCGTGCGCTCCCTTTTCCGTTTTGCTTTTGAAGAAGGACATATCTCACGTAATCCTTCTCTAAAGTTAAGAGAACCAAAGTCGGATAAAAGAATCCCCAAATTTCTGATCGAAGAGGATGTCATTCTTCTTAAGATTTAATGTTAATCCCCTCGTGATCATGCACTCTTGGAGTTCTTGTACTGTACTGGCTGCCGTGTTGGAGAAGTTCATAAGTTGAATATTGAAGATATCAACCGGGAAAATCGCTCGGCCATTGTTAATGGAAAGGGCTCTAAACAAGTTTATTTTACCGCCGAATGCAAGGTATGATTAAAAAGATACCTTGAGAAACGTAAGGATTCCTGTAAAGCGTTGTTTGTCACCGAATGTTATCCTGTCCGTCGGATGGTTATTACAACGATCCGATATTCATTAAAAGCGTTGGCTACACGCGGCAATGTTGTTGTAAATGTATACCCGCACCGGTTCCGGTAAACCTATGCATGCCAGTTATTAGATAATGGTGCTCCCTTGGACTTTATCCAGGGGATGCTTGGACACGAAAAAGCATCCACCACTCAAATATATGCCCAGCTACGAGGTGAGCGGCGCAGGGAATTGTATCGCCGATATTTCTAGGAATTACGAATAAGATGTTGGGTTGGCACTTGATGACAGCTTCGCTGGTACTACCCCTTAGAGTAAGAAAAAATGCCAAGCTAGGCGCAATTCGGGCTTAGCGTATATTTTCGTTAAAATGTTGGCGGGACCCCTAATTCCAACATTCACAGCTATTATGCAGACTTTTCGTCATTGTTTGAAGTGAAAGAAATGGCCGATCAAATCAAACGCGATTATGGACATCTTAATGTGTTGATAAATAATGCAGGTGTAGGTGAAGGTGACCTAGAAGAAACGACCCGCGATCTTAGCAAGGATGGTTACGAATTGCGACTGGCCGTGAACTATTTGGCCCCGTTTCTGCTTACGAATGAACTGCTGCCTCTTCTGACCAATGCTCCTTCAAGAACCGTAAATGTCGCATCTATCGGGCAAGTTCTATTGATTTAACGAATCTCATGCTGAAAGATGAATACTCTCGTTTACATGCTTATTGAATATTTCGGTGGGCAGAGCCACTTGGTTAATTAGTGAGAGCCATGATGTTAACGAAATAGAGCCAGCAAGTTAATAAGGAGAGTCATCAGAATATGAGGGCTTTCCCATTTACAATGTTCAACTATCGTCTCCGTAATGCTGCTACCGCCGCGCATCCCACCTCCACCGTTTTACTATGTATATCCTTTTCTTGTGATAAAACATAACCCGCGGTGATTCTAGATCACCACGAATCACCACTCCCAGAATCCGCCGCCTCCGAAACTACCTGCCTGGAGGTCTGTCTTTGTTCAATTCACTAAAGAACTTTATTTCAATTAAATAACTTTATTTTCTTTCGTCAACAGATAATTTGCATATTCCCGACCCATGCGCTACGATATTTATATCGACAAATTTGCAGGTCTATACAAAGGAGGTTCGCACGCCCATGTGCCCCCGTACCAAAGAACAAAATGAGCTCATCCGCATGCAGCGTAGAGAACAGATCCTGGACGCCTCCGCACGGGCCTACTTCCGCACGGGCGGCAGTTTTGATATTCGCGACGTCGCCCGTGAGGCCGAGCTCGGTTACGGCACGGTATACCATTATTACCCGAACCGGCATTTATTAATAGAAGATGTGCTGGGCAGCGGCTTCCAGCGATGCGAGCAAGCCCTGGCAGAATGGGCAAACATCTGCGGTGGCAGCCCGGATGACAGGCAGCTGTTGACATATTGCAAAGCGCTGCTCCGGCTGTGGCAGTCGGACGCCCGCGCCTATCTCGTCTACAAAATGGCGGCGGAACATTATGCAGGCTTGCCTGAGAAGGATCGGCACCCCACCAAGAGACGATTCATGGAACAGCTGTACGTTCCGCTCCAATCGATCGCCCAGCGCGAAGACGACAGCGTCGACCATATGCTTGCCGTGTTGGTCGGCTGCTACGGGCTGCACTATTATGCGGGCAATTCCGACCTGGACGTCAATCGAATCGCTCAACTCGCTATGCAAGCTATTACGAAGGAGTCCTGATACGAACATGGTCATCTTAAAAAGCAAGCATGAAATCGAGGCCATCCGCAAGGCATGCCAAGTGGTGGCCGAATGCCATCGTACAATCGCCCCGCTCATCAAACCGGGTATCACGACGAACGAAATTGAGCGCATATTCGAGGTCATTATTTTGAAGCATGGCGCAAAGCCATACGAGAAGGGCTACAAGGGCTATCAATATGCGACCTGTGCCTCCGTCAACGACGTGATCGCGCATGGTTTTCCTAGCGATAAGCCACTTGAGGAAGGCGATATCGTGACGATCGACACGGTGGCGGAGCTCGACGGCTGGCTCGGCGACGTGACGAGCGCGATTCAGCAGCATGCGGAATCGCACGGCTTCGGCGTCGTGCGCGACCTTCTCGCCCATGGCATCGGCCGGGGCCTGCACGAGGAGCCGACTTATATGCATGTCGGCAAGCCCGGCAAAGGCCTCCGCATCAAGGAAGGTATGGTGTTCACGATCGAGCCCATGATCACCGAAGGCACCTACTACATGACAATCGATCCGGATGGCTGGACCGCGCGGACGCTGGACCGCAAGCTCGCCGCCCAATACGAGCATACGGTCGCCATCACAGCTGAAGGTCCACAAATCCTGACCGCGCAATAGAATAATTAGAGGCCGACCACGAGATGGTCGGCTTCTTTTGTGCGCTTGGCAGCGCATCGTACTAAAGGGTGAAAGTCCCGAGCGCACCGCGAGGTGACGGAAGCGCATAGCTGACCCATAGTGCTCTGTCCGTGAGGAAGGGTGCGGAGGATGGGAAGGCAAACACCGGAACAGGCGGCATACGCCATGATGGCTGGCGAAGCCGGATAACCCTGCAAGAGAAGGGAACGTCCAATACCACCAAAGGCTTCGAAAGTTAGGAGGGCTGGATTCGGGGGAAAGACGATGACGTGACCCAAGGAGGTCTCATCGTTTCCGCAACGCGGTAAGCTGTTGGACAAATCCGCTATGGATAAGACAACGGTTATGGATGGTGAGAAGTCATACGAAGGGATAGTAGCGAAGAAGCTCGCAGGAAAAGCCGCAATGGCGAGTGAATCGGCGCAGTAGAAAATAACACGTGAATTTTCTACGGTATGGACTCCCGCAACAATTCTGCTTCAGGAGGCAATTGATGAACATCATCCCCAATGGGGATAATCACGGAGGAACCGGATGCGAGGATCCGCACGTCCTGGTTCTGTGAGAGGCCCATGATTTTTCATGGGCCTACTCGATTTACGTATTCGGCATAGCATCTCTCTTCATCCGAAACATGCGCCTCATCCGCTCTCTTATAGAGCTCAAAGGCATTTTCCGGTTAATGGCTGGCTCCGATATTAGGTAGTCGATAGCTCGTTCCCGTCTTCAAGCCGAAGCAGGTTCGCGGACAGCGAATCCTCAAGGATCGTGATGAGGCTGCTCGCCTGGGCGCGATCACATCCCAGTACGACGAATTCATCTCCGGCAACCGCGCGACAAAATCGAAAACGCCGGCTGACTCGGACAATAACCGTGCCAGATGACGCAATGTAAGGTCTCCCAATCGAGCAATTCTGTCCTTTATTTCAACTACGGTCCCATTTCATTATTCTGCCCGCTAGTTTAGTCCCATACTGGCTCTCGCGATTAACGTAGTGGCTCTATTTTATTAACAGGGTGGCTCTCATTCATTAACTCATTGGCGCTGTGGCACCGAAATATTCACTTATACACGCAATAAACTCGCGGTGATTGTCTGGACATTCGAGTTAGCCGAACGATATGGAACCAAACAAGTGACCTTTAATGCATTTCATCCTGGGTCCCAGCTTAATACGAAGATGGTCCAACAAAGCGGATTCGAACCATTCGGGAATGTGCAGTCAGGGGCCGATTCCATCTTCCATCTCGCTATATCCTCGGAGGTAGACGGGACGAATGGGAATTACTTTAATGAGAAGCAGCCGGATCAGGCAAAAGAGCAAGCCAATGATCGTGATTTCCGCTTAAAGCTTTGGGAGGCTAGCGAGACTTTAATCCGCAAAATCGTAACCATGAGCAAATAGTCTTGTTTCGATTTTGCTGATGGAGGCATGGTCACGCCGAGACAGGCTCATTTCTTACATCGATCGGATCGTCGATACGTATTTGGCTGCGAAGGATCGGGAGGAGGACAAGGATGGAGACGAAAAAGAGGAGTAGTCCAGGAAAAGCATGGGCTTATGTCATCACGGGAGGGCCCCAGAAGAAGCGCTTCAACCGCGTGGGCCTGCTCGACAATGAGTGCCAGGTGCTCCTCACGGGTGCATACGGTACCATAAAAAAATTGCGAGTGTGTCGAATTCGCCGTTATCTGTTCGTCGTCTGAATAGGGGCTCAAATATTTGCCTGGCAGGTATGTTTCGCTCGGATCCTGGCTATGGCCGGAGCCAGGCATTCCTGACAATCCGGGTACCTGGCTGATGACAACGGAAGCGGCGCGCAATCGATTGGGCAAATCGACATCCCTGCCATTATTTCTGTGACGATCTTGAATATCGTGATATAAACGACCTCAACCATGTAGCCTTGTAGCACACTTGCTACATTTATTGAAATGATAAGAAATTCATCTATACCTCTTGACTCTCACCCTTACGTAAGGGTTTAAAATAGACTTAGTTCGTAGCAAGAGGAGGTGTGAAAAAATTTATAAAATTGGGCAACTGGCCGACAAAGCCGGTATATCTATTCGGACGCTGCGCTATTATGATGAACTGGAAATTCTAAAACCCTCCTATGTGTCGGAAGCTGGTTATCGGTACTATAACCATGAAGACATCATGAAGCTGCATCATATTGCTATGTTGAAGCAGCTTGGCTTCACGCTGCCGCAAATTCGCACCCTGTTTGAAGAAGAGGCCGGATGGTCTCGTGCAGAACGCTGGACGCACGAAATTCGTTTGCAGCTAAACATGATTGATAAGGAGAAGAAAAAGCTCGCCATGCTCGAACGCATGCTCCATACAACGCTTCGCACGATCGAACTACGGGAGGATATTCCGGCAGAAGAGCTGCTCCTCTTCATCCACTCGCTTCAAATGGCGGATGGCGAGAACGCAGCGAATTCTGTTCAGCGTGAAAACCGCCGCCAACAGTTTAATTCCGATGAGCTACCGATCATCGAAGCGCTGCCGCGACTCGATTCGGACGATCACAGGGCAGATGAATGGATTCACTTGCTACGGGACATTCGCGATCACCTCGGGGAGCCGCCGAATTCGCCGAAATCGAGGCAGTTGGCGAAGCGGGTACTTGAATTAGGAGAACAGTGGTTCCAAGGGCGGGAGGATGTACAGGAGAAGTATTGGGATTGGATTCGTCCCGAGCCTGGCGGCGAGGAGAAGGTTCTTGGCTTGGATGAAGCTACCATGGCGTACATGGACAGGATCGTCGATGAATATTTGCGGGAGGATCAGACTGCCCCGTCGGATAAACATGAAAGGAAGTGAGTGTAGTTGAACGAGCAAGTCGCTTGGAAGAAAAACCGCAAGCCAATCACGAAAAACAAGGCATGGGCTTATGTCGTAATTGGAGGCGCTCTTGAAATTGTCTGGGCCTCTGGATTCAAATATGAAGAGATTCCTTCTATTATTGTGCTGATTGCGCTATTAACAAGCTTCGACCTTGTGATTGAGGCAACCAAGATTTTGCCTGTGGGCACAACCTACGCCGTCTTTGCCGGCATCGGTACAGTCGGCACAATCGGCGTAGAAGCCTTTTTCACCGGCGAGCTGAGCCTGCTTAGAATAGGCATTATTTTGCTGCTACTCCTGTTTATCTTCGGGTTGAAGATGACAAGCGGAGAGGAGCGATACTGATGAATTGGACGTTGCTCATCTTCGCCGGATTGCTAGAGGTTGTCGGTGTCATTGGAATTAAGCGCGTATCCGTTCGCAGCAATTGGATCAATAACCTCATCCTGATCTGCGGATTTCTCGCCAGCTTCCTGCTGCTGCTCAAGGCTCTGGAGACCATTCCGCTGTCAACCGCTTACGCCGTCTGGACTGGAATTGGAACCGTCGGTGCAACCATCTTGGGCATGTTGTTTTTCAAAGAATCCAAAAACCCGCTTCGCCTTTTGTGCATCCTAGGTGTCATCGGCTGCATTATCGGGCTTCGGCTAGTCGAATAATTGAAGGAGCCGGGGAGGAATCTGACCAAAGAAAGGTGAGATAGCTATGCTTACACAGGAAAAAAGAGGGATTTTTGTGATCACTGGGGTTATGGCCTCGGGAAAGTCGACGGTCGCTCAACTGCTTGCTGAAAAATTTGATAAAGGCGTTCATTTGCGCGGAGATACATTCCGAAGGATGATCGTGAGCGGAAGAGAGGAAATGTTGCCGGACTCGGAAGGAGAGGCGATCAATCAGCTTCGCTTGCGTCACCAAATTACCGCTGCTGCCGCAGATGCTTACTTTGAAGCGGGGTTTAACGTCGTGATACAGGATGTTATTATGGGTTCCATGCTTCAGGAAACCGTAGCGTTTCTTCGAAATCGTCCGTTGTACGTTGTTGTGCTGACGCCAAATCAGGAAGTGATAGCAAACAGGGAAGCAGCTCGACCGAAAAAAGGGTACGGTTTGTGGACGGTAGCTGAGCTTGACCGCAGATTGCGCGAAGAAACGCCTAAGATCGGTATGTGGCTTGACTCTTCCGATCAATCCGCCGGTGAAACCGTGGAGCAGATTTGGCAGAAAGTATGGTCGGAAGCTATTGTTTGAATATAAATGACCCTGCGCGGCGATGCGTTGATCAAACACATTCTTTGCGGGCGCTTTTAGAATTTGAACTATTAGTATTAGTATTAGAATTCTCTTGTGTAAATATAAATATGAAATTCCGCTAAAGGAGGTAAAACTGCAAATAGGATAGCCTCTCATATTCTGATGGCAATCGGAGGTAAGTTAATGTTAAGAAATTCAATATTTATCGTTTTAACCATGATCGTATTCCTTGTCGGTTGCAGTAATGAACCTCAAAAGAATACTGCAAACACTCAGAACCCGTCGGATCTGGAGCAGAGTAACGAATCGGCCAAAAATATTCCAAACACTCAGAAGCCGTCAGAGTCCGGACAGAATAGCGAATCGGAAGAGAATAGTTCAACCATTCCGAACACCCCGGATTCAAAACAAAGCAAACCTCCAATTGAATTAACGGATGAACAAATATTAATGAAACCTCCGGGACGTCTTACCGGTACCGACTATGATGAACAGAATGTTCAGGAGGCTTTGGACAAATTGCCAACTGATCTGACAGCCGATCAATATATGGAAGAACTACTCCTCTTGTTGGCTGAAGACTATCGCCCCTATGTGTCCACTTTCATTAATTTTGAATCTGATATTACTGTGAATAATCAGCGGCCTAATGCAAAAATTACTTTGCCCACCAGTAGGAAGCTGCATATTTCAATTTTGCTGGATGCAAGCGGCAGCATGAATGCAAAGATTAATGGTAAATCAAAAATGGATTCCGCAAAAGAAGCCATTCAGAGCTTCGGGGGTAAGCTGCCCAAAAATGCAGAGGTATCGTTGCGGGTTTATGGGCATAAGGGAACAGGAAGTAATGAAGATAAACCACTATCATGCAGCAGTACTGAAGAAATTTTTCATGGTCAAGGCGTACAGACAGACCAAATAAAAAACGCGCTTGAAGATGTGAACCCTGCCGGATGGACGCCTATTGCGAATGCGCTGGAATCTGTAAAGCAGGATATAGATCCCGAGACGACCGATTCGGTCGTATATGTGGTAAGTGATGGAATTGAGACATGCGGAGGCGATCCCGTACAGGTTGCCAAAGAGCTCCATCAATCCAAGGTGAAGACCGTTGTTAATATTATTGGCTTTGATGTGGATAATGAAGGTCAAAAAATCCTCCGGCAGGTTGCTGCATCCGGCGGCGGAGAGTTTACTTCCATCGATAATGACGAAGCGCTGAAAAATTATTTGAACAAGGCGTATGAAAAATTGCGCGGCGAGTGGACGCGTTGGATAGAAAAGGGAGCAGGGCAGGCCAATATTCAAAAAGAAAAGAAACAGGGTGAGCTCAATAGGACACGGGAAACGATGCAGCGTCTGGCGAACCAAGAAAATTCGAATTTGCAGGAAGCCCTCAAATACCTGAAAACGAAGAAAGAAAGTGATTTCTCCTGGAATGATATCTACAAAAAAATTAACGAACGCAAAAGTTTTGCATGGGGTTACGCAGATAAAACGGGCAGGCGTTTATATAACGAAGTTTCCCAAAACGGTAAGCAGGTGTATGACGACATCAAGGATGAAGGAAATAAGAATATCGATGATTTGACGGATAAAATAAAAAATTAGCAGCGCACGCTTTGAGGGATTTTTTTGCAGATGCGCTGCAGGAAAAGTTATGGTAGCGGAAAGGGATATTTGTCTTCCATAGTCAAGATCATTGAGGGCACCTCTTCTAAATGGTAGTGGAAGCTCGAAGATGATTAAGGGCTATCGACAACGCATTCGATTCCGATGTTTTAATGCTAAACGAAACGGATGCTACACGTCAAGCAGAGGGCTGGCGTCGCTAGTGACGCTAAACCCTCTGCTTTTTATTATTCAAGAAAAAGAAATTGTAATGAGCTTACTCAAGTTTGTAAAAACTTGTCGCACAATTAATGCTGACGGACAGTTCGTCCGGTTGCTTGATACCGAAGCATAAGGTCAGATTGCCTTGCGGATCGAAATCGACCAGTAATACTTTTTTTCCTTCATGAGATAAGGCATGAGCAAGATTATAAGCGGTAGTGGTTTTGCCCGTACCGCCTTTCTGATTAGCAATGGTAATCGTCGTCGCTTGGGTTGTTGTCATTAGAAACCCTCCCTGGAGTCAAAGCTCCGCTTTAATTGTCAATGGTAGGGAGCGGGCTGGGTTCTTGAATCGTTCTCTCCGAGTTCTCGCAAACGTCCAAATTCTGCGACTTTTTCGCCTCATTTCAGAATTCCTTATGGTGCTTGGGATTCAACAAAAAAACCGCCAACAACCTTGATTTTACAAGGCTTTTGACGGGTTCTAAATTCCTCATCCTTGACTTAGATTCCGCTTGTGTTACAATGACGTAGAAGTTTCAGGTCCGTGTGGGCTAACCCCCGTGGAGGTTCGAGTCCTCTCGCCGGTATTACTTTACTAAGAGCAGTTCATTAGATTAAAAATCTAGTGGACTGTTTTTATTTTTATTACTTCATTCATTCGGTTTGCGGAAGTGACCTTGGAACTGAATTCCAAGTGAGTATAGATGTTGGCTGTGGTGGAATAGACACTGTGACCCAGCCATTCTTGTACTTCTTTCATGCTAACGCCAATTGCTATGGCACGAACCCTACTGGTCATAGCCTATAGCATGCTGAAAAACAAAGAAGCTTACCTAGAAGGCCGACCCCAAAAACGAGCAAGTTAATTAGTGCTACCAACCCATAGATCGTCTAAACATGGACTCATGGAAATGGAGATCCCGGGCATTGTATTGCCCAAAAACAGAAATTCGTCCATTCATCTGGTTACCCTTATTTTCACAGAAAAACTGTCTGTAGGCCGCGAATAAGTTGTCCCGAGGCAGCTCCGACAAAACCGGCCTGCTCCAGTGAAATATTAAGGTTCGGTACTAATAGCGCTTCCATTGCTAATTCATCTTCAATGGAATGAAGAACAGGATGGCTGTCTACCAGCACCAAGTCTACAACCTCCAGTCCCTGGCTCCAACAAACGACCAACTGTTTCAACCGCGATCAGTCCTCCCATGCGCTCTACATCCGCAATCGTAATGCCAACAACTGGTCCCAGCCCTTGTTCATCCAGGTGTCGAAGCAGCAAATGGAAGCAGTTTATTGTTCCCAGACCTATACATGGAATACCACATGAAGCGGACCAGATTCCCCGCCGCCATAATAAGTGAACACTGCGTTGCTGCCAGTATTCAGTTGGGGCAGGACTTCGCTCAACGTTCCCCCCATCTCTGTTTCATGCTTCATAGAATCGCCCTTGAAACCGTCAGTTTGGCTAATTGTATTATTTTTTACATTATGAGGAAAGAAAATCAGTGAGCTCTGCTACTGTTGGATCGTTCAACATTTGCCGCAGAAAGGCATCAAACGGAATGGACTGACCGTCACAAGCATAATTACTCAATCGCGCAGCTTCCCGTCAACCTGAGCCATGATTAGTGAATTCGCACCATGTTATGCGGAGGGCCCCCTGCCTATTGATAATAAGGGACGGAATCCGCTAAATAATCATGCCTTGTCTTGACGCCGGGCCGGAGCAGCCGTATGGTACAAGTGACAAGAACTGACAATCGTAGGGAGATAGATGCTCAAGAAGGGGGAAATATGAATACATTCACAGCCTATGGCCGGCAGCTCCGGCGGCAGATCGCCGGCAGGTATTACCGGATATCCATCAAACAGAGGATTCTGTTCTCGTTCATCGTGCTGATTACGCTGTCCATCACTGCAATGGGCACCTTCTCGTATTGGATTGCCGCGCAGGAGATCGAGGATAATGCCTACGCCGGCAGTCGGGAGACCGTAAGCAAAACTGCCCAGCTTCTGGATTCTCGCCTGAATGATGTGGCGCTGTCCGTGCAGTCCCTGATGCTGAGCGATGCGTACCGCAAGATGATGCTCGATGTGTTCAGCCATGATGTGTCGAATTACTACGTACATCTGTCCGATCTGCAGTATGTCCTCTCGCAGGCAATGTTCAATCAGCCGATCATTGAGAATGTGCTGATCGTTACCCCGATTGGCGATTTCTATCCCACTACGCAGATCCGGGCGCAGGACAATTCGTTCTACGGCTCGGAATTATATGATCTGAGCAAGGAGCAGCCGGGCGGCTACTGGGCCAAAGGACATTATGACCGGTTGTTCACAGGCAGCCAGCGGGTGGTCTCCTTCGTAGTCCGGGGAATTTATGAATACCCTTACACGCCGATCAGCAATGTATTTATTGTGGTCAATATCAGGGAGAGCCGGATAGATGAGCTGTTGAATACAGGCGGAGAACAAGCAGGGAGAAATTATTATCTGGTGAACGGGGAAGGAGAGGCGGTGGTGGAGTCCCGCTGGCCGTTCCGGGGCAGGTTCCCCTGGAAGCCGGTGCTTGCAGAAGCCGGAAAAGCAGCCGATCCGCAGGATCACTACTACAGCTATGGCGGCAAGGAATATCTGGTGAATTATACAAGCTCAGCCGTATCACCCGACTGGATCATCTCAGGTATGCAGTCGCGGGACCAGTTGCTGGGTAAGCTGCAGCGGGTGCAGCGCATTACCCTCTATGTAATCGTTGTCTTCCTGCTGGCGACCTGGCTGATTTCCAATAAGCTAACATCTGTACTGCTGAAGCCCCTGTTCAAGCTGCGGCGACTGATGCGCAGAGTCGAAGAGAACCAGCTCAGTGTGGTGTATGAGAGCCGTTATGAGGACGAGATTGCCCAGGTCGGCTTTCAGTTCAACCGGATGATGTCGGAGATTAAGACGCTGATCTCGGATGTGAAGGCGAAGGAGAAGGACAAGCGTCATGCAGAGATCCGTGCCCTTACGGCGCAGATGGAGCCGCACTTTCTGTACAATACGTTGAATACCATCTATTGCAAATCGGTCATGGGCGAGAATGACGATGTGAATGAGATGATCCTGTCGTTGTCGCAGATGTTCCAGATCGGGCTCAGCGGCGGCAAGGATCTGATTACCCTTGCGGATGAGCTTTCCCACATGCGGCAGTATTTCGCCATTCAGCAGAAATGCTATGAAGGACTGTTTGAATACACGGTGACGGTAGAGGACGAGGCCCTGCTGTCCTGCCTGCTGCCGAAGATCATCCTGCAGCCGGTGGTGGAGAACAGCATTCAGCATGGATTCAGCGACATGACAATAGGAGGCAGGATAGACATCACGGTCAGCCGGGAGCAGGGGCTGCTGCATATTTGCATTACCGACAACGGACGGGGGCTTGATGCTGCAAGGGTCAAGCAGGGGATGGTCAGGGCACCGCAGTCGAGGAAAGGTTATGCCCTGTTCAACATCAGGCACCGGCTGGCCTTGTATTACGGGAACGAAGCCCGTATGGACGTTAGCGGCGAACCATGTAAGGGATCACGGACGGATCTGTGGATTCCCGCAGAGGAGGAGAGTTGAAGGATGGACCAAAAGCTGGAGCCGGAAAGGTTCAAATTATGTGTAATCGACGATATCAAAAGTGTGGTGGAGATGGTCTCGCGCAAGCCGCCGTGGCAGGAGCACGGTATTGAGGTAACAGGTACGGCGCTTAACGGCGAAGCGGGACTGCAGATCATCCGCAAGACCCGGCCGGACATTGTGCTGACGGATATCCGGATGCCAAGAATGGACGGCCTACAGATGACCCGGGCGATTCTGGAGGTGCTGCCGGACTGCAAGATTATTATCCTCAGCGCCTACTCGGAGTTCTCTTATGCCCAGGAAGCCATCCGGCTGGGGGCGCTTGATTTCGTGAAGAAGCCCTTTTCCCTGGAGGAGATTGTGAATGCAGTGCTGAAGGCCAGGGAGCTGTGCCGGGAGGAGCGTCAGGAGACCGCCAGACTTGCTGTGATGGAGGCCAAAATCAAGGAAAGTCTGCCTATCCTCCGCCAGGAATATCTCACCTTCCTGCTGCACCACCAGACGACAGAAGCGGATGCCCGTTCCCGCTGGGCCTATCTTGATATCCCGCTGGACCAGCATGATTTCTTCGTGTTTGTCGCCGAAATCGATCATTTTGCGGAGAAGCTGAGCGGCCAGCCTGTGCAGGAGGTCGAGCTGCTAAGGTTCAGCCTGCACAATATTCTCGAAGAGACGATTTCCGCCCTGACCCGCGGCGTTATTATCCGGGAGGCGACAGACCGGTACGTCTGTATCATGAACGGCTCAGACCCGGAGACCGCCGCGCTGATTACGGAGGCCTGCTGCATGAATGTAAGCCGCTTCTCGCGTCATACCATTTCTATTGGCGTGGGCCTGGGCACAGCGGCGATTCAGGAGCTGGGCACGGCGTACAGGCAGGCGCTTAGCGCGCTGGGGTATCATTTCTATACCGGGGGCAACGGGGTATATCATTATAGCAATATCGAGAATAAACCTCTCTCGCTCCACAGCTATTCCGCCGCCGCCGAGCAGGAGCTGCTGTTCGCCCTGCGTTCCGGCAATTCCGCCAAAAGCCTGCAGGTGCTGGACCAGCTGTTCGCGGAGCTGCTGGACAGCGGGCTTTTGCCTGAGCCGCGTTATGTTGAAAGTGTCGGCTATGAGCTGAGCTCCAGGATCTGCCGGGTCCTGCTGGAGCAGTTCCCTTATGGGCAGGTGGAGCCGCTGGAACTCAGAATTGCTGCCATGAAGAACCAGGTGCATCCTTCCCTTCAAGATATACGGGACCTGCTGTCCTGGCTCTGCCGGGAGGCCTGTGCGCTGGTGGAGCAAGCCCGTTCTCTGGAGTCCACGCGGATTATCCGTCAGGCCGTCGAATATATCCATAGTCATCTGGACACGGGGCTGTCGCTGGAGCAGATGGCGAAGCAGATTAACCTTAGCCAGGGGTATTTCTCCAATCTGTTCAAGAAGGTTCAGGGAATTTCGTTTCAGCAGTATGTGATGCATGAGAAGATGGAGAAGGCCAAGGCGATGCTGATCAGCGGCCGACAGGTTCAGGAGATCGCCCAGGATCTCGGGTATGAGCACAGGCGCTATTTCAGCGAGGTGTTCAAGAAATATACCGGCATGACCCCGTCCGAGTTCAAATTGTATTATCTTGGAAAAGAATAGGAATCAGCAGGGGAGGGATTTCCGCAGGGCGGAGATTACCTCCCTTGTCTGTATCCAACTCCTGCAGAAATCTGCCCTTAATGTGGGCTTACCCGCCTTATCTGGATGCGCCTATCGAACTATAATCAGGTTGTAAGCGAATACAGCAGGGATATATAAGGGGGCACTACCAATGATGAAGCGTATGCTAATGACATCTCTGAGCCTGGTCCTGGCACTTGGCTTGGCAGCCTGCGGCAACGGTAACAGCAACGGCGGCAATGCTGCTGAAGGCACGGGAAACGGGGCGACAGCCGGCTCGGGGGGGAAAACTAAAATCAGCTACTGGACAGGCGACCGCCACGATGCGGATTTCGTGAAGGAGAAGGTAGCCGAGTTCAACGCAACCAATACTGACGGGATTGAGGTGGAGCTGGTCGTCAAGGGCGACGACTTCGATACCGCGCTCGATCTGTCCTTCCAGACCTCCGATGCACCGGATGTGATCCGGGTGAAGGAGAATACCATCCAGACCTTCTACAAAAAAGGCTTTCTCGCTCCTATTGACGAGTTCCTGAACGATGAGCTGAAGGCGAAATTCCCGGCCATGCCGGATCTGAATGAATTCGACGGCAAGCGTTACAGTCTGCCGAACTATGGAACGACCATGCGTCTGGTGTACAACAAGGATCTGTTCGCCAAAGCGGGTATTGAACATCCGCCGACTACCCTGCAGGAGCTGGTGGATACAGCCAAGAAATTGACAGAAGCCGGCAAAGCGGACGGCGCTTACGGCTTCGCCCTTAACTTCAAGAGCCCCGGCAGTGCGTTCGCACGTTCGGCACGGGTGGTTGCGGAGATGAGCGGCTATGGCGGCTTCGGGTATGATTTCAAGACAGCCCGCTACGACTTCAGCGGCTTCGAGCCGATCATCAATGCCTTTAAGCAGATCAGGGACGACGGCAGCATGCTGCCGGGTGTAGAATCGCTGGATATTGATCCGCTGCGGGCGCAGTTTGCGGAAGGCAAGATCGGAATGTATATGTCCTACTCCTCAGAGCCTGGCGTCTACAAGAATCAGTTCCCGGCCAAGATTGACTGGGCGGCCGCTCCGGTTCCTACCATCGACGGCACCGTGAAGGGGGCTTCCGGCTTCCTCGGGGGCCAATGGCTGGCGCTGAGCTCGAAATCAGAGCATAAAGAAGCAGCCTGGAAGTTCATGGAGTTCATGTACGGCGATCAGGTGCTGACGGATTATCAGGAAAAAGGCTTCGGCATCTCCATGGTTCCATCCATTAGCGCAGCAGCCAAGACACCGGATGTGAACGGCATTGAAGGCTTCCTGCCGAACAAGCACGATGGGGTGTGGCCGGTCTATCCGTCTGTAGCACCGGAAGGAATGAAATCGGATGACGCCTTCTTCAAATATATGCTGAACGGCGGCGACCTGAAGGCGGTTATCGCTGATCTGAACAAACGCTATAACGCTGCACTGGACAGTGTGATTGCGAATGACGGCATAAAGGCTGAGCCGGATACCGGCTTTGATCCCGCCGCTCTGGGCGGCAAGTTCGCCAAGTAGACAGAAGGTTAGGGATAGAGATGTAGGCCGGGATAGCGGGGGATGAGGGAGCAACTCCCTCATCCCTCTGCTCTGGTCGTAAAGGAAAGGAGCCGGAAGAAACCAGATGAACAAAACGAAACATGCCTTATTTTCATACAGTTTTATCTTTCCAAGTGCCTTGCTCACGTTGGTTCTCGGGATTTACCCGATTGCCTGGGCGTTCCGCTATATGTTCTATGATTACAAAGGGTTCGGAACGGCGCGGTTTACCGGTCTGGCCAATTTCAGCCGCATTCTGAAGGACACCCAGTTCTGGGATTCGGTGGTGAATACATTTGTCTATGCTGGCGGCAAGCTGCTGATCACCATTCCGCTGGCCCTGCTGCTGGCAGTCATATTGAACCGGGGGCTGCGGGGCAGACAACTGCTGCGGGGGATTTTCTTCATGCCGACCGTCATCAGTACCGCTGTAATGGCCGTAGTCTTCTTCACGATTTTCAACTCATATAACGGGATTCTCAACCAGTTTCTGATCCGCCTGGGCCTCTCCGATTCCGGTGTGGACTGGCTGGGGCCGAAATATGCCATGCTCACCGTCATTCTGGTTGCGGCCTGGGGGGCGGTCGGCAATTATATGCTGCTCTTCCTCGCCGGTCTGCAGAATATTCCGGAGGATGTGTATGAGGCGTCTTCCCTGGACGGGGCAGGCAGAATCCAGCAGTTCCGCTATGTCACCCTGCCGATGCTCGGACCTGTGATGCAGATGGTTATTATGCTGGCGATCATTACAGCCCTGAAGGGTTACGAGAGCATCATGGTTCTGACTGAAGGAGGTCCTGTAGGCAAGACAGAGGTCATGTTCCTGTATTTGTACAAATTATTTTTCCCTGTCGGCGGGAGCAGCGCGGCGGTTCAGGTCCAGGAGTTCGGATACGGCAGTGCGGTCGCCTTTGTGTCTGCGGTCATTGTAGGGATGATATCACTCATTTATTTCTACGCATCCAGACGCATGAATCAGACCGATTGAGGAGAGAGGCTATTATGAGACTAAGAACCATACTGGGCAATATCATCCTGTGGATTTTTTTGCTGGCTGTTGCTTTTATTACGCTGATTCCGGTCGTTATCACCATCCTGGGCTCCTTCAAGACTAATGCTGAGCTTACTGCGGGAGCGACCTTCCTGCCGGCGAGCTGGCACTTCTCGAACTATGCCGAAGCCTGGGCGCAGGCCAATTTCTCCAGGTATACCCTGAACAGCCTGATTGTCTCCCTGGCGGCGGTGGTCGGCACGCTGCTGGTATCATCCATGGCGGCTTATGTGGTGGACCGGATGGATTTTGCCGGCAAAAAATTGTATATCGGACTGCAATCCTTCACCATGTTCGTGGCTGTAGGGGCGGTCGTGCTGCGTCCGCAGTTCGATCTGATGGTTAAGCTTCATCTGCACAGCAGCCTGTGGGGCGTTATATTGATTCTGATCTCCGCCCATGCTTCGATCTTCTTCATTCTCTCCAGCTTCATGAAGGGGATTCCCCGCGAGCTGGACGAGGCGGCGCTGATGGATGGCAGCTCTCCCGGCCGGACCTTCTGGCGGATCATTCTGCCGCTGCTCGGACCCGGACTTGGCGTAGGTGCCCTGTTCACCTTCCGCGGCGCGTGGAATGAATATCTGCTGCCGCTCGTGTTCACGATGACGAAGCCGGAGCTGCAGACGCTGACCGTCGGGCTGGCGAACCTGAAATACGGGATTTCGGCCGCTTCTCAGACCCACTATATGATGGCGGGCGCCTGCTTGTCCATTCTGCCGATTCTCGTGGCCTATCTGTTCGCCAACAAATCCTTCATGCAGATGACGGCCGGTTCCCTCAAAGGGTAGCGGTCCGACCCTGCGCAACCCATATTCCATATTTAACATTCAAGGAGGTACACCCCATGACTCAACACGCTCCGGCAATTCTGCAATCTGCCCCGTTCATCCGGCGGTATCCGGGCAATCCGGTGCTGGATGCAACGAAGGTTCCTTACCCCACCGCACTGGTATTCAATGCCGGTGTAACGAAATTTAACGGCAAGTATGTGATGATCTTCCGTAATGATTACGGCTCACTGGTCGATCAGACGCTTGAGCCGCACCACACCACGGATCTCGGCATTGCTTACAGTGACGACGGGCTGAGCTGGACCGCCGGCCCGAAGCCAGTGTTCAAAATGCATGACGAGGAAATTATCCGCGCCTACGACCCGCGCCTGACCGTGATCGGCGGCCGTTGTTATATGTGTTTTGCCGTGGATACGCACCATGGCATCCGCGGCGGAATTGCCGTTACCGATGATCTGGAACACTTCGAGGTGCTCAGCCTGTCTACACCGGACCTGCGCAATATGGTACTGTTTCCCGAGTTGATCGGCGGCAAGTATGTCCGGCTGGAGCGTCCCTTCACGGTATACAGCCGCGGCGGCCGGGACCGCTTCGATGCCTGGATCTCCGAGTCGCCGGACCTGAAGCATTGGGGCAACTCCAGCCTACTGCTCGCCGTTGAGCAGGTGCCGTTTGCCAATGACAAGGTCGGCCCGGCCGCACCTCCGGTCCGGACGGATAAGGGCTGGCTGACCACCTTCCATGCGGTGGATGTGGACCCGGCCAGAGGCAAGCACGGTTGGGAGGACACCTGGAAGAAGCGCTATACCGCCGGAATTATGCTGCTGGATCTGGAGGACCCCCGCAAGGTGATCGGCATGAGCAGGCAGCCGCTGCTGGCACCGGAGACAGATTATGAGATTGGCGGGGGCTTCCGCAATCATGTGATTTTTCCGGGAGGGATGATTCTGGAGGATGACGGCGAGGTCAAGATCTATTACGGCTCTGCGGATACGGTGGAATGTCTGGCAACGGCCCATGTGGACGATCTGCTCCGGCTCTGTCTGGAGCCGGAGCATAGATAAGATTGGAAGCAGGCTGAGGGCGGAAATGCGGAGTAACAGTGGGGCCATGTGCCATGATTGGAGCGGCTTGCGCGGAGATTGTGCATGAAGTGCAACAATGCTAGATCAATAGCAGCGACCGTGGGGAGATTGTGCATAAAATGCAACAATACAGCTCAGTAGTAGCGACCAACGCAGAAATCCTGCACAAGGTGCAACAAAACCGGGGCTGCACTTTAAAAGGAAACTTTGCTGATGCAGAAAAGGTTAGTATTACTCTGCCACTTCCGAAGCTGAACAGGAATATGTCGACTTTATGAAAAGAGTAATAGAGCATCACTGGTGAAATCATTATTCACTGATGACAGAGTATTTTCTAAAAAATATGAAAGAGGTGTTTATTTATGTTAAAACGGTTAAAGTTTTTAAGTTTAATTGTTTGTATGCTCGCCAGTCTTGTAGCTGTCGTTCCTTTGTCAGCAAGTGCGGCGGGTACAATTGTAAGCTATCCATTACCGTCGATCTATACCACGACCAGTCAATACACGGTAACAGCTGACTCTACCAATATACCGGTAATCGACACTTCGGAGGTATTTGTAAACTATAATTATTGTAATTTCTCTTTTTCAGGTACGACTACAATCACAATAACAGCAAGCGAGCCAATCAATACCTATAATATTTCTCCCAAAGCTCTGGGAATCACTGCAACAAAGAGCGGAAATACACTTACATTTACACTTTCAGCACCAACCTATCTTATCGTTAAAATCAATAACCTGAAAGATCTGGTTATTGCGGCAGATGCTCTTGAAACCAATGTTCCGGCTTCATCCGGTACAGGGATATACAATGTTAAAACTCAATACGGTGCCGACAGTACCGGTGCCACTTTGGCTACAACTGCAATACAAAACGCCATCAATGCGGCTAACGCAGCAGGTGGCGGTATCGTATACGTTCCAGCCGGAGTGTACAAGAGCGGAAACCTTGTTTTAAAAAGCAATGTTTCGGTTTATCTGGAGGGTGGTTCTGTTATAAGGGGTTCAGGAAATCCAAGCGATTACACTACCCATTTCCATAAGAATTCTCTGAATAAGGATGGGACATGGTTTATTTATACCGAAACCAATGCAAACAATATTAAGATATACGGCAGAGGGACTATTGACGGCAATGGCCATTATATGAGAAATACAAACAATTATTTGAACAATATTCTTGTACCCTTGCAGTGCAGCAACTTCACGGTTGACGGCATAACCATAAGAGACAGCGGTGGCTGGGCTACAATCGTTACAAGATCTAATAACGTAACATTCCAGAATACAAAGCACTTCAACAACAATGAACTTGATTATGAAAATGATGCTATAGACATTCAAGAGAGCCAGAATGTACTCATAAAGCACACGGTAGCAGTATCAGAGGATGACACCTACTCATTTAAGACCTGGGATGTAGCCACTACGGATATAGCTGCAAACTGGCCGGGAACTCCTGAAAACCAGTCAAATGTAGTTGTGGATGATGCTTTGGCTTGGAGCAGATGTGGAGCATTCAAGGTTGGAGATGGAGTGAAACAGCTTCAGGATGGCATCGTTGTTAAAAACTCTTATGTATACAGATGCTGGCGCGCTTTAGCGGTAGGTCATCTTTATGGGACTCCAGCAGCACAAAACATCATATTTGACAATATAGATGTAGAAGGCTTCTGGCCAAGATCCGGTGTTCACTCCAGGTGGTTTGATCTTTCTGCAAAAAGCGGTCCGATAAAAAATGTGGTCTATAATAATATCAATTTACGCGCTTTAGGTGAAGTTTCAATAATGAAGGGTTGGAGTGACACATCTACTGTCTCCGGAGTTACATTAAACAATGTTCGCGTCGGTGGAGTTGCGGCAACTACACTCGCAGAATTGAAAATAACAGATACTAACAGCTATGCTGCAGCTCCCAAATTCAACACATTGAAATTTGAAGCGGAAGGTTATAACCTTAGTTCAGGTGTTATATCCTATGAGGCAAGCACTGATGGTGGGCTGGATGTTGGTGGAGGGAGTAATGGCGACTATATAGCATTTAAAAATGTAGACTTTGGTAGTACAGCTAAAACAAGCATTGATTTGAAGGTTGCATCCGCTAATTCCGGCGGAAGGATCGAATTCCACTTGGATAGTCCTACAGGCACTATGCTGGGTTATTGGACGGCAGAAAGCACAGGCGGATGGCAGACATGGTCAGTCAAGAATATCCCGCTTAATGCCGGGACAGCTGTAGGAACCCATACGGTATATGTTACTTTTGTTAAGTCAGATTCAACCACAGTTGCAAATTTAACTTGGTTCCAGTTCAAATAGAATGGAAATTGTTTGATTTAATTGCAATAGATGGATAAAGGGGTATATCACCGGCACCAAATGCATTTATCAGTAGTTCATTAGATCAATAGATCATGTGTCTAATTCGGCGTTTTTAGCGTTTGAGTGAGCTACCAGGTAATATGTTCGATACTGTAATTACATCCTACACTTTCCGTCCTAAGGTCTTGTAAAATAGATCTAGCCAATTGCTCTTGGGAACAGCAATCTCCTGAGAACTATCATGCATCCTTAAGTAAGAGGCAGCAAGCCGGGTGGCATTCAGGTTTTTATTCCTGATTCCTCCAGGCTTTTTGTTTTACATTATCAATGCGCATTTCCAAATAAATTGCGTAAACGTTTTAACAAAGAATTGGTTAAAAAAGGAGGTTTTAAATAAGGGAAACAACGGGTTAACGTTTCTAGTTTTTTTTGAGGAGTGGCTGACAGGTTAGATTCTAATAAAAATTGTATGATTTTTCCTGAGATTTACTCGATACCAATGAAAGACTTGATTTAATGTTATAATATATGCCACAAATACAAAGTTATATTAAAATTTAAGTTAAATACCAAACAAATACCTAACATAAAAATGTTAGATATTAAAAATGTAACCGTTTTATTTTTTGATTTTTCGAAAAAAAACCTATTGTAATCTGATTGATCATGAACTACAATAAAATCAGAAATTGCGTAAACGTTTACATTTTTAGAGTGGGAAATGAACTCATATCGTTTATTATCAAAGGGAAATATTGAGAAAACGTTATGACTTTAAACTAAAGGAAGGGGGGTGGCTATGACGAACAAGGAAATTACAATTAAGGACGTAGCCAAGCAAGCAAATGTATCTGTAGCTACAGTATCCCGAGTGATGAATGGACGAGATCGCGTAAGTGAAGCCACTCGCAAGAAAATACTCAAAATAATCGAAGAGATGAACTTCGTTCCGAATACGATGGCTGCATCGATGGTCAATAAAAAAACCAACATGCTGTCCGTCGTGGTGCCGGAGATTCAGAATCCCTTCTACACCGCAGTCATTGGCGGTATGGTAGAGGTGGCCAAGAAGGAAGGCTTCTTTACTCTAGTAGTCTCCACGAATAGCGATGAGGCAGAGGAGGAAGAATTTTTTGAAAGCTTCCTAGGGAAAAATGTGGATGGAATCATCTTAATCGGTACGCATAAGGATGCAGAGTTTTACCGGAACATTCGCAAGCCTACCATCCTTGTCGACCGTTATATCAACGATTGCGGCCACGATGGTGTCTTAATCGACAACTTCCGCGGCGCGTACGAAGCGACCAAGCATTTCGTGGACTATGGTCATGAACGCATTGCCATTATAGATGGGGCGCATGATTTTAACGATGGCAAGGACCGTTATTGGGGATATCGTCAAGCTATGCATGAGAGCGGCCTGACACCCGATCCTGCCTATCACAAGCAGGGGAATTGGCTGGAAGAGGACGGCTACCGATTTACGACGGAGCTTATGCAATCCGAGCAGCCACCGACAGCTATATTTGCGGCTAACAACGTCATCTGTACGGGTGCGATTAAAGCGATACGCGATTTGAATCTCCAAATCGGAGAGGATATTTCTTTAATTGGCTTTGATGATAACGAGCTTGCCCAGTTCGTGCAGCCAAGAGTGACCGTGGTCAGCAGACCGACAAGAGAGATGGGAATTCAAGCGGCGGAAATGCTCATTCAAAAAATCAAGGGAGAGCCTAAAGAACGGACGAAGCTGAAAAAAATGATATTGGATGTTGAATTGAAGAAATTCGGCTCAGTCAAAAGACTGAAGGAGTAATACTGGGGGGAGAGCTATGGCGAAAATCTTGGTAGTGGGCAGCATGAATATGGACATTGTCACACAGGTTGAGCGTCACCCCATTCCCGGCGAAACGATACAGGGCAACGAGACCCGTTTCTTTATTGGGGGCAAGGGGGCTAACCAGGCGGTTGCCGCGTCTCGCTCCGGAGCTTCGGTCGCTATGGCGGGTGCACTGGGCTCGGATTCCTTTGGGATCGACATACGCAGGGAATTGGCGGAGGCTAGGATTGATCTTGATCATGTTATCGAGAAGCCGTGTATGACGGGGCTTGCTTTGATTACAATCGATGGAGCAGGCGAGAACAACATTATTTTATCCTCAGGCGCTAATGGAAGGTATGGTGCAGACGAGGTAGATAAATTGGACCTCTCTGGTTTCGACGTCATTTTGCTGCAAAATGAAATATCATCGGCAGCCAATCAAAGGGTGCTGGATAAAGCGGCAGAGCAACGTATTCCGGTATTTATGAATCCAGCTCCAATTGACGGGTTTGACCAGAGCCAACTGAGCAAGGTCACTTTCCTCATTCTGAATGAGGTCGAGGCGGAGGAGCTGAGCGGCATCCGTATTGAAGGAAGCAGCCAGGCTCTGGAGGCCGGAAAGAAACTGCTTAATGACGGCATTCCTCATCTCATTATTACTTTGGGAAGCAAAGGCTCTATCTATATGGACCAATCCGGAAGGCAAATCACATTAACCGCATTTTCGGTTGACGTAGTGGATACGACAGCGGCCGGAGACACCTTCATCGGAGCGTTCGCAGCGAAATATGTAACGGGAGCGGAGCTGCGCGATTGTCTGTGCTACGCGACAGCGGCATCGGCGCTGGCTGTATCTGAACCAGGTGCCCAAAGCTCGATTCCGACAGAAGAACAGGTACAATCGTTTCTTACGGTGTAGAACAATAGGTTAATAAGACCGTTATAAAAAAAAGGTAATATACGGGGTTTCTTTCCTGGAAAGGGACACCTGTATTCTCAGACTTTGGTGATTTAACGCTTAGTCTTGTTAAAGTTATCCAAAAAGCAGCTCAGTAAGGTGAATAGGAGGTCGAACGATGAGGCATCCGGTTTTGAAAATGGAAGGCATCAGCAAGGAATTCCCAGGGGTCAAAGCGTTATCCGATGTTAGCTTTGAGCTCTATCCGGGCGAAGTCCATGCGCTTATGGGGGAGAACGGAGCAGGGAAATCCACGCTGATGAAAATTTTGTCCGGCGTATATTCACCGACGCAAGGAACGATCAGACTGAAGGGCAAAGAAGTGACATTCGGCAACCCGCTTGACGCCCAGCGGCAAGGAGTGTCCATTATCCATCAGGAATTCAATTTGTTTTCTAATTTGACAGCCGCGGAAAATATATTTATCGACCGTCCGGAAATGGTGGGCAAATTCGGCCGGATACAGTGGTCCAAAATGTATGACGAGGCGCAGCGTTTGGTTGATTCCATAGGGGGAGGTGAAATTGATGTCCGCCAGGAGGTCCGGCATCTTGGCGTTCACAGCCAGCAAGTAATCGAAATTGCGAAAGCGCTGTCTTTTCAGGCGGATGTGCTCATTATGGATGAACCGTCAGCGGCGCTTCCGGAAAACGAAGTGAAAAAAATGTTTGATGTGGTCAACCGGCTCCGGGCGCAGGGCGTAGCCATCGTGTATGTCTCTCACCGCATGAAGGAAATATTTGAAATTGCGGATAAGGTAACGGTGCTGCGGGATGGAGCCAAGATTGATACCCGTGGAATCGAAGAGGTTACCGAACAGAGCTTGATTCAAATGATGGTGGGCAAAGAGGTTGGCCAGCTATATCCGGTAAGGGAGAAGAAGCACGATCAAGAGGTTGTGCTGAAGGTCGAGCAGTTGTCGCTCGATTCCGCACACTGTGTATCTTTTGAGCTGCGAAAAGGAGAGATATTAGGGCTGTTCGGCGTTCCGGGTTCGGGCACGCACACGATTGCCGAGCGTTTATTCGGTCTAAAGCGGGGAACGGGTGAAATCACTATTCGTGGCGCAGCGGTGAAAATCAATAATCCGAGCCAGGCCAAAGCAAAGAAGATTGCTTATGTTCCGCCGGATCGTCACCGTCAAGGCATCATTAAACCGATGTCAATTCGGCAAAATCTGTCCATTCCGATGCTGCCGCAGCTTTCAAAGTATACGGTGCTGGACGAGGCGCGGATTAAAGAGATGAGCAAGGAGTATATGGAGAAGCTTCGAATAAAAGCGCCCAACGATGGCCAAAGCGTAGACTTTCTGAGTGGCGGCAACCAGCAAAAGGTTGTGATTGGCAAATGGCTTGCAGCGAATCCCGATATTCTTATTCTGGAGGAGCCGACCCGGGGAGTTGACGTCGGAGCGAAGGCGGAGATCTACAATATTATTCATCAACTGGCCCAGGAAGGCTTGAGCATCCTGCTGATTTCGTCCGAAATGCCGGAGGTGATTGGACTCTGTGATCGGATCCTGGTGCTATACAAAGGCACGATCGTGCATGAATTTGCACATGGCGAGGCTGATCAGGAACAATTGCTGCAGCGTGCTTCACATCCGCTTTCAGAAGGAGGCCGCATATGAAACGCCTACTAAATGTGCATGAAGCGCCTATTATTTTATTTACCATTCTCGTTACGCTGTTGTTTTCCATTATATCTCCTGACTTCTTGCAATTCGAAAATATAAGGCTGATTCTGGATCAGAACATCTCCATGTTCATCGTGGCGATCGGGATGACGATGGTCATTCTGCTGGGGGGCATGGATTTATCCGTCGGCTCCGTGCTGGCAGTGACAGCGACTTCTGTCGGATTGTTTCTCAGCCATGGCATCCATCCATGGATTGCAGCCGCTATGGGGATATGCATCGGGGTTCTATGCGGCATGGTCAATGGTTATTTCATTGCGGTTAGGAAAATACCGGACATCATCGTCACCTTGGCCACCATGTATATCTTCAGAGGCATTGCGGTAGGGATCAGCGGAGGAACCTGGATGACGAACTTTCCGGGAGGATTTCGATTCTTCGGACAAGGGTATTTGCTCGGCATTTCCTTCCCGCTGCTAATAGCCGTCATTCTTATCGCGGTCTTCATTTATTTAATGAAATTCGCCCGTGAGGGCCGAAGAATCTACTCCATTGGCGGGAATGGACCAGCAGCCAAGCTGGCGGGAATCAGCGTAGCCCGAACCAAGTTTAAGGTCTATGTATTAACCGGCTTGCTAGTCGGGATCGCCTCGGTTATTTTCGCAGCAAAGGTAGGCAGTGTGCAAGCCTCGACAGCAGGCAGCGGTTTAGCGTTTGAAGTCATGGCAGCCGTTCTTATCGGCGGGGGAAGCATCTTTGGAGGAGTCGGCACCATAGCCGGAACGATGCTGGGTGTGCTCTTTATGGGCATTGTCAAAAACGGGCTCATTATATCCAAGGTTTCACCGTTCTGGGTTGATGCTGCAACCGGTTTTCTGATTATTCTGGCAATTGTCATTAATACGCTGCAGCGTATAAGGCAAAACAAAGGAAAAGAGGGGGATTTGGTATGAGTACATGGACAAGCCGGTTCCCGCTTAGGGGAAATAAGCTGATCGTTCAAATGCTGCTGCTGCTCGTCATTATCGTGCTGTTCAGCTTCTTGTCTCCCTATTTCCTGACCGTCACTAACTTTATGAATGTGCTGAACCAGATGGTTGAAGTAGGGCTGATCGCCATACCGATGACCATGATCATCATATCCGGTGCCATGGATCTTTCGGTAGGCTCAATTCTCGCTTTCTCCGCTGTAAGTATGGGAGTTGCCTTTGAGCGGGGCCTCGATATATGGATCAGCGTGATCATTGGGCTGCTGGCTGGCTTGCTGTGCGGGGCGGTTAACGGCTATCTGATCGCAAGGCACCGAATGCAGGCGATCGTCGTCACCATTGGCATGCTCGTGATGCTGCGGGGTCTGGTCTACGTAATCAATCAGGGCAGACCCATTAGCGGCTTTCCGGATGCATTCTACTTTATGGGCCAGCAGTATGTCGGCGGCATTCCGGTTAATGCGATTTTCCTAGTGGTGATGTTCCTTCTGGCCAGCTTTGTCATGAAGAAAACAAGATTCAGCACTTATGTGTACGGCATTGGCAACAATGAAGAGGTTGTCCGCTACTCAGGTATCTCGGTCGTACGCATCCGGTTTATCCTCTTTATGCTTAGCGGATTGTTTTCGGCCTTGGCGGGTATATTTCTGGTGTCGCGTCTGGCAAGCGCAGAGGCGACATCGGGTACCAATATAGAGCTCGATGTCATTACAGCGACTCTGATAGGGGGCACACATATTTTTGGAGGAAGGGGGAGTCTTTCAGGCACATTTGTCGGGCTGCTAATCATCGTGTTTTTGCGTAATGGATTGAATCTGTTAGGTGTATCCGTGCTTTACCAGGCAGTCATATTAGGGGCATTGCTTCTGCTTGCTGTAGGAAACAAAAAATTCAATGGAGAGTGAAATCTATGAAAAAGCTGGCATTGACGTTACTGACGGGCGTATTGGCTTTGAATTTGGCAGCATGCGGAAGTACAGGCGGGAATCAAACGGATAACGGAGGCAAAACGAACCAGGGAGCTTCGGGATCCAGAACTTACTTTATGAATCCAAAGTCCATAGGCCCTGCTTATTGGGCGGCGGCTGAGAAGGGCGCGAAGAAGGCGGAGGCCGATTTGAAGGTAAAGGTTCTGTTCAATGCGCCGACAGAGGCGGATTCCTCCAAGCAAATTAATATGATTCAGGATATGCTGACCCGCAAAGTAAGCGGTATCGGCGTATCGCCCAATGATGCGAAAGCGGTAGGCCCTGTGTTCAAGAAGGCGGCAGGCCAAGGCGTCAATATTGTGACCTGGGACAGTGACGCGCCGGACACAGACCGCCAATATTATGTAGCTCCGGCTACAGACCAAGAAATCGGGGAGCTTCTGGCCAAAACGATCGGAGAGGAAATCAGCGGCAAAGGACAGGTCGCGTTCATGGTAGCCGGTCTGGGCTCGCAAAACCAGATTGCCAAATCCAATGCGGCTAAAGCTTATTTTGCAGCCAACTATCCGGAGATTGAGGTCGTAACGACTGTCGCGAGCGACGACGATCAACAGAAGGCGTATGCCAATGCGCAAAACCTGCTTCAAACCTACCCTGATCTGAAAGGCATAATCGGATTTGCAGGCGGCGAACCTCCTGCAGCCGCGGAGGTCGTGGAGCAAGCTGTAAAGGCAGGCACTTTGGAGAAGAACCAAGTGGCCATTACAGGCATTGCCGTGCCGAGCGTCGTGAAAAATTACATCAAGAACGGCACGATCAAAACAGATATTATTTGGGATCCGGGCAAGCTGGCTTACGTAACGGTCTATATTATGGATCAACTGGCTCAAGGCAAGGAAATCAAAGACGGCATGGAGATTCCGACGATTGGAACAGTGAAGGTAGACGGACAAAGCGTCTTTATTGGCACGCTTGAAGTTACGAACGATAATGTGGACAGCTTTGATTTCTAATAACACCCTTAGGAGGCGGCCTTAATGGAGTATAAGGTGCAGATAGAAGATTTAACGGAGGAGGCTTTTGCTCCCTATGGCAAAGTGGTGGATGTGCCGGCGATTGACCCTTCCAAATCCGGTGACGGGTGGGATTGCTGGAGCTATGTTCAAATGCTGGACGTATGGGAGCCCATCGGATTTGGACTTGTCGACACCAAGCGGCGCGAATTTGTCGTCACAGCCATGGAGAGGCATGTCAGCCGCGAAGAGCTTCTGCTTACCTTTGATCGTGAGATTGTGCAGCCTGTAGCATTGTGCATGGATATTGACAATCCGGATGAAAGCCCTGATGCTTCCACCGTCAAGTGCTTCCGAATCAAGCCCGGACAAGCTATCGTCATCCATCGGGGGGTCTGGCATAGCCCGGCCTACCCGGCTGTGGACGACGCCCGTTATATGTTCGGCATCGAGAAGAAAAAGGATAAATTCGGGGATGAGATGATCAATCCGTGGGTTGATTTTATGAACGGAAGCACTGTTCGATTCGAATAAGGGAGCAGGCACGGCTCCTGATACTCTTACGGCAGCTGCGGATTCATGCGGTATCAGGAGAGTGCTGCCACAAAGGAGAGAGAGAGATGAACCAAGAACAAAGAGTGATGGATTGGATCGAGAATCATCAAGATGAAATTATTCAATTTTTACAGCAGCTTATTCAAATTCCGAGCGTGAACCCCTGGTTCTTCGAGGAGCCAGGGCCATCGAAAGAGAAGGACCTGCAACAATTTATTGCCGGCAAGCTGGAGAAACTGGGTGCGGACATCGAGATTTGGGAGCCCGTCGCTGATGAACTGAAGCAATATGAAGGCATGGCGGGCTATTATCCGGGAAGAGATTTTACGGGCAGACCCAATCTGGCGGCTACGTTTGGCAAAGGAACGGAAGGCAAGTCCTTGCTCTTGTTTGGCCATATTGATGTCGTCATGGCAGGCTCAAAGTGGACGGTCGATCCGTTCGAGGGCAAAGTGATTGACGGGAAGATGTACGGCCGCGGCACCGTTGATATGAAGGGCGGAGTCGCAGCCATGATTATGGCCGTCGAAGCGATTCTTCGCAGCGGGTTTAAGCTTAAAGGTCCGGTTGTTGTCGGCACGGTCGTCGATGAAGAAGCGGGAGGCATGGGGGCGCTTGATTTCATCCACCATGGCTATCGAGCAGATGCATGCATTTTGACAGAACCGACCTCGCTAACGATCGCCCCGCTGTGCCGTGGGATTTTATGGGGGAAGATCAAAATCCAAGGCCGCAGCGGCCATATTGAGATGCCGCAAGCGGATTGGCAGGACGGCGGCGCAGTGGATGCGATTAAGAAAGCGAGATATATTCTGGAGCATTTGGACCGCTTGAATGAGCAATGGGCTGTCAGCAAGACTCATCCCTACTTGGCGATCCCTTGTCAGGTGCATGTCGCGCAATTAAACGCTGGGGAATATCCGACCTCCTTCGCCAATGAGGCGGAAATCGTATTTAACGCGCAATACTTGCCATCGGAGCGTGACGAGAAGCTTGTAGGCGGCAACGTAAAGAAGGAATTGACGGACTTTCTGCGCGAGGTATCGGAATCAGATCCTTGGCTGCGTGAGCATATGCCGGAAATCGAATGGCTGGTGGATGCCGATTGTGCAGAAACGGATGTGTCTCATCCCTTTGTTCAGACCTGTGTACAATCCTTGAAGGCTATTGGAGAGGAAGGGAAGATCGAAGGACTGGGCTTCCATACCGATATGGGCTGGCCGGTGAACGTCGGCATTCCGACCGTTAACTTTGGACCAGGCGACCCAAGCCTTGCCCATCATAGCGACGAATTTACACCTGTCGATGAAGTGATTCAGGCGGTCAAGATGATTGCCAAAACGATTGTGGACTGGTGTGAAATCGCGGAAGCGTAAAAACGGGATCAAGACGGCCTGTAGGTATAGGGCCTGGTGATATACAATACGGAGGTGCTTGAACTGATGAAAATCTTATTTGTTGGCGAATCTTGGGTTGTGCATATGATTCATACGAAAGGTTATGACAGCTTTACCTCGACCAAGTACGAGGAGGGAGCAACCTATTTGCTCTCCTGTCTGCGTCAGGAGGGAATTGACGTCACCTATATGCCTGCGCATGAAGTACAGGTGCGCTTCCCTCAATCGTTGGAAGAGCTAAAGGCCTATGATGCGATTGTACTTAGTGACGTAGGGGCCAACACATTCCTGCTCCAAAATCCAACCTTCTATCAAATGCAAATTATTCCGAACGCCCTTGAGCTAATGAAGCAGTATGTCGCTGAAGGGGGCGGCCTGCTGATGGTTGGCGGTTACCTGACCTTCATGGGAATCGAAGGGAAAGCCAATTATAGAAATACGATATTGGCCGATGTGCTGCCGGTAGTCATGATGGACAAAGATGATCGGGTAGAGATGCCAAGCGGCTTCTCGCCTGTCGTATCGCAGCCGCATCCACTGGTAAATGATTTGGGAGAATGGCCTAGGCTGCTGGGTTATAATAAACTGTCAGCCAAGCCGGGGGCAGAGGAATTGCTAAGCCATGAAGGCGATGCCATTCTGACGGTCGGAACCTACGGAGCCGGCAAGACGGCAGCCTTTGCAAGCGATTGTTCGCCGCACTGGGGATCGTTGGAGTTTATGAACTGGGAGCACTATTCGGCCTTTTGGTCCAAGCTTATCAAGTATTTGGATTAGCAGGCTAAACCTCGTGGAGGTTCGAGTCCTCTCGACCGCATCTATGAAGCAAAGCTGTTTTTCAAGTGGAAATTTAACTTGGAGAACAGCTTTTTTTCGTTCCTCTTCATGCAGAACTCGCGTTATACTAAACAGGAGGAACCGTTCAGCTTTAAGGTGAATTCAATGGAGTTGGATTTATAATATAAGACCTGTTAGCGGAAGTTACGGGCGAGTTATTTTGAATACAAGGGGTGTGATCCTGTGATAAAACCTCGAATAGGGTTTAGCTTTATGTTGTCGATGCTCGTTGTTGTGAGTTTGTCTGTTGGATGTCAACCAACGGATGAGGGGAATGTGGCTCAGCATCCGGTACCTGAGCAATCGGTGATTTCTTCGAATGAGAATACCCCGGAGACAGAGCTCCCTTCCGGCTCAGCTTCAGGAGGTGATGACACCGCGGGAAGCAGTGTCGTTGCAGTAGAGGATACGGACGTATCGCCCGATCATCAGACCGCTGAACCCGATGTGGATTTAGCGGATGTGACGGCGGTCCGGCTTATTAATCATAGCTCGGGCTGGATTGGCGGGGAAGGCTGGATTGCTTTTAGTGATAACGGTGGTACGGAATGGGAGGTTCAGGCTCAGCCGAAAGGCACGGTACGCCAAATCTTTGCGCTGAATGGCAAACAGGCCTGGACCGTGATGGAGAATAACGATCTGTATCGCACCACGGATGGCGGGGAGACGTGGATTTGGATTGGAAGCACGCCGAATGCCGGATTTCTCCATTTCATCTCGCCTGAAACGGGATTCAGCGGTCAAGCCAAAACCGAGGACGGAGGTAAAACCTGGAGCGACCAGGATATACCGGAAACGACCGCCAGCAGCCCTGCCACGGGAGCTATCACCGATGGAGCTGCTGAAGCTCCCAAGAACGTAGGCGCTGTGTCTGGACCATTGTATGTTGTTAATACAAGGACCCATAACTAATGCATAACAAAGAAGACCGGAAACCTCCGGTCTTCTTTGTGTGGTTATGCCTCCATTCTCAGCGAGGAAGAGGCAGAACGATGAATATCATATCATTCATTAAGGGAGCTCTTTGAATATCATTCGGGAGCCTAGCCAAATACCAGCCGCAACTCCGAATAAGCCGAAGAGGGCCACCAGGACGATCAAATTAAAGGAGTGCCAGCCGAGCAGGAATCCAATGCCGCTTCCCATGGTTGTTCCGGTGAGCAATCCCAGTGCAGCGCCAATTTGTTTATGGCGTAACGTCATATGTCTGTCACCTCAAAGTTAAGTATTGCGGTCTGAATGTTACTTGTATTCCCTGATCGTCTCGAAATATGCCTTAACAGAAAATAAGCCCGGCTTAGCCGGAGCGATCCGACAAGCTGAGCATGGGTTGAAATATAAGTATGGTTATGATATTACGGCTACTTCGATTAGGAATTTTGCTTTAATGCGCAATCTGCGAATAGAACAGATTTAGGGATACGGAAGAACTGCTCCGCTTTTTCCTGGAACGCTGGGGATGGTACGGTGCCCTGGTGCAGCCATTTGCGGAATGTGCCAGGATGCACGCCGATCCAGCGGCTGACATCGCTTACCGACAAATCATGAACCATGCACAGACCTGTCAGAATCCGGTTGCTAACCGGTGAGCGTGTCAGGGTGCGTTTCATGAAGCGGGAAGGTGCCGGCTGACAGATTAAAGGTGACTTGTCCAGCAGTTCCTCTCTGAAGAGTATGTGGCGGGGATAACCCAAGTAGTCACAAGCCTTCTCTAGGTTGTTTTTTCCGGGAACGCGTCCCTCATATACCCAGGCGCTGACACTACGGGAGGATACTCCCAGTTCCTCGGCCAATTGCGACAACTTGATATCGTTGGCCATAAGTACGGCTAGTAGGACGCGGTTGCGAATTTGGCAGCGGGTCGGCCGGCGAAAGCGCTTGACTCGCACACCTTTCCCCAAATATTTACGATTGATCAGGGACCACGCCTCAATGGAGTGTTTTTCTTGCTGCAGTTTTGTAGGCATAATTCCTCCGATTTTTTTAACACAATACTACAATATTCGACACTCACTTTTCAATAGCCAAACATAAAACAATTGTTTCCATTTCGTTGTTACATGATTTATAAGTCGGACGTAATGGTCCGACAGACCTACTCGCTTATTTAATTATTATAATGTATCGTTCGCCTTTTGGTGTTTTAGATCGGGGTGAATCGCATGTACAACCAGAATATAAGAGGATAAACACGAATAATAAACATGATTCAACTTGACTCATTCGTGAATTCGTTTTATATTAACTACGGTTGATAAAGAAAAAAGATGCTTATTCGTATATCCCAATTCCTGACTACGAATAGGATGCGCAAGCATACCTATTCGGAGCAGGATTTTTTTTGTGCCCGGAAGTGGTGTGCGCAAAGCGACAGTCAAACACACAGGGGGATATGATGAGCAAATATGATGTTATCGTTGTTGGTGCCGGTCCGGCTGGCATTTTCGCTTGTTATGAACTGACATTGAAGTCACCAGGAAGCAAGGTGCTGCTGGTTGACAAGGGACATGATATTTACCGGAGAAGCTGCCCGATCCTGGAGGAGAAGATTAAGCTCTGTCCACCGGCAGTAGGACGCAAGGAATTTGCCGGTTGTTTGCCGGCTTGTTCGATTACAGTGATTGCCGACTGAAAGCCCACGGTTTTAATCGTGGGATGAAAGACGGCTTTGCCAGAACATCCCTTCATGGGATGGGAAGGGCAAACACATAGCACGTGTGCGTGTATGCTTTTCTTTTTGTTTAATCGTTGCAGTTGTGTGGTTAAACTGATACAATTGTTTTATGGGACAAGAATATAGACGTACAGCTACAACAGTATCTCTCATTAACTATCATTTTGTTTTCTGCCCTCGTTATCGAAGAAAAGTGTTAGTAAAACAAGTGGAAATTCGATTCAAGGAGCTATTAGCTGAAATATGCCATCAGAATAACTGGATTATTGTGGCGATGGAAGTTATGCCCGATCATGTCCATCTGTTCCTGAACTGTCTTCCCACCGATTCTCCATCAGACATTATGGCAAAAGTGAAAGGAGTAACCTCTCGAATATTAAGGCAGGAGTTTGAGCATCTTGCTCATTTGCCTAGTCTGTGGACACGTTCTTTTTTCGTTAGTACAGCTGGAAACGTATCAAGCGAAACCGTAAAGCGTTATGTTGAAGAACAAAAGAAAAGGGGGTGAACACATGCAAGTTTTAACCGTTAAGATACGCATATTTCCTGATCAACCAGCCATTCTAGGTCAATTGGGAAATGAGTACATTCGGGTAGTCAATCAACTAACCGAACGGGCTGAACAACTGGGGGCATTTTCGAAAATGACTACAAAAGATGTAGAAACAATTCTTCCGTCTGCCGTTTGTAATCAAGCGATTCGTGATGCCAAAAGTGTTTTCAGTAAAATCAAGAAACTTGGTGTTCGTCCAATTCTTAAAAAACCTGTATATTTCGTTAACAATCAAAACTACACGGTATCCGAAAGTACAGTTGCTTTCCCTATCGTTGTAGATAAAAAGACGAAGAAAACAACGTTTCGTGCTACAGCGACTAGTAGAGATATGGAGCTGTTAAGAAAAGCCAAACTTGGATTGATGCGTATCATTGAAAAGTCAGGGAAATGGTACGCTCAAATTTCGGTAGAAGTGCCAACAAGTGTAACAAGCAACGAAAACATCATGGGAATTGATCTTGGTTTAAAAGTTCCTGCTGTTTCTGTAACTTCTACAGGTAAAACCCGATTCTTTGGAAACGGCAGACAAAACAAGTACATACGAAGAAAGCATGAGCAACGTAGGCGTAAATTAGGAAAACTCAAAAAATTGTCTGCCATTCGTAAGCTAGGTAATAAAGAGCAACGTTGGATGAAAGATCAAAACCATAAGATTAGTCGGCAAATTGTCGATACAGCCATTGAGGAAGGTGTGTCAATCATCAAGCTTGAACGACTAGAGAATATTCGCAAGACGGCAAGAACAAGCCGCAAAAACGCAAAGAATCTGCATAGCTGGACATTCTATCAGCTTGGGCAATTCATCTTCTACAAAGCAAAGCTTGTCGGCATTAAGGTTGTGGAGGTAGATCCTGCCTACACTTCGCAATCTTGTCCTGCCTGTGGGGAGAAGAACAAAGCAAAAGACAGAAGGTACGAATGCTCATGCGGATTCCACGCTCATCGTGATCGGGTTGGAGCGATCAATATTATGAATCAACCTGTGGCAGATGGTAACAGTCTGTCAGCCTAAGATGCTATATGCACTGTCTTAGGACGGGCTGATGAGACAGCCCTGAACTTGGGGGAACTACGGTTAGCAGAAATGCACGACCGACTACCACCCAAGAATCCCAATGATACCGAAGGTGTCAGCTTGTGGCTTTAGCCGTGGGAGTCTCAACAGGGGGCTTGCTCAGGCAGGAGCCGCCGGCGTCTGGATTGCCCAGAACATGCTGAACCAATTAGGTTCGTGATTTTAGCGGTTGTTCCCTTAAATAGAATTCGATCTCAGGAGCGCGTTCTGGCGTAAGTCAGACGGTGCTCCTATTTGGCTAGATCTGGCGCAGCTGATATGTCCGATATGTTGGTGGTAGCGATTTCTTTTTCCGGACGAACGGGGTATGATAGATACGAAAGATTTACATAAATGCTAGAGATGGAGGAACGGACGATGATTAAACATATTGTTTTTTTCAAATTGAAGGATTCATCCGCCGAGAATATTGAGAAGACGGTGCAGGTGCTGCGTGATATGGATGGCAAGATTCCGATGCTAAGATCCCTTGAGGCGGGTGCCGATGTTATTCGCTCCGAGCGCTCTTATGATTTGGCTTTGATCGTTGAAGTGGACAATCTTGAAGATTTACAAGCATATGCCGTTCATCCTGTTCACCAGGAAGTGATCCAATACATCAATACGGTGAAAGATCATACGCTTAGTGTTGATTTTGAAGTGTAGGCAATGATATAGACTTTACAACAACAGGCTGGAGGAGATTTGCGGTGTATTATGTGAATCAAGAACAAATTGAACGGCGTCTGAGCGCGATTCCCGAAATCGCGGAAGGATTGCGTGCTGCGGCACAATCATGGGACGGAGGCCTGGTGCTGGGCTTGGTTCAGGAGCGTGCGCTTCATCTGGCGATCGAAGTCGTAACGGATGTGGGCAGCTACTTGATTGACGGATTTATTATGCGGGATGCCAGCAGTTATGAAGATATCATGGATATTAATCATGAGGAAAAGGTGTTCCCTGAAGAGGTTCATAAGGTGCTGCTGGAGCTGGTTCGATTGCGTAAACCGCTCGTGCAGGACTACTATGATTGGGACAGGCATGCGCTTCATTCTTTAACCCCGATTCTGCCTGATGTGCTGGAGCAGTTTGCGGGAAATGTCCGTGAGTATTTAAAGAACGAGATGTACTGAGGCTTGTATAGTTTTAAAAAAGAGGTATCCATGACGCGCCATGGGCTCTTCCATACGATTCATCCATAACAGACCGTTCAGGTAATCCCTGAACGGTCTGTTTTTTTGTTGTCTTTATCTCAAGCGGCTGGGATGTTCCGAAGTTGTAGGGGATACTCGTGGTTTTTCTCTGCTGGAATAAAAAAATCGCCGATGTTGTGTCAAGACAAGCCCATACTGCTTATAATGCATCAAGCGACTAGGCATTCGCCCGGTCGGACGAAAGGAGGAGTTCCCGATGACAGAATGGAGTGCGCTGGCCGCTGCTATCGGCATCGTTCTGATCGCGATTGCGGCGGTGATCATGATGGTGTCGGTTAAAAAGCTGATCGGGCGGGCCGAGACCATGCTGGGCAGGCTTGAGGAAGACAGTAGCCGATTGAGTCAAGAAGCCTCGCAGGTGCTGGAGCAGGCATCGGTCTCGTTAGAGATGATTCAGCGTCAGCTGGCAGCGAGCGAAGCTATTGCCGCTTCCATGTCCGATGCTGCGTCAGCGGTAGCCAAGACGGCCGATGCGGTTCATGCTGTAGGGAAAAAAGCTTCCATAACTGCCATTGAGCATCTGGAACGTGCTCGCCTCGATAATGAACGGCAGATCGGGGAGGTGTTCCGGTGGGTTGATGCCGGAATGACGCTTTGGCATTCATGGAACAAATACACCTCCAAGTCCGACGAAGGGCAAGCCAAATAGAAGGAGAGATGGAATATGAAAGAGAAGAGCAAAGGGCTCCTCTGGGGAGTATTGATCGGCAGTGTTGCAGGTTCTGTTACCGCACTTCTTCTGGCTCCAAAATCCGGCAAAGAGCTTCGGAATGACATTGCCGACGGCGCCCGCGGCATCGGCACCAAGGTGCAGGAGGCAGCAGAGAAGGTAGGAGAACAGGGCGTTAACCTGATCGGCATTATGACGGATCGGGCAGAGAATGTGATCTCCGACATTCAGTCCTGGCGCAACCGGCAAGAAAGCTGGATGGCAGATGAGGAAATTGCGCAGGTCTCCTCGTTTGACGAGGATTTTGAAGAAGAGGTTTATGTGTCCACTGCTGCCGAAGTGAAGGTCAACGATTAATCCGGGATCAGCTGACCGCTTCAGCACTCATTTACGAGGATAAGGATCATATCAAAATACATGAAGGCCGGGGCGGCAAAGAGCCCCGGCTTTGTTGTGTATAAACGATTCGAAATAAAGCCCCGATTACTGCCCTTTGCTCCTGTAATGGAAATTCGGCGAACGGATGTCGTTATGATAAGAGGTGTGGAAAATATGGGTTGTAGCCGGCGAGACCGGAGGAATCAACCAACTCCAATCCCCTGTGAGCTCCCGCCCGGCTTGCTGTTCGCGCTGTTCAAACAAACCGAATTGGGCTGCTGCCGAATGATGGTCCACTATGCTGACGCCCGCTTTTTTGTAGGAATAGAGCACGGCAGCATTGAGTTCAACCAATGCGCGATCCCTCCATAAGGTAGTTTCGCTGGAAGTATCCTGCCCCATCAGCTTGGCAATAAGCGGAAGCTTGTTGTAGCGCCCTTCATCTGCAAGGTTACGGGCTCCGATTTCGGTTCCCATATACCAGCCGTTGAACGGTGCGGCCGTATACATAATGCCGCCGATTTCAAGCAGCATGTCTGAGATGAGAGGCACCCCATACCATTTTATCCCTTCCGCTTTAAGAGCAGGAAGTTCGGGATGCTCCAAAGGGACTTCCAGCACGTAGGATTTCGGTATCGCAAGCCACTCCGGCGGCTCATTCCCCTGCTGCACAACCAGCGGCAGCACATCATAGTCGGTCAAGTCTCCCTGCCACCCCAGCTCCATGCATTCCTTCGTGAAGGATAGAGAAGCCGGGTCGCCAATCGTCCCGTCCGCCGTTTCGTAACCGGCATACCGAATCAACTGGTGGTTTTTGATAATAAGTGGGGCTTCTCCTGGACGTACAGCCCTGAAAATCGTAATTGTTGGCATGATTTTTCCGCCATTGGTGGCACTCTCGATATGGTGGAGGAGTGCTGAGAAAATGTCAGAGGTTTCCGTTAAGTGCCTGGCATCGAATACCTTGAGGCGATCCCAAAACAGTCTGCCGATACAGCGGTTGCTGTTTCGCCAAGCCATTTTGGCTCCATGCGTCAGTTCCTCAAGCGTATGCTCATATGTACCTGTCAGCTCGATCTGTGAGCGGATGTTCATGAGCCGGTCCTCGGCTTCTTCCGGGCTGCGGTTTAATTCTGCATAACAAAGCTCGATAAACGGCTTCGCAGCTTCCATAAGGTCGTTATGATGTATGTTGTCATTCACGTAGAATTCTCCTTTACTATACGCGCGCTTATTATAGTATAAACTACCTACGGTCAGCGACCGGCGCAAGAGTCTACAATTACTTGAACAATTAAACAACGGTCTTTTGGGAGCGGCGCCCTTGTTGAAGATAGGGGGGAATTGGGGTAAGATTTAAGGTACATTTCGATCCGAAATGACATATGGTATCACTGTAAACCATGAATTTGACAAGAAGGAAGCGGTGGGTTCGTGCAGCAAGCAATCGCAATACTAGACTCGGGTGTCGGCGGGCTGACTGTCGCTAAAGAAGTGATGAGACAGCTCCCGAGAGAGAAAATTATTTATTTCGGAGATACAGCCCGCGCACCCTACGGACCCCGTACGCCGGAAGAAGTCCGTTTATTTACGGAGCAAATTGTAGATTATTTAATTCAGTATGATCCTAAAATGATTGTGATCGCCTGTAATACGGCTACGGCGGCGGCGCTTGATTATATTTCGTCCAAAGTGCCTGTACCGGTCATCGGTGTCATTCACCCAGGGGCGCGTGCCGCCATAAGCGCAACAAAGACCGGTAACGTCGGCGTGATCGGTACTGTCGGAACCATTGGCAGCGGAGCATATACAGCGGCTCTGAAACAGCTCTCGCCTTACGTCGAGGTGGAAAGTCAAGCCTGTCCCGAACTGGTACCGCTCGTCGAACACGGATTGTTCCGATCCAAGGATGCCTTGCAGGTGGTGCAAGAATCTTTGAGAGGCATCAAGGATACCTCCATTGATTGCCTGATCCTGGGCTGTACTCACTATCCGTTCCTGATGAATACGATCCAGAAGGTTATGGGGCCGTCCGTGAAATTGATCAGCTCCGCCGATGAGACGGCTCGCGAGGTCAGCACGATTCTGTACGATAAAGGCCAGCTCGCGAGCAGCATGGAGAGCCCGGTGCATCAATTTTTCTGTACAGGAGATCCGGTCATTTTTCAGAGCATTGCGACCGAATGGCTCGGAGAGTATATCAAGCGGACGCCTGTTGTCTGGCAAATTACGAAGCTATAATTCACATTCATACCTTAGAGCTTATCAAGAATGAATAAGAGCAAGCAAGCGCAGGCAGGACAAGGGATTACACCTTGCCTGCCTTTATTATTTCTCGTGCCATGGTTCGAAAAGGATGGGATTATCTGCTCCTTTTTCGATCTTTTGCATCATACATGTTGGACAACCGGCCGCTCATATACATGGAATGGACGCTAATTGAAGCGGCTTTGCCGCGGAAAGGAATCCATTATGCAGCAATATGTCGTACAGAAGGGCGACACGCTAAGACGCGTGGCTGCCAGATATAGTCTGGCGTATGAACAGCTGATTACGGCGAATCCATGGGCGGCGCAGCAGCCGTATCTCCAGCAGGGGCAAATGCTCTATCTTCCTGCATCGTTGCGCCGAAGGTATGTCATTCAGGAACATGATACCTTTGATAGTATTGCCAGTACGTTCCGGTTTCGGAAGGAAGCCTTGGAAGAACTGAATCCCGGATTATCAGCTCATCATCTGCCACAGGGAAAAACGATCGTTCTGCCGGGTACCACGCATAGGCGCATGATACGATTAACCGGCGAATACGGACCGGGGGATCTGGAACGTAATATACAAGAGATGCAGCTTCGCTACCCTGTTATCGAGTGGAGTGTCATCGGCCGAAGTGTGCTCGGCAAACCCATTTATGCGGCCAAAATCGGCAAAGGCCCTAAGAACCTTCACATCAATGCAGCACTGCATGCCAATGAATGGATCACAACCCCTTGTCTGATGCGATTCATGGAGGAATATAGCAAGGCTTTATCGCAAGAGTCACCGGTTTATTTTCAGGATCCGCATGCGTGGTACCGGAACTATACGTTATGGATCGTGCCGATGGCGAACCCGGATGGGGTAGAGCTTGTCCAAGAAGGCGTTACCCCTTCTCATCCATATTATGAGCGTCTGCTCGAATGGAATGGCGGGCGCGAGGACTTTCGCCGCTGGAAGGCTAATATTAACGGCGTGGATTTGGGGGATCAATTCCCTGCGCATTGGAATGAGGAAGTCGCGCGGAGGGGCAAGATCCATCCGTCGCCGCAGGATTATGCGGGGACAAAGCCGCTAAGTGAGCCAGAAGCCGAGGCCGTCTATCAGCATACGTTATCGATATCTCCGGAACGGGCCATTTCCCTGCACAGCCAAGGCAGGGAAATCTATTGGAATTATAGAGACTACGAACCTCCGGAGAGTGAGGACATGGCCCGAAGATTAGGTCAGGCCGGCGGTTACAGGCCGGTGAAGCTGCAGGGCAGCGATGCAGGATACAAGGATTGGTTCATTCAGCATTACCGGAGGCCGGGCTTTACCGTGGAGATTGGTTATGGGATGAATCCGCTGCCGCTTGAGGATTTCGAGGATCTGTGCGTCGAGGTGGGTTCTATTCTAGCTGCGTTTATGTCTTTGGAATAAGATCGTTTGAAACGAATAGGTCTATTCAACGTATAAAATATAGAAGAATACGGCCGCTGCTTTAATGGATCACAAGGCAGTGGCCTCTTTTCGCGCTTTTATTGCTGCAGCCACCGAATACCGTGTTTCCGGGATTTCTTAGAGATTTGCTAATTGGGTAATGATATAGACATGCTGCCTGGAATGGAGGGAACAATATGAAGTGGAGAAGATTATGGTCGCTTCGGCGCTGGTCGCATGTATTCCAGCGGATATTCGGGTATTTAGCCTCTTCCCGGGTTGCACTCGGGGACAAGCTGTTATTTCTGGTCCCCGTTGTGCTGTACTGGGTGCTGCCGGACTTTATGCCTTTGCTGCCGATCGATGACATCGGAGTCACGATGCTGCTGATGAACTGGTTTGTATCCCGGGTTGAACGGAAATATCCAGGTCTGATCGGTGAGGACCAGGGCCCCGCCAAGCGTGTGAGGTAAATGAGCTTCGGGCGGTAACAATACGGATCGGACCTTGCGAAAAAGTTGGCAGGGGTCTACAATAACATATTGAATGAAACATCCGTGAGGAGATGAATATACGTGAAATGTAAAATTACCCGTAATGCCGCCAAGGTGTTAAAGCGAGAGCTGGACAAGGAAGAGAACAAGGATAAGAAACTCCGCGTGCTGGTTACCCATGCGCATGGCGATCATGCCCACTACGGCCTGGATCTGGACACGCCTAAGGAAAATGATGTCATTGTATCCACAGATAAAGAGATCGACGTCATTTTGGAGGCAGGACAACCTTTCCTGGACGGCGTCAAAATCGACTATCTTTATTTTCCTGAGGAAGGCTTTGTAATTACGAATCCGTCCCAGGGCAATCACGGCGACCACTAGGTTACTTCAGAATAAAGAAGGTAATGTACAATGGCTAATGATATTCGAGTCTGCGAGAAGTGCAGACATACGAAGTTGAAGACAATGATCCCGAAAATTAAGAAAATGGTACCGGATGCCGACATTAAGATCGGCTGTAAATCCTATTGCGGTCCTTGCGGCAAACGAGCATTTATGTATATCAATGGCCGTTATGTCAGCGCGCCTACAGAGGATGAAGTGCTGGCAAAGGCGCTGCCTTTTGTGAAATAACAAACAAACAGGCTGTTTAACACATCTGCATTGAAGTTAAAGTGGAATTCCCATTCTACGGGTATAGTTCCTGGCTCAGCCATCCATGCTAAGAGGGCAACGGGAACAACAACTTTAGAAGGGAGCATCCGTCATGAACAGTCACGATTCCAGTCTACACTCCAACAGTCCCAGCAACAGCGCGCTAGATTCCGTGGAGAAGCTGCACCGTGCCGTATCCTCGGCAATGTCCCATCCGACGGAACAGCTGATTCAGCAAGCGGAGAATTCGTTATCCCATACGGAGCAAGCGGTTTCCCAGGTAATTGAGCAGGGAAATCGAAACACGGTGGAATTGGCGGAAGAGTTGTTAGGCGATGAGAAGGAACGTCTGTCCAAGCTTCGTTCAGCTAAAAAGTAGTTTATGATCCTGTGCAGTCCGTTCAATAGCTTTCGAGCTAATGAACGGGCTTTTTTACATATTGATATACGCATTTGAATTATATACTTGATTCCGAAACCTCCTTCCGCTGGAGTCCATCCGATGATTTGGGGATTGGCGGGAACTTTGTTCATCCTGCTCGCTATTCTGATATGGTTGCTGCTAAGAATGAAGAAACGCAACTTGAAGTGATATCTCACGCTTCCGCTGAGTTTGGTTCTATTTGCGATGTCAGCTGGCATCATTCCGCTCTTCACGCGTCTGACAAGCTCCCCTTGGAATTCCATACGACTCTTTGCACCTGACATTGCCTATATGACGTTGGGGATTGTAGCTAGCCTGGCATGGATGGGGCTTGTGCTGATGTACGGAACGCTTGTCAATCGGAGAAAACATCTTGAGTCGGTTACCCGCCAGGCTTGATATAAGAAATGTTACCAGTAAAAAGATGATTCTTCATAAATGCAGCTAGGCGTGCCTCTTCGGACACGCCTAGCTCAAAAAACCAACCAGGCTGATGGATATGATCAGCCTGGTTGGTTTGGTTTAAAGCAGCCCCAGTCAACAGCGATCAGAGGCTGAACAAAATTTGAAATTTACTAATGTTAGGCCCGGTTATCGGGCATTCGCTTCGCCCTGTGATTTAAATAACTTCAGCAGGTCATACGTGATCACTTGATCGGAAATACGCAGCTGCTCCTGTGTTTTATCATAACCTTCACGGCAGGCCTGAATATCGGTAGGCTGACGCGTCGCAAGATCGTAGCAGGTTCCGCCTTCAAGTCCGGCTGTTTCGGTAGGCAGGTAGAACACCTTCTCATCGGAGAATGCGCCGCTGCGCAGCGGAATTAGACGCGGCTTGTCATCAAACAGATGGCTTCCGATCCAGTAATACGGTTCTTTTGGCACGCCGAGAAGATGAAGAATACTTGGTGTCACGTTCATCATGCCAGCGGCTTCAGGATATACTCCGGCTTGCTTCCCATCAGGCAGGCGGATGAGCAGGGGAACCTGATTCATGATTTGCTCCATGTCGAGTGCATTCAGTTCTCGTCCCAGGAATTTCTCATAGTCCGCTTTTTCTTTGATCGAATTGTCGTGATCCCCATAGATGATCAATATGGTGTTATCCCACAGTCCTTGCTGTTTCATCTGCTCGACAAACTGGCCGAATGCTTCGTCAACATAGTGGATCGACTGCAAATAGTTCCCGAATATTGAGCCTTCAAAAGCCCCTGTATCCAGCTTCACCCCATCCTTGGGGACATAATACGGATGATGGCTCGTTAACGTAATCAGGAAGGAATAGAAGGGCTCTTTGATGCCTTTCATCGCATCCAGCGATTGCGCGAAGAACGCTTTGTCGCTCAATGACCATCCCTGCACATCGTTCATTTCAAAATCTTTCTTGCTGTAAAACCGGTCATAATTCATTTCTCGGTACATTGTGGTACGGTTCCAGAAGCTGCTGTCATAGGCATGGAACACGTTTGCGCCATAGCCCTGTTCTTTCAGAATCTCCGGAAGGGTATCGTACTCGCGATCAGCATATCGCGTGAATACGGAACCTGTAGGTAGCGGAAGCAAGGAGCTGTGCGTGACAAAGTCCGCGTCGGACGTTCGCCCTTGACCGGTTTGATGATAAAAATTGCTGAAATACATACTGTCCTTCATCAAACGGTTGAAGTTTGGGGTGATTTCCTGCCCCCCGATCGACTGGCCGATGACAAAATTCATGAAGGCCTCCGTCTGAATCATGATGACATTGCTGCCTTTATACTTGCCGAACAAGGCGTCCGTATCGGACGGCTCCATACGTTTAGCATCAAACCATGCCTTGATCTGATTGATTTCCTCTTCCGGAAGCTTGGGCTGCCCCACGAGATGATCTCGTCCATAACGGTAGATATCATAACCGTGAAAGCCGATCAGTCCTGTCACATTATATAGCGTAATATTCCACCAATTGCCTTCAAAGAGGCCAACGGCCCATGTATTGGACGCTTTTTTGATCGGAATGAAAGTCATGACCATGCCGAGGATGAACACAAGTGTGCCTGTTACCAAACGGCGAATGATCCGGTTCCGCCGATGCTGGCGATATTCACCCGGGAGTGCGTAGGTTCCAAAGGTGGATCTCCGTTTGCGGAACACCATCACGGCAGTAAATGGGACGATCATAAGCCAATCGATAAAAAAGAACAGATCGGACGCATGAATCAGGGAACGAATGCTATCCCCGAGGGAACCGACTTGTCCGGCCTGCATAAGTACCGGCACTGTAATGAAATCATCGAAGTAGCGATAATAGATCAAATCGGCGTACAGAATCCCCGTCCATAAGAGATTTAATAAAGTTAAGGCCGCAAGCCGGCCTCTTGCCGGAAGCCACAAGGTCCAGAAGGAGATCAGCAGGAGCGAGCCGACAGCGATCACATAGTCTGCCTGATCCAGCTTCATGTTGGTAATATGGAGATGATGATCAAGCATGATCAGCTTGTACATCATGAGGATAAGGAATAATAAATATGCGGTGTATCGGTAATGCAGCCCTTTGGAGACCCGGCTTCGGATATCGCTCCATGATGGGGATGAGAGCACGTGGGTATCCTCCTTTTTTCAAAAACATCCTTTTATTATAGCTTGGCCCGGATGACCGAGCAAAAAAGCCGCCCAAGGGCGGCGATTGCAGGAAGCGTCATTTCGTTATTCCGCCGATTTGTTACGCGGCGGCAAGGGGCCCAGGTATTGATAATACTGGCATTCGATCCGGCCATTGAACAGCTTGCGGCGCTTGTCCGCCTTGCGGCCGAAGTAATGCTCAAATTGCTTGGTCGGGCTAAGTGCGAAGAAGGACCAGGTCGGGAGTGAATGCGATACGGATCCGAGCTGGCGGATGAGACGTTCAACCTCCTCTTTCTCGCTTAACCGCTCGCCATAGGGTGGATTGGTGATAAAACAACCATATTCACCTTCAGGTATGGCTTTGGCTGCAGGGAGCACTCTAAAGTCGATTTCGCCAGCAAGTCCCGCACTTTTGGCGGCAGCTTTGGCTACTTCGATCGCTTTCGGGTCGATATCGCTTCCGGCGATATGCAGCGGAAAATCGTCCTTCACAGCGTCAAAAGCCTCCTCGCGCGCATCTTCCCAGAGGTCATTTCCGATGATATCCCAATGCTCGGACGGGAACGAGCGGCGCAGGCCGGGCGCAATATTCCAGGCCATCATCGCGGCTTCGATCAGAATGGTGCCTGAACCGCAGCACGGGTCATACAACGGACGATGCGGGCCCCAGCGGCTTAATTGCAGCAGAGCGGAAGCCATGGTTTCCTTCAGCGGAGCTTCCGTAACCAGCTTTCGGTAGCCACGTTTATGAAGGGCTGGCCCTGTAGTATCAAGGGTCAGTATGGCTCGATCCTTCAAGAGAGAAACCTCGACTACATAACGGGGGCCGTCCTCGGGGAACCATTCCGTACGGTGCGAGAGCTTCAGCTTCTCCACGATTGCTTTTTTCACGATGCCCTGACAGGCGGGAACGCTGCTAAGCTGCGATTTATGGGAACGCCCTTCCACAGGAAATTCGCCATCCGCCGGAATCCACTCTTCCCATGGAAGAGCTTTGGTTCCTTCAAAGAGTTCGTCGAAGGTAAAGGCTTTAAACTCACCCATCTTGACGAGAATACGGTCCGACGTCCGGAGCCACAGATTGCAGCGGCAAATATCAATCAGGTCACCTGAAAAGGTAACTCTACCATTCTCTACTTCCATGTCGGTGTACCCGAGCTCTTTCAACTCGCGGGCAACGACAGCTTCCAGCCCCATCGGGGCCGTCGCGATCAATTGTAATCGAGGCATTAACGATGTCAACTCCATTTAACATGTGTACGGCGATAGTCGCCGCCGGTTCAATCTATATAGTATAGGCGATTGCATTGACTAAGACAATTATCATATGATAGTTCTCGTTAGGTTTAACGGGAAACAACGCATCTTATTAAGACAAAGGAGGCGTCTTCATTGCTTACGACCCCTGATGATTATGTTAACCAATTATACCCTGAAGATGAAGAGCTTCAGTTCGTCATAGAGGCCATCCGCGAGCATGGGATGCCGGAGGTTTCGGTGGCACCGGCATATGGCCGACTCCTGACCATGCTGGTACAGACGGCCGGCGCTAGAAATATTCTCGAAATCGGTGCCCTTGGCGGTTATAGCGGCATCTGTCTGTGCCGAGGGCTTCCTGCGGACGGCAAACTCACCTCACTCGAGCTGAAGGAAGAATATGCGCAACTTGCAGGCAGGCATCTGGAGAAGGCCGGATTCAAGGATCAGGTGGAGTACCGCATCGGTCCGGCGGCGGATAGTCTGGAAGCTTTGAAGCAGGAAGGGCGGACATTCGATTTTTTCTTTATTGATGCGGATAAGGAGAACTATCCTCGGTACTTGGAATATGCCTTGGAGCTTGCGAATCCGGGTGCGCTTATAGCGGGGGATAACTGCTTTTTGCGCGGCAGAACGCTGAACTCGGAGAAGAACGGTCCTTCGGTTCAAGCGGTACGCCGGTTTAATGAAATCATCGCGACGGACAAGAGGGTGGTTAGCACGCTGCTGCCAGCTTATGACGGGCTGATCCTTGCACGAGTTAAAGGATGAAACAATCAATAGCGAGATGTGCTGGACGATCAGATAACCATTGGAAGGAGTGCACCCGGGTCATTTTGTAGCTTGCCGCCTGGTATAATCCGGCGCATGGCCCATGGATGTAGGTGATTTCACGGGTACATGAATATAGTAAAGGGCTGTCCTCGGGTCGATGTAGACCACGGGACAGCCCTTTGTTGTTTGGTTTGGGAGACTAGCTCCATCTTAGATGACAGACTCCTGGGATCAACGATATTTGGGCGAAGGCTTTTGCGAGAACAGCTTTCGTCTCACCCACATCATATTGATGATCAACAGGCAGCCGGAAGTAATAAACAATCCTTCGATTCCGATGAAACCGGATAAGAATCCGCCGATCACCGCGCCCAGCATGTTGCCAAGCGCAAGCGAGCTTGTATTGAAACCAAAGGAGCGGCTTTCCATGCCGTCCGGCGTGTAAGAGCGAATCAGCGCGTTGACACTCGGCAGCAGCCCGCCCATGAAGACGCCCATCATGAATCGTACAATAATCAACTGCCACACCGATTGAACGAAGGCTTGCGGGATCAGCGTAAGTCCCGTACCGATCAAGGCGTAGGTCAAAATGCGGTGCGCACCGACCTTGTCGCTGAGCTTGCCGAGAATCGGGGAGGCGATCATGTTTGACAGCCCCGTTACGGCTACAACGAACCCGGCCCATATCGCAATATCCACCGCGGTTCCATGCAGCTTCTGAACGTACAGCGGGAGCAGTGCCATGGGACTAATCATGGCGAATTGCAGCAGGAACGTGACGGCGAACAACGCCGGCAGCTGCGGAATGTGGCTCAGCTCTTTAAGCCCGGCAATAACCGAGGGCTGCGGCGCCTTGGCTGCCTGCTCGCGGTTGAAGTTTTCTTTAACCAGGAACAAGGCAAGCATCGAAGCGGCAAAGATCAGTCCGCCGGTGATATAGAAGATTGGACGGAATCCGACCCAGCTGGCCATGAGTCCGCCGATCAACGGACCGAGAATGGTGCCTGCAACTTGTCCGGACTGCATGATGCCCATCGCAAATCCCATTCGATTCTTGGGCGTCGTGCTTGATACGAGCGATATCGCCGCAGGATTAAATCCCGATATGGTACCGTTCAGCAAACGCAGAACCAGCAGATGCCATGGATGGGTAGCAAAGCCCATGCAGGCAATGACCAGCGCCATGCCGAAGCCGGAGCGCAGCAGCATGATTTTGCGTCCGTATTTATCGGCGACTTTTCCCCAGATCGGTTGAAAAATGAATGATGTCAGGAAGTTGGCGGCGAATATCAATCCTGCCCATAGTCCTATTTCCCGGTCTCCAACAACATTCAGGTCTTGCGCCAGGTATAAAGTCAGGAACGGGGTGATCATTGTCATCCCGGAGTTGACCAAAAACTGTCCGAACCAAAGCACAATGAGATTGATTTTCCAATTGGTCAATGTGCCCTTCACTTCCTTTCTAAGCTGTCGAGCCCGGAATGACCGGGCGAATTGCGGGAGTACCCTAAAAATGCCGTTCTTTCAGTATAACATATTTAAAAAGTGCCAAAAGCTAACAATGTCATAAGATTGTCATGTGATTTTCATAGGATGTCCATGTAAGACGGTTGTTACTTACTTTTAAAAAGGGCATAATGAAATTTAGGAAACTTTATACACATTGATGGGGGCCTAATCATGACCTATAACGATCAATTCATTCGCGCTTGCCGTAAGCAGGAAGTGAATCATGTTCCTGTGTGGTACATGCGTCAAGCGGGACGCTACGACCCGGAGTATCGAAAGATTAAAGAAAAGTACTCCTTACTGGAAATATGCAGTCAACCGGAGCTGGCGGCAGAGGTAACCTTGATGCCCGTACGGAAGCTTGGTGTAGACGCGGCTATTTTATATTCCGATATTATGAATCCCGTTGCCTCAATCGGGGTAGACTTCGATATCGTGAAAAATATCGGCCCGGTGATTGATAATCCGATCCGATCTGCGGCAGATGTAGAGAAACTACGCCCGATTGATGTCGAGGGGGATCTTGGACATATCCTGGAGACGATCCGTATCCTGGATAAGGAGCTGGAAGTGCCGCTAATCACGTTTGCCGGTGCTCCGTTCACGATTGCCAGCTATCTGATCGAAGGCAGACCATCCAAAAATTATCTTCGCACGAAAGAGCTCATGTACAGTGAGCCGAAGGTATGGTTCTTGCTGATGGACAAACTTGGGGATATGGTGATCGCTTATTTGCGTGCCCACGTCGCTAACGGAGGGAAAGCGTTTCAATTGTTCGACAGCTGGGTGGGGGCATTGTCTCCACAGGATTTCCAAACGTTTGTCCTACCAACCATTACGCGTATTTTTGCGGAGCTTCAGGACCTGAGTGTTCCGAAAATTTATTTTCCAGGCGTGAGCTCGGGTGAGCTGCTCCCTACGCTTACGCATCTCAGCACGGATGTCATCGGTCTCGACTGGCGAGTGTCCATTGCAGAAGGACGCAGCCGTTTAGAGCATAAGTATGCTGTTCAGGGCAATCTGGACCCGACCGTTCTGACCGGACCGATGCCGGTCATCCAGCAGTATGCGAAGGAGATTATCGATCAAGGGATTCAGGAGCCCGGCTTTGTGTTTAATCTAGGGCACGGTTTATTCCCGGAGGCTTCGCTAGAGAAACTGCGTGAGTTGACATCGTATATTCACGAATACTCCGCTCAGGCACTGCACGCAGGTGCACAACGCTCTTAAATGTTGAATATTTTAATAGTCAGAGGTGAGTTGGTATGAAGAACAAGATTGGCGTGTTGGTTATGTCCTACGGTACTCCGGAGAACATGGAAGGAATCGAGAGTTATTATACCCACATTCGTCGCGGGAACAAGCCGTCGGAGGAGCAGCTCAAGGAGCTTACTGACCGCTATGAGGCGATTGTTGGGGGGGTCTTTCCACTCCGGGAGAATACGGACCGACAGGTACGCACGCTGGAGGATACATTAAATGCGGATCCTCGCGCGATCGATCTTGAGTTTGTATGCTATCAGGGACTGAAGCACGCAGCTCCGTACATTGAAGATGGTGTTGAGCAAATGGTGCGGGACGACATTAAGGAAGCCGTCGGCATCGTGCTGGCTCCTCATTACTCCACGATGAGCATCGGATCCTACGTGAAGCGCGCTCAAGCCAAAGCGGATGAGTTGGGACTTGAGATCTCGTTTGTGGAGAGCTATCACATGCATCCGAAGCTGATCGAGGCCTTTGCAGACCGGCTGTCCGCCAAGCTGAACCAGTTCGAGGAAGCAGGGGCTGACCGGGACAGCGTGAGAGTGCTGTTCAGTGCTCACAGCCTCCCGGAACGCATTTTGTCCATCGGAGATCCTTATCAGGAGCAGCTGCTTGAGACATCCAAAGCCGTAGCCGAACAGGCCGGCGTCAAGAAGTGGCAGTTCACATGGCAAAGTGCTGGTCGGACGGCGGAGCCTTGGCTCGGTCCTGACATTCTGGATACGCTGCAAACGCTGAATAAAGAAGAGCAGGTCGAGGATGTACTGGTTGCACCGGTCGGTTTCGTCTCGGATCATCTTGAGGTCCTGTACGATCTGGATATTGAAGCCAAAAGCATTGCCAAGGAAATGGATATGCGGCTTGAGCGCATCGGCTCCTTGAACAGTGACCCGCTTTACATGGAAGCGCTCAGCGATTCCGTGATCACCTTGATAGGTCTGTAAATCCGTTATTACCGGAAATTCGAATAGAAGCTTAGATATGGAACTCCCCGGTGACGGGGGGTTCTATTCTTTATATGGAAGCTGGTATAATGGGGGAAGCGACTTATAACGCGAGCTCATAAGTGAATAAAGGAGTGACCTATGCATCTGTCACGATCAGAGAAAAGCAAGGCCGAGAAGAAGGCCCGTAAGCAGCGAACCGGACAGGTTTGGATCATGCTTAACTTATGTTTGATTTTTATGATCGCTGCTTTGCTTGTCTATCATTTTAAATTTAAGGAAGATCCTGTTCAGCAAACGGCTTATCCGCCTGGTATGCCGGACTTTGGCATGGAAGGGGCTCAGGCGGATAGCCCCGGCTCCGGACAACAAGCTGACGGGGAGGGGGCGGATTCAAAGCCTCCGAAGACGACGGAGACTGGCGAACCCCCAGGTTCCGATAGGACCGAGCCAGAAGGCAGCGCAACAGATGATCCTACCGATTCCGCGATGGCAAAGCGGGTGGTTATGCATTTTGCAGGGGATACCTTGTTCTCGGGCAAGGTGGAGGCTGAGCTGAAGAAGCACGGATATGATTATCCCTACAAGCATCTGGGCACCGCATTCCTGGAGGACGATCTAACCGTGCTTAATCTGGAAACGCCGGTTACGACCGGAGGCGTTGGCGCGGCCAATAAGAAATTCGTATTCAAGTCCTCACCGGACGTATTGCCGGCTCTCCGAGATGCAGGAGTAGAGGCCGTTAATCTGGCTAACAATCACATCCTGGATCAAGGCCAAGAAGGACTTTTGGATACCTTGAAGCACTTGAAGGACCAGGATATCCGTTATGTGGGAGCGGGAAGGAATGAGGAAGAAGCCTTCGCGGCCCAGTATTTCGAGCTTCAGGGCATGAAGGTTGCATTGCTTGGATTCAGCCGTGTGCTCCCGGAAACGACCTGGTACGCGCTGGAGAACAGGCCTGGGGTGGCCGGGGCGTATGACCATGTGCTGCCCAAGGCGGTTGAAGCGATCCAGACAGCGCGTTCTAAGGCCGATCTGGTGGTCGTGATTGCCCATTGGGGCGAGGAGCTTCATAAGACGCCGAATGTCCATCAGATCAATCTCTCACGCGCGTTCATTGACGGCGGGGCTGACCTGATTATCGGCGGGCACTCCCATGTGCTGCAGGGATTGGAGCAGTACAAAGGCAAGTGGATTGCGTATAGTACCGGCAATTTTATATTTACTAAATCGTCGAATGAAGATACGTGGAAAACAGCCGTATTTCAGGCGTCATGCAGCAAGCAAGGAGACTGTGACTTGAAGCTGACGCCTTACCGAACGGAGATCGGACAGGTCATCCCGCTTGAAGGCAAAGAAGCTGAATCCTTGCTGAAAGAGGTGGAGAAGCGATCCGTCGGCGGCGTCAAAATAGCGCTTGATGGTGAAGTTATAGCAGGCAAGGCTGTGGAATAATTCGTTAAACGTTACATCAAGGAGGTCCCACCATGAACAATTTATGTGTGGCTCACCGGGGGTTTTCCGGTAAAGCACCTGAAAATACGCGCGCAGCCATTCAGATGGCGATGGATGAGCCCTTCGTGCATTGGATGGAAATTGATGTGCAATTGACTCAGGACGGGGTCCCTGTAGTGATACATGACTTCAGCGTGGATCGTACGACGACCGGGAAGGGCAAGGTGAAGGATCTGACCTGGCAGCAAATCCGGAGGATGGACGCCGGAGAATGGAAGGGACGCCAATTCAGGGGAGAGCAGGTTCCATCGCTCGATGAAGTCCTGCAGCTTGTCAAAGGCCGATTGAAACTTAATATCGAACTTAAAACAAGCGGAGATATGTATCCTGGCCTTGAGAAGGCCGTTCTGGAACGGATTCATGCCCACCGGATGCTTCCGGATGTGGTGCTCACTTCCTTTGAGCCGAAAGCCTTGATGAAAGCGAAGGAATTGGAACCTAATGTGAGAACCGGACTTATTATTGATGCGCATCCTCGCAATTTGGTAGCACGCCTGAAGCAAATGAAATGCTCCTTTTTATCTATCGGCTACTCCCATCTGGATGCGGCCTTCGCGTCGGATTTGGTGAAGAATGGCATTACGCCGATGGCCTGGACGGTGGATGATGCGAAGAGCATGAGATCGCTGGCCAGAATGAATCCTGCCATCATGATCTGTACGAACCGCCCCGATACATGGGGGCAGATTTTTATCCATAAAATTGCACCTAAAGTTCCATTCTGGCGAAGAAAATGGAGGTTTTAATGTATGTGTGCCCTAGTGAATAACGTTTACTGTGTAGGTCGTAATTATCAATTGCATGCGGCGGAGCTCGGCAATGCCGTACCGGAAGAGCCGATGATTTTTCTTAAACCCTCGCATGCCGTCGTTCCGCTGGATGGCAGCGTGTTGAAGCTGCCGATGGACCGCGGCAGTCTTCATTTTGAAGGTGAGTTTGTTATACAGCTCGCAGAGGATTACGCGCCAGGCAAAAGTGTTGACGAGCTTGTAAAAACGATGGCTCTTGGCATCGACTTCACGCTGCGTGATGTACAGTCGGTCATTAAGGAGAAGGGACATCCTTGGACCGCGGCAAAAGCGTTTAAATCTTCTGCACCGCTTACGCCATCCATTGCGTTTCCCGGAACCGCGAAGCTGGCGGATATTGATTTTATCGTAAGGAAGAACGGCGAAGAGGTACAGCGCGGGAATGTGAAGGATATGATCTTCTCCCTTCAGCGCATCATCGATTACATCGGCGAACATTATGGCCTTGGTCAAGGTGATTTAATCTTTACGGGTACACCGGCTGGCGTAGGTCCGACGGAATCCGGTGACGTATTCGAATTGTTCTGGGGAGATGTCCGTCTGGGCCGCTGCGAAATCGGGTAATCTGATATGCTTTATCATGGGAGGGGTCACAGATGGATTGGCTGATCGGAGCGGCAGGTGCCCTTATCGTGGCAGGAGCCGCATACAGGAAACGATCGCTATCGGAATCCGGAGCCGCGGCCGCTATTCTGATGGGTACCATATATTACGGAGCAGGGAACGTGTTTTGGTTCGGAACCCTGCTTCTTTTTTTCATAACGTCTACACTTCTCTCCCGGTACGGGAAACAGCGGAAGGCAGACTTGGAGAAATCCTATGCCAAGACAGGCCGGCGGGATGCAGGCCAGGTATTCGCCAATGGCGGCATCGGTATGGTGCTGTGTCTGATAAACGCATGGTTCCCGTCCGATCTGTGGGTATTCCTGTTTATAGGTGTTATGGCTACCGTAACGGCGGATACCTGGGCCACGGAGTTAGGCAGCCTTAGCCGGAAGCCTCCGCGTTCCGTGCTGAACGGCAAGGTACTGACCGCCGGCGAATCCGGCGGCGTCTCCTGGGTCGGCTCCACGGCTGCAGCGGTAGGGAGCATACTGATTGGGGCAGGCGGATGGTTACTTGCTGGATGGAGCGGCATGGATGCAGAGATATGGCCGTATGTCCTGGCAGCCCTTGCGGGCGGATTGGTTGGAGCTTTTGCCGATTCGTACCTCGGAGCGACTTTACAGGTGATGTATCGGTGCCGTGCGTGCGGCAAATCAGTGGAAGTATCTCAACACTGCGGCCAAGATACGGTGCGCATGCGCGGATATGCTTGGATGTCCAATGATGCAGTTAATCTGGTCAGTTCACTTCTCGGCGGCGCGGCAGCTTATGGGATTGCAGTGCTGATTGCGTTATAATGTATCCATCTTACCGATGAAACAACGCTCAACGAAATCTATAGATGTAAGTAGGGATCATAACAATGAATATTTTGACCGTCGAACAGGTAACAAAAAGCTATGGGGATAAAATTCTGTTTCAAGATGCGTCCTTCGGAATGGAGGATCAGGATAAAGTCGGCATTATCGGCGTTAATGGCACAGGGAAATCCACGTTTATGCGCGTCATCGCAGGGCTCGAGCCGCCCGACTCCGGTAAAATATCGATGGGCAATCGCATCCGGGTGCGTTACCTGGCACAGAACCCGGAGTTTGATCCGGACAAAACCGTCCTCCAGCAGGTGTTTGAGGGCGATCTTCCGGAGATGAAGGCGGTGCGGGAGTACACCGAAACGATGGAGCTGCTGGAGCTGCATCCGAGTCATGAGGAGCTGCAGCAGAAACTGCTGAAGCTCAATCAGACGCTGGATACACTGCAGGCGTGGCAGCTTGAAAGCGATGCGAAAACCATCCTGTCCAAGCTGGGGATTCGGAATTATGAAGCGAAGATGGGTACGCTGTCGGGCGGCCAGCGTAAGCGAGTGGCATTAGCCGCCGCTCTGATTCAGCCTTCCGATTTGCTCATTTTGGACGAGCCGACAAACCATATTGATAATGAATCCGTCGCCTGGCTGGAGCAGTATTTGCAGAAGCGCCGCGGTGCGCTGCTCATGATTACGCATGACCGGTATTTTCTGGACCGGGTGGCGAATGTCATGCTGGAGCTGGATCATGGACGGTTGTTCCGATATGAGGCGAATTACAGCCGTTTTCTGGAGCTGAAGGCAGAACGCGAGGAGCGCGAGGCTGCTTCCGAGCAAAAGCGTCAGAATTTGCTGCGGAGCGAACTTGCCTGGATTCGCAGAGGTGCCAAGGCCCGTACGACCAAGCAGAAGGCGAGAATTGAGCGCTTTGAGAAACTCAAGGATCAGGAAATGGTGCACAGCTCTGGTGAGCTTGACGTCTCAGTCGCTTCCACCCGCTTGGGACGCAAAATTCTGGAGATCGAAGGTCTCCGGAAGAAGATCGACGACAAAACGTTAATTCAGGACCTTTCCTACATCGCAGTTCCCGAAGATCGAATTGGCATCGTAGGCCCCAACGGCAGCGGCAAATCCACGCTGCTCAATCTGATTGCCGGGCTGATTCAGCCAGATGGCGGGGAAGTCGTGCTGGGACCGACGGTCAAGCTCGGTTATTTTACGCAGGAGCATCAGGAGATGGATGGTAGTCAGCGCGTGATTGAGTATATCAAGGATGAAGCAGAGGTTATCCGCATGGCGGACGGCTCGGCGATTACCGCGGCCCAGATGCTGGAGCGGTTCCTGTTCCCGCCCGCGCTGCAGTGGACGCCGATTGCGAAGCTGTCCGGAGGCGAGAAGCGACGGTTGTATCTGCTTCGGGTGCTGATGAGCGCACCGAATGTGCTGCTGCTGGATGAACCGACGAATGATTTGGACATCCAGACATTGTCCGTCTTGGAGCAGTATTTGGATGAGTTCCCGGGCGTCTGTATCGTGGTATCCCATGATCGCTTTTTCCTGGATCGAACGGTAGACAAGATAATGGCGTTTGAGGGCAACGGAGAGATCCGTGTCCATGTCGGCTCCTACAGCGAATATGCGGAATGGATGCAGCGCCATGGTGGTGAAGCTGCCGCGAGTAAAATGGAAGCATCCAGTTCCAAGTCTGCTTCGGGGAGCAATGATGGCACGGATAGCGATTCAGCTAAAGAAGCACCGCGAGAGCGCTTGAAATTCAGTTACAAAGAACAGCGGGAGTATGAGCAGATTGACGGCCTCATTGAAGCAGCAGAGAGCAAGCTGGCATCCATTCAATCGGAGATGGAGACCGCCGGCAGCGATGCAGCCAGACTTCAGGAGCTGATGAAGGCTCAAGAGGAAACGGAACGTGAGTTGGAGCATCTGATGGAACGCTGGACCTATTTGAACGAACTCGCGGAGAAGATTGAACAGAGCAAGAAATCGTAATAATTTTAAGCGATCCATATCAATAACAAAGGGGCGTCCCCAGGCATAATGCCTTGGCGGGACGCCCCTTTGTTAGATTAAGGTTTCAGCGAAGCGGAAACCTTGTTAGATTCGTAAGAACAACATCCTCTAAACGTGGACGGTCCTCTATGAAAGTACGTAAATAGACGTTGTTTATGAATGATTTACCTGACGTAGGCTGCCAGCAGCTTAACGGTGTTAAGAACGGCTTGTTTATGTGTTCTTTCCATGGCGTGGGATGCATGAACGCCGGGACCGATCAGCGCGGCCTTGATGTTGCTGCCCGCGGAAAGCGCCGCAGAGGCGTCAGAGCCGTAATGAGGGTAGACATCCACTGCATAAGCAATGCCTTCGCTCTCGGCCAGCTGGATCAAACGGCTGGTCATGTCATAGTCATAGGGACCGGATGAATCCTTCGCGCAGATGGATACATCGGTTTCCTTGCAGCTCAGGTCATCGCCGATGCAGCCCATATCAACCGCAATCATTTCATTGATGTCGGCAGGAATGTAGGCTGCGCCATGTCCCACTTCTTCATAGTTCGAGATGAGAAGCTTCACATTGTGTTTAGGTTTCCAGTTATCCCGCTTCATGCTTTCGAGCAAGCCGAAGAGGGCGGCAACGCTGGCTTTGTCATCCAGATGGCGCGATTTGATGTACCCGCTTGGTGTAATCACCGGACGAGCATCAAAGGAAACAAAATCGCCAACCCCAATGCCGAGTTTCTTCACATCATCGGCTGACTCCACCAGCTCGTCGATCCGGACCTCCATATGGGCTTCCTGGCGCTTGAAATCACGAGCATCGCTGTACACGTGAACGGAAGGATGCGTGGACAGGATGGTGCCTGTATATTTCTTGCCGCTGCGCGTGTGGATGATACAGTATTCATTCTCAATGCTGTTCATCATGTATCCGCCAACGGAGGTAAGCCGGAGTGTGCCCTCTGATTTTACGGCACGAACCATCGCGCCAAGCGTGTCCACATGAGCGCTCAGTCCAACTGTACGGCTGCCGTCTTGTCCAGGAACGGACAGGATGGCACCGCCTTTTTCATTCCATTCCAGCGAGACATTCAGCGAAGCGGCTTCCTGTTCGATCCGCTTCATAATGTCTTGGGTATATCCGGTAGGGCTCGGTGTATCGAGCAGTTCTTTTAGCAGGTCCAGCACATAAGTTTCATTCGGTTGTATCGACACGAATTGTTAAGCCTCCTTGTTTCAAACGAACCGCCCTCCCTATTCAGCAGCGGGGGCGTCCTTCTCTTCTTTCTTGCTTTCCTCTTCGGCAGCTTGTACTTCAGGGGTGTATCCCGTTACTTCACGGATATGTATAAGTTGCTCCGCTAACGAACGGATTTCTTTCTGCATTTGATATTGACGGTAAATGCCGAACGTGCCGACAATCAGTCCCCCGATCAGTGAGCACCCGATAATCAGCAGAATCAGCGGTACATTGACTGTGCCGAATAACAGATTCACTTCAACCGGATTGACGTTGATGACGGCGAATACAGCCGTAATCAGGGCAAATAATAAGGCTGCGATTAGCGACCATTGAATTTTCATGGGGAACACCTCCTTCCTCCAAACAGTATAAAATCCCTTGCCTGTAAAGGGCAAGGGATTTTATTCCACTGGTCAATTTAAGAATCGCTCATCCTGCTATAGAGGCTGCTTATTTCGTCAATTGCTCCATTTGGCTGATGATGTCTTCAAACACGCTCATCGCCTCACGAATCGGCTCTGGTGAGGACATATCCACGCCGGCCTTCTTGAGAATGTTAATGGAGTAATCGCTGCCGCCGCTCTTCAGGAAGCCGAGGTAGCGGTCAACGGCAGGCTGGCCTTCTTCAAGGATTTGCTTGGAGAAGCTGGTCGCAGCCGAGAAGCCAGTGGCGTATTTGTACACATAGAAGCTGTTGTAGAAATGAGGAATCCGTGCCCATTCCATGCCGATCTCCTTATCCACCTGCATGCCCTTGCCGTGATATTTCACGTTCAGCTCGTAGTAGATGTCGGATAGGTCTTGAGGGGTCAGGGATTCGCCGCTCTCCGCGCGTTCGTGCACAATCTTCTCGAACTCGGCAAACATCGTTTGACGGAATACCGTGGTCCGGAATTGATCGGCATAGTAGGTGAGCAGGTACATTTTTTGCTTCGGATCTTTGGCGTTTTTCAGCAAGTAATCCATCAACAACGCTTCGTTCGTAGTGGATGCCACTTCAGCTAGGAAGATGGTGTACTGGGCATCACGGTATTTCAGGGCGTTGTCGGAATAGTAAGAGTGAAGCGCATGACCCATCTCATGAGCAAGGGTAAACATGCTGTTCAGGTTATCTTTATGATTCAGCAGCACATAAGGATGGGTGCCGTAAGCGCCCCAGCTGTATGCGCCAGTCCGTTTGTTCTCATTCTCATATACATCGATCCAGCCGTTGTCATATCCGGCTTGCAGGCTGCTGAGATAATCTTCACCAAGCGGCGTAAGGCCTTCCTTGGTCATTTTTTTTGCTTCTTCGTAAGTGATGTCCCACTTGTACTCTTCTACGAGCGGTGCGAACAAATCGTACATGTGAAGTTCATCCACGCCCAGCAGCTTCTTGCGGAGCTCCATGTACCGGTGGAGGAGCGGCAGGCTCTCGTGAATGGTGTCGATCAGGTTGGTGTAGACTTCCTTCGGAATGTTATCGCCATAGAGCGCCATTTCCAGAACGGAAGGGTACTTGCGTACGCGGGAATAGAACATATTTTTGTTTACATTGGCGTTCAGCGTAGCCGCAATCGTGTTTTTCTGCTTACCATAGGTTTCGTATACGGCTTTGAAAGCACGCTCACGAACTTCGCGGTTCGGGCTCTCCAAGAATTGAATATAGTTGCCGTGCGTGAGCTCGACTTCCTTGCCGTCCTCGTTTTTGATTTTCGGGAATTTCATATCCGCATTGTTAAGCATACCGAAAATGGTCTGCGGCGCAGAGGAGAGGTTGCCGACTTGAGCCAGCAGCGCTTCTTCGGTCTTGGACAGAACATGCGCTTTCTCCCGTTTCATCTCGGACAGCGTAAATTTGAATTCCTTGAGGGAAGGGTCTTCAATGAGTTTGTCAAGCTCCGCTTCGGACAAGGACAGAATTTCCGGCGTAATGAAAGAGAGGGCTTCTCCGGCTTCGACATTCAATTTTTTGGCTTTGGCAGATAGCGCCTGATATGTAGGGTTTGCTGTATCCTCATCATGATGCATATGAGCATAAACATATAAACGTTCGGCATGATATGAGATTTCGTCTTCAAGCTCAAAGCATTCCTTGATGGAAGCCGCGTTGGTTAACTTGCCTTGATAATCGGCTGTGCGTTTCAGAAGATTCTTCAGCTCCGCAAAGCTCGCATCCCATGCCTTCTGGTCAGCGAATAAATCTTCAAGCTTCCATTGATGCTCTTTAGGGACATCAGCGCGTTTTAACAATTGTTCCATGGAAATCCTCCTTGAATGATATGTATTAGTTGGAGTCCGGGTTCCTTCAGATAAGACTTCGTTGCGGGTAGTTAGAGCGATCAGGCAGATTGCAATTGTCATGCTGAGCACCTTGGCGCCTCTCATGGCATAATACCTCCTCGAAATTGAAGCATCCGAGCGATAGTATGCCGCGTACCCGCCAATTTCATCCTATAAATTTACGAGGAACCTGGATTCAAGAAACTGTATACAATAAGGTAAAAGGCAAACAAGATGAAGGCGACGGCAATCAGGGCCATCCCCTTCCTCAGTCTTGGCGGTATCTTATCCCGGTACATGATCATGACGGCACCGAGACTGAACGCAAGAATAATGAAGATGACAATATTTGTATAATCCATGCTCTACACCTGCTTAAAAGCAGCCATCATTTCTCTCCACTCATCTTCCCGGCCTTCAAAATCTGCTTTGGGGAAACGGTTTTGAGCCCAGTGCATCAAGGCTGGCCGACTCATAAAGGTATGGGTCTCTTCGCCCCACTGGTCAGAAATTTCGCGTAGAACGATGTACCGGCCCTGAACTTCAACCGTCATCATGTTCCACTTGTCTTTTTTGTATATTTCATGTTTTTTGATCATATGCATTCTCCGTTTGCTACTTAGGCTTTTGGGTAAATGATAACGCACTCGTGGGCGTAAAAGCAAATAATCTTCTGTTAAATAGTGGTTCAAAAAAAGCCCCTTAGGGCGAATTGACGGATTGCATTGTCAGAAAACATGGGATATAATATGGATATTCGCCATAGATGGCGGTATTTTTAGGAGGTTGTTCATTTGAAAGGTACAGTTAAATGGTTTAACGCAGAAAAAGGTTACGGCTTCATTTCCGTTGAAGGTGGCGAGGATGTATTCGTACACTTCTCCGCAATTCAAGAAGAAGGCTTCAAGAGTTTGGAAGAAGGTCAAGCGGTTGAGTTCGACATCACTGAAGGTAACCGTGGTCCTCAAGCAGCCAACGTAACAAAACTGTAAGTTAGCTCCTAATACGGAGATCTTATAGAATTACCAAGGCATGAAGCACAGTTCTCGGTTTTGAGAACTGTGCTTTTTTGTATTCTGCTGGGTCAAGCCAGTGTCATTAGAAAGCAAAGGCAAGTACGGATGATTTTTGCTCCGTACTTGCCTTTATTGTTTTGGAGCAAGCGAGGGATATCCAAGCGGATCCTCTAAGCGCTGATTCCGCCGACATTCATATCCTCCGGCTTGGCAAAGAGGTGCCGGTAAAGAAACCCGAGACCAGCGATTAAGGCCAGGAGGGCTGCAAGCTGGTAGAAGGCCGGTCTTCCTGCCGCTTCGAACAGCAAACCGCCGAAGGCTCCGCTGAGAAGTCCTGAAACGCTTGACCAGAAGATAATGAATAGAGCCATGCCGGTCGCGCGGTACTGCCAAGGAATGATCCTTGTAATATAACGCACGGCGGTTACATAGAACACGCCGAAAGTAATGCTGTGAAGCGACTGAACCGCGAGCACGGACAACGGATCAGCTGCCAGGGCCATGAGCAGGAAACGGAGCGCAAACATTAGGCTTGCAAAGGTCAGCAGCGGCAGCTCCTTTATCTTGTCGCCATACTTGCTCAGCAGGAAGAAAATCGGGATCTCGCTGCCAGCCGAGACCATTAAGGACCAGCCGATGAGTCCTTCGCCCGCACCGAGCTCGGATAAAGTAAGCGTAAGAAAGGCTTCATTCATACGGTGGGCGATGGCAAGGCAGAACGTGCAGCCGAAGAACCATAATATTTCTTTGGAACGCAATATTTTGAGGAGGGCTCCCAGCTTAACAGGCTCTGACTTGACAGCAACTCCGTCGCGGAGAAGAAACGAGCAGAGCAGTGTGAACACGCCGATTCCAATGCCGATCGCCAGTGTGGCCGATGCGCCTGCAGCACCGATGGCATATCCAATGGCAAGCGCGAAGAACGCATAGCCGAGTGAGCCGAATACGCGAATGACGGTAAAGCTGCGTCCATACCTCTGTGCCGTTTGGATGGCCATCGTATCCGCCAGGGGATAGACCGGATAGTAGAAAAAATAAAACAGACTGATGGTGAACAATACAACGCCGAAGCTTGCAACCTGCCACAACACAAGCATCGTGACGAGCTGTCCGATAATCAGAATGTTCATAATACGTTTGATAGTCTGGTATTTGTCGCTGGTGTAACTCCAAATCATATTGGAGAACATGGATATAAGCGGGCCGATGGCATACAGATAACCGATCTGCGCGCTGCTGAAGCCGATTTCTTTGAAATATAACGGGAAATAGGAAATGACGAGGGCTGTCGTGCCAAAAATCGTAAACATAAAGGCGCGCAGCCAATTCTGATCCGGTCTGGGCGTAGCGGGAAGTTTCATGCTGGGGATCTCCGTTCTTTTCATGAGCCCGTATAGATAACGCTATTTATGAGGTTCATGGTCTGTTATTCAGCTCCGACTAGTATATAACATATCGCATAATGGAGATAGATGGATTATAGGACGCGTCCAACTACCGTACGCCGTCAATGATTTGTGTTATTTGTGCAAAATGAACGATCATATTATAATAGGTTTGATTTGGATAGGTATAAAAAGACAACCATGTGGAGGCAGAGTTCATTGAATAATCAAGAGCTAAGCCGCAAAGTTCCGCGCAGTCCGGTTGGGCTGATGAGCCGGGTGTATAAATTCATACTTCCGGAAGTGCGGATCGAATTGGAGAAGTGGCGCCGGGAGGCTGAGCAAATTCCGGATGAGGAGCTACGAAAGCAGGCACTGGCCAGTATAGATAACAAAAGATTTCACTGCCAGGGCGGAGCGGTGTATGCCGCAGCCAATCTGCCGGAGAAGCATATTCTCATTCCATTGATTGTAGCTTACCAGACAATTAGCGATTATCTCGATAATTTATGTGACCGTAGTACTTCGCTGGATCCAGCGGATTTCAGACAGCTCCATCAGTCGATGTTGGATGCCGTTACGCCTGAGACTGAGCCGGCCGATTATTACGCTCTCCGGACCGAAAGGGAGGATGGAGGTTACCTTCTCCGTCTTGTGCAGAAATGCCGGGATTGCATCGGTCAATTATCAGGATATGAAGCGGCAAAGCCCTACATAAGGGATTTGGCTGGGCTGTATACCGATTTGCAGGTACACAAGCACATCCATCCGGATAAGAGAGAAGCGGCATTGCTTGAATGGTGGTCCCAGCATGCTCATCGGACACCGCATCTGCGGTGGAACGAGTTTGCGGCTGCAACGGGATCAACCTTGGGTGTGTTCATGCTATTCTTGGCTGCAACTGATCCGTTTCTGGATGACGAGGATGCATCGTCCATTCATGCGTCTTATTTTCCGAATGTATGCAGTCTCCACATTATGCTGGATTATCTTATTGATCAAGACGAAGACAGGCTGGGTGGCGATCTGAACTTTTGTAATTATTACGAAGATGCCGATACGATGCTGAACCGTATAGCTTCCATAGTTGAGTGGGCCCGGAAGGATGTCAGAACAATTCCCTCGACCCCTTTTCATCGTATGATCATTGAGGGGTTACTGGCGTTATATTTATCCGATCCAAAAGTCAGCGAGCAGCAGCTGGTTCGCTCCGTATCCAAACGTTTGATGAAGAAGAGTCCGATGACCCGGATCTTTTTCTACGTCAACAGCCGATGGATTCGTAAGCATAAAGCATGAGTGACATTGAAGGAGGAAACGAAACATGGCAGAGGTTAAAAAAATTGCAGTTCTTACAAGTGGTGGCGATTCCCAAGGGATGAACGCAGCGCTTCGCGCCGTTGTACGCAGCGGTATGTATTATGGTCTTGAAGTATATGGGATTCAGCGCGGTTACCAAGGACTTCTCGAGAACGATATTATTAAAATGGATCTTCGCAGCGTAGGGGATATCATCCAGCGTGGAGGCACAATCCTTCGTTCCGCCCGCTGTGAAGAATTCAAGACGGCGGAAGGGCAGCAGAAGGGTGCCGACATTCTGAATCAGCATGGCATCGACGGATTGGTCGTTATCGGAGGAGACGGCTCTTACCATGGGGCGAACAAGCTCAGTAAACTCGGAATCAAAACGATGGGCCTTCCAGGAACGATTGATAACGATATTTCATTTACCGATTATACGATCGGCTTTGATACAGCCGTTAGCGTCGTTGTAGACGCCGTTAATAAACTGCGCGACACAATGTCTTCCCATGCTCGCTCGTCCGTTGTAGAGGTTATGGGACGCCACTGCGGCGACATTGCGCTCCATGCAGGTCTTGCATCAGGCGCAGAAACCATTCTGGTGCCGGAAGTAGAGTATAACCTTGATGAAGTGGCAACCCGCTTGCGCGAGAATTTTGCAAAAGGCAAACGTCACAGTATCATCATCGTAGCGGAAGGCGTTGGACGTGGCGAGGACATCGTATGTGATCTTAAAGAGTGCCATGCCTCAATCGATGCACGAGTAACGGTGCTTGGACATATCCAGCGCGGTGGAGCTCCGACTCCGTTTGACCGCAACCTGGCCAGCCGTCTTGGCGATTTTGCGGTTCGCAGTCTGATTGACGGCCAATCCGATAAAGGATGCGGCATCATCAAGGGTGAGCTGGTCCTCACGGATATTGACAAGGTCGTTAACACGAAGAAAGAATTTAACCGTGAGCTTTACGATTTGGCATTGCGATTGTCCCAATAAATTAGGCCGCTGCCTAATTTTTGATGATAAGCAAAAAGACCGTCTCTCATTGCAGAACGCATTCTGCATGGAGGCGGTCTTTTTTAAGAAGGCACGTCGATAGACGTTTAGGATACGGATCGAGATGAAGCATCGACCTGTCGTGTGTACTTGCGTTGAACTTTGACCAGACGCATAAGCATCAGGGCAGCGCCGACGGCAAGGCCTGTGATTAATCCGATCCAGTAGCCGAAGGCTTCCCAATCGGTGTAGTTGGCGAGCACATATCCTACAGGCAGGCCAATGACCCAGAAAGACAGAAAAGCGAGCATGAAAGCGACATTCACGTCTTTATAGCCTCGCAGCGCCCCTTGAGTCGGCGTGGCGATCGCGTCCGAGATCTGGAAGAAAATCGCGAACAGCAGGAACTGCTGGATCAGCGCCACGACTGCAGGCTCGTTAGAATATAATCCGGCGACTTGTCTGCCGGCCATAAATAGGATGACAGCCGTGATCAGCGATAGGATAACGGCTGTGCTAATGCCAAGTTTAGCGTACTTCCAGGCATCCTTCATGCGTCCAGAGCCGGCCTCGAAGCCAACCAGGATCGTCAGACTCATGCATATGCTTAATGGAAGCATATACAGTGTCGTAGCGAAATTCAGGGCCGCTTGGTGTGCGGCAATGGTCGCCGTATCAAAGCTGCTCATAAGCAGCGTCACCGCTGCGAAGACGGCGGTCTCGAGGAAGATGGAGAACCCGATCGGCACGCCGATGTTTAACAGGCTTTTCCATGCGCTCAAGGAAACACCTTGAAGCTGCCTGAAGATGCTGAATGAAGAGAAGGGCTGATTTTTATGGATGATTACGATCGCGATGATGAGAACGGTCCAGTATGTAATCGCGGAAGCGATGCCGGCACCTACGCCTCCCATTCTTGGAAAGCCCCAGAATCCATAAATGAAGAGAGCGTTCAAGCCTACGTTCACCGGCAGGGTAATCAGCGTGATCACCATGGAAATTTTAGTTTGCCCAAGGGCATCGATAAAGCTGCGGAGCACGGTATATGCGAACAGCGGGATGATGCCAATCGATATGGCGGCGAGAAACTGGGAAGCAATCCGCCGAACTTCCGGCTCCAGGCTCATGGCTCCGAGAATGCCCGGTACAACGGCATACCCGATCGCAAGTACGACGATGGCGAGTAAGATGGACAGCCAGAGCGCCTGGTTCACTTGGTAAGCGACTTTATTTTCCTGTCGCCCGCCAACGAGCTGCGAAACGATGGGGGTTATCCCCATTAGAATTCCGCTAAGGCCGGTTTGGACCGGGATCCAAATGCTTGTAGCGATAGCTACGCCTGCCAAGTCGGCCGAGCTGAATTTTCCGGACATGTTGGTGTCAAAAAAAGTAATGGCCGATAAGGCTAGCTGCGTAATCAGAATGGGGATCAGAATGATCGCGAATTGCTTCAGCTTTCCCCGTGTTGTTGTGGTCGGTTGCATGTGCGTTTGTGCCTTTCTTATTGTAGTTTTTATGACGCTGTCCCCATATTGTAGGGTCCTGCTATGGCTGGGAACAATAACTGGCTTATTGAGCGGCGAGCCAGAACTCAACCAGCGGTTGAATTGGAGTACGTCAATTTCAAAGATTGGGGGGGGAACCAGTCATATCCATCATCATAGCATCTGCTGTCAAGAGAGTTCACCGAACGGTTTGAACGCAGAAAGGGCCGGCCCTGTTGTTGGCCGACCCTTTGCGACTGATAATTGAATTATTTATGAGTGACGCCTTCCGTATAACGGTTGGAAGCATTCCAGAGTAAATACTCATCGACGTTTGTATCTTTGAGGGCGCGAATCTGCTCCTCGATTTCCTTTTTGCCGTACTTGGCATAATTTCCGCTTCCGAGCCAACTCGCAGTAAAGTCCTGAATCCAAGGCCGAATGATCGGTTTTTGATCCCCCAGCTCATCCAGCTTTTTGTGGGTAGCTTCCATGGAGCCTTTGATGGTCTGGTAAGGAGCCTTATCCGGTACAGGAGAGCCGAACCAGCCTGCCGTGTAATGGCTAGGGTATACCATCGGACTGATGATGTCGACGTTCTTGGAAATTTTGATGAAGTCTTGGCCGATCCCTTCTGCCGCGGGTACCGAAGCAGCATACCCGAAGATGTCAACGGATACGCGTATGCCGAGCGGTGCTAGTTCTTCCCGGGCATATTGTACAAAGTCGGATACCACGTCCACGCGTGATTGATCCGTCTTGGTATATTTCAGGGAATCGGCGCGTTTCTCGAAGCCCTCCGGAAAACGGACATAATCAAACTGGATTTCCTTGAATCCAAGTTTTGCAGCTTCCTTGGCGATTTCGATGTTGTAATCCCAAACCTCTTTACTGTACGGGTTCACGAAGCTGTCGCCCCCGCCATTGGTCCAGACGCTGCCGTCTCCTTTACGGAAGGAAAGCTCCGGGTTTTTCTTGGCAAGAATCGTGTCCTTGAACACGACAATTCTGGCGATCGGATAAATATCGTGTTTCTCCAGCCGCTTCATCAATTGCTTGATGTCTTTGATAAAAGGCTGAGATTTACCGAGTTCCTTCAGCTTCGGATTCTCGGTTTTATACGTTATGTATCCTTCATCGTCCTTGATGTCAATGACCATGGCATTGAGATCGGTCTTGTCCATAAGATCTACGAGTTGATTCATTCTGGAGCCGCCTGCGCTATAAGCCGTTACATAAATGCCCTTGACTTTAGGCGCTTCAATCTGCGGATCGATCTCTGTTGTGTTTGATTTGATGCCGCTGTGGCCCTGACCTTGGTTGTTGTTTTGGTGCAAGCCCTGAATCATAGCGGTATTTAATGAAGCCTGAAGTTTGGCGGTAAGGCTGTTATCTTGCGGACTGGAACCGCCGAAGCCCGCGGACGCTAAGATGAATAAAGCCAAGATGATATTCATAATTACTCTCTCCCTTGTGTACATTCACATCATGATTATAAAGGAACGGATGCCTTCAAAAAGAACAGGATTGTTACAATCGACAATAAATTGGAAACGGGGGTGAGCGTACCTAGTTCATTAAACGGGTCAAGGGCGTTTTAAACGCTAAATATCGACATTTCTCGGCGCTGGCCGTGAACAACTTGTGAACATGGGGAGTGACAAGCATCGGAAATAATGAGCATAAGAAGGTGATAGCGTTTACTTACAGCTTGATCTGCATGGTGGGGAAAGACGTGCTTATAGAATTTACATTTCTCCATAAAAAAATGCCGTTATTCACCGGTGAATTTTACCGGTGAATAACGGCACTTGTCGTGCGATATTCACGTGTTGCATTAAAATTAATGAAGCGGCGTTTGATTCTGATGCTCGCAAATGCTGAACTGAATGATTTCAAGAGCATCCTCCTGCTCCAGAATACTCAGCCCGTCCCTTAGTACGATCATGGAATTTAGTTCCTTCTGTCTAAAGAACGGTATCATTTCCGGGAACCACTTCATGACGATTTGTGACAATTTTACCGTTTCCATTTCCATAAAAATCACCCTTTCCTTCCAAATTGGTTAGGCAGGACGTTCTTTTGTAAAACGGAAAAACAATTAAAATTGGGCCAAAGCGATGCCCGATCTCATGAATATTGTAGGAACCGCGCACAAATATTATACCACATATTTACCACCCCCTCACAGGTGGTAAATATTTAGTTCTTGCGGAATTGACCCATGACAGCCGTGGTTTCCACGATATTAACAAAGGCCAGAGGGTCTGTTTCTGTAATAATTTGTTTTAGCTCAGCCAGCTCATATCGCGTCGTGACGGTCATAAGCATATCCTTTTCTTTATGACTGAAGGCTCCCTCAGTTTTGATCTTGGTTATGCCGCGTGGGCGCTTGAGCAGTTTCTCCAGCAGGGCTTCCGTCTGGTTCGTGACAATAAAGACGGTAACCTTGATATGACTGACGTGGAGCATATCCACCATTTTTCCGGCAACATAGATGGAAGCCATCGAGGCGAGGGCCAGATTCCAGTCGTCTTCCAAATAAGCAACCGCCATAATGACGATAGCGTTCAGCGTTACGAGTACACTTCCAACGGGGAAGTCCCGATATTTCGTAACGAGAGAGCCGATGATGTCAAAGCCCCCGGTAGAACCGCCAACCCGAAAGGAGAGGCCGGTGCCGAATCCGACAAGCACGCCGCCGAAAACGGAGGAGAGCAGCATATCGGTTGCAACCGGAGTAACTGGAATGAGCTCAAGGAACAGGGTAGTAACAATAACCGAGATCACGCTGAGACCAACGAATCTTTTGCCAAGCTTGAACCAACCGGTTATAAGAATCGGGATATTAAGCACAAAATACATGATGCTGATATTTAGCGGTGTGAAATAGCCGATAATCAGAGCTACGCCGGAAACGCCACCGCTAAGCAGATGATGGGGAATCAGAAATAAATTAAATCCGCCGGCGATAATGATGCCGCCGAATACGATCGCGAAATAGGTCCATAGACGCTTCAACATAGGAATCACCTCCCGGTTATTATGACTTCTTTAAGCTTGCTGGTATTCCAGAAATGTTTTGTGATATAATGTATTGGATATTCTTGAGTAGTCCGTTACATTGATAACTTTGCAAGCTTATCAGGATGATTATACATTATCCAGTCAACATACTGGTGATAAGAGAAATATACCGGTTCACCTCGTGCAGAAAATCCTGCTGGCCGGGAAAGCCTATAAACGTTACCGCTACTTAAGAATACAGAGAAGAAAGTGGAAGTCCACAGATAGAAGGAGTATGAACCTATTGAAAAATTTCGCAGATTTTGGCTTGGAGCCGCGCGTGCTGCAAGCAATTACTGAACTTGGCTTTGAGGAAGCCACACCGATCCAATCCCAATCGATTCCGATTGCTCTTACCGGCAAGGATATGATTGGACAAGCACAGACGGGTACGGGTAAGACAGCAGCATTCGGCCTTCCTCTTATTCACAAGATCGCCAAGGAAGAGGAGCGTATCGTCGCTCTCATTATGACACCAACCCGTGAACTTGCCATCCAGGTTGCTGAAGAAATCGGTAAACTGTCCCGTTTTAAAGGAATCCGTTCCTTGGCTATTTATGGTGGACAAGATATCGGGCGTCAGATTCGCGCTTTGAAAAAGAAGCCTCAAATTATTATCGGCACACCAGGTCGACTACTTGACCACATCAACAGAAAAACCATCCGACTTGATGATGTCCAAACCGTTGTATTGGATGAAGCGGATGAAATGCTGGACATGGGCTTTATGGAAGACATCCAGTCGATCCTTAAGCTTGTTCCTGAAGAGCGTCAAACCTTGCTGTTCTCCGCAACTATGCCGGCTAACATTCAGAAGCTGGCATCCCAGTTCCTTAAAGAACCTGAGCATGTATCCGTTATTCCTAAGCACGTTAGTGCACCTCTGATCGATCAAGCATATATCGAAGTTCCTGAGCGTCAAAAATTCGAAGCCTTGAGCCGCCTTCTGGATATGGAGTCACCTGAGCTTGCGATTGTCTTCGGACGTACCAAGCGCCGTGTTGACGAATTGGCAGAAGCATTGCAAAAACGTGGATACTCGGCAGATGGCCTTCATGGTGACCTGTCCCAGCACCAACGGGATACCGTTATGCGTAAATTCCGTGACGGAAGCATCGATGTCCTTGTGGCAACCGATGTGGCAGCACGCGGTCTCGACGTATCGGGCGTTACCCATGTTGTAAACTTTGACTTGCCGCAAGATCCGGAAAGTTATGTACACCGTATCGGACGTACAGGCCGCGCTGGTAAGGAAGGTACGGCTTGGTCCTTCGTGACGCCGCGTGAAATGGATCATCTGTATTTCATCGAGCGTGTGACTCGTCACCGAATTCCACGCAAGCCGTTGCCAACGATTGCCGAAGCGATTGAAGGCAAACAACGTATCATCGCTGAGCGTGTGCTTGAAATCATTGACCAAGGTGAATTGACCGAATACAAAGGTCTCGCGATTCAATTGCTGGAGCAGTACGATTCTGTACAGTTGCTGGCAGCTGCAATGAAAATCCTGACAGGCGACAAGAAGGAAGCATCCGATATTCATCTTACGCCTGAAGATCCAATCCGTGCAAAACGCCGGAAGCCGGACATTCGCAATGGCCGTAAGCCAAGCGGTGGCTATGGTGGCCGCAGCAGCGGCGGTGGATATCGCCGTGATGGCGGAAGCGGCAGCGGTAGCGGTGGTAACCGTGGCGGCTACTCCAAAGGCGGATACAACCGTGATGGCGGCGGCAGCAGTTATGGCAACCGCGATGGCGGTGGCTACAACCGTGACCGCAACAATAGCGGTGACCGTAAACCGCGTTCCTACAGCGGCGGCGAACGTCGTCCTAACCGGAGCGGAGACGAATAGTATTTACGGTTAACTTTATCTGACTGAAGTAACCGAGCACAAAAGACGAAGCAGTTGCCCACGCTAAGTGAAGCCTGCTTCGTCTTTTGTTTATGTTTAAAGGGGATGCACCCAGGGTGCATCCCCTTTAAACTTGCAGTTTTAGATCAATAACAGCTGATCTGTTTCACTGAATGATTCAAGGAGTCATTAGATATAGAATGTGCCGAGAATAATTACAAGGAGAATGAACAGAACCAGGACAATACCGACATTTGATCCGTAGCCGTACCCGCCACCTTCACAAGACATACATAATCCCTCCTCTTTTAATTTGGAAATTCAAGCTTGTTGAACGGATTACGAGATATCGTATGGAAAAACGATGGCGCTGGATTGGACATTCACCCAGGTGCGTATAAATTAGGCTCTGGCAATGCATGTACAAAATAAGGTATATTAATAGATACATGCATGATTTGAGTGAGGAGGAAACGGATTTGGAAATGAAAGGAGCCATGGGTGGCTTATACAAGCTCACCGAGTGGATTACCCGTATTGCTTTTTCGAACATCTTGTGGGTTATTTGTACATCGCCTTTCCTGTTTATTGTTCTAACTAAATTCCTGATGGCCGTTCAGACACCGGATGCGCATAATGAGCAGCTGCTGTCCAACTGGGTTCTCGGAATATTATCACCGTTTGTTCTGTTTCCGGCTACGGCGGCTTTATTTACCGTTGTACGTAAGTGGGTCATGGGCAATCCGGATGTGTCCGTATTCAAAACGTTCTTTAAGGGTTATAAGGAAAATTACAAGCAGAGCATGATCGGCGGCATTTTTTATACGCTGCTGTTCGTGATTATGTATGTGGATTACACGGTTTATATGACGCAGCTTGATGGTTTCCAACTTGTCGGCATTGTGATGCTCGTGCTGCTTATCGTGCTGTTTGTTTCCCTGTTTAATTTCTTCTCCATGACTGTCCATTATGAGATGAAAACGATGCAGCTGTTGAAAAATGCCGTACTGCTGACATTGATTCGCCCGTTCCGGGTATTTTCGACGTTGATCGGAAGCGCTGTCTTGGCATATATCGGCACGCAGATGCCGGTGCTGTTCGTGTTCTTCCTGTTTTGCCTGATGGCATTGTTCGCGTTCTTTAACTTCTATGCTACCTTTACCAAAATGCAGGAACAGCAGGAGAAGATGAAGAAAGCCGAGGAAGAGGAGTCTGAAACCGAACAAGCTCTTCTGGAAAGCATGGATGCTGCCCAAAAGGGAGATAATGGATCGAAACCTTAATATGCTAGGTTTACTTTTCCGGCAAAACCCCCTATAATAAGACTACATCCTGCGATGTTCGTTTCGGTTTTCCGTTGTTTTGAACCAATGACGATGTCTAGGGAGATCTATACGTAATCGTGGCTGAAATGCCCTGTCTATATGACAAGGGGAATTCATAAGCGGTTCTGCGGTCACCCACCTGCTAATGCAGGTTCGAAGACAATGTTTACCGGACGGCATAGGCGGGTTTCGTTAAACCAATGAAGGGCACCTCTTTCATTTCGAATTTGAAGTGAAAGAGGTGCCTTTTTGCTATATATAAAGGTTTGCTGAAAGCATAAACAATGTTAAACTAGAGTATGGATGGAACGGTCATTTATAAAGGAGGAACGGTCTTTGTCATTAAAACGAGTTCTAATTGGTATCGTGCGCAGCTATGACGGCACAAGCGACCGTGCTAAAGATCCCAAGCTGAAGACGCGTTATTACAATCTTTCAAAAGAAAAGTGTTTTGAAGAGGTTTCCTCGACACTAAAAAAAATTCCGGGTTACAAAGTTCTGCATGAGGTTAAATCCGTGGGAGAAATTACGCTCGAGAAAAGAACCTCGTTTGGACGTACACTGGACATTACCGTATCCGTGCTTGGCATCAGTCCGGTTCGCAGCGCAGTTGATATGTATTCGGCGTCCCGCGGTTCTCTAGGGGATCTGGGAGCGAACTACCGGGTTATCTTGAACCTGTACGCTGTTCTGGATAAGAAACTGAGCAAGTATAAAGTGGATGCTTAGTAGAATAAGAAAAAGCGGGAGAGCTGCTCTCCCGCTTTTTAAAAGTGTGCAGTGTATGTAGCCTTTGGCGTGTTACCGCAAAGATTTTACTGCATCGATCGCGGCTTCGTAATTCGGGTGCTCCGTCATCTCACCAAGGTATTCTACATAGGTGATGGTATCGTTAGTATCCACGACGAAGATCGAACGCATGTCGAGCTGGAATTCCTTGATGAGCACGCCATACGCTTCACCGAAAGAACGCGATTTATAGTCGGACAGCGTAATGACCCGGTCAACGCCTGCAGCTCCGCACCAGCGAGCTTGGGCGAACGGAAGGTCGGCACTGACCGTAAGGATCACCACATCATCGCCTAGACCGGCGGCTTCTTCATTGAAACGGCGAGTCTGTGCGTCGCATACCCCGGTGTCGAGGGAAGGAACGACACTGATTAGCTTGATTTTACCGGCATAATCCTTAAGAGATGCGTCTTCGAGCAGGTTTTTGCTCACTGTAAAATCCGGCGCGGCATCACCAGCCTTGAGCTGTGGTCCGATGAGTGTAATAGGATTGCCTTTGAAAGTGGCAGCTCCTGAACGTTCTTGAGCCATGAGAAATCTCCTCCTTGGATATCAAAGTTTGGTGATCAGGTTCATGGTACATTATAATCTTTTTAAAAAGGGAATGTCCACTAAGGGGCATCCCTGGCCTGATTTAGGATGAGGAGGATGCTATGATATTCGTACGTTATGAGAATTGGAGAAAATACCTGCGTTATTACCCGGTTACATCGCTGCTGATTGTGATTAACCTGGTGATGTTCGTCCTGACGTCGATTGACGGCGGATCGAGAAATCCATTGACCCTGATGAAATACGGGGCTTTATCGGATTTGCCGCAGTTTGTTGATGAAGCTTGGCGATATTTTACCGCGATGTTTCTCCATAATGGATTTGATCATTTGTTGTTTAATAGCTTTGCACTACTGGTGTTTGTTCCCCCGCTGGAGAGAATCATGGGGAGTTGGAAATTTGCGATCCTGTATTTGCTCAGTGGTCTGCTCGGCAATATCATCGGATTGGCATATTATGAGCGCATGGAGGGTTACCACTTCCTTGTCGGCGCTTCTGGAGCCATATACGGTGCATATGGCGCTTATCTGTATATTGCCCTGTTCCAGCGGCATGTCATTGATGAGTCGTCCCGCAAGACGCTGTTCACCCTGCTTATTTTGGGGATTCTGTTCTCGTTTACCCCAGGGGTCAGCCTTGTAGCACATGTCGGCGGATTGGTAGGCGGATTTTTCCTCTACGGTCTCATGATTCGATTATTTAAACGTCGAACATAATCGGACCTTAGAGGGGTCTGTTATAATAGAATTGGATGATTTGATAAAGTCTTCAAGTCTTCTAGGGAATAAGAATGGAGCGATAAAAGGCGTGGAATTACGACAGTTGCAATACTTTGTAAAGGTTGCGCAAAAGGAACACGTTACCCAAGCGGCAGAAGAACTTCATGTGGCTCAGTCAGCCGTCAGCCGTCAAATACATCAGTTGGAAGAAGAGCTTGGTGTTAATTTGTTCATGCAAAAAGGCCGGAATCTGCAGTTAACCCCGGTAGGTCAGCTTTTTTGCAAACGGGTGGAGAGCATTATGAAGGACTTGGACCGTGCGGTCGTCGAGATACATGAATTTCTGGACCCGGAGCAGGGGGAGATCCGCATCGGATTCCCGCACAGCCTGGGCATCCATTTGATTCCGTCCATTGTGGCTGAATTCCGGAAGAAATACCCGAACGTGAAGTTCCGGTTCAAGCAGGGGATGTTCCCGACTTTGATCCGGGACGTGGTTGGGGCTGAAGTGGATTTGGCATTTGTGTCGCCGTTTCCGGATCGTCATGACCAAGTGGACGGAGATATCGTCTTGACAGAGGAGTTGTTTGCGATCCTGCCGCCGAATCACCCGCTTGCGGGGGAGCAGTCCATCAAGCTGGAGCAGTTGAAAGAGGAGCGCTTTGTGCTGTTCAGCAAAGGCTACTCCTTGCGTCCGATTGTGTGGCATGCCTGCCTGGAAGCCGGGTTCACGCCGAAAATTGCTTTCGAAGGCGAGGAAACGGATACGATCCGCGGGCTGGTTGCGGCCGGTATGGGGGTCAGCTTGCTTCCTGAAATGGCGCTATTCCAGACGAATCCGCTGCAGCCGGCACGCGTCCGGATCTCGGAGCCGAAGGTAACGCGTTCCATCGGTCTGATTCACCGCGCGGACGAGAAGCTGCCACCGGTTGCGCAAGCTTTCCGTGCGTTTCTGCTTCAATATTTTGGTATTGATCCGTCACCGAAAAAGGAAGGGAAAGCGGATTCCACAACAACTCCCTAACCTGGCTTCATTCATCAAGAATAACCTAATACAAAAAGAGGGCTTTCCTTCTCCGCCAAACCATGGTAGAGAGGAAAGCCCTTTGTTGTTACGCTTTATTAAATTATTCCCGGTTGCTTGTAAAGATCATGATATAACGGATCAGCTCAAGCAGAGAGATCAAAGCGGCAGCGACATAGGTCAGAGCTGCGGCGTTCAATACTTTAGCCACTCCGCGCTCTTCGTCATTGGCGATATAGCCTTCTTGAACCATCAGCTGACGGGCACGATTACTTGCGTTAAACTCGACCGGCAGGGTGACAAGCTGGAAGGCAACGGCGCAAGAGAAGAAGAGAATGCCGAGACCGACCAGATTCATGGCTTGGAACAGGAATCCCGCAATCAAGAGAAACGGAGCGATACCCGATGCGAAATTTACGACAGGGAACATCTTGTGCCGGGCGACAAGCATCGGATAGTGTTCCGCATGCTGGATCGCATGGCCGACCTCGTGACAAGCAACAGAGACAGCCGAGATGGAACGTTCATAATAAACGGGCTCGGACAAACGCACAACGCGCTTAGTCGGATCATAGTGGTCGGAGAGTGTGCCTGGCACCGGTTCAATCGGAACATCGTGGAGACCGCTCGCATCCAGCATGTGCCGGGCAGCATCGTATCCGGTCATGCCTGTGCTGTTCTCAACCTTGGCCCATTTATTAAATGTGCCTTTGACCCGGAACTGAGCCCAGAGCGAGAATATAAAAGCGATAATAATGAGAATGAACATCCAGTCAGAATACATATATCATACCCCCATACAAAGTTGTCGTTTGGTTTTTCACCATTACATCGAAGTGAACTGGTTCAACAAAATTTGAATCGACTCGATACAGGCAGCTCCTTTAGGAAGGATGTTAGCAAGTACTTCCCGGGCTTGACTTGGTTTTAATTCACGCAGAAGCGGGTTGAGTTCCTTCACATCCCGTTCCAGCTGTCTCATCTGTATTTCGAGCTTGGTTAGCTTCTCCGTCATTTCGGAATCATCGGGTACCGACTTCCAGCGATCCAGTCTCTCCTTAATCTCATCGAGAGTATATTTCTCTTGCTTTAACTGATTAATACGTTCGAGAGTGCTTAAGGTTTCAGAACTGTACAACCGGTAATTTTTTAACGTCCGTTTCTCAGGGGAGATTAAACCCAGCTTCGTATAATAGTCAATGGTTCTTTCGCTGATTCCAGCAACCTTGGCCAGCTCACCGATACGGAAAAGGTTTCCTCTCGTGATCCCCATCATTCATCACCTCACAAGCTTTCATTGAATTGGACATTAATGAATGCATTTATATTTTCATTTTAATAGAAATATGATACATGATCATGAACCATACAGTCAAACGTCATAGTTGTGACAAAAAAACATGGATGTTTAGTCGTCTTTTTTAACTCTACATAATGTTAGACGATTTGCACTGAATGCACTTAATGTTAGATTATATTACACAAATGGTGTTTATCATGAAAAAAATCGTTGCAGATATTCATTCACCCCCCTATAATGACAATATGAATTCAAGTTTATGTTATATTAGTTTACATTAAGGGGAGTGTAAAACATGAACAAAAGATGGCTAGGTTTAATAGCGGGAGCAATCGCATTGCTTGCATTCCCGGCGAGCGCGTTCGCCGCTGATGGAGGAGCCACAAATGTTGAATTAACGGCTGGTTTGAACTCCGTGTTCGTATTCTTGGCAGCATTGCTCGTATTCTTCATGCAAGCAGGGTTCGCACTGCTGGAAGCCGGATCGGTTCGTATGAAGAATGCAGGCCACGTTGCCGGTAAAACATTCCTGACCTTCGGCATTTCGATCGTGGCCTTCTGGGCGCTAGGATTTGGCCTGGCATTTGGTAACGGGAACAGCTTTTTCGGATTTGAAGGTTTTTTCTTAAGCGGTGACAATGCATCAGGCTCATTTGATTCCTTGTCCGCTTACGATGTGCCAACGACCATTATGTTTCTGTTCCATTTATCCTTTGCAGCCGTCTCCTTGGCTATCGCTTGCGGCGGTATGGCCGAACGTGCGAAGCTTAGCGTTTATATCGTGTTCGGATTGCTGTTCACCATCGTGATTTACCCGATTGTTGCTCACTGGGTGTGGGGCGGCGGCTGGCTTGGGGCTCTGGGTATGCAGGACTTTGCCGGATCGACGGTCGTTCACTTGACAGGTGCTACAGCGGCGCTGGTGGCTACCGTTCTTCTGAAACCCCGACTTGGCAAATATAATAAGGACGGGAAGCCTAACAGCATCCCAGGTCACAACCAGGTATTATCGGTACTCGGCGTGTTCATCATCTGGATTGGTTGGTTCGGATTTAATCCGGGGAGCACCATCTCCGCACTCACGGACGGCTTCTTCGGGTTTGTGGCTTTAAATACGAATATCGCAGCAGCGGCAGGTGCGCTTGCAGCGTTGTTGATCTCTTGGGCGGTTCTGGGCAAAGCGGATATACCCAGCATGCTGAACGGTATCCTCGCTGCATTTGTTGCCATCACAGGGGCTTGCGCATTCGTGGAACCTTGGGCGGCTGTTGTTATCGGTGCAGTAGCCGGTACGATTACCTTCTTTACGGCTCAGTGGTTTGACCGCAAAGGCATTGATGATCCTGTATATGCATTCTCCGTACATGGTATTGCCGGTATGTGGGGTGCCGTATCCACCGGTTTGTTCGCAGCACCGAGACTTGTTGAAATTACAGGCGTAGGCAAAGAAGGTTTGTTCTACGGCGGGGGCTTCGGTCAGCTTGGCGTTCAGCTTCTGGGTCTGATCGGAACGTTTGCATTCGTTCTCGTGATCTCTTTCATCATTCTGTATATCATGAAAGTCACGATGGGTATTCGCGTAACGGAGGAAGAAGAATTGATGGGCCTTGATATCAGTGAACACGGAACTTACGGATATCCGGAGCAAATGAAACTTCTGGCGGAATCGGAAGGGAACTCCCCTGAGTTTCGTTCCGGAGGCAAAGCGTTACCTGGAAGCGACACCGCATTATAAATAATAAACTCGAAATGGTTAATGAATATGCAATAAGGAGGCCGCGGCATGAAACCTCTGAAATCCGTCAATCTGTTTCCGGTATTCTCGGAAATTCAGACAGCAGCAACAGCCCAGCAATTACGAGATGAACGGATCGCTTGTCAGAACCATCTGATCGAGATGCGTCATGACATGGAGCTGAGAGAGTGGATCGCATCCGTCAATACGATGCACGATCTGATTGGACAGCGTGCCGCGGCAATCTGTGAGCAGGACATGTGGGAGGCTGGCTTGGGCCGGCCTCCTGCGCGTTATGCGTTTGTTGCTTTTGGCAGCAGCGGAAGGCAGGAAGCTACGTTGTGGAGTGATCAGGACAATGGACTGATCATTGGTGACGAGCTGGAGGAGGATCAGCTCCCTTTTTTTCGGGAATTTGGCCTTCGGCTGGCGAATCTGCTGGAGGATGCAGGCTATCCCAAATGTTCGGGAAAGGTAATGTGTTCGGAACCATTATGGAGCAAAAAGCTTGGCGATTGGAAAAATCAGATCAGCGAGTGGTGTGAAGACCAGCAGTGGGAGCCGATTCGCAATTTCATCATCGCCTCGGATCTCCGTCATGTAGCAGGAGATGGCAAACTATCGGAGGAATGGATTGACCATTTCCGAAGCTCTGTCGAGCTGCACCCGAGCATCGGCAATGCCGTGCTGCGAAACACGGTCAAGCATAAGGCAACGCTAAATGTCATGGGACGAATTGTGACGGAGCGGTTTGGTGAGCATGCCGGTGAATTTGACGTGAAGTATGGCGTCTATATTCCGCTTGTGAACAGCATTCGCACGATGGCGCTGCAAAGAGGCATCATCGAAACCTCAACGCAAAAGCGCATGGAGAAGGTGATGCTGCTTGAGGGCGGCAACCTCCTGCTGGAAAGCGTGCAGCGTGCTTTCTTGACGGCGCTTCGGCTGAGAAATAACACGCCCCATAGGCTGGAGAACGGGCTGATCATCAGCAGCGGGTATATCCCGCAGGAGCAGCTCAAGAACAAAACCATGCAGTACGAGCTCCGCGATACGCTTGGTGTGGTCAGACGGATACACCGGTCATTGCAGCGAGAGCACCGTTTTGCGGAGAGGAGGAACCCATGACTGAACCGGGACAATCGAACGGTGGGTTCTGGAGATCACTCCGCTTGGGTGACTTTAATTCCGCCATCGCCTCCATGCGCGGCGCACAGACAGCGCAGCAGCTGGCCTTCATCCGATCCCAGATGAAGGATAACCGGAGGCCGGAGGTTCTGGGTACCCCGCTGGACGAGTTGGAGGTTGTCGTATTTGATCTGGAGTCGACGGGGTTCAATCACCAGCACGGTGATGAAATTTTGTCATTCGGTGCAATCAAGGTCATCGGCGAGCAAGTGATCGAGAACGAAACCTTTCATATGATCGTTAACAGCGGTGCTCCTGTTCCTCCATTCATTGCTGAGCTGACGGGAATTACGCAGCATATGGTTGATGCAGCCCCGCCTTTAATGGAGGGGCTGCATGATTTCATGGCATTTATCGGAGGCAGGGTGCTTGTTGCCCATGCCGCTGCGCATGACCGTGGATTCCTGAACGCAGCCTTGTGGAAGACATCGAAGGTCCGATTAACCCATCGGCTCCTCGATACGATGATGCTCGCACAGAGATTATATCCTGAGCAGAAGGACTACAGTCTGGATGAGCTGCTGCGGAGCAGCGGCATCCCGGTGGAGGGCCGGCATCATGCTCTGTCCGACGCGCGCATGACTGCCCGGTTGTGGGCGGATTATATGAAAGAAATTCAAGCGCGCGGCCATGCAATCACCCTGGGAGATTTGTATGTCTATCTAAGCGGGGCATAACCTCAAACATGATGGATGCAGCAATAGCCTATTACCCTATTTGATCTGGCAAGGAATCGGGGTGAGGGAATAGAACTCCGCTGCCGGACGAACCCAGGAATTTGACGGTAGATCGCTGTCTAATTCGGCGGTTTCTTTTTCCCGCATAATTTTGTAGGCATAAAGCTGTAATGGTTTCAAGCCGGGAGCGTTTGGAGCTGCAGGAGATCCGATGGCATACACCTGAAGCAATCCGCCGAAGGATGGGAGCTGCAGCAGATCCTCGCCGGACGGCTCAGGGGATGTGTGCGGGTGACTGTGAAACAAACCGATGATTCCTTTTTCAGTTAACACCAAGCGGGTCCATTGAACAGGGTCCAGATGAAAAGAATGCAGCGGAAACTCCGCTGTATTTTTTACGGGGATAAATTGCGTAACAGTTACCGATCGGCTTATTGCGCTAGAGTGCCCGATAAGGACGCCACAGGCTTCCTCTGGCAGACAATCGTACGTATAGTCCGATATATGCTGTTGTACTGCCGCGTGCAGCAGAAGCTGCTCCAGGGCCATGTCAGACGGGTTCATCTTTTTCCCTCCCGGGCTATAATTGAAGTTGATCGCGTGTTTGAAAGATCAGGGTTTCAGGGTACAATAGGGACTATAAGTGCGTGTTCAAAAAGGTTGATTTTCAGCACCGAAGCTTATGCTTCCGATGTGCGTTTTTTCAAAACGCTTCAGTTGGATGAAGCTAGGGAGTGAGGAGCGGAGCGTACGTTTTGGGTACGTGAGCACCGGAAGGCCCGGCTGAATTCAAGATTCGATGCCGAGCTGCTTCCTGATTCGCTTCGTGTTAGATATAGAATTTATGAATTATCAGTGGAACTGATGAAATTCTATATCGCAAGAAAACCTACCTATCCATCGCGGTCGCTCATCCTTGAAGTGGCCTCGATAGAGGTTTTCTTATCAAAAGCGGACTTTTTGAACAACCTCTATAACTAAGTTTAGCAAAGGAACCTATACCTATGAAACGAAATATCATCATTCTCGTCCTGCTTGTTGTTGTGGCAGGCGCTGTAATCTATAACCAAGCCGGCGACAACATTCAAGCTGTCTTCACGCAGGAGAAGCCGCTCCCGACGGAGACAGGCGCCAAGGCTGGACTGCTTGCCCCCACCTTCACCTTGAAGGGGATGGACGACAAGATCTATGCCGGCGGCGGAGCGCGCGATAAAGCAATGGTCGTCAATTTTTGGGCATCATGGTGTGAACCGTGCAAGCAAGAAGCCCCGGAACTCGACAAGTTGGCGGCGGAATATGCAGATGAGCTGGAAATCTACGGCGTGAACGTGTCCAAGTATGACAATGAGAAGAAAGCGCGTCAATTCGTTAAGGATTTTGAACTTCGGTATCCGATCCTTCTCGATCCCAAAGGAGAAGTGTTCGAGGAGTTGTATAAAGGCCAGGTCTTCCCAACGAATGTGCTGATTGATCGAAACGGCGTGATCCAGGAAATCATTCTGGGAGCTCCGGATCCCAAGGATCTTCGCAAGAAGGTAACCAAGCTGTTGAATTAGCTGTGAAGCGAAAGGCGGCGGAAACACCAAAAAAGCGCGGCCACCATGTTCATGACATGGCGGATACGCGCTTTTTATATTTGGATACAGTCTTAGTGATTAACCAACCCTTGTCTAGTCGCGGACTCATGCACCTGTTCCGGTGAGATTTGGCCGAGTAGCGCATAGCGCATACTGTCCACCAGGGCTTCCCAGCTCGCCTCAATGACGTTGCTGGAGACCCCGACGGTGTTCCAGGAATTCTCAAAGTTCTTGGACTCGATCAGCACCCGTACTTTGGCTGCCGTCGCATCCTTGTCATCGAGCACCCGTACCTTATAGTCAGCGAGATGCATTTCCTTGAGTGTCGGGAAGTATTGGACCAGCGCTTTACGCAGCGCGTTGTCAAGCGCATTGACCGGACCGTTGCCTTCTGCCGCAGTGTAGATGCTCTCACCGGCAACGTTGACTTTAACGAAGGCTTCGGAGACAACCGGTTGCCCGGCTGATTTCTCTACCAGCATTTTGAAGGATTCGAAGGTAAACAGCTCCTTAAGCTCTCCGTTCGCTTCCCGAAGAAGCAGCTCCAGGGAGGCGTCCGCGCCTTCGAATTGATATCCTTCATGCTCAAGATCCTTGATTTTTCCGATAATATGCTTGGATTGTTCACTAGCCGGATCAAAGTCAAGACCCATGTCTTGCGCCTTCGATACGATGTTGCTCTGTCCTGCAAGCTCGGACACAAGCACGCGCTGCTTGTTTCCGACTTTCTCCGGTTCGATATGCTCGTACGTTCTGGAATCGCGCAGGATCGCCGAAACATGGATGCCTCCCTTATGGGCAAAGGCAGCGTTGCCCACATACGGCTGGTTAACCGGCATATTGACGTTGGCGATTTCACTGATATACCGTGCGGTATTTGTCAGCGTGCGTAGGTTATCGTCTCCGATGCACTCATAGCCCAGCTTCAACTGCAGATTCGGGATGATGGAGCAGAGGTTGGCATTCCCGCAACGTTCCCCATAACCGTTCATCGTTCCCTGCACATGCTGGACACCAGCCTGTACGGCACTCAGGGTGTTGGCAACGGCAAGCTCGCAATCGTTGTGGGTGTGAATGCCGAGTGGAGCGCCGGGCAATGGACCCGCTAAAGATGTAACAATGTTCGAGATCTCGTGCGGGAGACTGCCGCCGTTCGTATCGCACATGACAAGCCAATCAGCGCCTGCCTCTCGTGCTTTGGACAATACGGCAACAGCATATTCGGGATTATTCTTATAGCCGTCAAAAAAGTGCTCGGCATCAAAAATCACTTCGAGGCCTTTTTGCTTCAGGAAAGCGATGGAATCATAGATCATCGCCAGATTCTCTTCGAGTGTCGTCTGAAGCGCCGTATGGACGTGGAAATCCCATGACTTCCCGACCAAAGTGGCGGCAGAAACGCCGGATTCCAAAATCCGAAGCAGATTGGCATCCTGGTCGGCGATGGAGCCTTTGCGGCGAGTGCTGCCAAACGCGGTTACTTTTGAGGTTAAGCCGAGATCCTGGACTCTTTTGAAAAATTCGATGTCCTTGCTGTTGCTTCCCGGGATACCGCCTTCAATATAATGAACACCAAGAGCATCGAGTTTCTTGGCGATTTTGACCTTGTCGTCCGCCGACAAGCTGATTCCTTCGCCTTGGGTTCCGTCGCGAAGTGTCGTATCAAAGATGGAAATGGACTTAGACATGATGTCCTCCTTTGGGTGTCCGGGATTGGACCGTATTGTTTATAATTTTGTATTATAACATTTCTTTGCGGGAAAGTAACAGAGTAAAAAACAAGCCTTACCCACAGAGGCTTATTCTTGACCCGTGTTAAGGGTAACGATATGCTGGAGGCGTTGGTGAAGCCTTCATGATTCCTCATGGATAATGACATGAAGACACTTCATTGACTAAAGAAGATATAATGGAACGGAGTTTATGACATGATTCAATATTCTAATGATCAGGTGACGATTTTTCAAAGTGCGTTATTTCAGACCACATCAACGGTAATCCAGCTGGATGAGAGTATCATTATCATCGATCCGACCTGGTTGCCGCACGAAATCGATGAGATTCGAGAACATGTTAACGCGGTTCGGGGAAACAGGGAATGTTATCTCATCTTCACGCATGGGGACTACGACCACATTATCGGATATAAGGCTTTCCCGGACGCCAAGACGATTGGGAGTGCCGGACTCAGAGATGACCCGGAAAAAGGGGATAAACTGAAATCAATTCGTGATTTTGATGCTTCCCACTATATTACTCGCGATTATCCCATAGAATTCCCGGTACTTGATATGGTTATCGAGGAAGATGGACAACAGCTCGCAATGGGCTCCACAACGCTTACGTTCTATAGAGCACCGGGACATACGGCCGACGGCTTGTTTACTGTGATTGATTCCGTGGGCGTATTTGCAGCCGGTGACTATTTATCTGATTTTGAGCTTCCATTTATCTTCCAAAGTGCGAGGGACTATGAAGGAACGATTCGCCAAGCTGCAAGGATCCTGAAGGAGCATCCGGTTGCTTTGCTCATCCCTGGGCATGGCCGGCATACGACAAGCCGATCTGAGATGAATCGAAGAGTGGAGGCAGCCCGGAGCTATCTGGAACGACTGCGTCAGGCTGTTATGGATGGCGATGATACGGCTCTTGACCAGCTGAGGCAGGAGCACGGATTTGTCTCCGAATTCACGGCGAAGTGCCATAAGGAAAACGTGAGAATCATTCAAAATGAACTTCAAGATGAGGGCAGCAATAAGACTTAAGTAGAACCGTGCCGAAGAAAGAAGGAATTCTGCGTGGGACATATCGACCATTATTATCCGGCCAGTGGCCGCGTTATACTTCATGTGGATATGAATGCTTTTTACTGTTCTGTACACGAAGCGGAGGAGCCGGAACTTTACCGGGGCAAGCCCACGGCTGTCGCGGGCAGCATCGAGCTGCGAAAAGGCGTCATCGTCACCTGCTCCTATGCTGCACGGTCACTCGGGATCCGCACAGGAATGAACGTGAGACAGGCGCTGCGGATCTACCCTGACCTGATGATCATCCAGCCGGATTTTCATCTGTACCGCAAGTATTCCAATGCATTTATGAATATAGCTTATGCCTATACGCCGCTGCTCGAAGCAACTTCGATTGACGAATGTTACCTGGATATAACGGGATCAAAGCAGTTCGGAACCCCCCTGGATATCGCCCGGGAGATCCAGGAGCGCATTCGCGAGGAGTTGTCGCTGCCTTGCTCCGTCGGCATTGCTCCGAATAAATTGCTGGCCAAGATGGCCTCGGACATGAAAAAGCCCAACGGGCTATCCGTGCTGCGGATACGGGATGTCCCGCAGGTACTCTGGAACAGACCCTGCGCAGAGCTGTTTGGCATCGGGAGCAAGACAGCCGACAAGCTGCGTAAGTTGAACATCCAGACGATCGGACAGCTGGCCGCTGCCGATGAAGGCCTGCTGACCTCGACTTTTGGCGTAATGGGGTCATGGATGAAAAGGGCAGCCAGCGGCATCGACCATGCTCCTGTCGTTGCAGAGCGGGAACAGAGCAAATCGATCGGACACACGACCACGCTCCCGCAGGATGTTACTTCGGCGGAGGAGGCGCGAAGGGTGCTGCTGAATCTGAGCGATCAGGTAGCGCGCCGGCTCCGCAGGCAGGGTCTAATGACCAGCGGCATTCAGATCACGCTGCGTACACCGGATATGAAGACCATCACCCGGTCGAGGCATCTGGCCATTCCGACGGAAAATACCGAGGATATCTACCGGGAAGCGTGCGAGCTGTATCACCGGCACTGGAAGCAGGACAAGCCGCTTCGTCTGCTTGGCGTTACGCTGCAGCAGCTTATCGCGAAGGAGGAATCCGCCATTCAGCTGGATTTGTTCGATTACGAGAAACAGCCAAAGAAAGAATCGCTGACCCGGGTCATGGACGAGCTGCGCAATAAATTCGGCGAGAGTGCGGTGCTGACCGCCGGCATGCTGGGAGATGACCCGTCGTCCTTAATCCGCAATCATAAGCGGAGAGGTACATCTTTACAGATGGATTTTGTAAGGGATCTGGGGAACGATAATAAAAATGCCGTTCAGCCGCCCGCGAAGGACCCGGACCGCGATTAGCCTTTTTTTTGATAGTTGAAGCTCCTTCATTTCCTTTGAAAATAACAAATTATTGTCGGAAAATGTTAGGAAATATATTTGTATTCCTAAAAAAATTGTATTAATATATGTAGATGGTGGCGGGAGACCGTCAGCTTATACTATGTTTATAGAGATGTTTATAGATATACAGGAGGAAGAGAGACTATGGCGAAGTTTACTTGGGTAGATAAAGATACCTGCATTGCTTGCGGCGCATGCGGAGCAACGGCACCCGATATTTACGATTACGACGACGAAGGCTTGGCAGAAGTTATTTTTGACGGAGACAACAACCGCGGGGTAACTGAAATTCCGGAAGATATGCATGATGATATGCTGGATGCCTGCGATGGCTGCCCAACAGATTCAATTCGGATTGCTGACGAGCCGTTTAACGCAGAATAACCAATACCGCTTTAAGCCCTGATATTCCATCTTGAACTTATACCGACGCCCTCTGCCCGACAAAGGCAGGGGGCGTTTTTTCGTATCCGACGATTCATACATAATTGGAGCATTTATTCCGATATACAGGATAATAGAGGCAAAAATGTCATAAAAGGAGGCTCCCGAATGAACAATTCGCTGTACCTCAAAAGGTATGTGGAGACGCATCCTGATAATAAAATGGCCTGGTACCTGCTGGGGAAGGAATATGAGCAGGCCGGCGAACAGGGCAAGGCAAATTACTGCTACAACAAGGCAGAAGGGGTCTATGAAGCCTTCGAGCTTAGTCAGGTCCCGTCCGATATATGGAAAAATTACGAACAGCGTTTATTGGAGATGGAGAGGGACAAGGACCGCAGGCGAAAAAGAACCCGGCGTTTGCTTGCTGCGCTGGTGTTATTGCTGCTGGTATTCCTTCCTCCAGCCCAGGCACCGGGCTCCGTTCCGGGGGATTTTGCATCAGATGTGTTTCCGCCAAATGAGCCGGTATCCGCCACGGCCGTTAACAAAGAGAAGCGGGATTCGCGTAAAGAACCGCTGTATACCGCCGTTTCTTCCGGTCAGGGGAAGGATTCCGCCGGAGCCCTGTCCTCATTGCTTCGGCATCCGCAGGCATTGCCGAATTGGTCGGTTGCGCTGGGGATGAAGCAATCGGGCAAGTGGCAGTTATGGAGCAAGGACATGGAACGTTTATACGGATTGCATCGGGATGCTAAAGGCGCCATTGCGATCCAGCCATATGAAGGAGCGGCATTGGAGTGTGATTGCGAGCCTGCGGATAGTTCGCAGCTTAAGCGGAGCGCGGGGCAATGGGCGGATCTGCAAGTCGAGACGGCCGTGCTGCAGGAAGCGGCCAACCAGTATAAGGCTCGTCATGGACGTCTGCCTAAAGGCTTGAATGAACTGACGCAGCCGTATCCGAATAATTGGCTGTCCGGCCGTTCGAAAGCAATGGAGGAGATGTTCGGAGCATTAATGAAGCATAAGTCCCAAGGAACTGGCGGCCCTAAGGACCAGCCGGGGCAGCAGCCTGGGAACGACCCGGAGGAGATTGGATATTGGGGGACTTCGCCGAACGGGGAACCTTTTTTTGAGCAGCCGCTTCAGGTCATCATTGACCGGAAACATCATCGGCTTGCTGTTGTCAGCGGCACCGTCATGCTGCGCAATTATGCGGTGGGGCTTGGAGGAGCGAAAACGCCGCTGGGTGATTTTCATATTAATGACAAGGTTGTTAATCCGAACAGGACCACGAAGGGCCCCTATGGGACGCGGGGAATGCAGCTGTCCGATACGCAATACGCGATACACGGGACGCTAGATGTGGACAGTATCGGAGCGAATGAATCTGAGGGCTGCATCCGTATGCTTAAAGAGGATGTGGAGGAGTTGTTTGATCTGGTTCCGATGGGAACCGTCGTGAAAATTCGGGAAGGGGTTCTGCCCGAGGACCTGTGGACGCCGAAAGAGCGTTTTAAGCTCAAGCTTGCCCAGGGGCAGACCAACCCCAATAAGGTGTATCACTGGCTGGATTAAGGCTGGGCGATCACAATCAGAACGATAATCAGGATAATAAGAAGAGCGATGCCGGAGCTTATCCATAGTATGGCCTTCTTATTAACCTCTTCTTTTTTCTGCTGCAAGGTCGGAGGCTTACGTTTGGCTGACATGTCTTTCCCCTCTTTCTCTTCATGATCATGAAAATGATTTGTACAATCCTCCTTTATTGTAAGGGGTTTGTCCCGAAATTGCCATATCGCTTTCTCGTCAGGACGATCGCCCGGTTTATGCTGAAGAACTTTCTTTTTGAGGCAGAAACGGATAAACTGAAGGATAGAGAAATAACTGGATGAGAGGAAGAGTGGATGTGCTGTACCGCAACATAGGCAAACCTATATTTTTTAAACTCGATCCCGAGAAAGCTCACCACCTTGTGGTTGGCGGCCTTGGACGTGCCTCCGGCGTGGTCGGCGCAGACGCTGTCATGCGAGGGATGTACGGTGTTAGCGAAACACCGGATTTGGCGGTGGACCTGTTCGGGCTTCATTTCCCGACACCGGTCGGACTTGCCGCCGGGTTAGATAAAAATGCCCAGGCCGTCAAAGGTTTCTCCTCCATAGGCTTCGGATTTATGGAAGTAGGAACGGTGACCCCGAAGGGACAACCGGGCAATGAACAGCCGCGATTGTTCCGGCTTCCTCCGGATGAGGCACTCATCAACCGGATGGGTTTCAACAACGAAGGGGCCGAGGCGATGGCAAAAAGGCTGTCCGCACTCAAGGAACGCCGTATTCCGGTTGCCGTCAACATCGGAAAGAACAAGGCGACTCCGAACGAGAAAGCCAACGGTGATTACGAAGCTTGCATTCAAGCTTTATTTCCGTATGGCGACTTTTTTGTTGTCAACATCAGTTCCCCGAATACGCCGGACTTGCGCAGCCTTCAGCATGGGAGCGAATTGTCATCCTTGCTGGAAGCCGTGAAGAACGAAATGTCCCGCCAAGCCAAGATCCATGGAGGCGAGAAGGCCGTCCTGGTGAAGATTGCGCCGGATGTGAGTGATGAGGAACTGGAATTCATGGTGGATACGATTAGTGCAAGCGGCGTTTCCGGCATTATCGCCACGAACACGACGCTTTCCCGGGATGGCCTGACGCACAGTAACGCCAAAGAAACCGGCGGCCTTAGCGGCAAACCGCTGCGTAACCGATCGACGGAGATCGTATCCCGGATTTACAAGCAGACCGGCGGTGCGCTTCCGATTATCGGGTCTGGCGGAATTTTTACGGCAAGTGATGCTTATGACAAAATACGCGCGGGCGCAAGCCTGGTGGAAATTTATACAGCACTTATCTATGAAGGGCCTGAGGTGAACCGCAAGCTTCATTCCGGTCTCCGGGAGCTGCTTGCACGGGATGGCTTCAGCCATATTTCCGAAGCCGTCGGGGCTAATCATCGGTAAAGGGTAAAGACAGGAGGCAAGGCGATGGACGTTAGAGACTGGGGGACATTTTTGCTTCCGTATGAGCAGACCGTTGAGGAATTGAAGGTTAAATTCAAGACGATGCGTTCCGAACTGAAAAAACGGGAGGAATACGCACCGATCGAATTCGTAACGGGTCGGGTCAAACGGATCTCGAGCATACTGGACAAGGCGAAACGCCTCGATGTGCCGATGGACGAGTTGGAAACCGGGATTGAGGATATCGCAGGCATTCGGATTATGTGTCAGTTCGTGGAGGATATCCGGCGGGTAGCCGAATATATCCGGGCACGGAAAGACCTGACTGTATTATACGAGAAGGACTACATTACCAATTTCAAAGAGAGCGGCTATCGGAGCTTTCATATGATTATCGAATATCCGGTGCAAACGGCTTTGGGGCAAAAGAAGGTGCTTGCCGAAATTCAGATCCGCACGCTGGCTATGAATTTCTGGGCTACGATTGAGCATTCCCTTAGCTACAAGTACCGGGAAAGCCTTCCGGATGACATTCGGGCACGGCTGAAGAAGGCCGGAGAAGCGGCGAATACGCTGGATACGGAAATGTCGAGCATCCGGGAGGATATATTGGAGGCGCAGCGGCAGTTCGAGGACGATTCCAATATTACGACACAGGTGCTGAACGCGATTCACAAGCTGTATTTCTTCCATCTGGTCAATGAGGCAATTGCTTTTCAGAGCCGGTTTAACGCGATATTTCAGGATCATGACATGGATGCGATGAAGGTGCTTCTGGATGAGGTGAAGGAGCTGCTGGCCGAAGCCAAGAAGAAAGTAAACGAGCATGAGCTATGAACCGCTGTATGTCGCTTACCTCGTTTACTTTAACCGTGATCGGGACTACTTCGAATGTCATGAAGTGTTAGAGGAACTGTGGCTCGCGCGGGATCGTGATCCAAGGTATAAGGGACTTCTGCAAGTGGCTGTCGGGCTTTTTCATTTCCGGAACAACAACGTAAGAGGAGCATTTAAAATGTTCACAAGCGCTGTATCCCGACTCGGGAGTTATCCCGGGGATGAGCTGGGGATCTCGATGGGGAGGCTGGTAAGCGAAGTACGTGACTATGCCAAGCAGCTGGCGTCGTATGACGTTCGTCCATTTCCCTATAGGGATTTGACGATCGAAATTGGGGATACTGAGCTTAAGCAGGCAGTTCGGTTGGCATCGGAGCGCATCATGCCGAACATTCCGCAGCGGCGAAAGCCGGAGCGGGCACATTCCAAGTAACTTTAGGAACAAGTGAAAAAAGAGCTGCCCGTCTGTAGAGGGATCTACTTTTGGGCAGCTCTTTTTTATATGACCATTTAGGATTAAGATTCGGTACCTTTGTATTTATCATCGATGAACTGTTTGATTTCCTCGACGGATTTTCCTTCGTCATGAAGCCGTTTGGCATCCTGCAGCTCGGTCAGGCAGATGCCGCATTGAGCGCCATGGTCCGTCCATTTGACTTCGCCGTCCTGGTTCTCGGCAATGAAGCAGCGATGAAGGGAATCGTGATAGCCGTTCTCCTCGTCCATGCAGCCGCAATAACATTTGATTTCCTTCATGATGTCTTCTAATTCTCCGACCGTGGCATAGGTTGCTTGCGTATTGTCGGTATAGCTCGACAAGAACTTCGGCATAACTGTCATGCTGGCTGTTGTCTCATATCGTTCAGAATCGGCGCCGTGCTGATGCCCGGCAGCGGATTCTTTACCGCCGCATGCGGTCAGCAGCATGCCCGAAATGATAAAGGTAAAGAGGATGGCGCGAGTGCGGTTCATTTCGTCACGCTCCCTTTATATTTATCCAGGATTTGCTTGAATTCATCGATGGAATAGCCTTCACTGGAACCTTCCGGTTTCAATCCGCCGACCATGCGTTCTTTCTCTACACCGTTCTCGAAGTAGACCAGCGTCGGGGTGAACTCAATGTTGTACTCTCTCCAGCCTTCCTGATACTCGCGAAGGTTGTACTGGTGCATGGTAATTCCAGCATCATCCGCCAAAGGCATCAGTTCCGGGGTCGTCGCACGGCAGTGCGGACAGTCGGATGCAAAGAAGTACACGAAGAAGTTCTCTTTGTTGTCAACCTTGTTCTTCAGCTGATCCGGCAAAATGATTTGCTGGTAGTTCGGATCATTAAGGAGTTCTTGCGTAGCCGGGTTCAGGCTGGAGACCTTCTTGCCCCCGTACAATTCGCTTGCTTCTCCTTGACCGTTCAAGAAAATGAGTGCAGCAATCAATAAGACGAAGACTCCGCCGAAGGCGTATAATGCGGTGTATTTATTCTTTTTTTTGCGGTTCATGGATCCACCCCCTAATGATTAATAATAAATAAGGACTTGTCCTTTTTAATGTAGTTTATTATACAATATTAAAAGTCGGAGCGGAACATGCGAATGTTTGCTTCAGCACGGTGAAAATATACTTTCAAACGATACGATACAGAACAGGTAGGTACCATGTATGGCATTACAACTGCCCTCGCCGTTTCTGGCGAAGATGAAATCGCTGCTTGGCGAAAACTATGACAATTTTATGAAGTCTTATGAACAAACCCCGAATGCCGGCATTCGGGTGAATACGCTGAAGATCAGCAGAGAGGAATTCATGAAGTTGTCTCCCTTTGACCTTGTGCCCATCCCCTGGTGTTCCACCGGTTATTATACTCAGGCTGGAGAGCGTCCGGGACGGCATCCTTACTATCATGCGGGGTTATATTATATTCAGGAACCAAGCGCGATGGCGCCGGTTGAACTGCTCGGCGTAACGCCGGGGGATCTGGTGCTGGACCTGTGCGCGGCTCCCGGCGGCAAATCTACGCAGATTGCAGCAAAGCTGAGTGGGCAGGGGGTGTTGGTTAGCAATGATCTTCATCCGGACCGCACCAAAGCGCTTGCCAAAAACTTGGAGATGTACGGCGTGCGGAACGCCGTGGTGCTGAATGAGGATCCGGAGCGGATCGCGGGTGCTTTCCCCGGATTTTTCTCCAAAATATTGATCGATGCCCCATGCTCCGGCGAAGGGATGTTCCGCAAAGACGAATCCATGCTGAAGTACTGGGAAGCGTCGTCTCCGCTGAAGTTTGCGGAGATGCAGCGGGATATTTTGAAATCGGCAGCAGCCATGCTCCGTCCGGGAGGTCGGCTGGTGTATTCTACCTGTACCTTCTCTCCAGAGGAGAACGAAGGGATGATTGCGGAGTTTCTGAATGAGCATCCGGATTTTTGCGTGGTCCCGGTGGATCATTCGGAATTTTATTCTCCGGGTGAAACGGCCTGGATGCCGGGACAGGAAAAGGTGAAGGACGATGTACTGAAGCAGCTTTCCGGGACCGCCAGACTGTGGCCGCATAAGGTCAGAGGCGAAGGACACTTCATGGCCGTGCTTCAGCGGGAGGGCGAGCTGAACATGCGTGAGGCTGAACGGGAACAAGCTCCATTATTCAAGCCTGGCGGCTTGGTCAACGAGTCGCTTGCTATATCCTCCCGGACAGAGCAATCCCGTGAACGTAAAGGTAAAACTGCTCTTCGGGAGGAGAGATCAGGTAAACCAGGGAAATACGATAAAGGTGCAACGCGCCAGCAGGCATCCCCCCGGAGCGTTACGGATTCTCAATCGGGTTCGATTCATCTATTACAAGCCTTTATTCGCGAGCAGTTGGATATGGAGCTGACGGGATATCCCGTAATCTACGGGAACCATGTGTATGTATCGCCCCTGCCAGAAGAGCGGCTGAAGCAGCTCAAAGTGATTCGTCCCGGATGGTATATGGGACAGTTGAAGAATGAACGGTTTGTACCTGGACATCCCTTGGCTACAGCACTTCGAGCGGATGAGGCTGTTCGCTATGTCAGCCTGTCCTCCGAGGACGGGGAAGCGGTCCGGTATTTGAAAGGGGAAACCTTATCGATTCCGGAAGAGCGCGTGATCTGTCGATCGGGTGCTGAAGCGAAGGGTTATGTGTTAGTGTGTATAGACGGATACTCAGCCGGTTGGGGCAAATGGCAGGCAGGAATATTGAAGAATGAGTATCCGGCAGGGTGGAGGTGGACATCGATATGAGTGCTAAAGGCAGAACAACGCAAAGATTGGACAAGGTGTTATCTAATCTGGGATTCGGCTCGCGGGCCGAATTGAAGAAAAAAGCCAAACAAGGGAGCATCGTGGTCAACGGAACGGTGATGAAGGACTCTGGCAAACATGTTGATCCTTATACGGATATCATTGAGTTTGAAGGAGAGACCGTTCAATACCGGGAATTTGTGTATCTCATGCTGCACAAACCTCCGGGCGTCATTTCGGCGACCGAGGATCTTCGTGATCGTACGGTGCTGGATCTCCTGGATGAGGAATACCTGATCTTCGAGCCGTTTCCGGTGGGCCGATTAGATAAGGACACGGAAGGACTGCTGCTGCTTACAAATGACGGTAAATTGGCCCATGAGCTGCTGTCGCCCCGGAAGCATATCCCGAAAACCTATGAAGCGATAGTAGAGGGCAGGGTGGACGATGAGGATGTGCGGTTGTTTGCTGCGGGAATTACCTTAGATGACGGATACGTAACGTTGCCCGGAGAGCTGGTAATCCATTCCCATGAGGAACGAGGCGACGGGGCCCAGCTGTCCCGCATCTCGCTAACGATCCATGAAGGTAAATTTCATCAGGTCAAGCGGATGTTTGAGGCGGTAGGCAAAAAAGTCGTTTATCTCAAAAGAGTCAGCATGGGCGAACTTCAATTGGATGAAAAGCTCGAGATCGGGGCGTACCGGGAGCTGACCGAGCAAGAATTGTCTTTGATCGGAAGGGCATAATCACGATAGAGAAATAGAGACTAAAGGATGGATGGAGAATGGCATACAAATTGGTAGCACTTGATGTTGATGGAACGCTGTTGAATGATGATCATGAAATTACGGAGAAAACGAGGAACACCGTAATGGAAGCCGCAAAACAAGGGGTGGAAATTGTACTGTGCACAGGCAGAGGACCGCTGAATTCGATTCCTTTTATGAAAAGCATGGGTCTTGGCGGTTATGTCATCAGTCATAATGGTGCGGCAACGGTAGAAGTGGAGACCCAAAAAATTGTGCATCAGTTCGGCATGGACCCGCTTCAGCTTGAGCCTTTCATGAAATACTGCCGTGAGCACGGGGTGCATTTTGACGTGAATACCGCCTTTGAGATGTATGTGGACCAGGTGGAGGAGCTTGCCGGTCCGGTTCGTTCGATGTACGAGAACTATTTAATGCTGCCAAGCAACCTGCCGTCATGGGAGGAGCTGTCAGACCCGGTCGTCAAATTCACAACCTTTGGCGAATCCGCCGATATCGACCGCGTCTACGCAGATTGGAGCCAGTGGACCCTTCCTTTTAACATGCTGCGAAGCGGAGAGTACTTCATCGATCTTATGCATAGTGAAGCATCCAAGGGAAGCGCGCTTCAGCAGCTGGCAGCAAGAAGAGGTTATGAGCCGGACGAGGTGCTGGCCATCGGCAATTACTTCAACGATATTACGATGCTGACCTATGCAGGGATGGGGATTGCGATGGATAACTCTCCGGTCGAGGTCAAGGCTGCAGCCAATGCGGTGACAACTTCGAACAATGAGGACGGCGTACACGAGGCATTGGTGAAATACTGTTTGTCGTAAATCGACTATTTTATAAAAGAGAACCCGCCACAGGACACTTGGGAAAGTGCCTAATGGCGGGTTTTTTGCGTAGTTTGAAACCTGTTAACAGGTTTCATTCAGAGTATAGGGACAAGCATTTCTTTCCAAATTTGGATTGACACGTTGCTAATGGCATGCTATTTTTATCAATGAAAATGATAATCATTATCAATTATTGAGGCTGATAAACATGCCTGCATAGCCTGCATCTCGTTTTATCGGAAAAAGGAGGCAACTCATGCGTACGGAAGAAGAGCTGAAAATAGATAGCCTATCGGATTCGGATCGTAGCGGGAGAACCAGTCTGGTTGAGATTAAGGAGTTTATCGATTGCCACTATGAAGAGGCGTTATCTATTGGCCAATTGGCCAGGATGGCTAATATTTGTCCTAAGTATTTTGTGGATTTATTTAAAAAGACATTCGGCCAAACCACGATCGACTACCTAACCCACGTTCGTATGAATCATGCGAAGCGTTATTTGGCCGAATCGGACGATCGGCTTCGAGACATTGCACAGCGAGTCGGTTACAAGGATGAGTTCTATTTCAGCCGTATTTTTAAAAAGAAGGTGGGCATGTCGCCGTCCGAATATGCCCGAAATTCAAGGCAGCTTATTGCGGCCTGCTCTTCCTCTATCATCGGGCAGCTGGTAGCGTTGAATGTCGTCCCTGCCGCTGCGCCTCTTGACGCGAAGTGGACCCCGTATTACTACAATGCCTATCATTCGCAGATCAAGTCGCGCTTAAAGCTGACGTCCCCTTATCCGGACAGCCGTTTCGAGGAGAATATCGAGCAGCTGTTCCGCGCAAAACCTGACGTTATTATCGGCATGGACTATCTCGGTCCAGAGGAAGTCACCAAGCTGGAGCATATTGCCCCTACCTTGATTGTTCCGTCCCATGCAGGGTGGAGGAAGCAGTTGGAGAGTATCGCAACGTTTTTGAATAAAGAAGAGCAGGCACAATTATGGATAGAACAGTATGAACGTCGAGTGCAGTACGCACGCTCACGAATGCGGCAAGTAATGGGAAGCGAGAGTATCGTTGCGCTGCGAATATATGGACAGAGCCTCTATGCATACGGTAACCGGGGACTTAAGGAAGTGCTATACCAGGATTTACAGCTCAAGGAAGCTTGCGGTCTGGATACCATGCGTAATCAACAGATCACGCTGGATGATTTGCAACGGATCAATCCGGACCGGATCCTGATCGCGGTATGCCCTGAAGCCACATCACGCCGCTATTGGCTTGCGCTTTTGCATTCTGCGAATTGGCAGACACTCCGAGCTGTCGTTCTAAGCAGCGTCTACATGATCTCGTCCGATCCGTGGTTCGAATATTCCGCTCTTGCCGTGACGAGAATGCTGGACGAGGCATTGCTGCTGTTTACAGGAGATAGTCCAAACGGAGTTCTGGATAAAAGCCATGGTGAATCGTTTGTTACGTAATATATACTCGACTTAATTGAGAATCATTATCACAGGAGGAGATATATTGTGGCAGAACGTTTTAACCGTGGAAAGAGAAGTTGGAGGATCAAAATATCAGCACTGGCGTGCTGTGTTATCGTCATAGGCTTGTTGTCAGGCTGTGGGGACAAGGTGGATTCCGAAGCAGCGGGCGGCGATCAACCTGCAGTGAAGAAGGCAGCGGTTGAGACGTCCAGTAAGGTGGAGGGCAGCCAATCGTCGACGGAAGAAACAGGGACGAACAGTGAGGAGACGTCACCCAAGGAGGAGCGTACGGTAACGGATGAGCTTGGGCATGAAGTGAAGATTCCGGCTGAGGTGAACAAAGTGTTTGCACCGAACATGGAGGATTCTTTGCTGAAGCTCGGCGTGAAGCCTGTTGCACAATGGGCCAACGGCAAGATGGGACACACCTATTTGCAGCAGGAGCTGGACGGCGTCCCCTTGATTGATTTTTCAGGAGGCTTACCTTCACCAGAAGCCCTGATGTCCTATGAACCAGATCTCATCGTGCTCCATACCGAAACCTATGCTGCGGACGGTACATATGAAAAATACGCCAAAATCGCGCCAACATACGTGTTCAAAAATGCTTCCGGTAATGTTGAGAAATCGCTGACCACCTTGGGGGATCTGCTTGGGAAAGCAACGGAGGCCGAGACCGCTCTGAAGGATTACGAGCAAAAAGCAAGCGAAGCGAAGGCTAAGCTGAGTTCCGTGGTGGGGGACAGGAACGTTGCCATCATTCGTTTTGCACCTAGAGGCGTCAGTTTGATGGGCGGAAATTATCTCTGCGGCTTTGTGCTCCATCAAGACCTGGGACTGGGCAAGTCCAAGCTGGTCGAGAACGAGAATGCAGCTAACATCTCGCTGGAGATACTGCCGCAGCTGGATGCAGATTATATTTTTGTCATTAACGCCTACGATCAGGGAACCGAGCGTTTGAAGGAAATCACGGAAAGCCCGATTTGGAAGGGCATGCCGGCCGTTAAGAACGGGCATGTCTATGAAGCGAATAACGAATACTGGCTGGGAAGCGGCCTTATTGCCTACGAGAAAATCGTGGATGATGTCGTTCGCTCCATCACGGGTCAATAGGGAGGCACTGCATGAGCCATCATACGCCTTACGTTGATATGATGCGGCGCAGCGTGGAGCTGCCCCATGCGGAGCATTGGGTGATGCGCTCGAGGGCAGGGCAGCGCCGCTACCGAATCATTGCGGCACAGCCGATGGGACCGGCCCCGCCGTCTGGATATCCGGTCATCTATTTACTGGACGGCAACAGCGTGTTTCACACGATGGTCGAAACGCTGCGCCTGCAGTGCCACAGGCCGGACAAAACAGGGGTATTGCCGGCGGTCATAGTCGGTATCGGTTACGAGACGGAGGGGCAGTATGCCCCGAATCGGTTCTATGATTACACGCCCTACCCCAACATGAAGTTCAAAAACAAGCTGGATGGGGGTTCCGTACCGGAACAGGGAGGAGCGGCTGAGTTCCTGCAATTCATCGAGGAGGAACTGAAACCGCAGATCGAGAGCGAATTTAACATCGACCGCCGTCGTCAGACGATCTTCGGTCATTCTCTTGGCGGGCTGTTCACGCTCTATACCATGTTCAGCAAACCGCAGGCATTCTCGTGTTATATCGCGGGCAGCCCATCTATTCACTGGAATCAGGAATATTTACATGAGCTGGAGCAGCGCTTTGTCGAACGCATCAAGAAAGAGCCTTGCCATGTTCGGCTGCTGCTTGGTGCAGGAGAGCACGAGAGGTCCCATGTCACCGGCAATTGCATCAGCGCATCCGAACTCGCCGACCGTCTGGCTGCTGTGTCTATGTATGGCATCTCAGCCGAATTCAAAGAGTTTGAGGACGAGGGGCATCTTTCCGTACTGCCTGTCCTCATCAGCAGAGCATTACGGCATGCACTTTATCCTCACGACTAAGGAGTTGATCGCCTTGGAGATTACAGGTATTAACGGGAAAGTAGCCCTCGTGACCGGTGCCGCCCAAGGGATAGGCGAAGCGGTGGCACGAGCCCTCGCCCGGGAAGGAGCTGTCGTCGCGGCTTGCGATCAGAAGGAGGCCGAGCTGATCAGCCTTACGGCCGATCTATGCGGCTCAGGTGTGCAGGCTGCGGCTTACAAGACGGATGTCAGCTGCAGTGCCGAGGTTGAAGCGATGATCGAGCGGATTGAAGAGGAACTCGGTCCGATCGAGATTCTCGTTAACGTTGCCGGAGTGCTGCGAATCGGAGGGGTTGAGTCGCTTGGCGACGAGGATTGGCAGGCGCATTTCAACGTCAACACCAACGGCGTATTCTACACGTCGCGCTCCGTCGTCCGAAGGATGGCGAGCCGTAATTCCGGATCTATCGTGACAGTGAGTTCGAATGCATCCAGAGTTCCACGGGCCCAAATGTCGGCTTATGCTGCTTCCAAGGCAGCGTCCACGATGTTCACGAAGTGTTTGGGGCTCGAATATGCCCGTCATCACATCCGCTGTAATGTGGTTTCCCCGGGTTCTACGGATACTGGGATGCAGCGTTTGCTCTGGAAGGATGATCAAGGCGCAGGGTCCATCATCGAGGGGGCGCTGGACTCTTACCGTGTCGGCATACCGCTTGGTCGAATCGCGCTCCCTTCCGATATTGCGGATGCCGTCATTTTTCTCGTATCCGATCGGGCCCGGCACATGACCATGCAGGATGTATGCGTGGATGGCGGCGCGACGTTGGGCTGCTGAGGATTCTCGTGTTTTATTCTTTTTGCAAATTCGATAAAAGGTAGGCTCATAAGCAGAGAGGAGACTGAAATGTTACAGTACGATGCTCCAACCGCAGCCGAGGCTGTGCAACTTATGGAACAATACCGGGTCGGTTCGTCCTTCTTCTTCTCATCCCCGCGCAAGACGTTGTTAACGTATGGAGAGTATTCAAGACTTTCGATTCCCTCAGGGAACGATCATAGTTCACTGCCGGAACGCGCCTGGGAACTGCTGGACCTCGCCAAGCAAGCGGGACGGTCGGATGCCGTTGTTGTAGGCGCCATCCCTTTTGACATATTGAAGCCGGCGAACCTGTTTATTCCGCTTACGGCTCAGTGGTATGATTCCCTTCTATTCTCTACAGGCCAAGCCCCGGATAGGCCCCGGATTTCCAGTTATAACGTGCTGTCCGTTCCTGAACCGGCGGCGTTCAAGGAAGGCGTGAACCGGTTGCTGGATCTGATTAGTCAAGAAACACTCCATAAAGCGGTGCTATCCCGAACACTGGAGATCACGCTTCCTCATGCCTTGTCCATTCCTCATATATTGAATCACTTAGCTTATCATCACTCCCATGGCTATACGTTTGCCGTTCCGTTGGCACCCGAGTTACCCCACGCTTCCAGTCCGGATGCCGTTGCATCTACAAGGACTCTATTTGGGGCAAGCCCAGAGCTGCTCGTAACGAAGAAGGGGCTTCGAATCAAGGGGAATCCTTTGGCCGGTTCCGCCGCGCGGAGTACCGATCTCGTTGAAGATAAGCGGCGGGCGACAGCCCTGCTGTCATCCGCCAAGGACCGATATGAGCATGCCCTCGTAATTGATGCTGTGGCGTCGGCTTTGCAGCCTTTTTGCAGCAAGTTGGAAGTTCCCGCCGAACCTACCCTCATCCACACGAATGCCATGTGGCATCTGTCTACCGAAATCAACGGCGTCCTGAAGGATGATTCCGTAACGTCGTTGGATCTTGCTCTGGCGATGCACCCGACACCGGCGATCTGCGGCACGCCGACCGATGCGGCCAGGGATGTCATACGAGCGATCGAACCGTTTGATCGCGGATTCTATTCGGGGGCCGTTGGTTGGTCGGATGCTAACGGAGACGGCGAGTGGGCCGTAACGATTCGCTGCGCGGAAACGGAAGGAACCTTACTGCGGGTGTTTGCGGGAGCCGGAATCGTATCAGGCTCCAATGCGGAAGCCGAGCTGGCCGAGACGTCAGCCAAATTCCGCACGATTCTTGCAACCATGGGCTTGAATGAGCAGCAGACAACGCTTTTGGAGGAGGAATGAGGATGTTGGAATTGGCAGGTTGTAAGGCTTGGCCGGAGGAGTTTGCAGCCCGTTATCGGGAGGAAGGATGCTGGCAGGGCGAAACGTTTGGAGCGCTGCTGCGGAAGCGTGCGGCAGCGCATGGGGAGCGGACTGTGATCGTGAGTGGCCATCAGCGTACAAGTTATGCTGAGCTGGACAACCGGGTGGACCGCCTAGCAGCTGGATTTCTTAAGCTCGGGATTAAAGCGCAGGAACGGGTTATCGTTCAGCTGCCGAATATCGCGCCATTTTTCGATACGATATTTGCGCTGTTCCGCATCGGGGCAATTCCTGTCTTCGCCCTGCCCGTCCACCGCCGGAGCGAAATCGTATATCTATGCGGATTCAGCGAAGCTGCCGCTTATATTATACCGGATCAGGATTCGGGATATGATTACCGGGACTTGGCAGCTCAAGTTCAAGCATCGGTTCCTTCGCTGCGCCATGTCATCGTTGCAGGCGACCCGGGCTCGGGTTCATTTCTATCCCTGGATGACCTGTATCTCGATGATTCGGGCAGTCCTTCAAGCGAATTAGACGAGGAAGGCCCCGATCCCGGCGATGTTGCGTTCCTGCAGCTGTCCGGCGGGACGACCGGACTGCCGAAGCTCATTCCGCGCACGCATGACGACTATATTTACAGCTTGCGCATGAGCGCCGAAATCTGCTCGCTGGATAAGGATAGCGTTTATTTGGCGGTACTGCCCGCTGCCCATAACTTTCCGCTTAGCTCGCCGGGCGTACTGGGGACGCTGTATGCGGGAGGGAGAGTTGTCCTTGCCAGGTCCGCGAGTCCGGAGGTGGCGTTTCCGCTGATCGCCTCCGAGGCCGTAACAATAACGGCGGTCGTCCCGCCTCTGGCCTTAATCTGGCTTGAGGCCGCACAATCCCGCTCGGATGATCTATCCCACCTACAGGTGCTGCAGGTGGGCGGGGCCAAGTTCAGTGCAGAGGCAGCCAAGCGGGTAAAAACGGTGCTGGGATGTACGCTGCAGCAAGTATACGGGATGGCGGAAGGCTTGGTGAACTATACCAGGCTGGATGACCCGGAAGAGATAACGGTGCATACGCAGGGGCGTCCGATGTCCCCGTATGATGAAGTGCGGCTGGTCGATGAGGATGACGTGGAGGTGGCTCCCGGTGAAGTGGGGGAACTGCTGACACGGGGACCCTATACGATTCGCGGCTACTATAAAGCGGACAAGTTTAACGAAAAGGCTTTTACCACAGACGGCTTCTATCGAACGGGGGATCTGGCGAGTATGACGACCTCAGGATACCTGGTGATCGAAGGCCGTTCCAAGGATCAGATTAACCGCGGGGGTGACAAAATCGCGGCCGAGGAGGTCGAGAATCATCTGCTTGCCCATCCGAGCGTGCACGATGCAGCCGTGGTCGCCATGCCGGACGAGTATCTGGGCGAGCGGACCTGTGCATTCGTTATCGTCCATGATGCTGCGGTTAGCGGCAATGAACTGAAGGCTTTTCTCAGAAATAGGGGGCTCGCTGCATACAAAATCCCGGATCGGGTGGAGTTTATGGATTCCTTCCCGCACACGGGTGTCGGTAAAGTAAGCAAAAAGAGTCTGCGTGAACTAGCGATACAAACATCATGACGCTCGGGTGAATATATCCAATTCATTTAGAAATGAGGAGATATGATGGCACTTCCTAAGATTTTACCTTATCCCATGCCTGGGGAGGCGGATCTGCCCAAGAATAAGGTGGCATGGACGGCAGATCACAGCCGTGCCGTGCTGCTCATCCACGATATGCAGCAATATTTCATCGACGCGTTCACTCCGGATCAATCGCCTGTCGTGGAGCTGATCGCCCATATTCAGAACCTTCGCTCTTGTTGTGCTGAGCTTGGCATTCCCGTGATCTATTCGGCACAACCTGGCGGACAAGCACCGGAGCAGCGTGGTCTGCTGCAGGATTTCTGGGGGTCCGGCATCAATGACGGTCCTTACCAGAAGAGATTCGTGGATGAGGTGGCGCCAACAGAGCGGGATCTGCTGTTAACCAAATGGAGATACAGCGCCTTTCAGAAAACCAATTTGCATGAAATGATGCGCGAGCAAGGCCGCGACCAGCTGATGATCTGCGGGATTTACGCCCATATCGGTTGTTTGCTGACCGCAACCGAAGCTTTTATGAAAGACATACAGCCATTCTTCATTGCGGATGCCCTTGCCGATTTCTCGGAAGAGAAGCATCGTCTGGCACTGACTTATGCTGCCGAACGCTGCGCTGTTACGCTGACTACGGAACGTTTGGTTGCTTCGTTAACCCAAGGGCAGCATACTACGGTCTCGGAGCATTCTGTAGCTCCAAGCGGGGAGGGGGAGAGTTCTGCGGACGCACTACCGCTGTTGACGCTGCAAACGTTGCGAGAGAACGTAGCAGATTTGCTGCAGGAGCAGTCGTCTAATATTGGCGAAGATGACCATCTGATTGAGTACTGGGGGCTGGATTCCATTCGGATCATGAGTTTGGCCGAGCGTTTGCGGCGTGGAGGCATCGAAATCAGCTTTGTGGAATTGGCCGAGCGACCTACACTGGCGGGTTGGTGGGAATTGTTGTCGGATAAGCTGTGCTTGTCGCGGCCTAATTATGATTACTATACGGTGTAAGGAGGGATGGATATGCTTGAGCGGGAGAAGGAGCGCTGGTCTCTGTCCGGAGCGCAGCTGGGGATTTGGTACGCCCAGCAGCTTGACCCGGTCAATCCAATATTCAACACGGCGGAATGCATTGAAATACGAGGACCTATAGACCCGGTTCTGTTCGAGAGGGCCTTACGTCAAGTGGTCGTGGAGGCGGATGCATTGCATGTTCGCTTCGGCGAAGATGTGGACGGGCCTTGGCAGTCGATCGATCCATCTCCGGACTGGGTCCTCCATGTGCTGGATGTCAGCGGGGAGAAGGATCCCCATCATGCTGCCCAAAGCTGGATGGAACATGATCTTGCCCAAGCGGTCGATCTGAGCCGAGGGCCGCTGTTTACGGAGGCGCTGTTCAAGATCGCTGCCGATCGCTACTATTGGTACCAACGCATTCATCATATCGTAATCGATGGGTTCGGCGTATCGCTTCTGCTGCAAAAAGTTTCCCAAGTCTACACGGAATTGGCGGGCGGAGTATCTTCCGGCATAGGAGCGTTCGGCAGGTTTCGTACGATCCTGGAAGAAGATACGTCATACCGCATGTCGCAGCAGCTCAACTCGGATCGTGAATTCTGGCTGCGGCGCTTTGTCGATGAGCCGGAGGTCGTCAGCTTAGGCGGTCAGGCACAGCGTTCGGCACGCAGCTTCCTGCGCCGATCGGTGCAGCTTCCCGAATCTTCGATCCATCGCTTTCAGGAGGTTGCACAAGCATCAGGGACAAGCTGGCCGGATGTAATTGCGGCTGCAATGGCCTTATATATACACCGTATAACAGGCGCTGAGGATGTTGTGCTTGGATTGCCGGTGATGGGTCGCCTAGGTTCGGCCTCCATCCGTATACCAGGGATGGTCATGAATGTGCTGCCGCTCCGGGCGCACATAAGGCCCGATATGAGTCTGATCAACCTGCTGCAGCAGGTCGCACGGGAGGTTCGCGAGATCAAGCGGCATCAGCGCTACAGGCATCAGGACATCCGGCGCGATCTCAAGCTGCTCGCCGATAACCGCAGGTTATTTGGACCACTCGTGAATGTGATGCCCTTTGCTTCGGAATTGAACTTTGGCGGTTTCGGCGGCAGCGTTCGTAACCTGGCTTCCGGACCGGTGGATGACTTGACCTTGAACGTATATGGAAGTTTGGATAGTTCGGATGGGAACGGGCTGAGAGTCGATATGGACGCCAATCCCTTAATCTATAACCTGGAGGAGTTAGAGTCCCATTTACAACGCTATTTGTATTTGCTGGACAACTTGGCCGAAGCGGAGCCGGCCCATTCTGTAGGAAGCGTGGCCTTTATCTTGCCGGAAGAACGCGACAAGGTGCTTTTTCAATGGAATGATACGGCTCGTCCCTTACCACAGTTAAGCATACCGGAATTATTCGAGGAGCAGGTGACACGCACCCCGCAGGCGGAGGCGGTGGTATGCGAAGGGCTAACCCTTCGTTACGAGGAGCTAAACAGACGAGCGAACCGCCTGGCCCGCTTACTTATTGCCCGTGGAGTAGGTCCTGAACGAATCGTTGCCCTTTCCCTGCCCCGTTCGGCGGACATGATTGTTGCGATCCTGGCCGTACATAAGGCTGGAGCGGCTTACTTGCCGTTAGATCCGGATTATCCGGATGAACGGATCGCCTATATGCTTGAAGATGCGAAGCCGGCGTGTTTGATCACAACACAGGAACTGGCTGGAAAATTCGCAGCTGTCATGAAAGACAAAGACGTGATTGTGCTGGATGCGCCGGCTACCCACAAGCAATTGGAGCAGCAGGCGTTTCATAATCCTGTCGATGCTGATCGCATACGTCCGCTGCTGCCGCTTCACCCGTCCTATGTTATCTATACGTCCGGATCCACAGGACGGCCCAAGGGCGTCCTGCTCACGTGCGAAGGACTTGCCAATCTGCTGTCGGATATGCGCGAGCGATTGGAGATCGGGGAGCGGGATCGCTGGTTGTCGGTTACCACGATGTCATTCGACATCTCGGTCATGGAGGTGCTGCTGCCGTTGGTCTGCGGTTCGACGCTCGACATCGTGATGCGGGATACCATTCTCGATGCAGAGGCGCTCATAGGCAGAATTCGGGAAACACGGGCGACCATCATGCAGGCGACCCCGACGTTATGGCAGTCCATTGTCGCTTGCCGTCCAGAAAAGTTTGAGCGTCTGAAAGTCATCACCGGGGGCGAGGCGCTGCCTGTCGGTCTTAAGCTTGCGCTGCAAGATCTAAACTGTGAAGTGAATAATCAATATGGACCGACGGAGACAACGATTTATTCGACGGCGGCGAAGCTCGATCATGAACGGGACAAGCCATCCATTGGGGGACCGGTGTGGAATACGAGACTGTATGTGCTCGATTCTTCACTCTCGCCGGTTCCGCCAGGCGTAACAGGTGAGCTGTATATTGCAGGTTCGGGGCTTGGCCGGGGGTATCTGGGAAGACCCGACTTGACGGCGGAACGATTTGTAGCGGATCCCTTTGGTCCGTCCGGATCCCGGATGTACCGAACAGGCGACCTTGCCCGCTGGCTGGAGAATGGTTGGATTGATTATTTGGGGCGTGCCGATCATCAGATCAAGCTGCGCGGCTTCCGTATCGAGACGGGAGAGATTGAGTCCGTGCTTGTGGCTTATCACCAGGTGGAGCAGGCCTGTGTCATCATCCGTGAGGATCGGGCCGGTGATCGACGCCTCGTTGCTTATATCGTACCGTCTCCATCTGCTTCAAGCCTCATCAATATGGCAGAGTTACGGGATTATGCCGCAGAGAAACTGGCCGAGTACATGGTGCCGTCTGTTATCGTGGCACTCGACGCGCTGCCGTTAACGCCGAACAAAAAGGTGGATCGCAAGGCGCTGCCTGCGCCGGATCATCCGTTGACAGTCGGCCGCATGCCGCGGACACCCCAGGAAGAAATGCTCTGCACGATTTTTGCCGAGGTGCTCGGGTTACCGCGGGTTACCATTGATGATGATTTCTTCGCCCTCGGCGGCCATTCCCTGCTTGCCGGCAGGGTGATGGTACGTGTCAGGGAGGCCTTTGGCGTGGAGTTTAGCATGGGAAGTCTGTTTGAAGCAGCGACGGTCGCGAGTCTCGTCAAGCGGCTTGATTATGCGCAAGCGGCCAGACAGGCTGTGCGTCCCGTGATGAGGACCAAGCTTCTGACGTTATCTTTTGCCCAGCAGCGGTTATGGTTTTTATATCGTCTGGAGGGTCCGAGTCCGACCTATAATATTCCGCTTGTGGCTCGCTTGTCAGGTGAGCTTGATGTGGACGCATTGCGAATGGCGCTGGGGGATGTGACGGCTCGTCATGAATCGCTGCGCACAGTTTACCCGGATCAAGAGGGGACTTCCTATCAACACATCCTGGACGCCGAGGAGGCACGACCGGAACTGATGGTGACCGAAATCAGCGAGTCGGAGCTGCCTGATCGATTGGCCGAAGCCGTCAGGCACCCATTCGAGCTTGCCACCGAAACCTCGCTGCGGGTAAAGTTGTTCAAGCTGGATAACGAAGAGTTTGTTCTGCTGTTGCTGCTGCATCATATAGCGGGAGACGGCTGGTCGCTTACTCCCCTGACACGAGATCTATCGAATGCCTATACCGCACGGCGCCTGGGGAGTGAACCGGAATGGTCTCCGTTACCGGTCCAATATGCAGATTATGCCGTTTGGCAGGAGAAGCTTCTTGGCAGCTCGGGCGATAAGAGCAGTTTGATCGCCCGTCAGCTGGACTATTGGACCGAGGCACTTTGCGATTTACCGGAGCAATTGGAGCTGCCCACCGATTATTCGAGGCCAGCTGTCGCCAGCTATCAGGGCGGAAGCGTGTCGTTTCCGATTTCGCGTGAACTGCATCAGCAGCTGAATACGCTCGCGCAGAGCAATCGAGCGACATTATTTATGGTGTTTCAGTCTGCGATGGCGGCGCTGTTTACGAATCTGGGTGCAGGTACGGACATTCCGATCGGCAGTCCGGTCTCGGGCCGGAACGACGACAGTCTGGATCAATTGATTGGTTTCTTCATCAATACGCTTGTGTTTCGTGTAGACACGTCGGATGACCCACCATTCGACGAGCTGCTGCAACGGGTACGGGAGAGGAGCCTGGCCGCCTTCGAGCACCAAGATGTGCCGTTCGAGCGGCTTGTCGAGACATTGAACCCGCCGCGTTCCCGGGCGAGACATCCGCTTTTCCAAGTGATGCTCGTGCTGCAAAATACGCCGGAAACTTCGCTTGAGCTGCCGGGAGTCAGCTCAAAGCTGCAGTTGCAAAGCGTAGGTACGGCGAAGTTTGACCTAACCTTCGAGCTGACAGAGCGGCGGGATATGAACGGCGAACCTGACGGAGTGGACGGTTTAATCGAATTCAGTACAGATTTGTTCGAGCGCAGAACGGCAGAAGCGATGGCGGAGCGATATGTGCGCGTGTTGGAGAGTGCTGCCATTGAACCAAGTAAAACCATCAGTCAACTTGATATATTAACCGTTCATGAGCGTGAGGAAATCCGTCGACAGTGGAGCGCTCCGCTGCCTGTTACTAAGCAGGCAACCTTGCCCCAGCAGTTTGAGGAGCAGGTCAGCCGCTCGCCTCAATCGGTCGCGATTGTTCATGATGGATTGTCTCTGAGTTATGAGAAGCTGAATGAGCGTGCTAATCGGCTTGCTCACTGGTTGATTGCAGCAGGCGTCGGTACGGATCAGATCGTAGCACTCGCCTTGCCGCGTTCGATGGACATGGTTATCGGCATATTGGCTGTACTTAAGGCGGGGGCCGCTTACCTGCCGCTGGATCCGGAGTACCCGGAGGAACGACTGGCTTACATGATGGAGAACGCTTGTCCGGTATGTCTCATTACGAGTGTTCATGTGCTGGATCGGCTGCCTGGATCGGCAAACATCAGATGCATTGTGATCGATGAGTCCGAGCAAGCTTTACGGTTGCAGCGTTATTCTAAAGAAAATCCAAGCGACCATGAGCGTCACAGGCCGCTTACGCCGCAGAATGCTGCGTATATCATTTATACCTCCGGGTCTACCGGCAAACCGAAGGGTGTGCTTGTACCGCACCAGAATGTCATCCGGTTGTTTGATTCTACCGCGAATTGGTTTCAATTTGATGAGACCGATGTATGGACATTATTCCACTCGTATGCCTTTGATTTCTCGGTATGGGAATTATGGGGACCGCTCTTGTACGGTGGCCGACTCGTCGTTGTTCCGCATACGATCAGCAGATCGCCGGATGACATGTTGAGCTTGCTGGTCCGGGAAGGTGTGACGGTGCTGAATCAGACGCCTTCGGCGTTCTATCCGTTGATTCAGGCGGATCGAGAGCAGGCGGAGATGGGGCAGAAACTGTCGCTCAGGTACGTTGTATTTGGCGGTGAAGCCTTGGAGCTCGGACGGCTTGCGGATTGGTATGAGCGTCATGCCGACGATGCCCCGCGCCTGATCAACATGTACGGCATTACGGAAACAACCGTGCATGTCAGCTATATGGAATTGAACCGGAACCTTGCGCTGCCGGGAGCCGGCAGCATGATCGGTGAAGCCATACCGGATCTCAGAGTATATGTCCTGGATGCCAAGCTTCGGCCCGTTCCGTATGGCGTAACCGGAGAGATGTATGTCGCCGGCGCAGGACTTGCGCGGGGGTATTGGGGACGACCCGACCTGACGGCCGACCGGTTTGTGGCAGATCCGTATGGTCCGCCTGGGACAAGAATGTACCGAACCGGCGATTTGGCGAAGCGGCAGGCTGACGGTACGCTGGATTATTTGGGACGGTCCGATCATCAGGTAAAAATACGGGGTTTCCGGATCGAGCTTGGTGAAATCGAATCGGTCCTCATTCGCCATGAGGCACTCGCGCAGGCGGCTGTCATTGTGCGTGAGGACCAGCCAGGAGATCGGCGGATTGCGGCTTATGTTGTGAGCAAGCCCAGTTGTGAGCTGTCTTCAGGTGCAGAGTTGCGCCGTTATGCCGCCTCGATGCTTCCTGATTACATGGTTCCCGGGGCGTTCGTATTTATGGACAAGCTGCCGCTTACGCCTAACGGAAAGCTCGATTGCAAAGCGCTGCCGGCTCCCGATATGGCGTTCGATGCAGATGGACGCCATCCACGAACCCCGCAGGAAGAAGTGTTATGCGAGTTGTTTGCCGAGATATTGGGAGTCAAACGGGTGGGTATCGATGACGGCTTCTTCGAGCTCGGCGGCCATTCGTTATTGGCTGTCCGGCTTATCAGCCGGGTTCGCGAAGCGCTTGGAAAAGAGTTAAGCATAGCGGCTTTATTCGAGTCCCCTACGGTAGCCGGCCTTGTCGACAAGCTTGAAATGGGTGGCGGTACCAGTGCGCTGCAGGTTGTGCTTCCGCTTCGGGCGCACGGAAGTCAAATCCCGCTGTTCTGCGTGCATCCGGCTGGAGGACTAAGCTGGTGCTATGCCGGCTTGATGAAGCATCTCGGCATGGATTATCCGATTTACGGCTTACAGGCGAGGGGGATAGCGCAAGTAGAGGAGCTGCCGAAATCACTGGAAGAGATGACGACAGACTATATCGACCACATACGTTCCCTTCAACCAAGAGGGCCATACCGGCTGCTCGGATGGTCTCTGGGCGGCAATGTCGCTCAGTCGATTGCGGTACAGCTGCAGGAGGCGGGTGAAGACATTGAATTGCTAGCCATACTGGATGCTTACCCAAGTCATTATTTGCCGATCAAGGAAAACCCCGACGAAGACGAGGCTTTGACCGCGCTGCTGGCGCTTGGCGGCTTTGACAGGGAGAGCATTGAAGAGGGGCTTGGAGACACACCGCTAACTATAGCGACAGCGCTGGAATTGCTGCGTAATGAGAGCAGTGCGCTGGCGTCCCTGGAGGAAGAGACGATGATGAATCTGAAGGCGACTTATGAGAACTCGGTTCAGCTGTTGAAGGCGTTCGTTCCGAAGAAGTTTGAGGGGGATATAATATTCTTCCACTCGACCATCATCCCCGATTGGTTCGAGGCCATCGAACCGGAGATGTGGAGCCCTTATGTTGGAGGGCGAATTGAACGGCATGATATCGCATGCCGACATAAGGATCTATGCCAGCCGGGTCCTCTGGACTATATCGGCAAGTGTATTCTAAGCAAGCTGGAGGCAGCTGTACCCCGAGGGCAGACCACATTGGAGAGGAGGGAACTTATCCATGACCAATCCTTTTGAGCAAGTCGACGGCAAGTTTCTTGTACTGGTGAACCATGAGGGGCAATATTCGCTCTGGCCGGATTTCGCGGCTGTTCCGAACGGCTGGACACCGGCTTTTGGACTTAGCACGCGGGAGGAATGTGTGGCCTTTATCAACGAGAACTGGGTTGATCTGCGGCAACGAAGCTTGTATGCTAACACCGGACCGTCAGTCAGCAGAACATAGGCTAGGAGCACCTGGCTAACCCGAACAAGATATAATTCATATGTATCAGCAAACCAATATAGAAATAAAAGGAGCTAAGCTGAAGAGTTTAGCTCCTTTTATATTCCTGAATACCCGCGTTGCTGTTACAGGGTTGAGCTGAACATTTTAGTGCCGCGAGGCAGATTGCCGCGGTCATCAGGCTCGAGCGTAATGCCAATACCGTCGAAGACGAGGCTCTCCTCGGAAGCAACCGGCATTGACAGAATGCCTACCCCCTTGTCGTCGACGCGAAACGTACCCGCGCTCTTACGCTTGTTATCCCGGATAAGCCAGACCTGATATGCTTCGTTGCCGATTGTGGCCTTTGCCTTGAAAACATAGACGACGAAATGCTTGGATTTCCCGTTTTCGACCACGCCCGCGATTCCGTAAGCATCACTAGGGGCGGCGGTTTGCGGATTAAGCGTAATCAGTCGTTCGATTGAGGCCGCTGGAACAGTCAGTGCCTGCTCCAGGGAAGCGGGACTTGTCGTGATTCGTTTTTGATACAGAAGGTAATTCCAGACGGAGCTGGTGAGGACAATGGCCAGTAAGACAGCAACGGTAACACTCGCTGGAATCCGATGAATCGCTATGCGTCTTTTGCGGGCGGATACGTTATCATGGTTCTGTGAAGGCTCTGCCGCCAATACGGCATCCATCACTTGTTGTTTTAAATCACTTGGGGGCTCCAATCGTTCCATATCGGACGGAAGCGCCTCCCAAACCGTACGAAGTTCAGCAATTTCCGAACGGCAGCTGTCACAGTAGGGCAGATGACGCTCGAAGACCAGTTTTTCCCCATTTTTACAACTCCCGGCAACATAGTCCAGAATCAGGCCGCAAATGGTTGTTGGCTGTTCTTCCTCATGCATACATCATTCCTCCCTTTCCGAGGCCAAATACCTGCGCAATACTTTCAATGTTTGATGTAGACGGCTCTTGATTGTTCCAAGCGGCTGGTTATAGATTGCGGCCAACTCGCTTAAGCTGTAGCCCTGCCAGTAAAAATGCTCAAGCAGTTGAATTTGCTGCTCCGACAAATGCCGGTAAGCGGCGAGGAGTTGCTCCTTCTCCGATTCACGAATCGCGTTGTCTTCCGGTGAGGCCGCAACTTCGTCGGGAAACCGCTTCAACTTTTCCAAATCGAAAAAAACGACTTCTGCCTCACCTCTTCTTCTTCTCTTACGAAGATAATCTATCGTTATATTGCGCGTAATGGTTAACAGCCAGCTAGTAAATCGGCCTTTATCCGGATCGTAAGCGGATTGGGTGGTCCACAGACGAAGGAAGACGGCCTGCACGATTTCCCTCACAGCCGATTCGTCCCCGATCGCTTTCTGCGCAAAGGAATAGACGAGCGATGAATACCGGTCGTACAAGATGGATAAAGCATTGTGTTGCCTGCATTTTATTAGAAGCATGAGTTCATAATCGGAAAGATTCTGCATACCGTGCCTCCAGGTGAGTTCATTCAAAGCTCTATTTTTATCCTATCAAAAAAAATGGCAACCGGGAACCGATTGCCATTTGAGACAATTATGATCCAGCCTCGAGCTGTGCGCACTGTGCTTGACCAGGTTGTCAGCCCGCCTTACCGAGACCCATCACTGTTTTCAATCCTGAATGGGGCCTATCGTTGCGTTAACAAGAAAACTTCCATTCCCGTTAATGGAAAGTTCAAATTTTTTTTATAAATTACTTGATCCCGGTGCTGCTGGCGCTCCGGAAGCCTTTGCGGCCGTTGTCCCGTCGAATTTGGCCGGATCGATTACGAACCAAAGCTGGTTGAAATCATGTCCGGAGGTTGCGCCGTGCTCTTGATCCTTGGCGAAGTAGTATAACGGATACCCTTTGTACGTCAATTGCTTGCGACTGTCCGAACGGGTGATCGTGCTGAAGTCGGAGCTAGCGATTCCTGTAGGCACACTGTTTCCGGTAGCCATATAAGCAGGCCAATTGTCGATGCACTTGCCTTCGCATGTACTTGTTTGCGGTACGTCCTTATCGAAGTAATATAGTGTACGCCCATGGTCGTCAGTCAAATAGTTGCCCAGCTTGGAAGAAGTCCCGAGCATAACGGTATAATCGGGCTTGGCGACGAACCAGACGCCATCAAATGCTTCTCCTTTTATATCGCCACCTGCCATATCTTTTGCAAAATAATAGAGGGGCCAGCCTTTGTATGTCAGCTGTTTGGTGCCGTCCGTACGGGTCAGCACGGAGAAGTCAGCGGCATTCAGCTCTGCGGGAATCTGCAGATCCTCTGAGTAGAAAAGCGGCCAGTTTTCGATGCATTTACCTTGGCAGGCATTCGTATTTTCGGCGTCTTTGGTGAAGAAATAAAGCGTGCGTCCTGTCTTATCGGCAAAATATGTACCCAGCTTGGCGTCACTACGCAGCGTAATCCGTTCGCCCGAAGGGAGCTTGGCGTCGGCTGGGAGCACTTTACGCTCCTGAAGCTCAGAAAACAGCGTATTGTTTCTGGCTGACGTCGCTGACAATCCTTCCACAAGCGCCGTTGCAATATCGGTGTTCGTCAGAGTGACTGCGTTGGCAATTTGCATAAGGCCTTTAGAGGCTGCAAACGATAGAGTATCCGCATAATTAAAATCTTTCCCAACCCCGTATCCAAGGACCTCCAGTAGTACTTTATAAAATTGCTGGGCGCTGATTTCGGCTAATGGGTCGAACATGTTTCCCGTTATGCCTGCCCATCCACGCTCCGGGTGGTTTTTGAGGTAAGACAGGATAGCCTGGTTTTCAGTATCGACAAGGGCAGCATCTTTAAAATTGCCGTTTCCTTTGTAAGAAAGGGCTTCCTCCAAGTAGCCCTGAAGAAGGAGTGAAGTGATTGCAGCCTGCAGTCTCGTTGATTTTTTAGCTAAAAAGTCGACATTGACACTGTTTCCGTCTGCTTGGAGCAGACCGAGCTCTCTTGCTGTATCCACATCGGATTTCACTGTGAACTTCCCTTCTGCGGCGGATGCACTGGTTACTGGCAGAACAAATCCTGCGCAAATAACCAGACTGAATAGCACGGTGACGAATCGATTTTTGATTATCATCAAACAACCTCCCATAGGATAAAAATACATCTCATATCAGCTAACGAACGAAATGTCTTAGCGGTTCGAAAAAAATGTATAAATGATTTTGTCTAATAAATGTGAGCAAGTGATGAGCTTCTTCTTTATTTATCTTTAAATGACAGGACCCCTGTTTGTGGATAATTTGTTAATTCAGCGAAGGTTCCTTTATTTATTCTTCACCAGACTAATTTTCAATAGATTTATGAAACTTTCGAACTGTTTTGCAACTATAATCAAACCGTATACAGCCTCCCTTCGTTTCCTTTAATAATACCGGTAAATATCATGTATGAAATGGAGGAAGAATCATGAAGAAGACCGTGTTCCTATCAGCTCTACTGCTCTTTGTCATTACGGCTGCGGGATTGTCAGCCTATGCAGAAATGGATCCTAAGCCGGCGTCCCAGGCGACACCAAATTCCAGCCAAAGTGATCATGTCATCCGGGTGTACGGACCGGGCGGACCACTTGGACCAATCAAGGAAGCTGCTGAACATTTTTCAGCTGAAACGGGAATCGAGGTAGAAGTAACAGCCGGACCAGAGGGCAATTGGATCGGCCAGGCAAAGCAAGATGCAGATATTATTTTCGGTGGCTCCGAGTATATGCTGCAGGACTTCATCTTCAACCACCCCGAAATCATTGACACTAAATCAAGAACGGAGCTTTACCCGCGTGCTGCAGGAATATTGGTGAGGAAAGGAAATCCTAAGAAGATTGAAAACCTTGAGGATTTAACGAAAAAGGGAGTGAAAATACTCGATGTGAATGGGGCTGGCCAGCTTGGCCTGTGGGAAGACCTGGCAGGCAGAAAAGGGCTGATCGAAGGCATTTCCCAAAATATTAACCTTTCTGTAAAGTCGAGTGCCGAAGCCATTGAACGATGGAAATCGGATTCCAGCCTGGATGCCTGGATTACCTATGAATCGTGGCATTACCGGCTCCAGGATGTGACCTGCCTGGTCGAACTACCCGAAGAAGAAAAGCTCTATCGTGGAACGCCGATCTCCCTGACGAAAATCACCGATCAGAAAAAAGAAGCACAGCAATTTATTGATTATTTAAGAACGGAAGAATCTCATCAAATCTTTCAAAAATGGGGCTGGAAGTAAGGGCAAGCCTTAAGATAATACCGATTCAATAATGTAAACGTCGGACAATTGATGGGCAGTGTGCATTGATGTATGCGGACAGGAGATCCGCTATTTCCCAACAACAGTACCAAATTCAAGGATTCGCGGTCACAGAATCCGTTATTCTTGGCTTTTCCCTGTTTTTGCTGTGAAATGCCGGCCATAGTGGAACCCGTGTCCGCTTAACATTATGTTTAGCACCTTTGCTTACAAATAGCGGAATCACGGTCCACACGGCGTTGGTCTAATGGCTTGTTCCTCATAAAATCCCCCCTAAAGTATCATTGGTTTCCCATATGGGTTTCCAACAATATCTACCTTAAGGGGGTTCACTTAATTAAAATGTATCTTCAGCCTCTGCCTCTATATGTTCTCCGTCAGCAGTATCGCCTTCGCCGCTGATCCCCTGACCTTTTCCATTTCCAGTACCACGGCGATGAATTATACGCTGTTAGCTGGCTCGCGATAAATATCCGGATGCCGAGATGATCTTGGTGGATTTAGCTGAATACAACCTTGTTCTTGGGGATGGCCGGGATTATCGGGAATATGAGGGGGATACCCGCTATGTAGCTGAGACAATTATGGCGGCAGATGCCCTCATGATTGAGCGTCTGGTCGAAGACACGGTAATGCATTTGAATGTGGTGTCCGCGATCCAGGAGACCAAAGACGCAGCTTATGATTTTTGATTAGATTAGATGGCCAGATAAAGTTTTATAAATGATAAAGGGGCTATACTCCCTGCATGTTATTGCAGAGAGATGGCCCCATATTTAATCAGACTGCTGAATTCGGAAGCTTATCCGTTTTAACGATGGTTTCGATCTGTACGGTTCTGTATGGTTTTAGAAATGGGCGTTACTTGGGCTTGCGCAAGCCTTTGGGCAGGTGATTCTTGAGCTGGCCGCCGCTGGCTTTGCCCCAACCCAGAGATAATCCATCCGTGGTTACCAGCGTCCATCCCCGGTATTCGGAAGGAATGGAGATCACTTCTCCCCGCAAATAAGCAGCTGCCTCGGCAGAATCTGAAGGCAGATCCCAGCTGCGGGCAGCCAGGCCAGGATGCAAGGACATAGCAAGGGCATGCGCCGGTTCGATGCGGTTCTTCTTCAGATGAGCCAGATGCAGTCCTGCGCGCGGCATCTTCAATCCCTTTAGCTGCTTGTCATTCCATGCCAAGCTCTCGCTGACCGGAAGCCAGTACAGCTCCTCACCGAACAATATCGGAGTACCGCCGTTTAGCTCAAATCCAGGGATGTCCTGCTTCGCCCAAGCCTGATATTCAGCCAGAGCGGAAGGCGCAGGCGTTTGTTTGCTGCCTCGATTTGATTTTGCGGGAGATTTACTGCTGCCCTCAGAGTAACCGAGGTCTTCATGTAAAGCTCCGGCAGCCGCCGATTTGACCAAGATAGCAACAAAATGCCCCTCCCCTCGTTCCAAATGGGGCCACAAGCGCTTCATTTCATGCAGCTCCATATCGGGATACTGCGAAAGAATGTGCTCAATCATCTCTTCATTCTCGGCCGTGTTGAATGTACAGGTGGAATAAGCCAGAGTTCCTCCCGGTTTGAGCATCCGGTAAGCCTCCTGGACAATGTCCCACTGCCGGGCGACGCACAGATCCACATGTTCAGGCGACCATTCCTCAATCGCTGTGGCATCCTTTCGAAACATGCCTTCACCGGAGCATGGCGCATCGAGCATGATCCGGTCAAAGCAGGCAACGAAACGGCGGGATAGCTTATCCGGTGCCGCACTCGTAACGACTGTATTCATGATTCCCATACGTTCCACGTTCTCGGCCAGAATTCGCGCCCGTTCGGGGTGGATCTCATTGGAGACAAGCAGTCCCCGGCCCATCATCTTGGAGGCAATATGGCTTGTCTTGCCGCCGGGAGCTGCCGCAAGATCCAGGATGGTCTCTCCGGGCTGAGGATTCAACAGCTCGACTGCGGACATTGCCGAGGGCTCCTGAATATAATATAGTCCAGCGGCATGATAGGGGTGTTTGCCTGGACGCAAGCTTTCATCATAATAGTATCCGGTATCACACCAGGGCACTGGCGTCAGCTCGAATTGCCGGATGAGTTTATTTACGCTGTCTGCGGCATGAACCGCTTTCAGCCGATTAAGACGCAGCCCGTGGGTGCGGGGGAAATCATAGCTGTCCCAAAAATCGCACGAGGCATCCCCAAGAATATCATTCATGCTGGTGACAAAGCCAACAGGCAATAGTTCCTTTCTCATTCGTTATATTGCTCCTTCTTTAGAATAAGGTACATGCTGCAGTGTATGGAAAAGAAATCCCAGTTCAGAGTTCATTTCTTCTCTGGCTTTAAGGAATCGGTCATTAGTTTATCATGTTGCCGAGGGCGTAGTAAAGAAATGTCAAGCAAAAAAAAGACCGCCCACTTCATATAGTGGGCAGTCTGCGCCAGTGTTATCCGGCGGATTCCGTTGATTCGGTTGAAGAGGTTTTTAAGGACCGGTAATCGGATACCTTGTTTTTGCCGGTTGTTTTGGAATGATACATCGCTTTATCGGCTTGTTTCATGAGTTCATCGCCGCGAACGCCTTTGCGCAATACGCTGTAGCCGATACTGATGGTGACGATGCTCTCGCTTGCCACTCTGGCTCGGATGTTCTCGGCGACCTGCGCGGGTTTGACTTTGCGGTCAACCACCAGGGCGACCAATTCCTCGCCGCCATACCTGCCGGTAATCCCGATACCATCAAGCTCTTCCTCCATAATGGCGGCGACCTGCTTCAGTACTTCATCGGCTCTGGCATGGCCCTGGGTATCATTCAGCTTCTTGAAATTGTCGATGTCGCAGAAGATAGCGGATATCTTCAATTCCTGGGACGCGTAATGGTCCAGATACTTCATAAAATGCCTGCGGTTGTAGAGTCCTGTTAATCCGTCCGTAATGGCGGACCGGTAGATGGACTGCATCAGCTCGACAATGCGTCTGAACAGGATGAAGAATACGATGCTATAGAAAAGCACCGGCAGGGCGAGGGCGAGTCCCTGAAGCGCAGGAGACAGACTGCCAGAATAGGTATGTATGGATTGCAGGATAGCCGAGATGGCGTAGACGGCAAGTCCAATCGCATATTTGATCGGTTGTCCGATCCGCGGGGTGACTTTGGTATAAGCCAGATAGAGCGCAACGAGCTGAAAACCATCAAAATATATGCTTTGCCATATCGGGTCCAAGGTGTAAGGAAGAAATGAGGGAAGAATGAGCGGAAGCATAAGAAGTAGGGCTGACAACAAGGGAAGCCAATAATGCATGGTCTTGACTCTACGGTACAGCATGACAATCGAGACGTTCAGCAGGACAAACGAAAAAAGCTGAATGAAACGAAGGACGTCCGATTCCGGTGAAAAAACAGATTTTCCACTCCAAGCCGAATGGATGTTCAGACCCTCGTATGTCATAATGAAGAAGAAGGCTGCCGCCATATATATGTAAGCATTCTTGCGTTGCTTGCTGTACATAAAGAGACACATGATCAGCATCATAAGCGCGATATAAGCTCCGCATACAGCAAATATGGTAGGTAGTGGAGAAGTGGACCAGTAACTCAATTCATAGGACAAATCGATTCACTCCTGAGTAGGGATAGGTTTCCTTTAAATGAAACATATGTTCTAATATATCATATCGAAAAACAATGAATCTGAAAAGAGATTTAGAGAAAGGGGGATCCCCATGAAACTTCTTCAAGCATTATTCTTCCCTCCTGAACAGCCAGGCGGCGTCTCGTCCATGATTCCTTATTTGCAGGAGCGTTTTCATTCCTCTCGTTGGGAGATGGAGATGTTCTGGCTGCCCAAGCGGATCCGCAACAAAGGCCAGGAGGATCCGGTATTCCATACCTTTGATTGGAAAGAGTTCGAAGGGAGTGCGATTGTAGCGAAATACCTTCAAACCTACCGGGATTACCTGTGGTGGACACGTCTGCGTCTTCAAAAGCCTTATGATCTTATCCATAGTCATCATCCGATTGCAGGCATGTCGATGAAAGCCGTATTCCCTGAGGTTCCGCTCATCCAAACCGTGCATTCCAGTTACGAGCGCGAGCTCATCCTGAACGGAAGAATCAAAGAAGGAGGGCTGGAGCACAGATTCCTGGTCTCTTTATATAAGGAGCTTGAGTACATCAGCAACCGTTTGTTGACGGTGTCGAACTCCTTCAAGGATTATATGGCTCCCTACGTGAATACGCCCGAATCAATCGGGGTTATTCATAACGGATTTGATGATAAAAGATTTAAACCGGTGCCTCATGAAAATGCGGTACCGCAGTTGATTACGGTATGCCGTCTGGTACCTGCAAAAGGATTGGACATTCTGCTTCAAGCCTGCGCGGAACTGAAACGCAAAGGATATGATTACGTTCTTCATATTATCGGCGACGGACCTTCCCGACAGGAGCTCGAGGAGATCGCCAAAACACTCGGCATCTACCAGGAGACGATTTTTTACGGATATACGCTGCATCCCGAGGAGTTTATGCCGTTCTTTGATATCTTTGTCCTGCCTTCTAGAGCGGAGGCGTTCGGCTCGGTGTTCGCTGAAGCGGCGCTTAGTTGCCTTGCGCTGGTAGGCACCGATGTCGGCGGCATCGCGGAGCAGATCGAGGATGGGGTAAACGGCTTGCTTGTACCGCCGGAGGATCCGATAGCACTCAGTGTTGCGCTCGAGAAGGTTATCAGTGATCCGCTCTATCGTTATGAGCTTGCCCGGACCGCTTCGGATAAGGCGAAGAGTCAATACTCCCTGTCCAGATCCGTAAATGAACTGAAAAAAATGTATTTGAAATTTCAACCTACGATAGAGAGTTAGGGATCGGTTATGGCTTCTTTTCGATTTATGCATGCTGCGGATTTACATCTGGACAGTCCGTTTATCGGGATCAGCGGGCTCGATGACAACCTGCGGTCTTTCGTTCAGGAATCGACCTTCCGTGCGCTGGACCGGCTCGTGCAGCTCGCCATCGACCAACATGTTGATTTTATCGTCATCAGCGGGGACATATATGATAGCTCCAACATCTCGCTGCGCGCACAGCTTCGCTTCCTGGAGTCCCTTAACCGTCTGGGAATGGAAGGGATTGCGGTATATGTGATCCATGGAAATCATGATCCGCTGGACAGCACCAAGCTTACTATGACGCTGCCTCCCCATGTCCATGTGTTTGGGGCGGAGCCTGCAAGCGTAACAGCCGTTCGCCGCTCGGATCATCAAGAAGTGGCGGTCATTACCGGGATGTCGTATCCGACCTCGAAGGTAACCGATAATATTGCGATACGTTATCCTGCTCCGTCATCCGGTCTCTACCATATCGGACTTCTGCACGCGAACGTGGATGGGGATCCCCATCACGAAACCTATGCACCCTGTACGAAAAGGGATCTAATCCAGGCCGGATATCATTACTGGGCGCTCGGGCATATTCACTCCCGTCGAACTTTGCAGGAATCTCCTTTTATTGTGTATCCGGGCAATATCCAGGGACGTCATGTCCGGGAGACGGGACCCAAGGGATGTTATATCGTTGATGTGGATGGGAGCTTCAACACGAAGCTGAGCTTCCATGAGCTCGATTCCATGCGCTGGCACATTGTTGAAGCGCCACTTGATTCTTATCAGGATGTCGATGAATGGAGACGCTCACTGGAATCCATTCTCACCGAAATAGCCAGAGAGAACGCGGATAGGCTTAGCATGATCCGCGTTCGGATTACGGGACGAGGTCCGGTTCATCGTCAGCTTGAAGGCGGATATGTACTCGATGAGCTGCTGACCGATCTGCGGAGAAGAGAAGCCGCGAAGGGGCAGACATGCGGCTATCGGGGATGCGTCTGGATCGAGAGTTTCTCCCTTCAATCCGGGGACGCGATCGATACAGAGAGGCTGCTTGCGGAAGACAGCTTTGCAGGGGACTTGCTTCGTCTTGTTCGAGGCGAGCAGGGACGGGTTCAAGATCCTGATGGGGTTGTTGCCAAGAGCTTGGAGCCTCTGCTGGAGCATGCGGAGCTCCGCTCCTTGCTGGACGAGATTAATCCGGAGGAACTGCTGGAATGGGTTCGCAGAGCCGAGGAACTGACCCTAGGACTATTGCTGCGCGACCGTTCGCAAGGGGAAGGTGTCGGAACATGAGACTAGAGCGGATGAACATTCAAGGCTTCGGAGCTGTCCGGGACAAGAGCCTTGATATCGATGCCCCTGTAACCGTGCTGTATGGGCCGAATGAAGCGGGAAAGAGCAGTGTCCTGTATTTTATCCGAGCCATGCTGTACGGATTCCCGGGGAAGGGCTCGCCGGCAGAACGCGGCGAGCCTTCGGGGGAAGGCGTACACGGCGGCGAGCTGCGTTTTCTGGATAAGGAGGGAGTGCCTTGGGTGATCCGGCGCTACAGCCGTTCCAGAGAAGGACATTCAGCCACCGGCAGAGGCGAGCGCGTACATATTCATAAACTAGCGGATAACGGGATCGTGATCGAGCTTGGACAGCAGGAGCTGGAGCAATATGCCTTGGGCGGCGTGTCCAGGGATATGTTTCGTCAGTTGTTTGCCATCTCGTTAAGCGAGCTGCAGGAAATCCGCAGCCTGCAATCTGCCGAAATGAGCGGTTACCTGTTTCATGCCGGAATCGGCGGCGGGGCTAATATACTGGAAGCCGAACGCAAGTTGTCCCAGGAGATGGACAAGCTGTATAAGCCGCGCGGAAAGGTTCAGCATACCGCCAAGCTGCTGCAATCCATCGAGCATTTAAGAACCCAGGTTTCGGAGAGCAAGACGTACGTTTCCCGCTATAACGAGACCGTTACATCCATTCTGGAAATACAGGAACGGTTGAATCTTCTGGAACAGGATCGCAACAGGGACGCCGAGGATTTGTCGCTGCTTCGAAAAGCGCAGGACATTCGTCCGGCCTGGCTGGAATGGCGTGAGGCCAGGTTGGAACTCAAGGATCTGATGGACAGTGACAACTTTCCTCCGGATGGAATCCCCCGTTACGAAAAGATGCAGGAGGAAGAGCGTCTTCTCCTCGCCCAGTTAATCCGCGTCGAGCGGGCGATCGAGGACGTGGAGGATAAGCTGAGAGCCCTCCCCCTTAATGCGTTCATGGAACAGTATGGCGAACGGATTGAGGAGCTGTGGGCGAAACGAAGTCTGCATGAAACCGCAAACCGGGAGCTTGCCGAGCTTACGGCCGAATACAAGTCTCAGGAGATCCGGCTGGAACAGCTGCTCCGAGATATCGATCCGGCATGGACCCGGCAAGAGCTGCTGACTCTATCGGTATCCGCTCCGGAGCGCGAGGAGGTCCGGCGAATCAGTGCGGCCTTTGCCGGGTATGATCGCCGGATGGAGGCACTGTTCATTGAACAGCGCGGGGCCCAGCGTTCGGCGGCAGCAGCCGAATCGGCGCTGCGGGAAGCCAAGCGGCAGCTGCGCGAGGAAATGGATAGGGGACAAGAGGCATTTGCCATGATTCAGCCGGCAGCGCCCCAGGAGACCGCTGCCCTGTGGAATCAGCTGCAGCTGGAGATCGAGCGTTGGCGCGAACGGAGATTGACCCGGACACAGCCGGAACCTGCTTCCACACGCCAGTCGGGGAGGGGCCGATTGCCTCGGATGTACGCGGCTCTGCTGGCGGGAATGGCTGTTATGACATTCCTGTTGGTAGCCGTATTGCTATGGACATCAACCACGGAAGCTGCCGTGGTCTCAGGCATCGTGATGCTGCTCGGCATGAGTTATGTATTCTGGAGCGGTCTACGTGACCGGGAAGAACATGGTACGGTTTCGAATGAGATCAATAATATAGACGGACAGGGAACGGAACATATAGATCATCTCTATTCCAGGCTGGTCTCTGCCCCTTACGCGGCAGCAGCAGTGAGTACGATCCCGGGCAGTCGAAGGGACAAAAACGTTGTCCTGGCTCGCGACCCCTTCATGGTGGAGGCGCAGATGCGCGAGCTTCGATCCGTGATGGAGGGCTGGCAAGCATGGCGGCAGCGGCTCGATCGACTGACGTCCGATTGTGCGGCGGCTGAGGAGAAGGCTGCGCTGCAACAGGTTGAATTACAAACGGTTCAGGGCGCCATCGATCAGGAAGAGAAGCGATATTTGGAGCTGGAGCGGCAGTGGGAGGCTTGGCTTATGTCCCGATCACTCCCGCAGAGTCTGTCGCCTGACGTGATGCTGGACGTATTCGTCAAGGTTGAGCAGGGGCAGGAACTGATCCGGCAGCAAAAATCACTTGGCCTGAAAATGGATGTGCTGTTAAAAGAGGCGGAGGATTATATCATCCAATGCCATGAGATCTTTGCGGCGGATCCCCAGGGAGACGCTAACGGCAGCCGAATCCCAGCCGTCGCTGAGCTCGGCAACGTACATTCCAGATGGAAGAGCTATCAAGAGGATTCGAGACAGAAGAAGGTCCTTGCAGAGCGTGTTCAAGAGCTTCGCAAAGAGGGGTCTGCGATAGAAGAGGAGCGGGAAGCGCTGCAGCTGCGTAAAGCGGCTCTGATTGCATCGTCTCAATCGGCAGACGAAGAAACCTTTCTTCGTATGGGAGCTGCTGCGAAACGCCGGGAGGAACTTGTACGCACGATCCGCCATCACGAAATTACCATGTTCAGCGGCTGGGATGATGCGGGTCGCCGGCAGCTTGAACAGCTGCTGGAGCTGACGGATGCTGCGGAACTTGAAGCTCAATGTTTCAAGAAGGAGGAAGCCGTATCCGCCGCGCTCCACCTGCGGGACGAGCTTCAGGAACGGCGGGGGCGGCTGCTTCAGGAGAGAGAGTCACTGGAAGCCGCGGGGAACCAGGATTCCGCCCTGCAGCAGTTGGAGGAGCAGCGCTCGGCCCTGAGGGAATTAGTTTCGCAATATGCGGTACGTTCGATGGCCACCGAATTTATCAAACGTACACGCCGCATGTACGAGGAAGAGAAACAGCCGCAGGTGCTGCAGTTGGCTTCCCGCTACTTCTCCATACTGACCGGCGGCATGTACAGCCGGATGGTCATGCGGATGGGAGATCAGAGTCTGCTGGCAGAGCGCCCGACTGGTGAATTGGTGGAGAGCAGCAGGCTAAGCCGCGGCACGGCGGAACAGTTATATTTGGCGATGCGGCTCGGTCTGATTCAATCGATGCCACATGCGATGGGATTGCCGCTATTGCTTGATGATCTGTTTGTTAATTTTGACGGTGAACGGCTCGGACATGCGCTCGAGCTTCTCGGAGAATTGTCGCAAGACCGGCAAGTCGTGATGATGACGTGTCATCGACATGTAGCAGAGCAGACCATGAAACGCATACCCAATGCACAATTTATCACGATGTAGTCATAAGAAGGGGCTTCCCAAGGGCAGGTTTATCATACCTTTGGGAAAGCCCCTTTATTTTCCCCTGATATCGGGGGTTCCGAACAAAGTTAGCCGGAGCACCCAGAGCAGACACATTCCCCCAAACATCGGGTAGAGGAGAGAGAGCAAGGAACTGAACCCGAACTGGCTGAAGAAATAACAGAACACCATAATGCCAAGGGTAATCACTCTGGGCGAGAGCGAGGTTCGCTGTTGAGCCTGCAGGGTAATCCCGTAGATATTGGCCACGAAGGTGCTGAAAATTTCAAGGAAGATCAGAATGAGATAGATGATCTGCACGAGCCAGCCCAGCTGGTTGGCGATGCTGCCCATCGGGATTTCGAATTGGGCGATGCCGGGCATGTGGGCGGACATCGCAAAATGTGCTGCCATCAGCATAAACCCTACGCCCGTACCTCCAATGATACCTCCCCAGGTTACGGTGCGTGCACTTTCGGTCTGGCTGCCGAGTGGGACCAGCACCGGCATCGCCATAACCAGGTTAAATGCGGTGTAGAGCAGGGGCGCCAGCCAAACCGCAGGCAGGCTATGGTCCGTAGTCAAGGTTAAGAAACGGGTGGCCCCCGGCGTCTGAATCGTCTGAGAAATAATTGCAAGCGATAAGGTCAGCATCATGGGCACGACAAGACTGTTCATCGTCATGATAGACTGGATGCCTTTTCTGAGAATGAAATAGGTTCCGATCATCGTGACAAACAGCCCGGTCTGATAGTTCATGTTCAGATGCTCCACAAAAACAGAGCCAGCGCCGGCAAGCATGATGCTGTTCACCCCGAGCAGAATGACAAACATAAAGAGGCTGATCCAGACGCCGGCTTTCTCTCCAAACAGAAATTTATTCAAGTCCTCAAAGGATTTGGCCCCGATCTGCCTGGATATCGTCATGATTTTCGTGCCGAGCCAAATAAATAATCCTGTCGTAAGCAGAATGGTCAGTGTAGCCCAGTGTCCATATTGGGTAAAGAATTGAAGGATTTCCCGTCCGGTCGCAAAGCCAGCGCCGACGATGGTTCCGATATATGTAAAGGCGATCTGTAAAACACGAATAGATTTACGCAAGCCCCGCATCCCCCTTGAAAGTTAATCGTTCTGCATAGTACAAGGTATGCTTGGCTCAGCTGGGACATGACTCCTACCTGTCCAGGTCCTTTGCCGGAGGCGTGACAAGAGTTAGTGCCAGGTAGCGGAGATCCATGTCAGGAATTGTGACGAGAATCGTACAGTTAAATGACGGAGTCCCCGTTTGTACTTGCCGTATAGAGTGGAATATGGTACTTTTACGACAAAGGAATCGTGGGAGGTCTTTTGGATGGATTGGTTGAAGGAGCGGATCATCAAAGAAGGTGTCGTGTTGTCGGATCAGGTGCTGAAGCTGGATGCTTTGCTGACGCATCAAGTAGATCCGGCATTAATTATGGATATGGGTCGGGAATTCGCGGTGAGATTTAAAGAAAGCGGTGTGACCAAGGTCGTAACGCTGGAATCCTCCGGCATTTCTGTTGCTTTTGCCGCGGCGCTGGAATTGGGAGTTCCAATGGTATTCGCCCGGCGCAAAAAAACGCTGCTCGCCGATCCAGACGCCTTGTGTGAGCGGGTTCCGTCTTTTACCAAGGGCATTGTCACGGACATTATGGTATCGCGCCAGTTTATCGGTGAAGAGGATAAGTTACTCTTCATTGATGACATTATCGCGAACGGGGACGCTGCAAGAGGCCTGATCAAAATTATTGAACGAGCAGGAGCGGAATTAATCGGGCTTGGCGTTGTGATTGAAAAGAGCTTCCAGGCCGGAGCGCGAACGCTGCGCGAACAGAATGTTCATGTGGAATCGCTTGTTACCATCTCGTCGCTTGAGGACGGCAAGATTACGTTCAGCTAAAACTTAGCATCTTCTTTGGCATGTTAGCGATAGAGCAACGACGGATTAGGCCTTAAGTCATGAACGATTCCACCTATCTTTGGGGAAGTGGAAAAATGGCAATTCGTAGTCAATGTTCATCGGATTTCTGCCTAAAATCACAACAAAATCTTTTCGCCTCCGTGATTTTCGCTTATAATAAAGAGGTAGGCAAGAGAGAGGAGGCAGCACCATGGGGAAACAACCTGTAACCGAGCCGTTTTTGATCGAGAAGCTGAATGAAGCAAAGGTACATTTTGAACGTGCTTTGGATTGTAAACATACGGAGTTTGATGATCTATATCCCTATATGATTGAACATCCTCAGTTTTTCTGGTACAAACGCTATGTTGCCTGGTCAGAACTGCTGACGATTGCCGGATTGTGTGAGGAGGTTTCCTTCGAATGGAAGGAACAGTTTACGCCTCAGCAGGTAGAATATATCGAGAAGCGTGTCATGTCTTCAACCGTTCTGGATTTTTGGTATGAGAAGAATGACAGCATCGAGCCGGCACAGCGTTAATGGGTATATAGAACATCTCTTAGTCGGGATGTTTATCGATATCGCAACGCATTCAAAAGACCTAAATGATCTCATTTAGGTCTTTTTTTGCAGAGTACGTTTATGGAGGAGGTATGGTGATGATTAGCGATGAAAGACTCGATGAGCTGCGGCTCTCCGGCGAATTGGTTCGGGTTGTGCGAGATGGCTTGGAGACCAATGATATTATAGGCTTTGTCGTCGCCTGGGACCCGGAGCAGGTCATAATACGCCGTAGAAACCGGCGGGTCGTTAAACTGGATCGCCGCTACAGCTACCAGCTTAAAAAAGATCCAAGAGTAAGCCCGATCGAAGAGTAGGAGTAGGCATAGATCTCGAACTTGTCGGACAACTTAACCTCGCATCAAATTTTTGTGGAGGAGTTGCTTTGGGTTATGGAAATGTCCAATGACAAGGTCTCGGCTTATAAGAATGAAATTCTGAATTTGAAGCAGAGCATGCCGGAGATGGCAGAGGCGTATCATCAGTTCACCGGCGTTTGCTTTCAGGATGGCGAGCTGGATGAGCGAACGAAGCAGCTGATCGCGCTCGGGATCGGACTGTTTGCCAATAACGAGCTGTGCACCTTCTATCATATGGAGGAAGCCCGTGCGAAGGGAGCCTCGGATGCACAGATAATGGAGGCCGTAGCCGTGGCGTCTGCCGCCAGTGCGGGACATGCTCTCTCGCAGGGACTGACCCGCGTGCAGCATAATCTTCATTGATTCACGTGTTACCAATAACCGTCTCAACCGGAGCATTCTTGTTCAGTGGGGGAGACGGTTATTCTCTGTTTAAAGGGCGGCGATTTAGCGGGCGGAAACAGCGGCAGGAGGATGGGCTTGCTCGGAGGACTCGGTCTCGGGCGGGACCAGCCCAAGATAGGCTCGCATGCGGTCCATCATCTCCTCACGGAAGGATGGCCATAGAATGTTCATCGAACCAATGTAACCCCGGCATGCATATCGCGCCTGGATTCCATCCTGGTTTTGCCCAATATCATACACCTTGATCGCCCGCTTGGTGAATTCCTGTTTCACCTCACGAAGAAGCACTGCAGCACGCTTGGCTCCGTTCCCCACAACCTCTACATACAATTGCGGGCTCTTGAAGACACCGCTCTCCTGAATGATTCGGCAATCCCTTTCAAACACCTTATGGATGAACATCAGCAGCAGATAACTCTTGATCAATGCTCGTTCTTCTGTCGTAACAGCCGGTATGGCCATCAACATCACCGCCTTTATATAGAAAGTGGTTATTAAATAGGAACTTATGTTCTTATTTTAACCGGAAAACAGGTTTTTAATCAAGTTCAAAAAAAGTGTTGACTCGATTTACCTGGCGTGATATTATATATCTTGTCGCCGCTGATAAGAGCTTGTCTCCTATAAGCGATGAACATGATACGCGGTCGTGGCGGAATTGGCAGACGCGCACGGTTCAGGTCCGTGTGGGCTAACCCCCGTGGAGGTTCGAGTCCTCTCGACCGCATCCTTATGAAGAAGCTCGTAAACTTGCTTTTTAGCAGTTTACGAGCTTTTTTGTGTTGAAATTTGGACGGCAAACCGGCAACATTTACTTTCTGACTTACATATTTGATCAACTTTACTCAAACAATACGGTTAGGTATGTATGAATAGGATGGAAAGGGGCGTCAAGATGCGGAAGGTATATAAAAATTCGGTGATCCTGCTGTGTATGGTATGGGGGATCGTGAACGGACCACAGATAGGCTATGGTGCAGGGATGGTTGCTTGGACTGATCTGTCACGTCAGGAGCCAAACCAAGTGCACGAAGAATCCGGGCGCAACAGACCCGGTCAGGAAAAGAAAACGAATAAGCTAGCCGTTATCATCGATGATTTTGGCAATGATCAGAAAGGGACTCAGGAAATGCTCAGTCTGCCTGTCAAAATCACGGTCGCTGTGATGCCTTTTTTGCCCACAAGCGTGAAGGACGCCGAGGCCGCGCATCGGCAAGGCCATGACGTGATTATCCATATGCCCATGGAGCCTAAGCAGGGGCCAGCTTCCTGGCTTGGACCGGGTGCCATCTTAACCTCGCTTACCGATGAGGAGATTCGTAAACGCATGGAAGAGGCCATTGATTCAATTCCTTACGCTGTAGGGATTAATAATCATATGGGTTCCAAGGTTACCGGGGATGAACGAGTCATGTCCATCGTACTCGACGTATGCAGGGAGAGAGGGCTGTTTTTTATCGACAGCAAGACGAATTACTACAGTGTGGTTGGCAAACTGGCAGCGGAGAAGGGGATGCCATCCATCGCCAACGATATCTTCCTGGATGACGTTCATACCGTTCAGCACGTGAGCAAGCAGCTGCAGACCGCAGCACAGCATGCGGAAGAGAGAACTTCCTGCATTGCAATAGGCCACGTTGGCGTGTATGGAATCCGCACGGCAGAAGCGCTAAAAAGAAGCATTCCTAAACTACAGGCGAAGGTGGAGTTTGTAGGTATCAGCGATCTGGTAAGGGAACGATCAAGCTGGCGACCGAATCCGCTGCCTGCGTATTAGTGCAATAGCAGCACCGATAGCAATTTTTTGCCATGTTGTGAGTAACTGGACGATAAAAGGTTATCCGACAAAGGTCAGCCCATATCTTATATAGACATAAAAAATAAATAGCCTTCCAGACAAGGACCCGGTGATTCCGTTCCCTGTATGGAAGGCTGTACTTATGTTGAGGCAGCGGCCACGCATGCTGTGAATGATCTCGCTAATGTTGCTGCTGACGCGCTGTGCATAATCGGAATATCCCGAAAAGGTCCCGAACAGATGATTTCCGTTCCGAATCGTGTTGGCTACTGAGCCGGGTAGGATGAAAACAAAAAACAGCCCCAATCTACAGGGCCGTTAAATAACCGATAATCCCGTCGGCAATGGCCTCGGCAATCTGCATTTGACCATTGCGGCTGGTCAATAAGTTCCGGTCCTCCATGTTGCTGAGGAAACCCGTTTCAACGATGACGGCGGGTACTTGGGTTTGATTGAGCAGATAATACGGCTTGCCTATCATGATGCCATTGTTGTTGCGGTAAACCAGATTCAACTGCTCTTGGATGGTGTCCGCAAGTAAGGTGCTCCGTCCCTCGGATTGATGCAGGACGATGCCTCCGCGCTTGGAGGAGTTCTTTCCCCAATTCACATGAATGCTGACTACAAGCTTGGTCGGGATCTCGCTGCTGAGCTGTTTACGCTGCGACAGATCCCGGCGGTGTCTGGAGGAGCTTCGGTGCCAGCGGTTGTCGTCGCTAAGGGCGTAATCGGCATCACGATTCATCACGGCATGATAACCCTCCTTGCGAAGCAGCATGAACAGTCTGCGTGAAATGGCCAGGTTAATATCTTTTTCAAGAATGTCCCCATACGACGTACCGCCGTCAATGCCGCCATGACCCACATCGATCAGAACGACATCATGTGCAAAAGGGTGCAGGTGCCGGAGCCCGGACTGGTCGATTTCCTGACCTGAGGAGTGGGTGGATTCCGGCGTTTCGGACGTAAGCCGGGCTGTCTGTATCGATGTCTGATGAACGGTTCTTGCGGGATGCGTCATGGCATGCTTCTTCACTGGACAGGCTTCGGTGACAGAACCCGGGAATGCCAGCGTAAAGAGAAGCATCCACACCCCTGCTGCCTTAACCATGATGGATTCCTTCTTTCACGTAAAATTTCGGCTTTATTAGAATGTGCATTTAGCGGAAAAATCATGCCGTTCAAATACGTGCGTCTAGAATCGATCGAAATGGAGCAAACTGATATTGGGATGTGGATAAACCATAAGGAGTTGATTCATATGGCTAGCGGCGATGATTTAATCAAGTACATTACCGAGCGCGTAGTTCATTATATAGATACACCCAAGGACGTTCGGCGCAAGGCGAAGGTGAAGGAATCCTGGACCACAAGGTGGTTCGGCATGATTCCGTTCTCCATGTCGCTATGGAAAGAAGATGTAACCACCAAGCGCAAAAAAAGGGCAAAGTAGCAGCTGCTGCACGTTCCTTCATGAAGTCGCATTTTGTACATCGTGCGTATTGCTCCCTGTTACGCACGATGTCTTGGAATGGCTGTAGACCCTTGTGAGTCCTGAGTGCACAACCATAAACCGTTTTGAAAAAATATAAAGGACGCTGCCCGTTAAAGGGCCGCGTCCTTTTGTCAGTCATGGCATATTGCATGGATGAGGGCTGCTTGCTTTAACCCGTGTCATTTCGGCTGAGCATAAAATTGACCTTGTCCGATTAACCGGGATGCCGGCAAGAAACGGAGAGTGTCTGTATTCCGTAAGGGAACCGACACATAAAGCGCAGCCGGGTTCTCCTGATTCGCCGGGGACCAGCGATGCCAGCCGGTTAAGTTAAAAGGTGCGCCGTAAGCGGCATTGCCTTTTTTGGACTTGAATATCAGGGTGGAGTGCTCTTGTAGTAAATTCCGCAGATCGGCGCTGCTTCGGGTCGTTAGTTCGCTTGAGGTCAGCCACAGCAGATTATCGTAAGGATCCATGGAGTCGCCGGTTGCGATGGAGGGAGTGGCGGCAAACCAATGATTGGACGTGGATGAAGCCACGAGTCCTTTGGCTGTTGCAGGCAGAGATACGGATACCAGCTTCGTCGTTGAATGCGTCTGCTGGGGCTCATCCGGGAGAGCTTCACTATTTAGTGCATTAAAATAAATCGGCTTCTTGCCGGGCAACTGGACCTGCCAGACGGGGGACACGTCATACAGCTTGCGCACGATGCTTCCTTGAGGCAATGATCCTCCGGCCTTCACAAGTCCTTCCGCGGAGAGCCGTTCTTTCAACGGCGCTTGGCTGTAGGGAAGAGTCGAGCCGATTCCGTATTCACTCAGGATATATCCACCGTCTTCTTCTGCACTGATAATCATGTATCCTTGCGGCAGTCCTTCATCGGAAATCGTGACTAACCAGCCGTGCGTACCCGGACCAAGCGGGGTGAATTCGAGCTTGGCTTCATCCCAGGTCGTAAATGGCGCATGGGCCGATAATTGAGCGACAGTCTCCTCCGCAAAGTCCATCAAACTCCCGGGTACCTGAGCCACGGCGTTGTTCTGATTAACATCTGAAACGCCTGACTTATGATGATCCGCTGTAAGCTGAGTGCTGGTGCTGGTCAGACTAGGGCTGTTTGCAGAATTGGAAACGTCGGCTTGGCTAGCGGCAGCCAAGCTTGCCTGCGGCTGGAACGAGCTGAACCACAGGATAGTTGTTACGATCATAGAGACAGACAGCATTCGATATCGGCTGGTCTGTTTGTTATCGGGTGATTTTGGCTGGGAATTCTTGCAATCCTTGTCATCATGGTTATGAAGTTTCATGTTCCACTGTTTCAAATCATTAACCGCCTTTCCTTGGCCCTACGCGCCGTGGATGTATTGAAATCATCATATCGGACAAGCTCTGCAAAGGCTGTTGCAAGCTGTCGCGGTAGGAGAAGGGAGAATGGTTCTTTTTTTGCCTGCTTTTGTAGAGGGGCGTCATGACGACGCACCCACAGGCGAACACAGATGAAATAGACCGCAGGTTATGACGGACAAGCTCACTTTCGGCTCGTACTGCCACTGCATTTCCGACCGACGGTTCTTATATTGCTCCTCAATGAGCGCTTTTTTCTCTTCATCCTGCTCCTTGAGCAGGTCCTCGTAATAACTGTCGATCACCAGCAGTTCTTCTTCAAGACGTTCTCTTGCTTTGGTGGCCCAGTCATAGTCCAGCTTGCTTATCTTGTCGATAAGATGGTTCTCCAGCGCATCTACGGCCTGTTCGAGCGTAAGAGCCGCCGGTCGGACGTGAACGCTCTCGGGCAAGCGGGGCGTCAGTTCGCGTCCAATCAGGATCGCCGGGAAGTCATGGGCAATCGCACGACTAGATAATGAGATTCCGAGAAAAAACAATTCCTCCCGCTTCAGATCACAGCTGAACTCCACCTTGAAGCAGACGCCCAGCCACTGCTCATACGGAGTGGAACGGGCTCTCGGACGCGGCTCGGTATCGCGCTGCTGGAACAGATAGACGCATTTGCCTTCCTCCCGGGAAGCATTCCAGATTTGGGCGAGCCGGCTGCTGCCGTAGCCAATGTTCTCCCGCTGAATGCGGCCGGGACCGAGGATAGGCAGAACTGGGGCATTCCCGTAAAAGCGGGCCAGGAGGGGATCCTGCGCGGGTGCCGCGAGCTGCGCTTTGGCCTCGGCTGCTTGGGTCTTTGCAAGCCGTTCGTCGTATTTCTCCGGATCAAACACGAAATTGAAGGACAATGTTTCGGCGGGAGCGCCGGTGCGTTCCACGAAGCCCCAGTAATACGGGCGGTTGGTGAGCATTTTGTCGGCTTGCGGTGACAGTTTCACGGTGACATGCTCAGGCGATTTTTCAATGACGGTGCATTCGGTGGCTTCCAAATAGGCCATGAAGTGCTGCTGCACCTCCTGCGGCGTCATGGTCATATTAGGCTTCTTCCTCTCTTAGATTTTCTTCGACGGTGCTTCCCTGCTCGATATCCTGTTTAATATGGTGAATCGAGTCGCCCAATGTGCTGATGCGCTGGCGGAGCTCATCGTCGTTGCCGGACTCCAGCATGATTTTGTACAGACTCTTCTCGATGGATTCCTTCTTCTCGAACCGCTCCAGAATGACGTCCAGTCCGCCGATGACCATCTCGAACATGTTGATCTTCTCGTGCAGCAGGTTCAGGATGTGCTCTTCAATGGTTCCCGACGTGGACAGATTGTAGATCTTCACGTCATTGGTCTGGCCGAGACGATGCACGCGTCCAATCCGCTGCTCGACCCGCATGGGATTCCAGGGCAGATCAAAGTTGATCATATGGTGGCAGAATTGCAGATTGATGCCTTCGCCCCCGGCTTCCGTCGCAATCATGACCTGTGCCTTGCCGCGGAAGAGATCCATCATCCAGTCCTTCTTGCCGCGGTTCATTCCGCCCCGGTACGGTACGGAGATTAGTCCGTGATCGCGGAAGTAATTCAGCAAGTATTCCTGCGTGGCGCGGTATTCCGTAAATACGATGACCTTCTCGTTCATTTGCTGGATCAGCTCAATGGCTTTTTCCGCCTTGGTGTTGGCTTTGATGGCCTTGATGAGATAGACGAGCTCCCAGATTTTATCGCGCAGCGGAGAGTCCTCCGGCAGTTTCTTGGACAGATTAACAAGGGTCACGAAGACGGCATCCCGGCTGCTGCATACTTCCCGCTGCAGGGTGACGAGCGACAGCATACTGCTTAAATTTCCCCCTGCTGCCTGATACTGATCTTTGACGAAGGACGTGACACCGTCGTATAATGACTGTTCTTCGGGCGAGAGGCTAAGCCCCACATTGCGGACGGATCGCTTGGTGAATTTCACTTCGCCTTCGCCGCGGCGGTTACGGATCATGACCTTGGACAGCTCATCCTTGAGCTGATCCTGGTTCTTGGGTCTTCGTTTATCGACAACAAAATTAGCGGCAAACTGTCCTTGGCCTCCGAGCTGGCCCGGCTTCAGCAGGGTGATCAGATTGAAGAGCTCGCTGAGATCGTTCTGCACCGGTGTGGCCGTCAGCAAGAGGCAGTATTTTTTGCGCAGCTTTTGAATGAATTGATAATTGGATGTTTTCTTGTTCTTGAGCTTGTGCGCTTCATCGATGATGAGCATATCGTATTCCTCGTTCAGCAGAATCTCCTGATGCGGATCGCGCTTGGCCGTGTCCATGGAGGCGACGACGATATCATTGCCCCAGGAGTACGCTTTTTTCTGCGCAATCGCGGGAATGCCGAACTTGGAGTTCAGCTCGCGAACCCATTGCAGCACAAGGGAAGCGGGAACGAGAATCAACACTTTGGATACCAGGCCGCGCACGATGTATTCTTTTAAAATAAGGCCGGCTTCAATCGTCTTTCCAAGTCCCACCTCATCTGCCAGAATTGCTCTGCCCGACATCTCGAACAATACGCGTCTTGCGGTATCGGTCTGATGGGGGAGCGGGGATAAGCCGCCAAGGTGCTTGAGGCATTGTAATTCTTCAAAGCTTGTAACCAAGCGGGATTTCTCGCCCTCCACGGCAAGCTGGGCCAGACGATAGTCACCCCAAGGTCCACCCTTGTCCAGTCGACCGGCGAGATCGTCAAACCAGGAACGGTCGATCTGCAGTGGAACGGGAAGGCGCGGGTCGGTAATCATGCCTGATTCGGCAGATGGCTGATGGTTCATGTCGATCTCCTCCTGTTGTGAAAGATTCCGGGCCAGCGGTGTATATGTAGTATGGACGAAAAAAGAAGTCTTCATAACCTTGCACGAATTCGGGAGGCGTGGAATACCCTATAGGGCGCACGGCTGCTGGAATTGGATATTTTCATCCTTTTTTTCATAGGGAAGGGCGAAAAAGAGAGCGAGAGGAAGAAAGCGGAAGCTTGCGAGCGGGAGCTTGGATCTGTTGGCTTAATTTTCACATTATCGGCATAGTTAACCTATATATAGTGTAGTATAATGAAATGGTAGCACTATATATGGTGTATATAGTGGTTTTAGATGTTTGACCGACTACATAACAGGTTATGTTGTTGGTGAGCGCATAACTGCGGAACTTTTTAATTTTATATCTTATATAGGAGGTAGTTGCTCTTGAGTACGATGCAGAATCAGCGGCTGGAAGGTTTAAGCGAGAAGATCTTTTTGGACCGGTATGCCTGGAAGGATGCGGACACCAACAACGCGAAGGTAGGCGATGTGGTGCTCGTTTTGACGAAGGATGATCCTAAATTTCCGACCAAGGAAGTTGGCGAAATCGTGAATCGCGAAGGCCGCAAGGTCACGGTGAAGACACGGAAGGGCGAGCTTGTGGAATCGGATGTGGAGAAACTGACGTTAACCATCGAGAAAACGCCGGAAGAAATGTGGGATCGACTCGCGGCTGCCATGTCATCGGTTGAGGCAACGCCGGAACTGCAGGAAGAGTGGCGCGGAAAGTTCCGCGAGATTCTGGATGATTGGAAGCTGGTACCGGGCGGACGGATTGCAGCTGGAGCGGGTGCGAGCGATGAATTGACGCTGTTCAACTGTTACGTGATTCCTTCGCCGAAGGACAGCCGGGGCGGCATCATGGAAACCCTGAGCGAGATGACCGAGATCATGGCGCGCGGCGGCGGTGTCGGCATTAACTTGTCTTCCCTGCGTCCTCGGCGCGCGATCGTAAGGGGCGTGAACGGTTCCTCCAGCGGTGCGGTATCGTGGGGCGGATTGTTCAGTTATACGACGGGATTGATCGAGCAGGGCGGAAGCCGCCGGGGTGCGCTCATGCTGATGATTAACGATTGGCATCCGGACGTGGAGGATTTCATTACCGTGAAGCAGACGATGGGACAAGTTACGAATGCGAACCTGTCGGTATGCGTCAGCAATGATTTCATGAAGGCTGTGAAGGAAGATTTGGACTGGGAGCTGGTGTTCCCGGATACTACTGATCCTGATTATGATGAGCTGTGGGACGGGGATCTGGATAAATGGAAGAAAGCCGGACACCGTATCATTCCATATAAAACCGTAAAAGCACGCGAGGTCTGGCACACGATTATCGAATCCGCATGGAAATCGGCAGAGCCGGGCGTCGTATTCATGGAATACTATAACCAGATGTCCAACAGCTGGTATTTCAATCCAATTATCTGTACGAACCCTTGCGGTGAGCAGGGACTTCCGGGCTGGGGCGTATGTAATCTGTCCGCGATGAACCTGTCGAAGTTCTATGATGAAGCGAATCATGACGTTGCCTGGGATGAGCTGGCGACAACGACGCGTTACTCTGTGCGTTTCCTGGATAATGTCATTGACCGGACGCCGTACCATTTTGAAGAAAACGAATTGAACCAGAAAAAAGAACGCCGCGTGGGTCTCGGGACGATGGGTCTGGCCGAGCTGATGATCAAGCTGAACATCCGTTACGGCAGTCCGGAATCGCTGGAGTTCCTGGATAAGCTGTATGGCTTCATCGCGCGCGAAGCGTATCTTGCTTCTGCCGATATTGCCGAGGAGAAAGGTTCGTTCCAAGCATTCGATGCCGAACTGTACCTGCAAAGCGGATTCATGAAAAATATGGCCGAGGTGTATCCTGAAGTTGCCGAAGCGGTGCGTAAAAAAGGTGCGCGCAACGTTACCGTCATTACCCAAGCGCCAACGGGCAGCACGGGAACGATGGTCGGAACGTCGACGGGGATCGAACCGTACTTTGCCTTCAAATACTTCCGTCAAAGCCGGCTTGGCTTCGATGAGCAGTTCGTGCCAATTGCCCAGGATTGGCTGGACAGCCATCCGGGCGAAGAGCTTCCGGATTATTACGTCACGGCGATGAGCCTCTCTGCCGAGGATCACATCCGCGTGCAGGCGGCGATTCAGCGCTGGGTAGACAGCTCCATCTCGAAGACGGCAAACTGCCCGTCGGACTTCACGATTGAAGATACAAAGCGCCTATATGAGCTGGCATTTGACCTTGGATGCAAAGGTGTAACGATCTACCGCGATGGCAGCCGTGACGTGCAGGTGCTGCAGACGGAGAAAAAAGAAGATAAGGCCGCCGAAGCGACAACAGCTTCTACTGCGGACACGGCGCTGGAGCAAAGCGCGATAGGCCAAGCCGCAGAGGATGCGGCGAGCGTTGAGCCGGCGGCTGCAAGCGTGGCTGTGACAGCCTCACCGAGCAAGAGCGGGCTGGATAAACAATACAAGAAGCGTCCGCAAGTGCTGCGCGGCGCAACCTATAAAATGAACACGCCGTTTGGCATGGCGTACATTACGATTAACGATCTGGACGGCATTCCAAGCGAAATCTTCCTGAACGTCGGCAAAGCCGGATCGGATGTGTTCGCGATGGCGGAAGCCTTGGGCCGCGTCTGCTCCCTGTTCCTCCGTTACGGGGACCACGGCAATAAGGTGGAGTTGCTGATCAAACACCTCAAGGGCATCGGCGGCACCGGCGCGATCGGCTTCGGCGCGAACCGCGTGGAGTCCATCGCCGACGCCGTGGCGAAGGCGCTTGAGACGCACGTGGCGAACAACGCCGAGGCGGATCATGACCATGATCCGGCACCGGTCGCAGCCACGATGGCGCCTGTCGATGCAGGCGAGGCCGGGGCGACAGTAGCCGCGGGATACGGCGGACATGGCGCGCACGCAGGTGGCAGCATGTCGCTGGATCTGTGCCCATCCTGCGGCGGGGCGTCCTTGATTAATATCGAGGGATGCAAGACATGCGGGAATTGCGGGTATAGTAAGTGTTCGTGAGGAAGTTAGCCTAGAAAATAATAAATCGCCTTTTTCCTTGATATGATAAACTGGCTACATATACACGTGTATATGTAGCCAGTATTATTTTTAGGTATGGAATAATGTTGGAAAAAATAAAGGAAGTTGTTGATTGTAAGAATAGATTTGGCAAGCGCAGACTAGAAGTTAATGGTTATCAATATCCGAAAAGCATAATTGAAGTAGCTAGTCTTTATGGGCTGAGCTGTTGAAGAAGTGAGTGATCAGGGGAGGAGTTGTTTCGATATGCTTAAATCCATAAGTACCGGATAGAGCAGGCCAAGCCGATGATGAGGGGCAAGCGAAATCGACTACGGAGCTTGCCCATCTGATCGGCTATAATGATGCTTCAACCTTCATCCGAATTTTCAAAAAATACGAAGGCATTACGCCAGGAAAATACAAGGAATTATACTAGCAAGCAAGCCATGTCCTGTAATCAATACTGGAGCATGGCTTGTCTTCGCTCGGCCGTTCATTCATAACCGGACAATGGGTGCAGCATGGAGGCGCTAGAGATCATCGTTTGGCTTCCTCACAGTTGCTAGCCTACAGCTTGAACCGCTTCACGAGTAGAAGCATTTCTTCGGATATCCGGCTCATCAAATCCGCCGATGCGGAGATTTCTTCCATGGCCGCGAGCTGTCCGGCCGTGGCGGTTGAAATCGCCTGTGCCAGATCGTTGGACCGAAGCGCCATCTGATCGATCTCCTGCAGGGAAGCATTGAACTCTTGGGAGCTTGCGGAAATTTGTGCAGCGCCAGCAGAGGTCTCCTGTACGTGATACACGGCGCTGCGTGTTGCGAGCAGAATTCTTTGAAACGCCTCCCCTGAGCGCCGGATGGAATCAACGCCAGCCTGCACTTCGTGCTCGCCTTGATCCATTGCAATGGCGGCTTTATTAATATCGGCGAGAATTGCCTGAATCAACTCAGTGACCTCCATTGCGGATTTCCTAGAGAGCTCCGCCAACTTTCTGATCTCATTCGCAACGACTGCAAATCCTTTGCCCCCCTCGCCAGCCCGTGCAGCCTCGATCGCTGCATTCAGCGCTAGCAGATTGGTTTGCGACGAAATGGTTGTCATTGCATCAATGATCTCGCCAATCTGATGCGACCGCTCGTTCAGCTGATTGATGATCAGTGAGAGGTCTCCCACCGTTGTGGATACGTTAAGCATTTGTTCTGCTGACTGTGTGATCAGCCTGTTTCCACTTTCGGCATGGCTTAAGGTAGCCTGTGAAGCCTCGAACGCTGTCGATGAGGTGGATGCGATGCGATGTGCGCTGGCTGACAGCTCATCCATGGCATGAGTGCTCTCCTGCAGGCTTCTTTTTTGTGTTTCATTACTCAAGGCCACTTCTTGTGCGGATGCTGAAATTTGGTCTGTGGTCGCTGTCGTCTCCCCGAAGTTGACGGACAAGTCATGGGAGGCCGATGACAGGGCATCAGCATGGGACAGCAGCCCCTGCGTGAGCTCTCTTAATCGGCTATACATGGTCTGGAAGGAGGCATACAGGTCGTCAATTTCATCCCGGCTATGTATGGTAATCACTTTTTGTGACAAGTCGCCCGCGGCAACCTGTTTGGCCTGCTGCGTCAACTGGACAAGCGGCCTGGTAAGACGCATCGAAAGCAGGATAACGAAAATCCCGCCGACTATCATGCTGCCCAGCAGCGTATACACTGTGCTCTGCACAATATGTTGCTGTCCCGCGTTATAATCCTTGATATAGGAGCCAGCTACAATCGTCCATCCCCAGATTGGGTCCCTTAGCGAATATGCTATTTTCATAGCGTCTGCTTTCGAGTCTGGCAGCGGCCACATGTATACGGTAACTCCGCCGCCTGGCTGCTGCCCCTTCTGGAGCATATCCCGGATATGATAAAAGCCATCACTTGTCTGCTTGTCCCAAAATTTCTCCCCTTCCTGTGCCGGATGGGCAACCAGATCACCTTGGTCGTTTAGAACAAAAAAGTACCCGTGCTCGCCAATATCTATATTTGTATTGATTGTACGTGTACCATCCGGCTGCTTTGGCCCAAGGAGCAGCTGCTTCATCTTCTCCTGAGCCTCTTCCTTGCGTAATACGCCTTTCTTGACGGCATCCTCGAACGAAACGATAAGCTCCGCAGCCATATGAACCGTGTTTCGGAGATTGGTCTCCATCTGCAGGTCGCTTTCACGGACTGAAACCCAGATGCTCATGCTTCCTACCAACAATGCCGGAATGATCAGGATTGCGAGCGAGATGACCAGCAATTTATTCCGGATGGTGAACCGCCATTGTCTTGTACTTGGTTTTTTCTTTGTGTTCATGTTTAACCCCCGTAAATTCCCTATAGACCCTGCCCAAATGTAGCAAATCGTGCACGCGGATGAAATCGGATGATCAAAAACAGCAGTCCAAAGAACCCTTTGAACTGCTGTCATGGATCAGAATCGGAAGTTTATTTCAATGCCTTCAGCATGGCGGAGACAAAGCCGATATGATCGGTTTCATGCAGTACCGTGGAGACAATCAACTCGCCAAACGTCTCGGCCTTCAAAAAGTTTTCTTTTACCGGTACGTCCAGCTTACCCTCCAGCAATTCCCGGATCTCGTCCGGCTGCTTCCTTAATTGGTCAATCAGCACATCCCATGCAGGCGGTTCCCCCTGCCAGTCTGCGGGCATCGTTCCATAGGCGAAAAAGTCCTGATAGCTTGCAGGAAGCTTGTTATTCAGTGCGAATTTTGAAAGGCCGTATACATGGAACTCTGTCACAGTAAGCACATGACCAACATGCCAATGAATGCTGTTCTTGAAGCCTTCCAGCACAAGATTACGCTTGTCCTCCGGACACTGGGCTACCAGCTCTACCAATTGATTGTGGCGATTCTTCAAAATGTCGAAAATAAAATCTGTTCTCATGATTCATACCTCCTCTTAATGGTCAACTTGAGATGTGGTTATCTACATCTGTCTAGGATTACTGCTCTTCGAATTGCGTGGCGTAAGCGCCGGAGCCTTTTGCCTGAAGTTCACCCTTCGGTATGAACTTCAAAGCTACCGGTTGATTCAATATTTGTTACACCAATTGATGCCTTTCGTTAAGAGTACATTTCCGTAATCTTAGTGACAGCTTCTTTAGCGATTATTAACTTATCGCAATTCAGAACATTGTATATATTAATGGAATCAGCTACGGCGGTTTCTACACCAGGTATGTTATTGGCGCTTTTAATAACAAAGTTATCTATCAAAGGTGTAACAATTAACACCTTTTTATCTGCCCCAAGAGCATTAAGCATAGCTACTATAGACTTTGTCCTGTAATTTTCTAACTTGATCTCGTCGACGACAATGAATTCTTTGTTCTGTACTTTGCTAGATAATGCAGATTTTATAGCAAGCTGCTTAACCTTTTTATTGAGTTTGTAGCTGTAGTCGCGAGGTTTAGGAGCAAACACAACTCCTCCGCCACGCCAATGAGGCATGCGAATCGAACCTGCTCTAGATTTATCAATTTTATTCTGCTTATACGGTTTTCTGCCACCGCCTCTAACTTCACCACGTGTTAATGCAGATTGTGTTCCACTGCGCTTATTTGCCAGATAATTTATAACTGCATCATGCATAACCGATTCATTGGGAATAATACCGAAAATGGATTCTTCAAGTTCCATTTCACCAACATGAATACCATCCATATTAAAAATAGTAACATTCAACATTATTCTTTCCTCCAGATCCTTTAATTTCACGATATCGGTACCCACATCCACAGTAAATGCTTCATAGTATTAGAAAACTTGTTGATTAACGTTCTTTGTATATTTACAATAGCACCCATTATTTTAACCTCCATTTGTCCTGCTACATTTTAGAAGAACCCATGGTTATCAAGGTAACAGACAGAAATCACATAAACTATATACAAAACGGTTCTGTAATGTTTGGTATAACTTTTAAGCTAAGTCCGTAAAGGTAGTTTTAGACTCTCTCTTTTTCTTTCTGCATCAAGGGATAATAAAAAAAGATGATCCCGTGTGTGTGAGTACAGGAAGATCATCTTCTGACAGCGTAATGTTTTAATTATTTTTTGTTATAAATTATTTTTCTGATAGCATAAACAGAAAGGTAGTAAGAATCTGCAAGCTCTTGAATCGAATTACCAGAAGTATAGGCTTGTATTATTTCACTATTTCGATTATCAATCTCTTCACGAAAACCGGATAATTCTCCCCAATTTTTATGTTGATCCTTTATCGCGGGAATGTAGATGTATTCACCTTGTACAAAATCTTGCAATTTTTCAACCAATTCTTTTGGGAGAATTTCATTAGCGTTGATATATTTCATGTAGACTCACTCCTTGAATAAATAATATCCCAAGTAGCAAAGCCAGCATGATTGGTGATGATGTTATTCCATGCAAATATCACCAAATATCTGTCTTTGCATGGAATTGAACATGGGTGATTGTAATATTCTTATGAGACAAAATTCATTCTCCTTTCTAGTAAATTCTTTACATGATTAGGGGAATGCTGTGTATAGACACACATTCCCTATTTTGGTCTAAAATTTATTTTTTCGTGTTGTGACCGTATAGCTGACCGCATGCTGCATCAATGTCCGTTCCAAATTGAGTTCGCACAGTGACTTTGATTCCCTTTGACTTTAAGATACTCACAAACTTTTGAACTCGTTCTTTGTCTGATTGATGAAAGCTTTCAGGCGTCACGTCAGTTGAATTGTAGGGGATCAAATTGACGTGATATAAATGTTCCCAAGGACCTCTGTGCTTTAACAAAGCAGCGATGGCTTCCGCATGCTCATTTGAATCGTTTTCTCCTCGAAGTAATATATACGCAATATACACTTTTCTACCTGTATTACGAATATGCTGATCCAACTTGTTCAACACATCATGAAGCGGAAACCGATTGTTAACGGGCATTAGCTCGCTCCGCTGTTCGTCGAACGGAGAGTGCAGTGAAAAGGTCAGGTTAACCTGTGGAAATTCCTTTCCCAGACGATCGATAACCGGCAAAATTCCGATGGTGGAAACTGTAATTCTTCGATGCCCCAAGCCAAAGGTTCGTGGATCTGTTAGAATCATAAGCGTGTCGAAGATATTTGGATTGGCTAGCGCCTCTCCCATGCCCATAAACGAAACACTATCCAATGCTTGACCATTTAAATGAAAGTATAACAGTTGATCGGTAATTTCATCAGCGGTTAGATTTCGTTTCAGTCCGATTGTACCTGTAGCACAGAAGCGGCAACCATATCCGCATCCGCACTGGCTGGAAATGCAGTATGATTTCCAGCCGCGCTCATAGCTAAGTTGGACTGCTTCTATGTGTTCACCGCCCTCAATGGAAAAAAGCACTTTATTCACTTGACTGGATGTCTTTTGCATGACAGGGGTTAAGTTCAAAACGTGTTCACCAAGGTTCTTAATTAATTCGTTTCTTATATTCTTAGGCAATATGGTCATTCTGTCATATTCACCAATTCTTTGCTTGAAGATCGCGTCCGCAATTTGTTGGAACCGATATGCGGGTTGTTTCAATTCTGTCAATATGTGTTGAATCATTTCGTATTTCGAAGTTGATTTCATGTTTTTTTCTCCTCTTGAGCCGGAGAAAATGCCTTAAGCACCAATAAGGGTGCTTAACATCTACATTAACCAACTAAATAAAACCCAACGATGCTTGCAGCTCAGTCGCTACGTGCATCTATCGATAGATGGATAATGCTCCGGCAACCGTTTAGTTTGATCGTGAACCGTACCAACGGACAATGAACGGTTCACATGAACATTTACAACTTCAAACATTTATTTCAACCTCCTAATTTAAATAAGCAAAAGTTATGTTACAGTTGGACCCTTTTGGTGGCGATATTTTTACAAAATTCACTATCGTGCTCTACAAAAAGTATGGTAGGAGAATGTTCCAGCAATAGTTCTTCAATCTGCATACGGGAAATGACGTCAATAAAGTTTAACGGTTCATCCCAAATATAGAGATGTGCTTTCTCGCATAAGCTTTTTGCGATCAGCACCTTCTTCTTCTGTCCGCCGCTGAATGAAGACATATCTTTTTCAAATTGTGTGCGCGAAAAATCGAGTTTTCTTAAAATCGCTTTGAACAAGCTCTCGTCGATCTCGTTCTGGCTCGCATAATCTGATAGGTTGCCCTGAAGATGTGAGGTATCTTGTGATACGTATGAAATTTTTAATTGACTACCTTTGCGAAATGTTCCTGTAAAAGGGATCTCCTCGCCAAGAATTAGCTTGAGAATGCTTGATTTTCCCGAACCATTTCGACCCGCAAGTGTAACACGTTCTCCTTGTTCAACGGTAAAGGTTACGTCGTTGCATACAATGTGTTCTCCGTAATGGATCGAAACATGCTCTAATTCCACCATTTTCTTTTTGTTATAAGCAAGTTGAGTGATTTTCAGACTTTCCGAGCTTTCGATGTTTCTCAGTAGTTTGGAATTTTCCTCAATCGCGGATTGCTGTCTCTGTTCAATCGATTTGGATCGTTTCATCATTTTGGCGGCCTTGTGTCCGACATACCCTTTATCGATTTTCGAACCGGAATTGCGAGTGCCGTTTTTTGTTTTCTCTACTTCATGGGACCAGCTACCCGTTCTCTTTGAGGCTTCGGATAGTCGTTTAATGTCTTTTCGCAGCTTGTCGTTCTCGGCTAGTTCATAGTTATCCTGCCTTTGTTTATTTTCCCACCATTCCGAGAAATTACCTTTCTGGACCTCAATATGAGTTTTGTTTATCGAAAGAATGTGGTCCACGCAATTATCTAGAAATGCGCGATCGTGTGAAACCAAAATAAATCCATGCTTGGTTTTTAGATAATCGCTAACCAGCGACCGTGCGTGAATGTCCAAATGATTAGTTGGTTCGTCGATAAGCAGGAAACTGTTTTCTTTCAAAAACAAGGTTGCTAGTAATACTTTCGTTTGCTCTCCGTTTGACATGGTTTCAAACGGTCGATACAACACATCCTCTGACACCTTCAGCAACGAAAGCTCGCGTACGATCTGCCAATGCTCATAGTCGGGATAAATGTCGTCGATAACGTCCAGGGTATTAAATTCCTTGTGTTCAACATGAAAGGGGAAGTATTCAAAGCTGACATTTGCTGAAATGGTTCCGCTGTAATCATATTTACCAAGCAGCAGGTTCAGGAATGTTGTTTTGCCTCGACCGTTCCTTCCAGTAAAGCCTAATTTCCAATCCGTATTAATTTGAAAGCTGACGTTTTCGAAGATGTTGTCGTAGCTACCGTCATAAGCAAAAGTCAGGTTGGTTACATTGATTAAAGACATTGACAAAGTCCTCCATAAAAAAATAATGAGCTACAAGAAAGTTACCTTTCTTGTAGCTCAAATAAACAAATACTAAAATCTAACCCAATAAACGGATTAGATATTGTTATTTTATTTGAGTGAAGAGAATAAGTAACTTTCTTGCTTAACAAAGAATAAAACAGTTTTTGTTTTATCATTCGTAAATAAGCAAGAAATATTACATAATTCTCATCATCTCCCATAGATTAATTACTTGCATTCTAGCACAATCAATTTCACACTTCAACTTTGTATCCATCACTTTGTATCAATAATGATAACGTTGGAAATGCAAAAGGAGCCCGCAAATCCGAACAGTCGGTTTCGAACATGGGGCTATCGGACGGGTAGGGATGTCTGGCTTGTGGTGATCTAGTTTTACCGGTGTAAACGGCTCTTCCGATCCCCTTTAAAATAAGGAAATTTGGAATGGTCGCCCTCCTGCAGTCTACAAGTAAGCAAACTTATACTCGGGATGATCGAGATGAAATGGATATTCACACGATAACAAGACACATGGTTTCTATGTCATTATTTCATGAATTTATTTATTGAAGTTTGTATTGTTTAGGCGTTATTCCGCAAATGCGCTTGAAAACCCGAATAAAATGACTTTGATCGTAAAACTGGAGGTGATTCGAGATTTCTGATATTGATAAATTAGAGTAGTTCATTAAGTTCTTCGCCTCTTTTATTTTCTCCTGAAGTAAATACTCAACAATCGTCATGCCAGTTTCCTTCTTAAATTGTTTGGAAAGATAATCAGTACTTAGGCCCACATAGTCCGCAATTTCCTGAACATTCAATTTTTGATATAGATTGTTGTAAATATATTGTTCTACCTTGAAGACCACTTTGGAATACCGATGCTCCTTTGCTTGCATGACATGTTTGGCATATTCCTTGAACACTTTCTTTATAGTTTCAGCAAAGGTATTAAAATTATGATCGGACTCAATTTGTTGAATAAACATGTCACTTAACGTGTACGCTATTTCTGAATGTAAACCTCCGTCCATAGCAGCTCTGCTTGCAAGAGTTACGCATACAATGGCGAGGTTTTTTTCATTGCGAACTGGGTTATTTCTGGCGACGGTTCCGCTTCCTTGTAGTTCAGGCACTGATGCCATCAACTTTTCGAGAGCATCTAAACGGCCTTCCTGAATAAGCTGTCTTATAATATTTTCATATTTATTATCATGATGAAGAAATCCCTCCATTTTCTGATTTGCGACTTGTTGCTGTAATTCTGATTCAGTATCACTAGAGTATGGGGCGAGATATTGAATGTCCGTAAGTCCCACTTGTACTCTCATCAACAAATAATAGAACATTTGACCAAATCGAGAGAGAGTCCATTTATTATAGAGTGGAAGGGACAGGAGATAGCTTCTCAGTTTTTCTTCAAGCTGCCGGGGTACCTTGTTCTTAATCATGTAATCGTAAATAACAGCCTTCGTGATTTTGTCAAATACACAAGGACCAAGAAGCAAAATATGATCTTTGATCATTGACTCCCGTGCTCGAATGCATAAATAGTATTCGACATTGTTAAGCGTAATAATGGTGATAGGAAAGTCAAAATCCTTTTCCGCACAATGTCGGAGCATGTCCTCTATCCACTTATCCTGTAAAGGATTCTCAATTGTATTGGAAACTAACGATGTTAAAGTTCCTCTAACTGGATCAAAAGAGAAAATTGGCATTTTTGCATAATCTTGCATCAATTCACACACATAAAGAAGTTCATCCTCATGAATCATTAATTCCATGACATCATATCCTTATTTTTTAGTATAAGTACAATTTAGATCGGAAAAATCCTATTATTGATTACTGTAACCCCTTACAATCAATTTTGTCATTAGAATTTTTTAAGTTAGGGGGAGCAGGCAATGGAAAAAATTCGTTTTAAAGAAAAGCTTGGCTATGGTGTCGGTGACTTAGCGAGCAACTTCATCTGGGCAGGAGCTAGTACGTTTCTTGCCTTTTTTTACACGGATGTAGTGGGGCTGACAGCTGCAGCGGTTGGCACTTTGTTGCTTATTGCTCGCGTTCTTGATGCGTTCGTAGATATTGGGGTGGGGGTGCTGATTGAAAAGACGAAGAGCCGCTACGGCAAAGCACGTCCTTGGTTATTATGGATGGCATTTCCGTTTGGATTCGCGGGCTTTTTTCTTTTCATCAATCCAGGTTGGGGTCCAACAGGTTCATTAATATACGCTTATAGTACCTATCTTATAGTTAACATTGTTTATTCCGGAATTAATGTTCCATACGGTGTGTTAAATTCGAGAATAACGCAGGATCCTTATGAGCGATCCGTGTTGAATATATTCCGTATGTTTTTCGCTGTCGTCGCCACAATTTTGGTCAATATGCTGACATTGCCGTTAGTGAAAACGTTCGGCGGTGGTAATACCGGATGGGCTACTACTTTTGGTATCTTTTCCGGCATAGCAGTCATCATGTTCTTGGTGAGTTTCTTTAGCACGAAAGAGCGTGTTCAGCCGACTGTCGTTCGAAAGGAGGTGGATTTGAAGCGAGGGTTCAAGGCTCTGTTCCGCAATAAATACTGGAAGCAAATCGTTTTGGCTATGGTCATATTTTACATTAGCGGCGGCGTGAGTGGAGGAGCTAGCATTTACTATGCACAATATGTACTAAATGATGCTAATTTAGTAGGTACGCTTGGCCTTGCAGGTATGATTCCGGTGCTAATTGGTTTTTTCCTTATTGCGCCATTCATTAAGCGGTTTGGAAAACGAAATGTATCCATTGCAGGTCTTGTCATTTCTTTGATCGGTTCCTCTATCATCATTATCAATCCCACGTCACTGGCCATCGTGATCACCAGCACTGTCATTAAGTCCGTTGGATTCGTTCCATTGTCTGCTTCCTTATTCGCAATGCTTGCAGACACGGTTGATTATGGCGAATGGAAGACTGGTATTCGCAATGAGGGTCTTATTTATAGTGGCGGCAGCTTCGGACTAAAAGCCGGCAGCGGCATCGGTGCTGGCTTGGTAGGCTGGATCCTTGCGGCAGGTGGATACATGGGTAGTCAAGCTCAACAAACTGCATCGGCAATTGCTTCCATACAGTTCATGTTCATCTATTTGCCGATAATTATATGTATTTGCCTGATTGGGCTCCTCGTGTTCTATAAATTGGACAAAGAGTTCCCTCGAGTGCTTGCGGATTTGGAAGAAATTAAAAATATGAAGGCATGAGAAAGGGGGTTACTTGACATGAAGTCGTCTTTCATAACGGTTCAATATGATGGCTTTCCGGTTGTATTTGCGAAGCGCCTCACCGACCTCGCCGCAAGTTTTCATTCGGAGGATATACGAATCATTTGGGAAAGTAAAAACATCATTTCGGACGCCAAGAGCATTCTCGGTATCATGGCTCTTGAAGTTGCAAAGGGTACCGTATTGAAGTTGACGGTGGAAGGGCCTCGTGAAGAAGAGGCAGTGAGATCGCTAGCTGCTTTGTTCATAATATAAGATTACTAAGGAGAGAAAGCATGTTTAATAAACAATCAACGTTAACAGACCAGCAAATTCATGAGAAAGCAAATGCTTTATTAAAAGAGATGTCTCTAAAGGAAAAGGTGTGGTTGCTGAACGGAAATTGGGATCCAATTGAAAACGGGATGCAGTATGGGAACCAGTATAATCCAATTCCGATTAAAACTAATGGGAACGAGAGATTAGGCATTAGCCCTATTTCCTTTACGGACGGTCCTCGGGGTGTTGTTATGGGCCAATCGACATGTTTCCCGGTTTCTATGGCGCGGGGAGCATCTTTTGATACTGAATTGGAGCGCCGCATTGGCGATGTTTTCGGTATTGAATCAAGAGCAGGCGGAGCCAACTATTTTGCCGGTGTCTGCATTAACGTCTTGATGCACCCTGCATGGGGCAGAGCTCAGGAGACCTACGGGGAAGATCCGTTCCTGCTTGGAGAGATGGGAAAAGCGCTAACGGAAAGCGTGCAAGATCATAATGTGATGGCATGCGTAAAACATTATGCAGTAAATAATATTGAAAACACTCGATTCCACGTGGATGTCAACTTGTCGGAACGAACGCTTAGAGAAGTTTATTTACCGCATTTCAAGAAATGTGTGGATGCAGGCGCGGCATCTCTAATGGGTTCATATAACAAGTTCAGGGGAGATCACGCTTGCGAAAGCAAATATCTGTTAACAACGATACTTCGCGATGAATGGGGGTTTGAAGGGTTTACTTCGTCCGATTTTATATTCGGTATCAGGGATGGGAAAAAAGCCATTGAAGCCGGAATGGACGTCGAAATGCCCATGCCGGTCCAATATAGCGAGAGTTTGCTGAAAATGGTGGAATCGGGAGAAGTCGACGAAACATATATTGATCAAGCTGCACTTCGTATAATCAGAACCATTATTGCATTTGAAAGCACACCGGATAAGGCCACGTATTCAAAAGAAAAAATTGCTTGCAAATCTCACACGGAGCTTGCGAGAGAAGCGGCTGAGAAGTCGATGGTACTGATCAAAAATAAAGATCAAGTTTTACCGTTCAATAAAAAGGAAATAAAGAAAATCTTATTGGTCGGAAGATTGGCTGTAAAAGCAAACCTTGGGGACCATGGTAGTAGCAGAATTAATCCAATTTATTCGGTCAGTCCACTACAAGGAATTCAAAGTTATTTTAAGGACAAAGTAGAAGTCTTTCATTGTCATGAGTATGAGTTGGAGAAGGCGAAAGCCCTAGCGAGTGACGTAGATGCTGTGGTGATTGTTGTCGGTAACGATTATAACGATGAAGGCGAGTATGTGATGCCGGATTCTACAAATGCCGTTGATTTTATCACTAAAGGTTACGAGCAACAAGGAATGGCGGAGAAAAGTGCAGCATTCAAAGAGATGATGGAACAAAACCCCTCCTCATCCTACACATCTAGCGAAACGTTTGCCCCAGGAGGAGACAGAAAAAATTTATCTCTTAGGAAAGAAGAAATACAAGTAATTAATGAAATTGGTTCGGTCAATAAAAATACGGTAGTATCTCTAGTCTGCGGAAGTATGATCATGACAAAAGAATGGGAAGCTAACGTTCCAGCTATTCTGTACAGTTGGTATGCCGGCATGGAAGGTGGTAATGCACTTGCTCGTATTTTGTTCGGTGATGTAAATCCCAGCGGCAAGCTGCCGTTCGTTATTCCGACCGATGAAAGTCATTTACACCCGTTCGATAGTTCTTCTCATCAAGCGTACTATGAATTCTATCATGGCTATCGTAAGTTGGATAAGGAAAAGCATAGCCCCGCCTATCCTTTCGGTTTCGGATTGAGTTATACGAATTACTTATATTCCGATCAGAGCGTCGAGAAGGAAGCCGATTATGCTAATGTTAGAGTTAAAGTGAGAAATATAGGAAACGTTGCCGGGGAAGAAGTTGTGCAAGTTTATGTCAGTGTTCTTAACTCCAAAGTGGAAAGGCATATTAAAGTGCTACAAGGCTTCACAAGAGTTTATCTAACCCCAGGGGAAAGCAAAGAGGTTGTCGTTCCGATCGCTTTGAAAGAACTGGAGTATTACAATGAAGAAGAAGAAAGATGGGTTCTAGAGGATACCAACTATGTGTTTCTTGTGGGCCCAAGCTCGGATGAAAAAGCACTCCTGAAAGTGGATATTAATTTGAGTATATCAGAAGCCTAAAGTTCTGCTGAATGTAGGCTCGTTGTAAGCCAATGTGTATCAACTCATGCTGAAACTAAAGAAAAGAATCTGATCGTTCTGGCATTGGGTCTTAAGAAATTACAAGCAATAGATAAATATATAAGACGAAATAGCAAAGGAATTATTTTCTGATGAGAAATAATCCTTTGCTATTTTTGTTATGAAATGAACTTATAAAAAAGTAGCGCTATTTAGAAATTAATATGGATATTGGGGGTATTTACATTCCATTCAGATAAGTTCTTGGTGTGGATGAACTACCTGCCATTCTTCTTCATTTTTTATCTGACGAACTCGTTGTTTATAAATGAATTGAGTTTCAGCAATCTCAAGTCTGAAAAAGTAAACATGATTGTCGCTGGATTCGGAAATGTGCTTGGAATCCTGTTGATCAATGGTATCCAGTATGCTGTTTTATTTATGACGGGCAATTCCTTTTGGCAAGAGACGAGACTTTATCCCATGGTTTTGCTTCCCTTTATTTTCTTATTATTTGCAGCGGCCATGATTAGTCGGAGCCTGTACAAATTGACAGGAAACATTTGGCTCGGTGCAATGGTGAATACATTGATCATAACGATGATTGGAGTTGCGAACACGGCTACCTTGGTTCCTTTTCAAACTTAAACACACACAGGAAATTTACGGTAATGCAGGGGGAAGCGAATACCTGAAATCTAGAAGTACCAGTTCCTCTGCACTGCAGATGGAATCGGTGCTTTTTTTTTGCAATATATTAACCGTACCACCAACACCAAACGTTTTTTGTTCAGAATTTCGATATATATGCATATAATATTTATTTTGGTATAATAGTTAAAATATTACTTTATGATCTAACCATTACATATATTTTCTCTACTGACATTCTATATCAAGAAGAAAAGAAAGGAGGTGAATAAATGAAAAAAGTAGTACTAATCTTATTATTAGCGTGCTTCTCTTTCTCTACTAGTGCATTTGCTGCCTATACTGCAACATCTCATGATTTGACAGTTAGCCAACCAGCTCAATATAAATTAAGTGTTGGCCTATGGAGTTCTACGAATGAAACCGTTGATCTAACGCTTTATTCGAAAGGACCATCTGGTCAACTTAGTACAGTCTTCACGACTACCGTGAATATTGGGCCAACTTCTTCAAGTCCTGTCGAGTATTCAGTAGGTTATCTTAGCCCTGGAACTTATGTCCTCAAAGGACAATTCCAAGGGTCTTATGGTAGTTTAGGACCTGTTAGTTTGAATCAAGCCAATTAATAAAAGACATAGAGATTAAAACGGCCAAGCTCAATCGCATGGCCGTTTTATTTTTTTAATTGAAAAAGGCTCGGTTCAAAAAAATTGACAATGGAGTTTTAGAAGAATTATTTGGCAGGAGTTATGGGGAATTCGAAGAAGATACTAACAGCTGGTAGAAGAAAGAGGTTAGTGGGCGCTGATAGCGTGGATTGCCTAGTCTTAATCAAGTAATCCCTTTACTTATTTTCTTAATGTAATACCTGCTTATTTCTACCCAAAGCCAGCTGTAGAAAAGCGAGAACACATAAATGATGGCGATCGTACTCAGGCTAAATGTAGATGAAACTGCCGGGCTCAGAACAGGAAATCAAAAAACGTATAGCAACAAAAGGATTCCTGCCCACAAAGACAACGACCCGGTAATCACGACCGGCAAACGTATGTTCAAATATATCAGCGAACCGCCAACCCCAAGCCCCAATAAGCCTGTCGTGAAAGGAAAAACGATCAGTTCGCTTGGTTGGATAAAAAAGAGAAGCAACATCGTGAGCAAATAGGCGGTCAGACCGGAACCGACGGAAAGGATCGTACATAACACAATGGGGGCTGTAGCGAGGGGACTAATCAAGTAGCCTATCCCTGGCAGTAACCCTCCCATGGATTGAAAAATGGCGGATAGCGCGTCAAGAAAAGCGACCGTAATCATGGGGCACATCCTGTCTTTTAATGAGAGATGTGCTGCCGATATAAAATAATGCGGTATATATTCCTATTGATTTAATCCGGCACATTTCGTAATACTTTCTCTATATTTACCGGGAGTAATGCCTTCGTTCTTCTTAAAAACCCGAATGAAAACAGTATCGCTTGTATAACCGACCATCTTGGCAATCTGTGCGTTGGTCAGCCCAGGATCCGACATCAGTTTCTTAGCGTGATCCATGCGTACGACAGTCAGATAGTCGTTGAAGTTCTGTCCACTCACTCTTTTAAAAAATTGTGAAATATATTGCGGCGTGATCTGCAAATGCTCAGACACTAAATTCAAGCTCATGTTTGGATCGGCGTAATTCGCTTGAATGCAGGTTTGAATTTGCAGAAGGAGCTGTTCATTGTGATCGCTTCGTTCCAGTTTGAACGATTCGGCGGCCGATACATACAGGTCCTTCGCTTTTTCAAACATTTCGTCGGTTGTTTTACAGGAAACCAGGAATCGCACAGGGTGGATGTCACCTTCTGTAAGCTTCCGGTAGGCCAGCGTATCCGAATCCGATGCCATGATACGCAACAGGGTACCGGCAAGACTGAATAATAAGCACCTCCCAAGCTCCGGAGTGATGGATTCGTCGCGAAAATTTCGATCGAACAGCTGTGTGAGCAGTTGGATAACTTGCTCTGTATCGCCGCTTCGAATACAGTTAATTAACTGCAGCTCGGTTTCGACGGGGTAATAATATTGCAGCTTTTTCTGGCGAATATCATGATAGTAAAAGGTCGACAGCTGCCCATTGACCATCCTGTACTCCAAGGCGGCAGCCGCTTCCAAATAGGCTTCCCCAATCTGATGCTGGCCCTTATGAACGCCGCTTACGGCTATGCTGATCTCCAGCTTGAACCTAGTCTCCAGCATGCGATGCAATTCGGATACGATGTCCTTCACCCGGCAGGCCGGATGATCTATCTGATCCGGCATTAGATTAACGAGCAGGGCCAGCCGGTCTTTCTCCAAGTCGATCGTATGTATCGTATGGCCTTCGTAGATTGAATCTTCAGCCAGATTGGAGATGATAAATCGCACCAATGCCCATTGTTTTTCACTTTGGTTCGGTGCGAACCGGGACATGTCGTCCACTTGAACGAGAATGACGGCAAAATGAGGAAATGGAAAATGGATGCCCATAAATTCCAGCGACTGTTTCATTTGCTCTGGAGGTTCAAAGTAGCCTTGAAGCACACGATGCAAATAGTTAGAACGAAGAATGGGCAGTTGTTGAGTCAGTTTGTTTTTAATATGCCTTTCTTCATCCCAGGAAATCTTCATCATTTCCAGGATGTAGTCAAATTCATTCACAGCAGGTTTACGTGGATGAGACTTTCCCGCCTGAATCGCCTCTATCATTCTCTTGATTGGAAAATAGTTTCTATACGCGATTCCATATGCAGCTGCACTCCCCGCAAGGATACATAGCAAGAGAAGCCACAGCGCAAGATGCTCCATTTGTTTCACTTTCTGTAGATATATATTCAAAGGCATCACAGCAATATAGTACCATCCGACTTGTCCCGAGGTTGTGAATGATACCGTTACATCTTGACCGTTCAGATTGTAATTGCGTAAACCGGAGTTCGACTTCAGTTCATTCAATATCGAGTGTGATAACGGACTTGCACCAGGGGTACTGCTGATGAGTTCATGATTTTGGTTCACGATATAAACGGAACTCCCGTTTGCGGACTCGATTTGTCGTGTCATTTCGTGAATCTTGGTTTCATCGATCAGAACCGTAAGATTCCCTTTAATATTGGATGTGTCTTCGACCGGCAACGATTGCATAAAGGTAATCACTTGCATGGGGTCATCCTTCAGGTAGCCGTTTCGTTGTAAGGTGGTGGACGGCAGGTATGTTTGACTATGATAGCTAGTCATCTGCTTACGCCATTCTTCATGGGTCAGATGTTCAAAGCGATAATATTTATCATAAAAGTTGTGAGAATCGGTTACGAGATTCGGTTTGATTACAGAATCGCTTCGGTCCAAAAAAATATAGAAATCGTACACAAAATCCTTGGTAATTCTCGAATGCATGTTTAAATAATCTCTTGTAAACTGGACCAAATGATACCGTTCTGACAAGTCTTTGTGTTCCGTATCCAATAAATAACGCAGCTTCGGATTGAGTATAATTTGATGGGATAATTGTTCAATTTCTTTAAAATTGCTGTCTATATTGAGACGCATCTGCTCCAGCATGCCGAGATTGGACCGTTCCGCATTGGATTTCATGATATGTTCAATATTGGTATAGAACACAAACCAAATCAGGATGGGAACCAGGAGCAGAAGACAATTGGATACGAGCATCCTGATGAATAGGCTCCTTCTTTTGCTTCCGGCATTCTTTCTTCGAATGATTGAAAACATGGCGATCCTCCTAGTATAGAAAAGCTTGCTCAATCCCTATAATTCGGGAAGAGCAAGCTTGCTCCCTTCGTTGGATGACCGATTCGTGTGATGATCATTCTTTTAACGCACCAATCAGGACACCGTGCACAAAATACTTTTGCAGAAACGGGTACAGGCATAATATTGGAAGTGTAGATATGATAATCGTCGCATATTTGATCGTGATCCCGATGTCCAATCGATCTGTGGCTGCTGCATCGGTCGTCATACTGTCCGTACTATTCGAGATCAGAATTTCACGGAGCACTAGCTGTAGAGGAAATAACTCCCGATCACGCAAATAAATCAATGCGCTAAAGTATGAATTCCAATGTCCCACTGCATACCACAGCACCATGACGGCAATAACGGGCATCGAAAGAGGCACAATGATTCTGCTCATAATGATCCAATCATTGGCCCCGTCGATCCGGGCGGATTCCTCCAAACTAACGGGTACCGCTTGAAAGGCGGTTCGCATAATGATCAAGTTAAATGAACTGATAGCCCCTGGCAAGAGAAGAGCCCAAGGCGTATCCAGCATGCCGAGACTGTTCACCAGCAGAAAGGTTGGAATGAGCCCCCCATTGAACACCATCGTGATCACGATGATGAACATGATGGAATTGTTGAAATAGACGTTGCGGCGAGAAAGGGCATAGGCTCCGAGCGTTGTCATGAATAAGTTGATGGCTGTGCCGCCAGCGACATAGAAGAGGGTGTTCCGGTAGCCGGTCAGAATCATGGGATTATCCATGACGGCTTTATACGCCTCCAGGTTAAACCCGGTCGGGAAAAATAGCATGCCGCGAAATCGGGCAATTTCTGCAGGATCGCTCAAAGAGGCGAATAATACGTAAAGGAACGGGTAAAGCGTGACGAAGCAAAGCAGAATCATGAAGCACGTATTGACGCCGGAAAATATCGATTCACCCAGGCTGCGTTTGTGAAACATACCGGTCCTCCCTTACCACAATTTATGTTCGCTCACTCGTTTGCTAATGGAATTGGCGAGTACGATCAGAATGAAGCTGATGACCGAATTGAATAACCCAACGGCAGCGGTATAACCGAAATCGGCTCCCAGGATACCTTTCCTGAATACATAGGTAGAGATGACATCGGCCGTCTCATAGGTCATCGGATTGTACATCAAAATAATTTTCTCGCTCCCGACGGAAAGCATGGATCCCATGTTGAGAATGAGCAATATCACAATGGTCGGCATGATCCCGGGCAGGGTAATATGCAAGGTCTGTTTCCATCGTCCCGCTCCGTCAATCCGGGCCGCATCATAGAGAGTCGGATCAATGTTGGCTATGGCGGCGAGATAGATAATAGAGCCCCATCCGATTCCCTGCCAGACGCCGGAAGAGACGTACATGAACCGAAACCACCCCGGCTCCTGCATGAAGGCAATCGGTTCAAGTCCGATCATGCCAAGAAGTTGATTCACCAGACCGTCGCGGGCAAAGAAATCGATCATCATCCCGACCACAACGACGATGGAGATAAAGTGCGGGAGATAGCTTATCGTCTGGACGATCCGTTTAAAAAAACTCCTGCGAATCTCATTAAGCAATAAGGCAAGTATGATCGAAGCGGGGAACGCAAACAGCAATTCATAGATATTGATCAGCAAGGTGTTCCGAATCAGTCTCCAAAAATAGTAGTTTCCAAAAAAACTTTCAAAATGATCGAAACCCATCCATGGACTTCCCCAAATTCCGTCGGCAAGTCCGTAATCTTTAAAAGCAATTTGCAGACCATACATGGGTCCGTAATGAAAAACGATGTAGTAGGCAACGACGGGCAGCAGGATAAGATAAATGTAGCGGTTCCGTATTATGTCCTTTTTTATCATGCTCCATTTCTTCTCTGCCCGGTTCCCCGTTGCCGTCTTCACAATGTTTCTCTGTACATTAGGCATGGTTTACTCCTTCTTTGAATACCGGAGAACGGCAAGCCGCAAGCTTTCCGTCTCCAGTGTAGTAGGCATGTTATCGGTTGTTATAGCGTTCCAATCCGGATTGCTGCATTTGAATTGCCTCGTCGATACCCATGCTTTTCATGGTAGCGACATACTCATCGAACTTATCCAGCGATTCTGCGCCCATAATGAATTTAACGATCATTTCATTTTTATACGTATCGATATCGTTCATGATCGAGGCATATCGGCTATTATTTTCCCGGGCGATGGTGATCGGAGGCATTCTTTTTTCATTCGAAGGTTCTGCCCAGACCGTCAAAGCCTCTTGCTGCTCCGGTCTGGCCGCATATTGCTCCATATAGCGTACATCCTGCAAGAAAGGACCCGCATCAGCTGACAAGACATGCTGTTTCAGGGATTGGGCAAGCGGCAATCCTTCCGGATTGTTCATGACGGAATCCATATACTTCGGATAACCGTCAACCATCGTATAGGATGTGCCTTCTTTACCGAAGTTCATGATCATTCGTCCTTCTTCACTATAGAAATAATCGAAGAATTTTACGGTTTCAGCGATGTGCTTGTTGCTTTCAGTTATAGCAGTGAATATGCCGACAATCTGATTGTCCATTTGACCGAATATCGGTTTACCGCCAGATTGTGACGTCGGATAGGGTGTGGCAATAAGCTTGAATTGCGGTTCCTTGGACTCCATTAAATCCATAAACCTGCCCATGCCTCCGCCTACAGCCATAACAGACGCACCGACCTGATTGCCGGTTATTTTGGCATCGTACATTTTGCTGTCATTGGCTGCAAAGTCTTTGTCCAGCAAGCCTTCATTGTACCAACGGTTCATAGCCTCCAGGTATTGCTTATATTCGGGTTGAACGGGGCCATATTTAACCGTATTTCCTTCGTGATAGAAGCCGTTCGGGATGCCAAAAGCGCCAGTAAAGGCAAGTTCGCCTGCTCCCATCATGATCGGAATTTCATCCGCCTTTCCGTTGCCGTTGGGATCTTGTTCCTTAAACGCTTTCAAAACGGTATACCATTCGTCGATGGTTCTGGGAATAGGCAAATCCAACTTGTCCAACCAATCTTTACGTATAACCGGGCCGGAGTGGGTTTGCAGTTTTCTCACGGGGCGGATGAACGGAAAACCAATAAGATCGCCATCGTCCGTTGACGCCTGTCTTCTCCATTCCGGGTTTTCGTCCAGCAGCTTTTTGAAGTTAGGCGCTTGGTCCAAATAGTCATTTAATGGAATGATCTTTCCATCCTTAATCGCTTTTTGAGCGCCTCCCGGATAATTATTCCACGAATATTCAACGACATCGGGCAGTGATTTCGAGGCCATCATCAAGTTGAATTGTTCGCCAGCTTGGCCTTGGGCCGGGTGTTGGTAATCGATTTTGACACCGGTTTTATTTTCGATTTCTTGAATAGCGGTAATCTCACCATAGCTTTTCATAATAGCGGCTGCGTCGGGATGCATCTGTTTCCAATACGATAAGTTGCTCAAAGATTGGGTTGACTCTGCGGATTCCGTATTCCCCTCTGGTATCTCCTTACTGCTGCAGCCAGCCATCGCTGTGGCAGCCAGTCCCAGACATGTTATAACCGGTACGATCTTATTGATGATTTTTCTGCTCATCTGCATAAACCGTAGCTCCTCCTCCAATTTAGATGTGCATTTTCCATATTCAGCATAAAGGATGGTTGTTATTTCCGGAATCGTATAATATCAGGAAAGGGTTGCCATTATTAAGATCAAGCACTGGCGAATATAAAACTGAATCGACCATATTAAAGATTGGCCCTTATAAGTGGGGAGAGATTGCAAATCATTGGGGTTAAGCAGCGAGCCGCAAGCCGCAAGCTGCAAGCTGCAAGCTGCAAGCTGCGAAATAATCTTCGAATAGTTTCAACAAGTTAAAGTCGGAGACGTGCATGAACTGCAACAAACAAAAAGAGTGGACGCTAGATTGTGAACAGCCGTGTTTGATGCTCCACGCGATCTCGTGTTAGATGTTTGGACGGAAGAGGAGAATCTGTTGAAGTGGGGAAGCGAATGGGGATAGATAAGAATGTGTGAGGAGGGGAAATAGATGACATTTGTTTATTAAATTCTGACCCATTTATTGCATCGGGGTGCAAATCATTTGAAATAAGGACGCTAAAGCTGGCCAACGAAGAAAATAATTATTTACTAGCGAAATGGGGGCATTTAAACAATAATGGAATTATTATTTGTTTGGACTTTAAGGTTCTCGGGTTCGCGAGTATCCAAACGTTAGACGAAATCATATGAACCAGGAAAGGATGGGAAACAATGAAATTAGAGATTTTAACGGTGCCCTCTTATTGGAAAACTGAAATGAAACAAAAATATTATCAACTTTATGAGGAAAACAGCAAGTTGGTTGTTTTGTTTCCCGGAAAAAACTATCCTTGTGATAAACCAATTCTACATTTTGCTGGAACCTCCGCACTTCAAAGTGGTTTTGATTTATTGGTACTGGAATATGGATATCAAGCTGCAAGAACGAATTTGGATATTCATGATCTGCAAAGAGTAATAGAAGATAGCCAAGAATCGGTTCAACGAATCATTGGCAAGTATAATCAAGTTGTTTTTATTAGTAAGAGCTTAGGGACAATAGTTGCTGGAGAAGTTCATGGGAAACTTGAAATTCCAATTAAACATTTATTTTTGACACCAATCAAAGACACCATTCACTATATCAACAAGTTTAACGGACTTGTGGTTTATGGTACAAAGGATGAAGTGTTTAATAATGAACTTGCAAACCAAATTAACATAGACAAAGACAGGAAGGTCATTGAAATTCCTAATGCAAATCATGCTTTAGAGACGAATCGAGTTGAGGAAAGTATTGAGATTCTAAGTAAACTTGTAAGGATATATATGGATTTTCTAAGCAAGTAATCAGTAGGTATAACAAGGTGACCACGTTTAATGCCACATCACACTTCGGCGTACGCGCCTAATAGAAAAGGGGGTATCCCGCAAGATCTTAGATCTTTTGGAATACCCCTTTAAAATGTACCCTCTACAAGGATCAGTTGATATTTTGCATTTTCGCAGGCGATGGAGCCGCATTGGCTGACTTTCGTTTAGCCAGATCCATTTTACGCTGCAGCATGCCTAGCACAAGATCCGCAACGATTGCCAGCACCGCGGCAGGAATGGCGCCTGCAAAGATCCGAAGGGAGTTATTGCTGTTCAGTCCGGCATAGATTTCCCGTCCCAACCCTCCTCCTCCTACGAGTGGAGCAATCGTTACCACGCCGATGGCGATGACGGCGGCAATACGCAGACCTGACATGATATAAGTCAGCGCAAGCGGAAAACGCACTTTCACGAGCATTTGGAAGGGGCTCATCCCGATTCCTTTTCCGGATTCCAGATAGCTCGGATCCACCTGTTTTAATCCGACGTACGTATTACGTGCAATTGGATTCAGTGAATACAGGAAGAGTCCCACCATGACAGTTTTCGTTCCGAGTCCCATCCATAACATGAGAACCACGAGCATGGCCAAGCTCGGTACCACCTGCAAGATGTTGGTGATAAACAAAATGATCTTGGCAGCCCATTTGCTTTTAGAGCAGAGAATGCCAAGCGGTACTCCGACGATGAATGCCAGTCCCAGACCGATAACCACCATCGTAATATGCTGGATGAAATACTCCCAGAGCAACCCCTGATTTCGTGATATATACGACAAAAAGTCGGCAAATGTTAAATGTTCATTTTCCATGCTTACCCTCCTTTAGCTTTTCAAGAGGCCCTGCTCTTTCAAGTACGCGATTGCGACCTCTCGTTCGCTTTTCTTCTCAATGTCCACCTGATAATTAAGCGATATCATCGTATCTGCATCCAAATGACCGATTAAAGGCGCTATCGTATCCTGGATTTCAGGATGCTTCTTTAAAAGGTCAAAACGCAATACTGGACTTGCATCATATGGAGGGAAGAATTGCTGGTCATCCTGAAGCGTCTGCAATTGGTAGGCTTTCAGCCGGGAATCCGTAGAATAGGCCAACACGATATCCACCTGCTCATTGGCTACCGCACTGTATACCAGGCTGATTTCCATGGGGAACACCTGACCGAATTTAATGTCATATGCTTTGGAGAACGCCGGATATCCATCCGTACTTCTTTCCAGCCATGTGGTATCTACCCCAAGTTTCATACGATTCATGTCTTTTTTGACATCGGAAATTTTGGTATATCCATTGGCTTCGGCCAGATCCTTTCTTACCGTGAACGCGTAGGTGTTCTCAAAACCCAGAGGATTCATCCAGGTGAACCCGAAGTGTTCCTGAAATCCATCTTGAGCTTCCTTCAAGACTTTGGCGCGGTCTTTGGTACCGCTGATCGGAAAATGGTTGTTGAAAATCTCACCGGTATATAATGTTGCCATCTGAACGTCGTTTCTTTTCATCGCATTGATGACCAATGAACTTGATGCCAGATCCGGGATAATATCCACCTTCAGATCGGTTTGGTCTTCAATCAGAGCTTTATACATTTCAGCCATAATCTTGGTTTCGGTATAAGTTTGAGTCCCGATCGTAATCTCGCTTTGAATTCCGCATCCGGAGGTTAAAGCGGCAAGAGCCATCATGCAGATTAACATCGGAGCCCATTTAAGCTTTTTCAGTTTCATCACGCCTTCCTTGTTCCGTTCGCCTCGCTGTCTACGGTTGATGTGACTCATATCGCAGCGTCCCGGGTCTGAGTCTGATGGTAGTGTTTGCTTAGCCAGCCCTCAAGCAGCCCAAGCAGACCGTCAGCTACAAGTGCCAGGAGAATGGCACCAATGCCACCGATGAAGATCATCTCGGGCTTGTTGACACCAAGTCCAGATACAATAAGCTGGCCTAAACCGCCAGCACCAATCAGGGAAGCCAGTGTTGCCCAACTGATGATGTACACGGTTGTAATGCGGATACCGGACATGATGTAAGGAAGCGATAAGGGAAGCTGAATCCTCAAAATCGTTTGGGCGGTGCTGTATCCCATCCCCCTGGCCGAATTGAGCACCCCTTTATCCACGGAGTGAAAACCGTCATAGGTATTCCGCAGGATGGGCATGAGGGAGTACAAAAATAGCGCCAATATGGCCGGCTTCATGCCGATGCCGAGCAGTGGAATCAGAATAGCCAGAAGCGCCAGGCTTGGAACCGTCTGAAACAGGTTCGTAATGAAAAATACGATGCTGTTGATCCAGCCTATCCGGTTGTATACCAACAGGATTCCGATCGGTACGGCAACAACAGTCCCCAAAAGCACGGCAGAGAATGAGAGGACCAAATGCTCCTGCAATGCATTTAGAATATCCGGATAACGTTCCGTGATAAAACTCCAGAATGCGTTCATATCACTCACCCTCTCCGTTCAGCACCGGAGGAACCATCGTTGGATAGACTTCGGCCAAATGTTTAACCACACTGCCTCTTGTGATTAATCCGAGGAACCGGTTATTACTGTCTATGACAGGAAGATTACTGAGCTGATGGCTGTCCATGATCTCGATGGCCTGCGGAAGCGTGCTTCCCGAAGCCACAGAAAAACGGACTGGATGCATAACGTCAGCCACCGTTTTGCCTTCCTCGCCGTATTGGTCGAGCACCCGATAGATTGAAACCGCTCCTTGAAGCTGACGGTTACGGTCCACGATCAGCAGTGAATCGACCCGCTTCATTTCCATCATCTTGATGGCTTCAGCTAATCCCCGGCTCGGGAATGCCGTGACCGGATTCGTAATCATCACTTCATCAACAAGCGGAATTTCATAGGCGCTTTCATTTTCATTTTGCAGACGTTTCGAACCGATAAAGTCACGTACAAAATCGTTTGCGGGATGCCGTAAAATACTGTCCGGTCTACCCGTTTGAACCACTTCGCCATCTTTCATCAGAACGATGGTATCCGCGATTTTAATAGCTTCATCCATATCATGCGTCACAAAAATAATGGTTTTATTGAGTTCCTGCTGAAGCCGGATCAGCTCATCCTGAAGCTGCTCACGGCTGATCGGATCCAGTGCGGAGAACGGCTCGTCCATCAGGATGATATCGGGTTCAGCGGCAAGCGCTCGCACTACGCCTACGCGCTGCTGTTGTCCGCCGCTTAGCTCGGATGGATAGCGCGTACCATAAATGGTGTGGTCCAGTCCGACCATGTCCAACAATTCATTTACTTTTTGATCTGTTTTGTCTTTATCCCACTTTTTCAGACGTGGAACCACGCCCGCGTTCTTGGAGATATTCATATGCGGAAATAAACCAACGCTTTGAATGACATAGCCGATATTGCGCCGCAGTTCAACCGGATTCAATCTCGAGATATCTTTACCGTCAATCAGAACTTTGCCCGATGATGGCGTATTAAGCGCGTTGATCAGCTTCATGGTAGTCGATTTGCCACAGCCACTCGGTCCGATGAGGACGGTAATTTCCCCTTTTTTGAATTCCAGATTAATGTCTTTCAGCGCGTGAAAGCCATTATCGTAAACCTTGTTCACATGCTCCAGTACTATCATTCAATCGCCCCTTTGCAAGCAGTATCCATATTATGCGGAGCATTTGGCATATCATCCATCGGGACCCAAAGTTGTTGAAGGAAAAGTGTGGTGCCAGAGATAAGGGAAGGCTTCAGCCTTGTTATGTAGAAATGGAAAATGAAGCTAAGCAAGTTAGCTTTAAAAGAAATCAAAATGGAATAGGATTAAGCGCATGATTAAGGGGTGGAGAAAGATCTAAGAGGAAGCCCTGAGGGTACTAACAATTTAAGTTAAAAATCATCGTTATGGTATTGACTTACATACCCAAAATTCCACCTTTATATGCATTTTAGCTTTCCAAACTGTGCAATCCCATGTTACATCCATCCGAAGAAGTATTCCAAGCCTGTATGCCCCTGTTCGTATTCGGGAAAATATGCGATCTCATACATGAATCCCAGTTATACCTGCGAGAATCAAGCAGCTATGTCATGGTGCCACTGCTTCCCTCGGCCCAAATGGATATATGCAAAATGCGTAAGCAGGCAACGAGTCCCTTTCGAGAAGGACCGTATAACTGCCTAATGCATTAATATGTTTAATACTATTACCCAGTTAGCATTAGTTTGAAACATGTACATGGAATGATTTTGCAGTATTATTTACGAAGCACGGGAATACACGTACTATGGACGTGTTGTTAAAGTTTGTTTATAAGATGTTATGTGAAAACAGATGATTCGACATGCTATGACTTTTTTTGATATGTTTATACTAGAAGAATATAGAGGTCAAGGATTAGGGAAGAAGTTAACTGAACTTATTTAGAGTGGATGACTGGATTATTGGGAACAGCTGATGCACATGGTTTTCAAGCAGAGCTCCGATGAGCCTTGGTGCGAGCCGGATTTTAAAGAGGCAACTCAGCAGGCAATGTTTAACCAAAACAACAGAACGAAAGGATAATATTTCTTATGAAATTATCACCTGAAGAGCGATATTCGTCTTATGACACTCGACTTGCTCGCTATACGGCCGTGTCCACTGCCTTAACTCTGTTTAGTAATGAACAGCTTAGAAAGCGAGTGGAAAAAGCCACGGTTCTAAATACTGGCATTGGTGGTACGACAGCTTTCTTACAAATTGATGGTAAACCCGTATTCATAAAAATGGTGCCGCTTACGGAATTAGAAAGAAGCCCCGAAAATTTTATGTCTACTAGAAACGTGTTCAATCTTCCTCCATATTGTCACTATGGGATTGGTTCACCGGGTGGTGGAGTGTGGCGTGAGGTCGCCGCCCATACAATGACCACCAACTGGGTTCTAGCGAGACAGTGTGAGAACTTTCCCTTAATGTATCACTGGCGGGTGTTAAAAAGTCCAGAACGGCGTAATCCAATCTCTGAGGAATTGAGCGATGTTTCCCAAATGGTTGAGTTCTGGGGTTCTGCAAAAATAGGTGATCGTATTGAAGCAATTGAGGAATCCAATTACGATGTTGTACTGTTCTGTGAGTACATACCCTACAACCTGCATAATTGGCTCGCCGAACAGGTCGCTATTGGTGAAAGTGCAGCCAATTCAGCGTTTGCCTTGGTGGATTCAAGTCTGCAGTCCACTGTCTCCTTTATGAATGCGAACGGATTACTACATTTCGACGCTCACTTTAAGAATGTTTTAACCGACGGACACAGCGTTTATATTTCGGACTTCGGCCTTGCAACGTCTTCTCGGTTTGAACTTTCAGCTTCCGAATTGGAGTTTTTTGAATTGAACAAGACGCATGATGGATGTTATGTGGTAACACAATTAGTGAACTGGCTTGTAGCAGCATTGACTGGTACGGTGAATCGTTCTGAACGATTAGAATTCATACGTCGTTGTGCTGAGGGTAACGAATCCCTAAAAGTGATGGATTCGGCAGCGGAGATTATAATGCGGTACGCTCCTATAGCTGTAGTGATCAATGATTTCTACACAAATCTCGTTTCGAAGAACAGAAATACATCGTTTCCAGTCGAGGAGATTGAACGGGTCTTTTTGAAAACGGGGTTCCAGCTGCCTTTCTCGAATCCCAGGATTGTCTAGCTTGCATTCACGCTGTGCCCCCTGAAGAGCAAAAGCAGCCCGTTCTCTAACAAGGAACGAGCTGCTTATTTCTTTTCTTTCCTATCCTGAATATATGGGGTTAGTTTCTGGTTTTAACGGCTAAACCACTAAACGATATAGGCCCAACCACATCGGCTCTTGTATTTGCAGTAAGATTTTCTGCTGTGACTGTGTAAACATGGGCACCGGCTGATACATTTCGATCTTCCGCCTGGAACGTAACTGCATAATTTTGTTCAGACCCGGCAGATTCGATACCTTGTTGAGTGTTGAAGATCTCTCTTCCATCGCGGAAGATTCTAAACAGTATTTGCGCAATGCCAGTGACGCCTCGAACACCCACAGTTGCTACCAAATCTACCCGATTTGGTCGAGAGTTTACTGGAATTCGTAAAATGATTGTTGCAAGGCGCGATCTTGCTGGTGAACGTCGGATAATCAATGAGTTTGCCAAGTTGAACCTACGGCGCGGCTGGACGGCAGCTTTATCGAGAATTTGTGCCAAAATATATCAACTCCTCTTGTTTTGATATATTCAAGATATGCCCGACAAAAGGAGGGTGATTGGACAATTATGGAAGAATGCTTTGATTTGAATCAAATACCATACAGGAACCATGGTATAGAGCAACGAATGTTATAGGAACTCGGGGGAATAGCCGAGGAATCACAGGGTTCCCAGCGCTCCCAAGAGTCTATATAATCTTTGCGATGATGGAGGCAATGATGGATAAAAATGTTGCGTACAAAAAACTGCAAGTCGGGGATGAATTGATATTTTTTGAGTTAGTGTTGCTTTTCAATAAGGAGTTCGAATCGCCTAATAAGGACTACGTCAATATTGAAAATACTACGGATCTTTTACTTAACCCTTTTTTTGCTTGTATCGTTGCAATAAAGGGTGACGAGGTTATTGGCGGATTAACAGGCTACGAACTACCAATGTATGATCAAATGGGGTCTACTTTATATTTATATGACATAGCGGTAGGAATGAATTATCAACGCAAGGGAATAGGAAGCAGTCTTGTTAGGCAATTAGTTGAATATTGTAAATCAAAGCAAATCAATGATATCTTTGTTCAAGCAGAAGCTATTGATCAACACGCGGTTGATTTTTATAGAAAACTTGGCGGAGAGATTTCTAGTGTTTGTCACTTTACATTTACAGTTAAATAATTCTAACGAATCACAACAAGTGTTGTACCCATGTTCATTAAAAACTAATTTGAAGGGGAGCCTTATGTCATCCAAATTAACAGGCGCAGCGTCAATTATATTTGACGCCGAACGCTACGGATGCATAACGTCGGCCAAGGTTTTCCCCTCCACGCCGTATTGGTCGAGAACACGGTAGATCGAAACCGCTTTTTAGAGTTGACGGTTACGGTCCACGATCTGCAGCGAATCGATCCGCTTCATTTCCAATATTTTGATGGTTTCAGCTAATCCCGGCTCGGGAATGCCGTGACCGGATTCGTAATCATCACTTCATCTACAAACGGAATTTCATAGGTGCTTTCATTTTCATTTTGCAGGCGATAAGGAGTGGTAAAAATGGCGCGTGTTTTATTTATTAACGGCGGATCAGAGGGACATATCAATCCAACGATTGGCGTTGTGCAAGAGCTTATTTCGCGTGGAGAAGAGGTCGTGTACTTTTGTATAGAAGCTTTTCGGGAGCGTATGGAGAAGACGGGGGCAACCGTTCGAACATTTGATGATCAAAAATTTATTAAAGCCTTTATCTCAGGTGGGAGAGATTATTTGCTCGAAAGAGTCAACGGTCTTTTACTTACGGCTGATATCGTCATACCAAGCGTTCTTGAACAGATCAATGGAGAGCATTTTGATTATATCATTCATGATTCCATGTTCGGTTGTGGTCGTTTACTTGCTCAAATTCTTAAGCTTCCTGCAATCAACTCTTGTACTACTTTTGCGCAGACAAAAGAATCGTTCGATAAAATGCTGGAACAATTTTTTGTGAATGTCCCTGCAGACATCGCGAAACCCATAAACGATAAATTCCAAAGCCTGACGGCCATGGTGCAGGAAAAATATGATGTGGAGATCGATTCGCCTTATGAAGTGATTTGCAATCCTGCGCCGCTGACGATTGTTTATACAACAAGGAAGTTTCAACCTGAAGAAGAAGCATTCAACCAAACATATAAATTTGTAGGTCCATCCATCTCTTCACGATTAACCCATGAAAACTTCGACTTTACTGCCATCCAGGGGAAAAATCCCATTTACATATCACTGGGTACCGTGTTTAATCATGCGATAGATTTTTATAAGCTTTGTTTTGAGGCATTTGGGAACACGGATCATACGATTGTCATGTCGATTGGGGATAAAGTCCAAGTTTTTGATTTAGCTGATATTCCTAAAAACTTCATCGTAAAACATTATGTTCCACAAACCGATGTGCTGCAACACGCTAAATTATTTATTACACATGGTGGAATGAACAGTACCCATGAAGGTCTTTATTATGGGGTTCCGCTCATTGTAATCCCACAAAGCGCGGATCAGCCGATCATTGCGCGGCAAGTCGCTAATATCGGAGCAGGCATTACATTGCAAATGCAAAGCTTAACTGCAAATCATCTGCGTGATGCTGCAGATCATGTGTTAAGCCGCTCAACTTATAAGAAAGCTGCTATTAATATTGGGAAATCTTTTCGACAATCGGGTGGGTACCATCAAGCTGTTGATGAGATTTTCGAATTAGTAAGGAACGATCATTGGTTTGAGAAGGAATGACAGCCCGGCGAGGAGCGGAATTAATAAAGGATAAGGAGACGATTCAATGACTGAAAAGCCACAACTGGTATTGGATTTAGCCGGTGTATTAATCCGTAATTTTTCATCTGCGGTTTGGCTCCAGTTATCTGAGGGTTCAGAAATTTCATTCCAAGACATTCGAGAACAATTTGATGAGATTCGAAAGGATTTATGGACTGGAAAGATCAAAGAAGATGAATTCTGGGAATGGATGAGCCTTCGAATGAAGCGGATCAACAAAGAGCGGGCCAGAGCGTTGTTGATGCAATCACTGGAACCGCTGCCAGGACTAAATTACTTGGCTGAATGGAGTGAAATCGCAGATATTCATATATTAAGTAATCATTGTAAGGAATGGTTGGAACCGATTTTAGAAAGAGTAGAACCTTATACAAGGAGCATAACGATTTCAAATCAATTAGGGTTAAGAAAACCTGATATCCGAATTTATCAACATGTCGGGAAACAATTTGAACCAGGTCAAATGGTTGTTTATATTGATGATCAGGAAAAGAACCTAAAGCCTGTTATCGAACTTGGATGGAAAACCCTGTTAGCGGATAAAGAGCATAAATGGATAGAAAAAGTTGAACCCATGATAGGAACGAAGATTTAATGTACTGAGCAATATATACCACGCTTTTTTCCAGAAGCAATTCATAAATGATCCTTACTAACCGCAAGTCCACCAGCATGTTCCGTGTATTTCTTTCTAATAGTTCGCATATAAATATAGCTTTTTTAAACTCTATTCCAATATAACAATAGCACCGTTACAAACAGTCAATAACTGTTCGCACGGTGCTATTCATATTTTATGTCAATCCTTCACCCGACGGGTTCTCTCCGTATGATAAACATATGTATATTAAACATAATTTTCTTCTAAACGCGAATGTCAATACCAATATTCCGTTGTGTATGTAGAGTATTATCCTTTTTCTTGTCAGTATCCTGATTCCGCGTTAGCGTATCCGCAGCGTTTACAGTTTGAGTAGATACGGTTACATCCTCCTTATCATCAACCTTTCTGGTGACGAAATTCTTGTTATCGTTTTGAATCTCTTCTTTCGTGGCTTCGATCTTTTCACTCATTTTACGATCCAATTCAGTAATTTTCTTCTCGATGTTTAGCGCTTCATCTGTTTTCGATTTATTAACTGTCAATTCTAGATTCTTTCTCATTTCCGATTTGCCTGGGTCGCCGGGTTCATTCTCGCCTCCAAGAAGTTCTCTTCCCTTTCTTACTTCATGCCTAAGAGTGTCAGTTTCCACTTTCAGTGATCTACGTACACTTGCCATTTTGGTCAATTGGTCATGTAGATTACTAGCTTGTAAAAACTTTTCCATTGATATGCCTGATACATCTTGCTTACCTGTATCCATTTCGATTTTATTACTCGAATTCTCCTTTTGAGAAGAAGCACTATTGTTATTTTTATTCTCCTCAGTCTTCTCCATTCTCTTCTGCATAATTTGAGATTCAAGTAATTGCATATCCGTGGTTAAAAGTTTAATCCTTTCATCTTTTTGTTTAGAGTCCAGCTTTTCGTCTGATTTAATACTCGCGATTTTTTCATTAATAATTCCTTTTTGATTAATTAGCTGCTCAATCTCCCGGTCAATGGGAGACATAATATTTGTGCTGGACTTTACAGGCGGTGTAGACTGTGGTCTGCTTGATACGCTTGAAATTTGAGGCATTTAAACACGTCCTTATAACGAGATGGTGAATATTTCCTTATGGTTATTATCGGTTGTTAACCATAGGAATATTAACAAGTATTTTAGAGAAAAAATTATGACCTCTAATTGAATTTCAAGCGGATTTGAGCGAAAAAGTAAGGGTTTTTTTACTTCTCCATCGGTCTACACATTGTAGTGAAAATCCTTTATGTAGTAGATCAGATAACACAGTATTTTAACTATTGAACTACCACCGCTTGGTGGTCAGATGTATAATCATGGAAGAGATTACTTGAACATGAAATAAAACACCTGAAAATAGTAATATTAAACAATTGATTAAAGGGACAATGGGCCATAAATTAGTTTTTAGTTTTAATAAGGAGGCTAATATCTTGGATTTTTTTTGGATGGTAGCGTTATCTCAAATATTCATAATTTTATTAGTTTTATTGTTCTTTGTAGGATTATTCCGATTTGTGAATAGATTAATTTTACACACCAATAACTTTATAATAGGTATTTCGTGAATACAAGAATTAAGAACATGAACGACTTATTTAGGGGGAGAACGCTTGATTAGAAAAGAGATTCAATTAATATTAGATAGCTTGCCAGAAACAGAATTGCAAAAAATATATTGGTCAATAAAAATATTTCAAGAAAACTATTTATACAGGGAAAAATTAATTGAAAAAGCCGTAAACATCTCAGATGTATTTGATGGAGCAACAGAAATTATTGATAGATGGGATAAAACGTTTACACTAAATATTGGTGACGATATAAAAGAAAGCATTTATTACTATCAATACAAGTGGCATATTTTTAGTTATGAAATACAAGATTGTTTGAAAAAACATGAAGCAAGAAATGCTTTTAATACCGAAAATAAAGATGAATTATATGTTATGTACCAAAACTCTCCCAATGTATTTCTATACAGTAAAGCAAATGCCATAGTCGCGGAGGATTTCGATTCTCAACAAGATATATATATTTTTGATAAAAACTTTACTTGGACGTATGTGAATACCCATGAAGACATGTGTGGGCCATATTTTTATAAAGCGAAATAATTTCGACAGTAACCAGATTACTATACATTTGGGAGGGATTCAGGAAGTGGATAGAAAACCAGTATTCATTATTTTCGTCATCTTGTGCTTACTAATTAGCGTAAGTTGTAGTAATAAGAGAGAAGTTACTACAGACGACATTGACAATATTAAATTAGAATTAATAGAACAAACAGAAGAAGCAAATGGAAAAGTGTTCACATTAAAATTACATAACAAATCCAGTCATATTATAGTACAGAATATTGTATATTTAAGTTTTCCCATAAAAGTTGAAAACGGTATTAGAGGCAATGATTTTAAGATTGAAGCTAGAAATAATAAACTCAATATTAATCCAGGAGAAGAATTACTTCTCACCGTATTTGCTCCTAAGGAAATGTATGAAGGAAATCATAATATTGACTTAGAAGATCCTCATATCGAGATTAAAGGTTTCTTAAATGAAGTAACCGAAATCAATCAATTCAATATGATTGGAGGGCATCGTACTATGGACTCATAGATATAAAAGCGTTATATGCAATCACTGTAACGAGTTTCAAGGAGGAGAAATGTATATTGATCTTAGACAAACAATTCAGAGTACCATTGAACGATACATATCGCCAACCGCTGAAATTTTAAGTATTAATGATCTTGAGTTAGCCTACGGTTTATCAGCCGTTGCACTAAAGAGACATGAAATACGATTGAGAGATACTAATGATGAAAGAACTATTAATCTTATTTCAAAGCAAGCAACTCTGATTGAAAGGCGAGTGCTTTCACATCTTTTCGAACAATCAGCAAATGTACCTTTTAGTTACACACCTGATTTAATAAGTAGTAATAGAGTGTATCTTTGCATGCAAGATGTTGACTATAAGACAGATTACAGTCATTTGAATTATCATTTGCTTCAATCAAATGAACTATTGGCATTATCTCATATTCATGCGGTTAATTATCAAAAGTCGGATAAATTGAGTTGGCTCCCTTTTGCAGACCCCAATCATATTGAATATGCATTAAACGAAAAGTGGAGACCAAGTTGGGATGAGGCAAAGCTGGATGCAGATTTTATAAGTACATTTGGTCAATATATTTCTGAAGTTGAACAATCAGCAAAATATATTGTTAAAGACATCAAGGAAGTGCTTTTAGACCAAAGTTCCCATACCCTCATACATAATGATTTACATCCTGGAAATACATTAATTTATAACAATAAAGAAGTATATTTTATTGATTGGGAAGAAGCGAGATATGGGTCTTTGTACTTAGATATTTTACTTAGATTTAGAGAAGCTTCCCAAGCGGAAAATTATAGGCAATTGGTAAATTCGCGGGGGCTGAACTTATCAAAGGATATTTTTACGAGACGTTTTAATGTAGCTTCACGATATATGGGATTACGTTATATGTCATGGTTCCTGCAGGTATGGAAAGAAGAAGAGAGATGGCTGAATGAACTAAATAAGTATCTGAAGATGGCGATATCGTAGATAAGATGATGAATGTGATTCACAGTAGGGAATTTAGTATAAAGAATACACGAAATACAATGAGAATGCTCGACTCTTAGTATGATAAAATCATGATAGAAACGGAAGAAATGATTCTTTGGAAATATAGAGAAGGTCTCCGAGAATGCTGAGTTTGATTCTATTTTAAAAGAATATTTTGATGTTTTACAATCTGGTTTCATTACCCAGCCTAAGATAAGAAATGTCTAAGGCGGGGTTGTTCCGTTAATATCCACGTGAGCTACTAGGAGAAAACCTGTGAAGGACAAATAAATCACATAATGGAGTTGTATCTCATGTTGATACTAGAACGAGCAATAAAACGTGATGCATCAAAACTTGCTGAAATACAAAAGGCCAGCTTTGATGATGAATCGAAACATTTTAATAATAATGAAATCTGTGGCCCACTAGGATACGATTCCGTAAGTTGGCAAGAAGAGATGATGCATAGTTGTGAATATTTTAAAGTGCTCTATAATGGAGAAATCATTGGGGGCGCAATGATATTTATAGAAAGCAATCAAGTACATAATCTAGGGCGGATTTTTATTGATCCAAACTATCAGAATCAAGGAATCGGTAAGAAAGTAATGAAAAAAATTGAAGGAAGTTTTCCGGATAGCGTAAAATGGTGGCTGGATACTCCTAGGTGGAGTGTCAAGAATCATCACTTCTATACAAAGTGTGGATTCACCAAAGTCAGAGAAGAAGGTGACCTATATATTTTCGAGAAGACTATCTAGTTCCGTATCAGGAGTAAATAGCTGAGCTGAAGTAAATTTAATCTGAGAACTGTGAGGACATAGAGATGACGAAGAAGCTATATTACGAATCCGCTTATATACGGGAGTGGGAGACACGAATCACACGCACACTGGAGCGGGAGGACGGAACCTATCTGGTAATGGAGGAAACGGCCTTTTATCCGCATGGTGGAGGGCAGCCTTGTGACCTGGGGTGGATCGATAAAATTCCTGTTCTTGATGTCGTTCAAGAGGAAGGGGAAGTTCTGCATAAAGTTGAGCGTTTGCCTGAGAAGGAAGAGGTTAGCTGTCGTGTGGATTGGGATAGAAGATTCGACCATATGCAGCATCATAGCGGTCAGCATCTCCTGTCTGCCATGTGTCTGGAAGTATGCCAGGCGGAAACAATCAGTTTCCACCTGGGACAGGATTACGCTACGATTGATATCGCCCGATCTGACCTATCTCAGTCCCAACTGATGATGCTGGAACTGGAAGTTAATGATCAGATTTACCTTAATCGAAAGGTAACGAATTATATTGTGAACCGGGAGAAGGCTGCAACCCTGCCGCTGGTGAAGCAGCCGAAGGTAACCGACGATATCCGGATCGTAGAAACCGAAGGTATCGAGTATAACGCTTGTGGGGGTACACATGTCTCCGCAACGGGTGAGATCGGAATGATCAAACTGCTCAGAGCTGAGAAACAGAAGGGACATTTGCGTATCTATTTTAAATGCGGATATCGGGCGTTGAAAGAATTTAATGCCGGAATGGAGATTCTCGGCAGCCTATCAGCCAGGTTTAATACGGCAAAGGAAGAGATTCTAGATCGGATTGCAAAATGGGATCAAGAACAGAAGCAGCTCCAGGCTGAATTGAACGCCGTGAAAGCCGAGAATGATGCTTACCTGGCAGGAAAGCTGTTGGCAGACCGTCAAGGCAGCCTGATCCAATATGTTTTTGCGGACAAGTCGCTGAAGGATATGCAGAACCTGGCGGCCAAGATCATCGAAGAAGCTGATGTTATTGTGCTCTTCGTGTCCAACGCAGACCATAAGCTAGTCCTCGCTCAAGGAGGCGAGATCCAGCTCGCCTGCGGTACGTTCTTTAAGCAGTATCTGGCTGATTATAGCGGTAAAGGCGGAGGCAGCGACAAAATGGCACAGGCCGGTTTTGCCACCGGGGAGGATGCCATGGCGTTTTACCATTTTGCGGCGCAGTCATTAAATCAACCTGAAGAGGAATAAGTGATCTATAAGCAGATAGAGAAAGTACCCAAGCTGCTTAAGCAGCAGTTTTTGTAATGATGACGAGCATGGGCGTACATTTCATATATTCGATGTTAAAGATTGGCTCTGGCAAGCTTTAGCCCGCCTAAACACTGGCGTGAGTGTAAGCATTACTTACACTTTGGGGCTTACGCCCCTCGGTTATCAGATGTATAATCATGGAAGAAGCTCAACCAATAAACGCCTCAGCCTAAGATAAATGCTATCAAGGTTGGGGCGTTTTGTGATTACCGAACGTTAGATGGGAAGGTTCGGAAACTTTACTGGAGGGAAGTACAATTATGCATACCGTGTATCGAAGCAACTCTTACATACCTGAATTAGTTCTAACCACAAAGAAGCTTGCGAAAGAATATGGATTCACGGATTCATGCACAGATGAATTTGGACGATTATTGCGTGCGTTAGTTGGTCCAGTGAAGGGGAGTATCTTAGAAATCGGTACCGGTTTTGGGGTAAGTACGTCTTGGATAGTATCTTCCATGTCGTCAAACCACACCAACCTCATCTCGATTGATAAACAGCAGAATCAGATTAATGCTATTGCTCCGTTATTCAGTCATGCTAAAGTAGAGTTTATTGCTAGTGACTGGAAAAAAATTAAACATAAAGGCCCAATTGTTTCATTTTTGCTGATGTTAAAGATGCAAAGGAAACAAATGCTGAGGAGCTATTCAAGCTTTTGAGAGTAGGCGGAGTTTTAATTATGGATGATTTTATCCCAGAAGAGTATTGGCCGGAGGAGTGGAGAGGAAAGCCTGACTTAATACGCGAGTACTGGTTGAATCATCCTAAGCTCGCAGCAACCGAAGTGTTATTAACACCACGGGATGCCGTAATTATTGCTTCGAAGTTGTTGCCATAAGTTCGTGAGGGTTCATGAAGATCAGATAACATAGTATTTACGCATTGGATATTTAACATTAAGCAACGGTGGGATATGGATAATATAAAGTCCAAGAAAATCCGTAGTTAGAAGGAAGTGAGATGAAGTGAAATCTCCTGGCGGTTCAATATTTCCTTATTATTATAAGGGCGGTGAAATTCATTGTCTAAAGTATGGAAACAAATATAGAGATGAAGAAAAGTTTTTCGAATTGATGAAACAAGAAGAGGATTTCATAATCAAAACAAACAAGAAATTAAAAATATGGGTCGATATGTACACAACACCGGTGACAAGTAAGGTTCTTCAAGAATTAATAAATAATCTAAAGAATTTAGATAACTATATTGAGAGACTATCGTTTGTCGGGTTATCTGGAATAAACGAATGGAGGTTAAAAAGAAGTATCAAAAAAGCAGGAATTACCCTTAAAATTTCTTATTATTCTGACCCTGAAGAGGCCAAGACATGGTTAGTAAGTGAAAAATAAAATAAACGAGGGTTTGACTGTGAATTTGGAATATAAAATCAATGATAACTGTATTGTCAGCGAGGTTGAAGAAGTATTTATTCGATCAGGTATCAGGAGACCGGTAGGCGATTCAGATCGAATTCATAGGATGATAGATAATGCAGATGAGATTATAACGGTAAGAGAAGGAAGTAAACTGGTGGGATTTTTAAGGGCAATTACAGATTATTCATATTGCTGCTATATTTCAGATATTGCAGTGGATATGGACTATCAGGGATTAGGAATTGGCAAAGAACTAATAAGAGTATTGAAGGACAAATTAGGAGAAGACGAAATTCAATATGTCCTCACTTCAGCACCGAAAGCCGTAGGATTTTATGAGAGGATCGGATTTGAAAGGGCAGATAAAGCATTTGTAATAAAAAGAAAACGGAATTGAATATATGGATCAAAAATCCTCTCCGGTTCGTAATACAAGAAACTTATATGCTCCTTAATTCAGTATAATCAATAAATCATAGAATCGGGGATGTAACAATGATAACAGAACTGAATAAATCAGAGTTTTATAAAATAAGACACATTACGGATAAGTGTAAGAATATCGAGGTTAGGGCTGTGGTTAGCGGGAATAACCCGGGTGGTGTCTATGCAGATCATCCAACAGAACCCACAGCAGCATTAATTTGGATTGAAGGACAAAAAGGTTTTCAGATTGTTGGAGATGCTCGGAGTAAAACATTTTTAACAGGATTAGAAGAATACATGAGAAAGCATATAGAACCCAAACTACAGAAGCAAAATATGAATTGGGTCGAGATTGGCTTAGATCCTGATCCTTGGGATAAAACGATACAAAACATTTTTCAGCAGCGTAACATTTCGAGTGAAACTCAACATGTGTTTACATTAAGAGGGAATCCCCAATCTATTGAATTTCAAGATCAAGAGGTGAATATTCAACGGATAAGTTGTGAGTTATTGAAGTCAAGACGATTGGAAAACCATTCGTTTTTAGAAAGCAAAATATTACGGTTTTGGGATTCTACAGACTCTTTTTTAGAGCAAGGCTTCGGATACTTTGTTGAGGATAATAACTATGTGGTGAGTTTATGTTTTTCAGCATTTGTTGTGGATAAAACGCATGCAATTGATATCGAAACTCTTGAAGAGCATAAAAGAAGAAATTATGGCGCTGCAGTAGCTCAAGCATTTGTTCAGGAATGCCTACAACAAGGAATTCAGCCATACTGGGACTGTACTCCGGAAAATACAGGGTCTATTCGACTTGCAAAGAAAATTGGAATGTCCCCTGATTTTGACTACCAAATATCCTATTATGGTTTATCCTAATGGCATTTTAGAGAAACATCTCAGTTGATGAAAGGGTCTAAAGTTAATTTAGAGGAAGTGAGTAGTTTGGAATACCAGGTACCTAAACAATGTATTTCTGTTTCAGCACTGGTCACTAATGATCGTGGTGAGGTATTGTTGCTTAGAACACATTGGCGTTCAGATACATGGGAAATGCCAGGTGGCAATGTTGAATTAGGGGAACCCCTTGATAAAGCAATTTGCAGAGAGTTTCTTGAGGAGACGGGCATCGTTATTAAGCCAATTGGTATAACCGGTGTTTATATGAATACAACAAAACAAGTTTTGTCTATATGTTTTAGAGCTCAATATATAAGCGGAGAAATTAAAATACAAGAAGACGAGATACTCGAAGCTAGATACATAAAAATTGATCAATCTAATATCGAGGAATACATAACGAGACCGCAGCAAAGATCTAGATTATTAGATGCGATGAATGCAGCATGTTTTGTGCCCTTTGAAGCTTGGGAAGCAAACCCCAATTATATGTTGTTACATAGATTGGAAGGAGGTTGGAAACCAGGTAAACCGGATCTTTAGGCCGAATCTATGAAACTTCCAAGAGATAGTAGGATGATAACAAAGGAGACGTTATGGAAATCGAACTTATTCCTGTTACAGTTCAAGAGAAAGAAAGATTATCAAACATGTATCAATTTTATCATTATGATTTTAGTCGATATACTAATGAGGATTTAAATGATGATGGAACATACGGGGTGAGCATTGATTTCTATTGGGAAGATGACCCTAGATGGAACCCGTTTTTCATAGTATCGTCAGGAGCAATTGTAGGATTCTTGGTTGTGCTTTTTGAAAACTTAGACACGGATCCAGACCCAACGCATGTAATTTATGATTTTATGATTTTGAAGAAATATAGAAGAAACGGGATCGGTCGCACCGCAGCTAAGCAGGCATTTGGGTTATTCAAAGCAAATTGGAAAGTAGCTCAGATGGAGAGTAATATATCTGCCATATCTTTTTGGAGAAAAGTAATCAGTGAATTTTCCAAGAATAATTACACGGAGAGATATAAGGAAGATTCAAAGAAATACATTCAAGAATTCAGTACAAAAAAGTAACATCAGATAGTGTGTGGAGTTATTTGAAAGGTAAAGTGATTTTAATGAATTCTGGGGTGTTTCAATGATAATAAGACTTGCGACTAAGGAAGATATGGATCAACTCATTCAAATGAGATGGGATTTTACACTTGAGGACGATCTAGATGGAAAATTACAAAATGAAACCTATAGCGACTTTTACGAGGAGTGTTATGAATTTTTATTAGGTGCTTTTCAAAGTGATATTTGGGAAATATGGGTTGCTGAAGAAGACGGGATGGTCGTGTCCAACATCTATATTGAACTCATTCACAAGGTACCGAGACCAGGAAGAATCACACATCCATTTGCATATATGACGAATGTATATACGAAACCTGATTATCGAGGTAAAGGAGTAGGAAGTAAATTAATATCAAAAATCAACGAATGGGCAAAAGAGAACAAATATGAATTTATTATAGTATGGCCTAGTGATGGAGGGGTTAATTTTTACAAAAAGAATGGATACCAGCACTGCAATGAACCAATGCAAAACATGCTTTGTGAGTAAAACAGCCGGTATGAGTTCTAGAAAGACGAAGCGTGGAGGTAATCAATTCAACGAAAGAGAGTGAGCCCTATGAAAGTAGTCGAGCTCCATGAATTGAAGTTAGTCGGAATAAGAGTGGTATGTTCAGGTGACCAGTATGTCAATGAGATCCCCAAGGCTTCTGTTAAACTTAAAGAAAGATTGCATGAGATTCATGACGTTGTAACACCGGCAAGACTTGTCGGTGCCTGAGATCCTGGCATCTGGAGATTTCGGATGAATGGGGACAAGGGAAAGTGGATGATATTGAAGCAGACTTGTATGACACCATTAAATAGATTTATAGTTTGAGAAAGACGGTGTTCCATTCCAACGGAATAAATTGCGCCATCTGGCACTTGCTGTTATAATTTTGCGTATGATATGTGATTGGGGGTTATACTGATGGCAATACCGAATTGCTCATTAGCTAGGAAGTCCTCATGCAAAGCCTGATCTGGGGCGATACTTTGCGTGGGGTGCGATAGATGAATTCGATCGCCCAACCTTAACTTTATCGTTTCTAATAACAGGCTTTGCACCTTCATTTTTAATAAAAATAAGGGGCTGAAAGCTATGAGTACACCATTTATTAGAAACAACCAGTTTAATGTGATTAAAAAACAATCGGAGTTCCTTCTGAAAACATTGCGAACGGTCGCGGATCGAAAGGTTTTGGAAACGGTTAGATATCGTGCCGTAACGAACGCTATGGAAGCATTTCCGTCTTTGACAGAGGATCAGAAGCGGATGCTGGACGAAATATCAACCATCGAGAGGGCCGAGGATTTCCAGAAATATCTTAACGCATTAGAACCCTATCTGGAGCCTTATCCGACGATTACGCTGAAACAGATTCAGAAGCTATTTCCTAAAAATAAGAAACTGAAAGTTCCGGATCTGCAATCGATCGATTTTCGATATGTAACGTATTTAGGCTGGGTGGACATTGCCACTAACAAGTTATTTATCGTATATCCGTTCGAAGGAAGATTCATCGGGATCGAGGGAAGAATTACCCCGACCAACAAGAAAGGGTACTGTCTGTTCTGCAACCGGCATCAAGAGCTTGCCTTGTTCTCGGTCAAGACCAAGCCAGCCGTCGCTTCACCAGATAATCTTTCTTTCATTGGCCAATACGTATGTTTGGATAGCCGAGCATGTAATCACAGTATTACCGATACAGGGGCACTTGAGAAGTTCCTTCTCTCCGCCAGCAAGTAAACACAGTAACTAGAATAGGCTGCCTTTAGGGGCAGCCTATTTTGTACTATGTTCCCGTTTGAAGGACATAAAAAGCCATGAAAGGACGTTCAACATATGAACCATGTAAGATTAGTTAAGCCTCAGCCAGAGCTTGAAGAAGAATATTTATCATTTTATCAAGAATGGAAAGAATCCGGTGAGAATATGATCCCCTGGGTCATAAGTAAGGATCCAAGTGATTTTCAGGGAATGTTGAAGGAACTCTCTAATCAAGAGAAGGGTATTGGTGTAAAGGAAGGCTGGGTCTCCGATTCAACCTTTTGGTTGGTCGATCATCATCATAGAGTATTAGGTGCGGCTAATATTAGACATCAATTAACCGAACATTTATATAATGCTGGCGGGCATATTGGTTATGGAATCCGCCCGTTGGAAAGATTGAAAGGCTATGCGACTAAACTATTGGAATTGTCCTTGATTGAAGCTAAGAAACTGGGGATAAACGATGTATTAGTTGTCTGTGATGCCGATAATGTGGGATCGGAAAGAACCATTATCAAGAACGGTGGGAAGACGGATACAGATTACATAGAGGAAGATGGAAACGTAATTAGAAGATATTGGATTGAGAATAGGTGACATTAGCTATCAAGATTAGTTTCTACAAGAAGACAGGATATACTATCGGGGCTCAGTTTTTTCATTTGTTTAAGGCTGAGCCCCGCCATGTATCTAACGCTTTTACTCTAGGGAAGAAAACACGATATAGTGAAGGACTCAAGATTGTCCGTATCTTATATCGTGATCTTTTTTGGGAGCCTTAGTCAAGAATGCGATGCAAGTGACCAAAATAACAGCTAGTGCGATCCACTGCGAAGTAGCGAGGGCACCGAACTGTCCTCGGATGATATCGCCTCTGAAAAATTCGATAATAAATCTCCCTGAACTATAAAAAATGAGATATAGACCTGCTATTAGGCCGTTAGGTCTTTTTCTTCTTGCAATGTAGATTAATATAAAAAAAATGGAAAAGCTGAGTAAGCTCTCTAATATTTGTGTAGGAATGAGTTTGACATCATTCGGGGCAAGCTCGGATTCGTGAAACGTAATTCCAAACCAACCATCCGTTTCTTCACCATAACAGCAGCCGGCCAGAAGGCAGCCAATTCTTCCAAAGCCTTGCGCTAATGCAAGGGAGGGTACAAAAAGGTCAAGGTATTTTAGAAAGTTTATCCTTTTCTTCTTACAATAGACATAACCAACCCCAATTCCCCCGATAATTCCACCGTATACAACAAATCCTTCCGAAAAATTCAGAACCAATGAAGGATCATGGATGATATTATTTATTTGGGTTATCCAAAACAAAAGCTTAGCCCCGACCAATCCGCCTAATAAGCTCCAGAAAGTCAGAGAGGAAACATGAGAAAGTTCCAGTTGCCTAGATGCGGTTCTATTAACAACGATCTTGTAAGCGATAAGGATTCCGATTGCGATCATCAATCCATATCCATAAATGGTCACAGGTCCGATACGAATGAGTTCATTGTGCATATGTTCATACCCCCCTCATAGATTCCCGGATAAAAATATTCTGTTTTATGCTCGGCGTGATCAAACTACATGATGTAGTATAATAGTTCAAAAAAAGGGATTACGAATCCCCGGTCAACATAAAGAGTAGCAAAATGGAGCAGGATCTCAGAAAAGGCTTCAGCAGGGCTAGCGGAACATTCACCCCTCTGTCAGGCTCAAGAACCTGCATGACCCGGTATTGCAATGTCGTATCCGTGAAATGAACGGCAGCCTCATAACGCCGAAGCTTACCAAGTTGGGCTAATTTTAATAAGACACTGCCTAAATACAGCTCCGTGCCCATCTTCCGGATGGCGAATCGGTCAGCAAACAGCTCTTGCCACGTCTGATAGTACCGAAGAATCGGTTTAACGATTGGTAAATAACCAAAGGCGTCTGCCAGCAGGGTCGAAAAGAACGATTTTAAACCATCATGATTGCGACAGTGATATCGTTCATGCAGTAAAATTGCCTTTACTTCCTTGTCATTAAACATCTCTAAAACCGTAGTGGACACGACAATTTTCGGTCGCAGAAGACCAATTGTCAGAGCTACAAAGGCATTGTCCTGTACAACGATGATTTCCGTTCCCCAGCCGCGGTACTTGTAATTCAGGCGCATGGTTAATTTATCGTGCCTGTTGGCACGGAAGTGCTTTAACCATTTATGCGATAAAACCAATTGCCGGGTACTTCGCCAAATGAGCTGAACAATTGTATATACAATGACAATGTCGATTAAGGCGTAATTCAGAACGGAACCTTGAAATATTCCGCTTCGGACCTGGTAGGTAATGAACATTCCCATATGTACGATGACAACAGAAACGAATACGATCATCAGTGCATAGGTACATCTTAGCCGTGTGGTGGGATTCATTGCTTTTTCCCGTGTCTGATATCGTTTAATTTACGCTCCAGCTTTGCGATCACCTCGGGATCGACATCATCCAGCGCATCGATCATATGGTTCACGACCAAGCTCCCATACTCTTGAATGAGTCCCTGCGACACTTCCTTTGTCTGTTCGGTGAGAAATTGCTCCCTTGACTGCAGCGGACCGAACTTGGCTGCCCGTGTCCGGCCGGTTCCCGTCATCGTCTTTGTCAGCAGGCCTTTATCCAGAAGACGATTCATGACGGTCATCACCGTATTGATCGAGATCGGACTCTCCTGATTCAGGATCGACTGGACTTCCTTGATACTAAGCGCTTCCGAAGACCAGAGAATATCCATAATTCGAGACTCCAGTGGTCCAAAAAATCGATTCAGGCCTTCACCATCGATATTCATTTTTTTAATCTTCATTCCTATTCCACCTCATACTACATATCGTAGTATGGTTGTGGATAAAAGTCAACTTCCTTCAGCCAGTGCCTAGCCTGGGGGACCATGGAGTGTCCCGGTACATGCGAAGCGTCAGTGGCAAAAGGTTTTTTGCCGTGCAGTCGAGAATGAAGAATATAGCAATTGAATTATAAATCAAGAATAAACGGATTATTCGGGAGGAAGATAGCGTGAGCGAAAGATTTGAGTTAAAACACGTAGGAATAGAAGATCCTTCAGAGGAAACCGGCATGTCTGGGTTTGGGTATCTTGCGTTGTTCGAATGTGAAGTTGAATATCGTTTTAGCACGGAAGACATGAGTGTGGAAGAAGCGGAAATTTACATACAAGATCTGTTGAATCAGCTGCCGGATGAAACCATAAACGAAATATGCAAGAAAGTATGCGCGTGGAAAAATCTCAAAATGGCTAGCGATACGGCTGATTATTCTCCCGGCTTAGAGGGAGTGTATGGAGAGGATATTTTGAAGTTTATGTCCGTAGGGGAAGTTGACCTTTATCGAAATCCTTATGATCGAAACGATAATACATTCGGAGCAATCTTGGGTGGAGGTACAGCGTGGGACTCCGAAAATGGTATGGAAATTCTGATACGGGGCAGTAAGGTTCTTGAGGTGCGCGAGTATTTAGGCTACGGCGCATATGCTATTTGGAGCGAAACCGACGAAATTGAGTGAGAAAGCGATATGAATCGGGCAATCAGTGATGTTTAAATCGTCCGGGACATCCTGGTACTATCCAACGCAAAAAAATGAATAAGGAAAGGAGCATAACTAATTGCTAGAGCTCTCAAGACAAGCTGTTTTCATTGACAGGGACGGAACACTTGGAGGAACCGATCGGGTTGTTTTGCCCAGTGAATTTGAGCTATTTCCACAAGTACAGGATTCGATTCGTTCACTCAGAGCCGCAGGCATGCTTGTTTGTTCATTTACGAATCAACCTGGAATTGCTCGTGGCGAAGTAACACAGGACGAATTCGAATCGGAATTATTAGCCTTTGGTTTTGATAAGATCTATCTTTGTGCTCATGAGCATGGAGCGGGTTGTCCGTGTAGAAAGCCATCCGCAGGGATGCTGATGAAAGCCGCGGAAGAAAATAATTTGGACTTAGGGGAGTGCTTTGTCATAGGGGATAGATGGACGGATATGGTTGCTGCCAAAGAAGCCGGTTGCAAGAAAGTGCTAGTGAAGACGGGAGCTGGCCCCAAGGAACTAGAAAAATATAATAACAACGAGTATTTCGGCAAATGGAAAGAAGCGTATCCTGATTTTATCGCGACAGACTTTAATGAAGCCGTTACATGGATATTAGGGGGCGGCTAGAAAAGGATGGTTCTCCATGGATTTGAGTGAAAGAAAACGGTGGAATGAAAATCACAAAAAGCTAACCCGGATAATTCTGGATCCGGCCAAGCATCAGCGTGCGGTTGACCTATTCTTGCAGCAGCATCGCTTGTTACATTCATCAAGAATGAGCCATTCACCCATTGCGACCCTTGAGGATGAGTTAGTTAAAGATCTACAAGAGGAAACATATCGTCAATATCCAGTTACGGCTCCTGATACAAAAAACTCCATAATATGGCATATGTGGCATATCACGCGTATTGAAGACATGACGATGAGCGTGCTCGTAAATAACGATGTCCAAGTATTGCATTCAGGTCAATGGAACAAGAAACTTCACATTGATGATGTTCATTCTGGAAATGAAATGACGGAAGCAGAAATCGCTAATTTGAGTGCGGCTCTTGATATTGGTTCTTTATTAGCTTATCGGATTGAAGTTGGGCGAAACACTCGTGAAGTCATATCCCGTTTATTGCCAGGCGACTTTAAGCAAAAAGTTGAAGCGGCAAGAATTCATGAACTTAAAGTACAGCATGCGGTTAAGGAAGAAGCATCGTGGTTGCTTGAATACTGGGGAAACAAAACGATTGCGGGATTAGTGCTCATGCCGGCGACAAGGCATATTTTTCTGCACTTGAATAAATCGATACGGCTGAAACAAAGAATTCAAAAGTCCAAATAGTGAGGCTGGGATGCTATTTGTATTTACAAGGGAGGTTGTGCTAGGATGTTGTACGATTTGCCAGGCGAAGAGAGTATGTCAACGATCGTGGGAATGTTATATAGCGCTGTCAGAGAGAACAGCCAACGGCTAAAGTCCATATCAGAGGGCATGGCCCAAGAGGAAATAGACTTCAAGGGACCTTGTGACAATTTCAATAGTGCCGCTCAGTTAATGAAACATATCATGTACGTCGACCTGAACTGGATTTATAGGATTAAAGGGGAGGCGCTTCCCCAGTCATTCATAGATGAATACGGCCCCATGATCGATGGACATAACAGGCTGCCAATGGTCAAAGGGATGCCTTTGGACATGCTTATATCTAAATATGAAGTTGTATTAAATATGTTGAAGGAAACATGCACGCAATTAACGGATGCTGATCTGGATAGCATTGTCACCTTTGGTCACGAAAATGAAAAGCAAGCCACCATCCGGTGGGGATTATGGCATATGGCCGACCATAACCGTTATCATCAAGCCCATATTAATCAGCTTAGAAAGTGGTACTCTGAGCAAAAGAGAGACATGGATCATGAATAAAAGAATGGGAAAACCATTTCCTTGTTTATCTTTCTGAGACAATTCACCGTATCTACGCTGCAGCGTTCGTCCCTTGGTCTGCCCGAGGCATTTTATTTTATTTGAGTTTCATTCGGTCAATCATTTTTTTAAGGTTTATATCGCCAAACGCGTCGTTTGTGCTATAATGATGTCGAATGGGCAACTATTCGCGTCATGTACAATAGAAAAAGTTATAGGTAATGGAAGTTTGGTGCAAATCCAACACGGTCCCGCCACTGTGATAGACCGAATGATCGGTCTTAAGTCAGGTCTTTTGCCTAATAACTTTGGAGAGACCAGTCATTTCGAGGCGAAAATGGCTGGTTTACAAGTCTAGTGACGTTTCCCGCCTCGCTAGGCTTTTTTTAATTGCAGCAGAGGCTGCCGACGATGTTGTCGGCCACAGCCGGGTGTTCGCCGCCGAATATATACAATGAGGTATAGCTCGCAAACGGGGAGATTCTCCAAGGACGAAGAAGCACGTGCACTATGGGGTGCATATCCCTTTTTTTTATTGATAGAGGCTGTTCCCAAAGTCCGCTTTTGATGACCGACCTTTTTGAACAGGCACTTAAATTCGTGCAGTTAATGTGTCTGATCTAAGGACAAGTTCCGGAAGCGGTTGACGAAGATCGGAATGACGGTGTACAGTATATATGCAAAACTAAATGATAAGAAGCTGCACAATGGCGTGCATACATGATAACAAGCAAAGAGGCTTTTGAAGGGGATTTCCCTTTGAATGGCCTCTTTTTTTGTTGCAATTACTTCTTGGAGGTGCTTTACATGGATAAACTTTCGATTAAAGCCGACCTCTATATGGGTCAAGGCGCGATGGATCGTCTAACAGAGTGGCAAAACAAACGTATGTTCATCGTCACAGATCCATTTATGGTAAAGTCGGGCATGATTAACATGGTGTTTGATCGCCTGCACAGCAGTAACGAGCAATATGTTTTCAGCAATATCGTGCCTGATCCGCCGATTGAAGTCGTCACGGAAGGTGTCGAGGCGCTCTGTGCGTTCAACACCGATCTAATCATTGCCATTGGCGGCGGTTCTGCCATTGATGCCGCTAAAGCGATGAAGCTGTTTACGAAAAAGCTGCTTGACCAGCGAGATATCCCGTTCATTGCAATCCCGACGACAAGCGGGACGGGTTCTGAAGTTACGTCATTCTCCGTTATCAGCGACAAAGAAAAAAACATCAAATATCCGCTTGTATCCGATGACATGCTGCCGCAAGAAGCGATTCTCGATCCTGAGCTCGTCAAAAGCGTGCCGGACTTCATTACGGCCGATACCGGACTGGATGTTTTGACGCATGCCATTGAAGCCTATGTATCCACCAAATCCAATGATATCTCCGATGCGCTGGCGGAGAAGGCGATGAAGCTGGTCTTTGCTTATTTGCCGCGAGCTTATAAGGACGGAAATGATCTTGAGGCGCGTGAAAAAATGCATAATGCATCCTGCATCGCGGGGATGGCGTTTAATATTGCGTCGCTGGGATTGAATCATGGGATCGCGCATGTGGCGGGAGCCAAATTCAAAATTGCCCACGGACGCATGAATGCGATTCTTCTTCCGCATGTCATCGAATTTAATGCCGATTACAAGCCGGGTTACGGCAAGGAAGAAAGCAATAGAGCGGCGGTTCGGTATGCCGAAATTTCCAAAAGCTTGGGGTTATCCGCACCAAATGCCAAGAGCGGCGTCCGTAGTCTCGTACAGGCAATCAAACTGCTGCAGAAGCAATTGAATATGCCGCAAACGCTGCGTGAATGCGGTGTGGATCAATCGCTGTTTGGAGAGATGAGAGAGTCGATCGCCGAAGGCGCGCTGAAAGACGGATGCACGGCAACAAATCCACGCGTTCCTACGGCAGAGGACGTGCTTCAAATTTTGAACAAAATGTTTCAATTCTAAGATCGAGTCGAAATTTGACGGATTTCGTATTGACATCGCTTGCAATATTCAAATATAGTGAAAGTAACACAATGGCGTGTTGCATACAAATCAAAGCAAAGTGGCTTCTTAAAAATTCCGCATGGACTTTTAAGGGGCTTTTATTGTTTTTTTGCAGGTTTTCTTATCAAAAGTGGACTTTTTGAACAACCTCTTTTAGTGTTTTCGATACGAGAGTGAGATGAGAAGTATGGAACAAGGAGCCGAGAAACAACGTGTGATTCAGGAGTATGTGCCTGGCAAACAGGTTACGCTCGCTCACATTATCGCGAACCCGAACCCGGACATTTACAAGAAGCTGGGACTCGGAAACGAAGCGCATCAGTCCATCGGCGTTATGACGATCACGCCAAGCGAAGCCTCCATCATTGCAGCGGATATCGCTACAAAGGCGGCTGGCGTACAAATCGGCTTTGTCGACCGTTTCAGCGGTTCACTCGTCATTACGGGCGATGTATCATCGGTAGAATCTGCGATCAGCGCAGTGCTGCATGGATTGCAGAATATATTGGGCTTCTCGGCAAATACGAACATTACGAGAACGTAGGAGAAGCTTATGATGAAGAAAATTATTTTTGCCGGAAGTACAGGATCGGGCAAAACCACGCTGTGCCAATGGCTGCACGGTGAGGAGATTGCCTATAAGAAAACGCAAGCCGTCGAAAATTTCGATCAGGCGATCGATACGCCGGGCGAATGCATCGAGAACCGGTATTTATACAAAATGCTGTTAGTATCCAGTGTAGATGCCGATGTCATTGGGCTGGTTCAGGATTGCACGAAAGAAGACAGCTATTTCCCGCCGGCTTTTGCAACGGTATTCGCCAAGCCGGTTATCGGAGTGGTAACGAAGGTGGAACTGGCCAAGTCGCAAGAAGAAATCGCGCAGGCCAGAGCGCATTTAATGGCGGCCGGCGTGGAGCGGATTTTTGAAGTCTCGACGATCGAGAACGTGGGAGTGGATGCTCTTCGGGATTATTTGAGGGCGTAAACGACTTGGATTCTAGTTCAAATGCAAGCGGGGCTTATCGATAGACAAGCGACAAGCAAATAACGACAGACAATGAGGTGCATGACGCATGAATGGAAAAATTGTAATAGTCGATGACGAACCTATTACAAGAATGGATATTCGTGAGATGCTAGAAGAGGCTAACTACAATGTAGTAGGCGAAGCTTCCGATGGCTTTGAAGCTATCGAATTATGCAAGAAGCATCTGCCTGACCTCGTCATCATGGATGTTCAAATGCCCATTTTGGATGGGCTCAAGGCGAGTAAAAGAATTCTTTCAGAACAGCTGGCGGGCGGGATCATCCTTTTGACCGCCTACAGCGACAAACAGACGATTGAAAAAGCATCTTCTGTCGGTGCGCTTGGTTACTTGGTAAAGCCGCTTGATGAAAAGTCGTTCATTCCTATGGTGGAAGTCACGATAGCCAGAGGCAAGGAATTCCGAAAGCTGGAACAAGATCTCTCAAAGCTGACGCAGAAGATGGAAGAACGCAAAGCGGTCGAGAAAGCGAAAGGCATATTAATGAGAGAAAATGGCTACACGGAAGAGGAAGCCTATCAAATCTTGCGAAAACTCAGCATGGATCGGCGATGTCCTCTGATTGAAATTGCTAGTACCATCGTCATTTCCTATGATTGATTTCAAAGAACGGATCAGGCAGCTTTGCAGCCTTCATACCGGATTGTCGGAAGAGGATATAGTCCGGATCTGCGAAATAGCGGAGTCATTTCAAATGACCGAGGTAGAGGATGATGTGTTCATCGACGTATTGTCGAGCGTGGCAAGCGAAGCCATCGTGGTCTATCATCGTCGTCCATGTGACGGCAAATCGGTGTATTATTTTCCGGTTACGGGGGAGAAGGCGCTGCGCGAGAATGAACCTGGCGTCCTGCGGACGCTTGAAACAGGCATTATGTCGCAGGGGCTCGTCGCCAGGACGCAGGAGAATCATCTGGTTCGGCAAACGGTATATCCTATTAAAAATCAAAGCGGCGTCATTGCCGTTCTGATCTATGAAAAAGATGTCCGCGACAATATACAAGCCCACTTCAACAGGCAGAGAGCGTCATGCGAGGATGGGGAGATGTCCTCGATGCTGGGGGCTATGCTGCAGTTCAAGGATTCGATTATCAATCAATTGGAAGACGCCGTTCTGGTGTTCGATAAATATGGGTTTTTGAAGCTGAAAAATGAACAGGCGGACGTATATTACAGACAGCTTGGTTATTTGGAAGATATCCAAGGATTGCATTATGATAATTTGTCGCTTGATCAGACGATGTTCTCCGAGGTCATGAGCCAGCATTCATCCTCGCTATGTTGTCCGCTTACGGTGGAAGTGAAAGCCGCCGGACGTTACTATCAGGTGAAACGCTTGTTCATTGAGGAAAAGGATTTATGCGTAGGCGTTATTCTGCATGATATAACTGAGATTAGAAACAAGGAAGCTGAGATCGTTTCTAAATCGGTTGCCATCCGCGAAATTCATCACCGGGTAAAAAACAATTTGCAGATGGTAGCGTCTCTGCTGCGCATTCAGGGGCGGCAGTGCAAAAGCCCTGAGGCCAAGAAATGCCTTGATGACAGTGTCAGTCGCGTGCTCGCGATCGCCGCAACCCATGAATTGCTGTCGACGGAGATCGAAGCCGAAGTGGATCTCATGGATGTTATACGATTGATTACATCCAATATCGAACGCTGTTTTGTTGATTGCCGCGCCGTCAAGGTGGAGATTGCTTCAGAGCAAAACATTTGCTTGGACAGTGATCGGACCGTAACTGTCGCGCTGATTGTAAGCGAACTGCTACATAACAGTTATGAACATGCGTTCGGCGATTGTTCGGAGGGAAGAATTTCCGTCAAGACAAAAGTAGAAGGCGGGCTGGTGACGGTCGTCGTGGCAGATGACGGAGCCGGGTTCGTTGTCGGGGAAACTTCGCATAAAAGCTTGGGGCTGACGATTGTCCGCAGCTATGTCAAAGACAAGCTGAAAGGTAAGCTTTCGATCGTATCAAGCGATACGGGCACAACAGTGACTTTTACGTTCAAAAAATAATATCATCGGACTACAAGGGCGTAGTCTTCGAAGCAATGAGGCTTAAAGTAAACCTTCCGGTATATCCGGAAGGTTGTCACTTTAAGCCTTTTTGTAGTCCGAATGATCAGAAATCAAGCCAGGGGGTGAACAAAGTGGAAGAACAATTGCTCAGCGTTGGCATCGATATGGGAACTTCTACGACCCAACTGGTGCTGTCTAAGCTCCATATTCAAAACATGGCTTCTTCGTTTTCGGTGCCTCGCTTGGTTATTACGGACAAGGAAGTGGTCTATCGAAGCGACATTTGTTTTACACCCGTGCTGGAAGATAACCGGATCGATATGTTGAAGATTCAGTCCTTCGTGCAGGAGCAATACGAGAAGGCAGGCATCCGCAAGGATGAGATCCAGACAGGAGCGGTCATCATCACGGGTGAGACGGCACGCAAAGAGAATGCGAATGAAGTCGTGCTCTCGCTAAGCGGCTTTGCCGGTGATTTCGTAGTCGCAACCGCAGGGCCGGATCTGGAGAGCATTATTGCCGCCAAAGGCGCGGGTGCACATTCGTATTCCAAAGAGCATTCCACCTGCATCGCCAACATCGACATTGGCGGCGGTACAAGCAATTTGGCATTATTCGCCGATGGCGAACTGTTGGATACGGGCTGCCTCGATATTGGGGGGCGCCTGATCAAGGTTGATCAAAGTTCGCATGAAATCACGTATATCGCGCCTAAAATCAAGCAGCTTGCCGAGCAAAGGGGATTCCGTCTTGCTATAGGCCAGCGGGTCACTCCAGATGATCTTCAGCCGATTATCGGGGAAATGGTCAGGCTGCTCGAAGAAAGCGTCGGCCTCAGACCACCGGGAGACTTCTATAACACCATCGTCACCAACAAAGGGCTGAAGCTGGACCTTGCGATTCCGTGTATTTCCTTCTCAGGAGGGGTTGCAGACTACATTTATCATGAATCCACAGGAGACGTATTCGAGTTCGGAGACATCGGTATATTGCTTGGAAGAGCAATCGCCTCTTCTCCGCTAACGCAGCAGCTGACCGTTGCCCGTTCAGCCGAGACCATCCGGGCTACCGTTGTCGGAGCAGGATCCCATACGACGGAGATCAGTGGAAGCACGATTACCTATACGGACGAAAGTTTCCCGATCAAGAATTTACCGATCTTGAAGCTTTCTGTGGTCGACGAGTCCGGAAGCAGTGAGCAGTTGGCAAAGGCCATCACCGATAAGCTGGATTGGTTCAAACTGAACAATGATTTGCAGCGGGTGGCCATTGCGATTGAAGGAAAGAAAAATGCAAGCTTTCAGGAGGTTCAGAAATATGCCCAAGGTTTGTACAAAGGGATGTCTGAACTGCTGGAGCGGGAGTATCCGCTCATCGTAATTGTTCATCACGATCTGGCGAAGGTGCTGGGGCAAACATTGTACGCGTTGCTGAATTACAAGAAAGATGTCATCTGCATCGACAGCGTACAGGTAGACAATGGCGACTATATCGACATCGGCAAGCCGATTGCGGGTGGCAAGGTGCTGCCCGTCGTTATTAAAACGCTTGTTTTTCACTAAGAGTCGCACATTAACGATTCGAGTTTCATCTATTCGAGCTGCAAGTGGAAGGAGGAGCTTTTGTGATTTTAAAAACGAAATTGTTTGGGCGAGTCTATCAATTCAAGACGCTCATGGATGTCATGGCAAAAGCCAATGAAGAAAAGTCGGGGGATACTCTGGCCGGATTGGGAGCCACTTCGGCAGAAGAACGCGTAGCCGCCAAGGTAGTTCTTTCCCAGATCAAATTGTCGGACCTGCGCAATAATCCGGCGGTTCCTTACGAAGAGGACGAAGTAACACGTATCATTCAGGATGCGGTAAATGAGCGCATTTACAGTGAAATTCAAAACTGGACCGTCGAAGAGTTGCGGGAGTGGATTTTGAATGAGAACACAACGGAAGGCGACATCAAGCGCATCTCCCGTGGACTGACAGCAGAAATGATCGCTGCGGTTGCGAAAATCATGACGAACCTTGACCTGATTTACGGGGCCAAGAAAATTCGGGTTACGGCGCATGCCAATACGACGATCGGGCGTCCGGGCACGTTGTCGGCACGGCTGCAGCCGAATCACCCGACAGATGATCCCGACGGTATCATGGCTTCCCTAATGGAAGGCCTGACTTTCGGGATCGGGGATGCGGTGCTTGGCCTCAATCCAGTCGACGACTCCGTAGAAAGCGTGACGCGTGTCCTGAAACGGTTCGAGGAGTTTCGGCAGAAGTGGGAAATTCCTACGCAAACCTGCGTGCTCGCTCACGTTACGACCCAGATGGAAGCTGTTAAGCGCGGCGCGCCCACGGGACTTATTTTTCAATCGATCGCAGGTTCGCAGAAAGGGAATGAGGCGTTTGGCTTCAATGCGGCCACGATTGAGGAAGCGCAGCAGCTTGTGCTGAATCAAGGCCAGGTGGTTGGGCCAAATGTAATGTATTTCGAGACGGGGCAAGGCTCCGAACTGTCTTCCGAAGCTCATCATGGCATCGACCAGGTGACAATGGAAGCACGCTGTTACGGTTTCGCGAAGCGGTATAACCCGTTCCTTGTCAATACTGTTGTTGGATTCATCGGACCCGAGTATTTGTACGATGCGAAGCAGGTTATCCGTGCCGGCCTGGAAGATCACTTCATGGGCAAGCTGACAGGCATTTCGATGGGCTGCGACGCTTGCTATACGAACCATATGAAGGCGGATCAGAACGACTTGGAAAACCTGGCGGTTCTCCTGTCTACAGCAGGCTGCAACTTCTTCATGGGTATCCCGCATGGCGACGATGTCATGCTCAACTACCAGACGACCGGATATCATGAAACGGCAACGCTGCGTGAATTGCTCGGTTTGCGTCCAATTCGGGAGTTCGAGCAGTGGATGGAGAAAATGGGCTTTATCGAAAACGGCAAACTGACCAAAAAAGCCGGGGATGCGTCAGTATTTCTCAAGTAAGGAAAGGAGGAAGCTCACATGAACGAGAAAGATCTGAAATCGATGATTGAATCGATTTTGAACGAGATGGTAGGAAACAAGGCAGAGCAAGAAGTTGCTAAGCCTGTTGAAACAGCGACAGTTGCAGCACCGATTGCGCATAACGCGGAGCCGCACGAAGGTGGACTTGTACAGAAAACTGTACCTGAGGAAGCACAAGAGGACGACGGTGAATGCTTGGATGATATCACGGAAATTAACCTTCGCAAGCTGCTGCTCGTGCCTGATCCGGCGGATCGCGAAGGATACATGAGAATGAAAGCAAAAACGCCGGCCCGTCTTGGCGTTTGGCGCGCAGGTCCGCGGTACAAGACAATTACATCGCTGCGTTTCCGCGCAGACCATGCCGCTGCTCAAGATGCCGTGTTCTCCTATGTATCCGAAGATTTCGTCAAGGAGATGCACCTTGTGCCGATCGCCACCAAGTGTCAGGACAAGGATGAATATATTACGCGTCCGGACTTGGGACGTCAATTCTCGGATGAGACCATCGAGTACATCAAGCAGCACACGACCAAGCAGGCCAAAGTGCAAATCATGGTTGGAGACGGCTTAAGTTCGGCAGCGATCGAAGCCAACTTGCGGGATATCATTCCATCCATTACGCAAGGTCTTAAGATGTATGGCATCGACGCAGGCAATATCCTGTTCGTCAAGCATTGCCGTGTTCCTTCCATGGACGTCATTGGCGATGTAACGGAAGCAGATGTGGTTTGCCTGCTGGTCGGCGAACGTCCGGGGCTTGTAACGGCAGAATCCATGAGTGCCTACATTGCTTATAAACCAACAGTGGGCATGCCCGAAGCAAGACGTACCGTTATTTCCAACATTCATTCCGGCGGTACTCCTGCCGTAGAAGCTGGGGCGCATATTGCCGAATTGATCAAGACCATGATTGATCGCAAAGCATCAGGTATTGATTTAAAACTATAGGAAAGGCTGGAGGCACGTATGAGAAACGAACCGATTCATGCACAAGTGCTCGGGATGAAGCTCATTTCCAACGTAAGCCTGGATATGGCAAACAAGCTGGAGCTGAAGCCGCACCATAAAAGTTTGGGTATCATTACTGCTGACATTGATGACGTAACTTACGCAGCACTGGATGAAGCAACGAAAGCAGCCGCTGTGGATGTTGTGTATGCAAGAAGCATGTATGCCGGATCGGCTAATGCTTCAACGAAGCTGGCAGGTGAAGTCATTGGGATTCTGGCTGGGCCAAATCCCGAGGAAGTACGCAGCGGCATGAACGCTGTCGTTGATTTCATCGAAAGCGGCGCTCATTTCGTTAGCGCCAATGAGGATGACAGCATCACCTATTTCGCCCACTGCGTATCCCGAACAGGCTCCTATTTATCCGAGACGGCGGGGATCCAAGAAGGTGAGGCGCTCGCTTATTTGATCGCTCCGCCGCTGGAAGCGATGTATGCGATCGATGCAGCACTGAAAGCCGCCGATGTTACGATTGCAACCTTCTTTGGCCCACCGTCCGAGACCAACTTCGCTGGCGCACTGCTGACAGGCAGTCAATCGGCCTGCAAGGCAGCATGCGACGCTTTCGCAGACGCTGTCCAATTCGTTGCGGATAACCCAACGAGTTATTAAGGTAGCGGACCATGAGATATAGCGCGTTAGGGCTAGTTGAAGTCAGAGGGTATCTAGGTGCAGTCGCCGCAGCGGATGCCGCATTAAAGGCGGCAAGCGTTACCTGTATCGGCATGGAAATCATCGGGGGTGGACTGGTGACCGTCAAGCTGGATGGAGATGTCGGAGCGGTGCAGGCTGCTGTTGAGGCGGGAGCGGAGATGGCGAAGCAATTAGATGTGCTGCTGACCCGCCATGTGATTGCTAGAATGCATGAAGAAACGGCAGTTTTGGTGGAAGAACAGGATGATTCTGACGAAAGTCCGCTTCAGGCAGTCGCAACCATGGATGAACAGGCGCAGGAACAAACGACAGAAGCAGCTGAAGACGGTGCTGAACAAATCGCTGTAACCAACGACGCTGCTGATGAGGCCGTACACCTTGCCATCAAAGAAACTGCCGCTTCTAAAGATTTGGCGGAAGAAGGGGCAAGTTCAGAAGAACTCGAAGCGGCAGATACGGCTTGGCCGCAGGCATTAAAGACAAATGAAGCGAATGCTGCTGGGTCCCAGCCGGAGCGGAAACCTTCACCGATGAAGAAAATTCAAACTCAAGCGGAGGAGAAATCCACACCCGACGTCAGGGAAACAGAAGAAACAAAAGCCGCAGTAAAGCTTGTCCCTGAGCAGAAGGATGCCGATGATCCGGCAGCAACACCGGATAAGAAGCAGGCCGATGCGCCAAAGAGCAAGCACAATGACAGTAAACTCCGTGAGCAACCGAAGCAAAAATCGGCAGCCAAGTCCGGCAAGAAGTCAAAAAGGGCAAGCTCATAGGAGAAACATCTATCGATGAAAATACAAAGAAGACCGACCGCTTTTACTAAAGAAAACAAATACACATCTATCGATGTAAAAACGCAGTAGAGAGAAGGAATATTGATGGAAACATTGGATAAAGACCTGAGATCCATTCAAGAAGTCCGTGATCTGATCAACAAAGCCAAGGAAGCGCAAGTTAAGCTCGCCGCCATGACGCAAGAGCAAATCGACGCGATTGTCAAAGCGGTTGCCGATGCCGGATACAACCATCGCGAGAAGCTGGCGAAGATGGCCAATGAGGAAACTGGCTTCGGCCGCTGGCAGGACAAGGTCATCAAGAATGCTTTTGCTTCGCAGCAAGTCTACGAGTCCATCAAGGACATGAAAACCGTTGGCATCTTGAAAGATGACAAAGAGAATAAGTTGATGGAGGTAGCTGTCCCAGTCGGTGTCATTGCCGGTCTAATTCCATCCACCAACCCGACTTCGACGGTTATCTACAAAACGCTCATTGCGCTTAAAGCAGGAAACAGTATCGTGTTTTCCCCGCATCCGAATGCGCTTAAGAGTATTCTGGAAACGGTGAAGGTCATTAACGAGGCAGCTGTGCAAGCAGGTTGCCCGGAGGGCGCCATTGGCGTCATGACGGTTCCGACAATTCAAGGAACAGATCAATTGATGAAGCATAACGATGTCGCTTTGATTCTAGCAACAGGCGGAACGGCGATGGTCAAAGCCGCTTATTCATCCGGTACGCCGGCAATCGGTGTTGGTCCAGGCAACGGCCCTGCTTTTATCGAGAAGAGCGCGAATATTCCGCTTGCAGTCAAACGCATCATGGACTCCAAAACTTTCGATAACGGCACGATTTGCGCTTCGGAGCAATCCGTCGTCGTCGAAGCATGCAGCAAGGAAGCGGTTGTGGCTGAATTCAAAAAGCAAGGAGCTTATTTCCTTTCCGCAGAGGAAGCCGATCAGCTTGGCAAATTCATTATGCGGGCCAATGGCACCATGAACCCGCAAATCGTTGGACGCAGCGTAGATCATATCGCAAAACTGGCGAATCTGAATATTCCTGCTAGAGCTCGCGTGCTGATCGCCGAAGAAACCCGCGTGGGACGCAATGTTCCATATTCACGAGAGAAATTGGCTCCAATTCTGGCTTTCTACACAGAGGATAGCTGGGAAGCTGCATGCGAACGCTGCATCGAAATTCTGAATGGAGAAGGCGCAGGCCATACGATGTGCATTCACTCCGAAAATGAAGAGATTGTACGCCAGTTCGCTTTGAAAAAACCGGTATCCCGTTTGTTAGTCAATACGCCGGGTACGCTTGGTGGCATCGGCGCAACGACAGCACTTGCACCAGCGCTTACGCTTGGTTGCGGTGCGGTTGGCGGAAGCTCCACATCCGACAACATCAGTCCGCTTAATCTGCTTAACATTCGCAGAATCGCCTATGGACTAATAGAAATGGAAGATTTGGCGGACCGGAAGGAAGAATCGCAGCCGAAAGCCGCATGCAGCCTTCCGGAAGACAAAGAACAACTTATCGACATGATTGTGGCACGTATTCTTGAAAAAATGTAAGTTTTCGTAGATTTCATCGGCAAGACGAGCAACCCATTATAGGTAACCCTAAAATTCATTATAAATACAAATTATTAGGAGGAATTTTATCATGGCAAACGCAAACGCATTGGGAATGGTAGAAACAAAAGGTTTGGTAGGAGCAATCGAGGCAGCAGACGCAATGGTGAAAGCAGCGAATGTTACGCTGATCGGCAAAGAACAAATCGGAGCAGGTCTCGTAACGGTTATGGTTCGCGGCGATGTGGGCGCTGTTAAGGCAGCTACTGACGCAGGCGCAGCTGCGGCAGAACGTGTTGGCGAATTGCTTTCGGTACACGTGATTCCAAGGCCTCATGCCGAAGTGGACGCAATCCTGCCTAAAACCACAAAAGCAGAATAAAACTACTCTGACAAGCCGGAAGAGGAAGACAGCAGAATGCGGGCACTTCGCCCGCATTCCACTTCTGACTATGGCGATTTATCCTGGCTTGTAACAGTTCGGACGATCGCGTAAGGAAATATGAACACGCATTCGCCTTAGAAGGATGTGAAAACATGGCTGTGATTACGGAAAGCGAGCTGCGCAAGTATTTTCGAAATCGGAATTTGAAGGATGTTGCCGTTTATGAAACGGCTGCGGGAACGATACTGACGCCATCAGCCAAAAGTTTTTTGACCGATCATCAGATTGAACTGCGGTATGTGACAGCTTCTGAGACGGATAAGGATACGGTAAAGGAACCGGTACAGGCACCAGCGCAAGAATCGACGCTGCAAAAGGAAGTTAAGCTTCAAGTGACGACCAACCTGGATGTTGAACCAGCAACCGGCGGGAAAAAGCGATTTCGAACGCTGTACGGCGGATTTTTGGAAACGAAGCCTGAGCATATGACCCATTTGTATGGAAATATGCTCGTTTTTAAGGATCATCCACGGATATTATTCCGCGGCAAGCTGGACTCATTGGAAACAAAAATATTGGAAGCGCAAATCAGCTGCTTCAAGCTGAATATGACCAAGCTGGTCAACGATTTGGAAGAGATTTTGCAATTCGTTAGGCGGATCGTACGGTGCGAAGTGCTTAGCGAAAGCATTGAAGAATTCCATTTGCTTGGGCTGAACCCCAAGGAACTCAGGGAGCAATCCCATTTTCCCAAGAAATACTTTGGACTGGAACATTTTCAACCCAGCTATGATATGGGCGAAGCGGTTGTTGTCATAAATGCGTTACGCACATTGACGAGGGAGACGGAACTGCTGGCTTATCAAGCCTTCAAGAAGGAACACGGAGATGTAGAACGTGAAGATATCATTCGATCACTGAACAGGCTGTCTTCCTTGTTCTGGATTATCATGTTCCGCATCCGTGTTGGAGAGTACAACTGATGAGGTGACTAAGGTGGATAACCAACTGGTAGAGAGCATCATTAATGAAGTGGTTAAGCGGGTGCAGGATGAAACCTGTTTCGAAATCGAAGCATCCGGCAAGCATGTGCATTTGAATCGGGAAACAATCGATGCCTTGTTCGGCAAGGGATATCAGCTGACGAAAGCCAAGGATCTTTCCCAGCCGGGGCAATATGCTTGCAAAGAACGCGTGACGCTGATCGGGCCCAAGGGCTCTTTGCATAATGTCGTCGTGCTTGGTCCGGAACGCAAAGAATCGCAAGTAGAGCTATCGCTCACAGATTCGGTTGTGCTCGGAATATCTGCTCCGGTAAAAGAAAGCGGTAAGTTGGAAGGAACCCCGGGAATCGTCATCGCTTCGGGCAGCAATATGGTTCGGCTCGATCGAGGATTAATCGCAGCACAACGCCATATTCACGTGAAATCGGAGGATGCGGAGAAATACAACGTAAAAAACGGCGAAATCGTACAGGTAAAAGTGTATGGCAAACGTCCGCTTATTTTTGACGATGTGCTGGTTCGAGTGAGCCCGAACTTTGAGACCTACATGCATATTGACTACGACGAAGCAAATGCATGCGGTTTTACGAAAGGTACGAAGGGGAAAATTTTGAAGTAGGGCATCCAGGTTTAGGAGCGTGAAAAAATGAACATAGAAGCTCTGGATCGGGCAGCGATTATCGAAACCGTAACGGCTGAGGTGATGAAACGGCTGGAACTGGCACAGACGGAGAAGCCGGATGTATCCAAAAAGCAAGCGGTTCTTCTGACTGTGGAACCGCTGCCGGAACTGGAAAATAAGCTGAAGCCATATTATGAGGTGCGTTATTACGATGAGGCGCTCAGAGATTGTGATGTGCTGATTATTCCTACAATATGTATTCAGCTGTTATCCCACCTTGCGAACGGCATAAGCGCAGGCCCGCGTGAACGGTTCGTGCTCACGATGCTGCTGAAGGGACGAAAGGTGATTGCGTTCGAGGAAGGATTGCTTTACCGCAAATACAAGTCAACGGCCCCAGTTTTGCTGTACAAAATGTACGATGAATTTACAGACAAGCTGAGCGATTACGGAATCCGGATGGTCAAAGAAACGGAAATGCTTGCGGCTTGTATGGAGGAAGGGCGGCTTAAGGATATGACTCAGGTTGAGCCTCATACCGAATCCGTTTATGCACCGCATGATGCGGAAGTATTGAGCCGAAAAGTCATTACCGAAGCGGAAGTGAAAAAGCACCGTCTGCAGAACCGGACAGAGATCGTGATAGACCGGCATAGTATCATTACGCCGCTTGCTCAGGATTACTTACGCATGCAGCAGATGCAGATACGTAGAAGATAACGGGCGAGGTGAACTTATGATCATGGGACAAGTTATGGGAAGCCTGTGGGCTACCCGCAAGGATAATAAGCTGAACGGGATGGCCTTCCTCGTGGTCAAACCGTTATCATATGCCAAAGAACCCGTCACACGTGAATATTTTGTCGCTGCGGATAATGCCGGGGCGGGCATAGGGGATACGGTATTGGTAACGACCGGAAGTGCGGCCCGAACATCGTTTGCCAATGGAGACGTACCCGTTGATGCGGTCATCGTAGGGATCGTCGATTCGATCGAGGTGACACATGATTAGTGCAATAGGCGTTGTTGAGATGCGCAGCATTAGTAAAGGTTACGAAACAGCGGACCAAATGCTGAAGACTTCGCCTGTTGAAGTGCATCATATGAAGCCGATCTGTCCGGGCAAGTTTCTGATCGTCATGAGCGGGGATACCGCAGACGTACAGGCAGCGATGGAGACAGCCAAGGTCGAAGCCGGCGACTTCCGGATCAGCGACTTTGAACTGCATGGCGTACATCCCGATATCATCGATGGATTGAAACGCCGTCCTTCCTCCCCGCCTGTGAATGCGCTTGGCATTGTGGAGACGGCTACGGTGTCTCCCGGCATTTTTGCATTAAATGAAGCTTTGAAGCAATGCGACATTCATGTGAAAAAAATGAATCTTGGCATGGCGATTGGGGGCAAATTTCTCGCCGTGTTCACAGGAAGTGTCAGCGATGTGGAGCAGGGGATGAAGGTGTTTGTATCCTCCATGGATCCAAAGCGGATCATTCATCATGCGGTGCTTCGTTCCCCGTCCGAAGAAATTATACAACACTTCCGGTAAGGGAGTTTTCAGGGCACGATGGTCAATGAAAACCATTTGCTTTGGATCATATAGCGATAGAATGGGGGAGCATGTACGTGGAGATTAATGAAATTATCATATACGGCATGGTTATTTTCATGATTCTCGGTGCCATCGATAAGTGCATTGGGTACAAGTTCGGATTGGGACATCAATTCGATGAAGGGATTATGGCCATGGGTTCGCTTACGCTCGCCATGGTGGGGATCATCTGCCTGTCTCCGGTCCTGGCCAAAGTGCTAAGTCCGGTCGTCGTTCCGATATACAGCGCATTGGGAGCAGACCCCGCCATGTTTGCGACTACATTGCTGGCGAACGACATGGGCGGCTTCTCGCTGGCACAGGAACTCGCGCAGAGTCCGGAAGCGGGATTATTCGCAGGAACGATTCTGGGGGCTATGCTTGGCCCTACGATTGTATTCATCATTCCGGTTGCACTTGGCATTATTAAAAAAGAAGACCAGAAATTTTTGGCTACCGGCGTGCTGGCCGGTATCGTAACTATACCGCTCGGTTGCTTGATTGGCGGATTGGTTGCCGGTTACTCGATCACAATGATTTTGTCCAACCTGGTTCCAATTATTTTGTTTGCTGTACTTATCGTGCTGGGATTGTGGAAATTTCCGCAGGGTATGATCAAAGGGTTCACGGTTTTTGGGCAATTCATCGTTGTCGTTGCTACTTTGGGACTCGCAGCTGGCATCACGCAGCAGTTGACGGGGATTACCATCATTCCAGGGCTTGCTCCGGTTGAAGACGGAATCAAGATCGTTGGCGATATTGCTATTGTACTCGCCGGCGCTTTTGCGATGGTATTTGTAATTACGAAAGTATTTAATAAACCGCTTATGAAGCTGGGCAAGTTGCTCGGCATGAATGAGATTGCGGCAGCCGGGCTGGTTGCGACGCTTGCTAACGTCATACCCATGTTTGGCATGATGAAAGACATGGATGCGCGGGGCAAGGTCATCAACGTCGCATTTGCCGTGTCGGCCGCATTTGTTTTCGGCGATCATCTTGGTTTTACGGCCGGGGTCGCGAAGGAAATGATTTTCCCAATGATTGTCGGGAAGCTTGTCGGCGGAATTACGGCGGTTGTTGTAGCCCTGTTTTTGGCTAAGAAGATGGCTCCGGAACCGAAGGAAGAACTTCAGGAGTCATAATAGCGGTTTTTTTCAGAATATTATTTTTACGTATGCAGGTTTCTATCTAATCCTCTCATTTGAGCCCATGGGACCGATCACGGCAGCCGACCTGATCCGGCTGATTACTCTGCATGTTTACAAGGCAGGCGCCCATAATGTTCATGTGGAATACAATGATGATCAGCTGTCCAAGATTAAATACCTGCATGCACCGGAAGAAGTATTCTCGGAATTTCCGGAGTGGAAAGTCAAATCGATGGAGGAATCATTACCAGTGAATGCAACTCCAGTTTCTTTGAAGCAGGAGAAATTGGCATTGGCAACACAAATAATAAGAATGTTTTGGGAACTTTGGTGAGATTAGAAATCTATGCAAAAATCAATAAACGATTTCGAGGTTGGAATGAGAACAAATGTTCCAGGGAATGATTGACATATTATTAGATCAAATATATACTATTATCAAATCGAAAGAAGTGCGGGAGAAGCACCTCGCAGGACAGGCTATGAAGCCTTTCTTGTGGGGTGCTTTTTGCTCTTCCTTTGAGGATGATATGGATAAGGGAGATGATTGTTTGTTGCAACGAAGAAGAAAAAACCGCTATATAAACAGTCTAGTCGTTCTAATCATATTTTTCCTGCTTGTGGCCAGACCGCATTATGCAGAGGCTTCAAATACTGGGTGGGATGCTGCGTTAACAAGCATTGACCAGTTGTATGACAATTTTTCCGCATTGGAGTTAGTCAATAAACAGGATAAGCAGCAAATACAGGTGCTGCGCAAACAAAACAATGACAAACTTAAAGAAATTAATTCGAAAGTACAGCTCATTGACAAGGTAAAGCTCGACAAGTTAAAGACAGAAGCAGACCAGACTCAGAAAAAATACGCTCCTATGCTTGCGGAATATACTGATCTCGGCAAGAAAGCGACGGAAGCAAGGAAACGCAAAGATCGAAAGTCCGCTCTTCTGTATGATCTCAAGCGAAACCGTATAAAGGGTGCTGTTAATACGGCGCGACAGGAGATCAAATTGAAAAAGGATGCTCTAACAGCTGCGAAGAAGCAGGCTGCCGCAAAAGCCAAAATCGTCAAAGATGCTTTATTACCGGTGCAAACGCTAAAGAAACAAATCACAGCCGAGAACAAAAAAATAACAGACTTCAATAAAAATAAAAGTGAAGTGAATAAACGTTATAAAGCAGCTGTCAAGGAGGGAGATGCTGTGAAGGCTGCTGCAGAATTGAAACGGATCGTTGATGATGCTAATCAGATTCATGCTTTACAGAAGAAGATATTTGAATGGGAGGGGAATATTAGGAGTACAATTCATGCTGCAGATGCCAAGCTATCGAAATAAGTGTTTATTTACGGATGTACCCAGCTTCCAAATGATGAACGGAAGCTCGTTAATTCACTTGTTGTAGCTAAGCGGTGACATCAAATATCTGTAGGCACTCTGAATAAGCCAATCTCATAACCCAAGAGCAAAGAGCCCGTGCAAGACACAGGCTCTTTGCTGTAAAGCACTAGTCGAAGAAGAAATCCGACAGGCCGCGCCCTTTACCGGATCGTTTGATCTCTTCCAAAAGCACGGTTGCGCCAGCAATATATTGCCTCGAAAATCCCGAATACGCCGACGACTGCGGCGACCAGAATAACCGCCCAAACGCCGAAAGCGGTCATCGTCACTGTAGTTCCTTTATCCGCTAGCAGAAGCGCACTGCCGACAACCCAGAGGAAGTCGAGTACTGTAATAACAAGCACGGCCGCTGGAGAAACAATGCTCCTGGATGCAGTCCATACGAGAAATGCGACGAATACGAGCAGGAAAACACCCGTTGAGACCAAACCGGTTCTACTGTCTAATCCAATCCATTCAGCAACATACCCGGGAAATAATAACAATAGCAACCCGCATGCTCCGGACGAAACGGAATTTATCACCAGAACTTTGCGGATGAAAGTTTCTCCTGTAGGCGTTATAGCTTCATTTGGTTTCATATTTATCCCCTTTCATTTAGCACGCTTCATAGTCCGCTTGTACAGTTTTCACAAGCGAAGAAATGATCCCCAAGTGCATTGCTTCGTGGATGAATGCGAAGTTAAACAGCTCGCCTGCCGATTCGAACCTTAGCGGCCCCATTTCAAACGGTGGATTCAAAGGCATTATCAACGACTCGGGGTTTACCTTGGACAGATCGTCGTACTGCACGGATAAATATTGAATCAGTTCCTCCTTCGATGGGGGCGTGACAGTCCAGTCCGACGGTTTCGTTCCGGTCATGAATAAGCCGGAATAGTTTTCCGGCAGCTTCGTATTTAACGCCGGGCTTGCGGAGAGAAACCAATTCAGCATAGTCACGATATGACCGGTGTTCCAACGAATGGTATTCTTAAATCCTGCTGGAGTTATATCGTAGATTTCTTCCGGAATCGCTTGAATGGATCCGATCACTAATTGATGCACCGTTTTTGCGGTTTGGATGCTTGCTTGGGACATTGTACATTCCTCCTAATGGTTTGGTTATGCTCTAACAACCCGAGATTAGCCCAAAAACTACTGCCAAAACCATACTTTTCACTGCCATTTGGTGCCAATATGGCTTTTTTTTCGGTCAGCAATAAAAAGCGGTTGTTTTTTGGGTGGATATACCCAAGAAAACAACCGCCATCTAAGTCATCGTTATTGCGCCTTGATCAGTGCGTTTTTCTCCTTCAGACTTGTTGCTATAAGACGCGCGCCAGCATTCTGCCAATTGTAGCAGGTGCGCTCGGGCACGCAGGAACGGAACCACGCCAAAGCATCTTGGGAAGGGGCATCCAGCTGATTACCCGAATAACGTACGCTATATGGCTTAATTCCGACGACGTAAGGGAAGTACAAAGCATTGTAAAACTTCCATTCGTCCGTCGTGCCAAACGATTCATCCTGGCGCGGCTTTATTTGCAGTATACTTTCGATAAGCAGAGATTTAAGCTCGTTAGCCCGTTCCATTACACCATCAACCGCTCCTCGCTTCCGCAGCCTTTCGTCAATGAGCTTTAACTGCGTGAGCGGGCTTGACGCCAAACGCTCCAGGTTGCCCAAGTTGCTAGTTGCGCGCCGGATATGACGGTAGAGCTCCTCATCGTCCATCTCCTCCGGTTTCGCAGCCTCATCAATACGAGCCTGGACGCTTTCGACCAAACGCAGTTTGGAGCGTTCCAGACGCAGCTTCGGGAACATCATTAAAGCGAAGTTGTCGAGCAAAGCCCGAATCGGATACACAAACACTTGGAATGCAATGGAAACCATCATGCTGATCATCAATAACAACAGTGTAATAAAATCGAAACCCGTCCCCGTTCCAAGCCAAATAACAAGCGCAACCTGACCGGAAAAAATGAGCGTAAAAAAGACAGAGTAATCGAGGGACCGAAACAAATCGGGCAGCCAGGATTCCCCTTGCTCCCTGATTTCTTTGATCATCGTATACGCGCTGAACACCAGCATTCCCGTACCTTGTGCCATTATGACTCCCTTGTTCCATGCGTCGTTCGGATAAAAGAAGGCCAAAGCCGTCATGCAGGCAAATATAAGAAGCGGCACATAACTGAAGACATAGAAGGAAAGGGGCCGCTTTATCTTATCGGACAATGTTCCCCATAGGGAGAGCACTATAAACAAGATGAAAAATGTACATAACGCAGCTTTATAGGAAACAACGAATTCGTCAGGATTCACAGCGAAGGCCAGCCAAATCACGCTGCCCAGCGCCAGCCCTATTAAACCATACTTCCATAACGTCCATAAGGCGTTCCGTTTATCTTCTTTTCCCGCGACAGTGGATAGAACGGCACCTTGCCACAAAACCAAAGGCAGATAGGAGAAGATATCTTGTATCTTGCTAAGTGGCAGTGCGATGCGCTGAGGCTCTAGGCTGTAAGACATCAATACGGCTGCCCCAACACCGAACGAGCAAACAATTACGCCAAGACCGGCCAGCAATAGCCGAACGTTTCTTGCATCTCGGCTAACTATATATAAGCCGAACCAAAACATGAGTCCGAAATAAATAAGCTGCACAGTAATCATGCCGATGGTTCTCCTTTACTTGAAGCTATAGAAATAAAAGTCGAAATACTGGTCATGATTCTCTTCTAAATATAGGCCGAATGTTTGCGCAGCCAGTTTTTTAACGATATTGTAGCATGGAGGGCTCTGACACAACAATATGATAAAGCTATGGGTATACTCAGTTGACCTTGCAACCGGAGGTAGCGTGGGGGATTTCTGCTTTATTAAGGGTTGACGACAAAAATATGTTGCTACTCGTATGGATGCAGCTATTTTACAGCAATCGTTCCGGCGCGGCTGATAAGCTCCATTGAATTAGATGCATCCCCAATCGTGCCTTTGATTAATTTTTCCGTGCTCTGTTTTACCTTGAAGCCATCTAAACCAACGCTTATATCCGATGAGTCGCTGCTTGCGGTAAGCTTTAACGAAGCAGGAGGTGTTTTATAAGATACGGCGATATCTCCCGATTGTTTCTCTACTCGCAGCAACGTTCCCTCTTCGATCTCTTTGACGGATACTTCCCCATAGGTTGAAGTGATGTTCATCACGGGACTGGTCACGTCTGTCATATAGCTGGCGCCGCTGCCTGTGGTTACCGTTAATTCGTTTAGCGAGCCGTCTTTCAATTTGATATCCCCGTCTTTGGAAGTAAACACACCCTTTTCTGCTGAAAGTCCTTCGATGTTCTCAGACCCCGAATTGTTGGCGATGACAATGTTTTGCGCCGCTACATTCTTCATCTTGATGTCACCTGCATTATTGTTCAATGTAATTGTATCGACTTCACGGTCGGGAATCGAGATATAAATCGTCCCTTTTTTGCCAAAAGTGAACCCTGCCATGGCACTACCCTGGTCTTCCTGGGTAACAACAATTTTATTCCCGTCATGTATAATCGTTACAGGGGCGCTCTTATTGTTCTGCCGCTTGCCTTCGCAAGCGATGGTGATGTTCGGGGAATCGGAACGCTTGAATTCAATGTCCCAAGATTCGTTGTTGACATCAATTTCTTCAATGCGGTTAGCTTCGTAGGAAGATTCATGGTTATAACTTGTTGATTTCCCTACGCCTTGGCAGCCCATAACTAACCCGCCAACGGTAAGCAAAACAAGCGAAGCGGTTATGATTTTCCTCATGCTCTAGTCCTCCATTCATATACGGTGAAATTTTTAAGCCACGTCGGTTCGATCTACTTTATGAAAAGAAAGATAGCCAAGGATAAAGCCAAGCAGACAGAGAGCAATCGGGATGGCGATGAAATGAAACAGACTGGTCGAACTTCCCCCGTCGGACACCGTTGTGTTAACCACGAATCCAATGACGACAGCCGAGGTGATCGTGGAAGCCGTCGATTTTTTTCGCATGCCAAAAGATAAAGGAATCAGGCTGATTCCAGCTATCATAAATGCATGGATCAACGTTGCTGGAAGGGTAGCCGTCATGTCACCAATATGCACCGGGTCTTCGAATAAACCGATCATCGGATTCAAGAAGTACACTAACAAATTGATCACAAACGTAGAGACGATCATGCTGAAGAAGCTAAATCCAAACACAATCGATAACTTGGCTTGAATGATTTTTTTTCGCTTTCGATTTCGGATACGATATGACTCGAAATTAAAATGGTCGTTCCGTATCTCTCCTTTAAATGCAAGAAAAGCTCCCGCATTTCCTTAATCCCGATCGGGTTAAGTCCATTGATCGGTTCATCCAGAATGAGAATGTCGGGTTTCGTTACAATCGCGCGCAATCCCTAATCGCTGCTTCATCCCTAAAGAGAATTCATGGATTTTTTTCTTCCCCACACCCTGAAGACCGACGATCTCCAGCGCTTCCTTGATCGCAGTCTTATCCCGATAGTCCATGTATCTACAATGAAACTCCAAGTTGGCCTCCGCTGTTAGCCGGTCGTAAAACACGGGGTATTCAATGATGCTGCCGATTCTTTTTAAGTATTGAACCGATGTTAGCAGAACCAGATGATCGAATACTTGGATATCACCGGAAGACGGTTTTAGGATTTAAGATCATTTTCATAATGGTTGTTTTACCGGCCCCATTCGGACCTAAAAATCCGTAAATATCTCCTCTGCTGATACTCATAATTACGTTTGTAATGGTTTCCGTGCCCTTGAATGCCTTGCTTACTTGATTGATTTGAATGGCGGCGTTCACTTGTCATTTCCTCCCTTAATGATGTGCTACCCTAAGCTTGGGGAATGAAAGTAAAAATAAAGTAAACACAATGGAAAAAGCTCGTAACATTTTAACTAGAGTAAACTCGGGATCTTGGTAAATAGAGTAAGATAGAAAAGTGAATACACAGGATAAAGCTTGAAGTGAGGGGAAAATCGCAATGGAATCTGCATCCATACTAGCAGTCGATGATGAAATCGGTATTTTGAAGTTATTGGAGATCACGCTTCGCAAAGAGAATTTTACGCATATCGACACCGCATCATCGGGCAAAGGCGCGCTGCAGCGGATCAAAGAGAAGGCATATGATATGATTTTGCTCGATATTATGCTCCCGGATCTAAGCGGTTTTGAACTATGTGCGGAGATTCGGAAACATACGAATGCACCGATTATTTTTATTAGCGCACGCTCCACCGACTTCGATAAATTAACGGGTCTAGGGATCGGCGGGGACGATTATATTACCAAGCCGTTTAATCCACTGGAGGTCATTGCCCGAATCAAGGCGATCCTTCGCCGGCAAAGGTTTATGGAGAATGCTCATCAACAAAACACGGCGTTCGATTACGGCTATTTCTCTTTTCATCCGGAATCGGCAACGTTAACCGTGAAGCGTCAACCTGTAGAATGCACGGCGAAGGAGCTGGAGCTGCTGCATTTCTTTTGTAAACATCCGAATCATATCTTCACGACGGCTCAGCTTTACGAATTGGTATGGGGAAATGATGTGTACGGGGAAGAAAAAACGGTCACGATCCATATCGCCAAGCTGCGAAAAAAACTCGGCGATGATACCCGAAAACCAAAAATCATCGTGAATTTGCGGGGAATCGGTTATAAATTCATCCCCCCGAATGAGGCGCTGTCATGCGAATAAAAACTCGATTTACGATTCATTTGGCATTAGGGCTTATCTTATGGTTGCTTGGGACGGGTTTGCTCGGTGTTTTTATAATTGAAGGCATTCTTCCCTTGCTCGGTATCCATGTCAGTATAGATGAGGAAGGGCTTGTTATAGGATGGGTTTTTGGTATCAGCACGCTGCTGTGCATCGTCTTGTTTGGATGGTATTTCGGCGGCCCGATCGGATTCATCATGGCCTGGATTCATCGACTCTCGCAGGACAACTATGAGCAACCTGCCGATTTGCCTCAAATATATACCCGTAAAGGGAAACTTCGCATGCGGTTCCGCCTGTATCAGGAGGTGCTTGAGTATCTTCAATCCTTGAGAGTCAAACTGCAAGCGAACGAAATCGAGAGGAGCCAAATCGAAGAAGCCAAGCAGGAATGGATTGCGGGGATTTCTCATGATTTGAAAACGCCGTTAACCTATATCAAAGGCTACTCAGCGCTTTTATTGAATGAGCAGTACGAGTGGTCGAAAGAAGAGGCGATCTCTTTCATTCGGGAAATGGACGACAAAGGAAAGCATATGGAGGAATTGATTCAAGATTTAAGCCTCGTCACACAGCTCAATCGCGCTGACGGCGCTTTGCCATTACAGAAGACGAATCAAGATATCGTCGAATTTACAAAACGGGTAGTTGCCGATATCAGCAATAGTCCGCAAGCGAGCAGCTATCATTTGCATTTTCAAGCGGATCCACCTGCCATTTATGTTGATTTTGATTTGAAATTCATGCAGCGCATCCTGCAAAATATGATGATGAATTCCATCCTCCACAATCCTGAACATACGAATATATATGTACAGATTGCGGACACAGGAGAGCATGCTGTAATCCGCATCAAGGACAATGGCGTAGGGATGCCGGCCCATATGGTGGAGCACCTATTCCAGCAATATTACCGGGGCACGACAACGGATTCTACCTCTGAGGGCACGGGACTCGGAATGGCGATTGTCTACAAGCTGGTTCAGGTTCATGACGGCACAATTAGTGTAGAAAGTGAGCCTTCACAAGGAACTTCGTTCACGATTCGATTGCCGAAAAACTAAGGGGGAGAACCATTTGAAGAAACTGCCGACCATTCAATTGGAAAGATTGACATTACGGCCTTTCCGTCTAGATGATGCCAAAGTCGTTCAACAATTAGCAGGGGATCCATATATTGCGGAAACAACATTATATATCCCGCATCCGTATGAGGATGGGATGGCAGAACAATGGATAGAAACACATGCTCATAACTTTAATGAAGACCGATCACTGGAACTAGCTATCGTACATAAAGAAGAACAGCATGTAATAGGCGCTATCTGTATTGGATGTAATAGGAATTTTGATCATGGTGAACTTGCATATTGGATTGGGAGACAGTATAAGAACAATGGATATTGTACGGAAGCGGCAAAAGGTATCGTACGGTATGCGTTTGACGAAATGAAATTGAACCGTATATTTGCCCGTTATCTGGGGAAAAACCCTGCATCGGGTAAAGTCATGGAAAAGTTAGGAATGAAATATGAAGGTCGTTTAAGACAGCATGTGAGGAAATGGGATCAATATGAAGACCTCGTGTATTATGGCCTTTTAAGGGATGAATATATTTCGGAGAACAGCTAATGGATAACTAAAAGTGGCTCATTCCTCAATAGAGGATGGGCTACTTTTGTTTTTCAGCTAACTATTGACAATAACAGGAAACCTGTTATTCTATAACCGACAGGCAGTCGGTCTGTAATGGGGAGGTGTAACAATGAGAGTTGTAAAAAAAGCGGAAGAACGCAGGAACGAAATCCTCGACGCCGCGGATGAACTCTTTGGTCAGAAGGGTTTTGACGGCACAAGTACAAACGATATTCTCGAAAAGGTCGGGATTGCGCGGGGAACCTTGTATCATCACTTCAAGGCGAAGGAGGATATTATGGATGCGTTGATTGATCGGTATAGTGACGGTCTTCTGGATGCGGCACAGGTCATTGCCGCCGACAAGACGATACCCGTAGTCGAACGCATTATCCGCGTTGTGATGGCAATGAACTTAAGCGGCGGAAGCAGCAAGGAAATTATGGAGCATATTCACAAGCCGCAGAACGCGCTGATGCATCAAAAAATACAAAAGGTCATCATCAATGGCCTTCCGCCGATCCTGACCGCAATCATCCGCGAAGGCATTGAGCAGGGAATGTTCAGCACACCGTTTCCGTATGAATGCATGGAAATGGTTGTGATCTATGCGAATACCGTTTTTGATGACGATATGATTACCTTGACAAATGAGGAGCGCGGTTCACGAATGCTGGCCTTTGTTTGCAACGTAGAAAGGCTGCTTGGTGCAGCAAGCGGAAGTCTGATGGACGTCATGCAGATGTTTGGTGGAGGAGACGAAAGCAGCCATGAATAAAGCAGGGAAATCTTTCAAGAAATTTCTCCTACTGTGGTCGGGACAGCTTATTTCAACCATAGGAAACGGGCTCACATCGTTCGGGCTTGGGATTTATGTTTTCCAACAGACGGGAAAGGCTTCGGCCATGGCGCTTGTAACCTTGCTTGCGTTCATGCCGTCGTTACTCTTAAGCGCATTTGCCGGAGTGCTTGCGGACCGCTATGACCGCAGACTGTTAATGGTGCTAGGCGATAGTCTTTCTGCGATCGGCCTTGTATTCATCCTCATATGCATGCTTCGCGGAGAAGCACAGCTATGGCAAATTTGTGTGGGAGTTACCATAAGCTCGGTGTTTTCATCGCTGCTTGACCCCGCATACAAGGCTACGGTTACGGATTTGCTGACCGAGGAGCAGTATACAAGGGCAAGCGGTTTTGTTCAGGTGGCAGGATCGGCAAAATTTCTGATTTCGCCGATCCTTGCGGGATTTTTGCTCACCGTTACGGATATAAAACTGCTGCTTGTCATCGACATTTGCACTTTTTTTGTCACCGTTGCAACTACGCTTGCCGTCCGCAGGGGCCTCGTCTCCAAGACATACGAACACACGCAATCGTTCATCCACGAAATCAAAGCCGGTTGGAACGCTGTCTCTACTAACAGAGGTGTGCTTGTTCTTGTGATTATGACATCGGTGCTGACATTTTACCTTGGAGTTATTGAAACACTCTCCATTCCCATGCTGCTGACGTTTACAAGCAGCTCCGTCGTAGGGATGATAGAAACCATTATCGCTTCGGGAATGCTCGTATCCAGTGTCATTATAGGATTTCTTCCCATTCAAAAGGGTTATGTGAACATTCTTTCGATTTCTTTGTTTGGTGTAGGCGTGTTTATGATGGCGTTCGGATTTCGAGAACATATTGCCTTGATCTGTGTTTCGGGATTTCTGTTTTTTGCAATGCTTCCGTTTGCCAACACAAGCCTGGATTTTCTAGTTCGTACCAACATTGATAATTCCGTTCAAGGCAGAGCTTGGGCACTGATCGGAATCCTTTCCCAGCTTGGATTTGTAGTGGCTTATGCCCTTTCGGGTGTTTTGGCGGATTATGTGTTCACCCCTTTTTTAGTTGAAGGTGGCGTGCTTTCTGACAGTGTGGGAAAAATCATCGGTACGGGACTCGGCAGAGGGATGGGATTTCTCATTATCATCGCCGGGATGCTGTTATGTGTAACTTCGGTCATTCTGTATAAATTAAAGTCAGTTAAAATGCTTGAAAACAGAGGTGTCTTATGTACTCCAGAATAATCCGCAATGATCTTTTAAAAAGCAAAGCCACTACGCTAACAACTATGGTATTTGTCGCTGCTGCGGCAATGCTTGTTTCGCTCGCGGCGATCCTCGTCGTCAATCTCTCGGGTGCGCTTAACACATTGATGACGCAAGCTAAAACCCCGCATTTTATGCAGATGCATTCCGGTGAAATAGATACTGCGCGGCTTTCGACGTTTGCGGAGCAGCATAGCAATGTGGATGATGTACAAGTGATAGAATTTCTCAATATGGATGGTGCGCGGATACGATTAGGCGAACATTCGCTTGCGAATAGTGTCCAGGATAACGGATTTAGCATGCAGAGTCAAAAATTCGATTATCTTCTTGATCTCGACGGTAACATCATTAAACCCGCCATCGGCGAGTTGTATGTTCCAATAAGCTATATGAAGGATGGCACCACCAAGGTCGGTGATCAGGCGGTCATTAGTGGGAAGGAGTTTATCGTTGCGGGATTCCTCCGGGATTCGCAGATGAATTCTACACTCTCTTCATCCAAGAGATTTCTTGTACATGAACATGATTACGCGGAAATCAAGGGCCTCGGCAGCATGGAGTATCTGATTGAGTTTAGATTAAAAGATTTATCTGAGCTCGGTTCATTTGAAACGGCTTATGCCTCCGCAGGACTTGAAGGAAACGGACCAACCGTTACATATAAGCTTTTTAAAATGATGAATGCACTTTCCGATGGGTTGATGATCGCGGTTATACTTCTTGTGAGCGCGCTTGTCGTGGCCATCGCATTGATGTGCATACGTTTTACGCTCCTGGCGAAAATCGAAGACGACTACCGCGAGATTGGCGTGATGAAGGCAATAGGGCTGCGTGTTTCCGACATAAAGAAGATGTATCTTGCGAAATACGCAGCGATTGCCGCGGCGGGTAGTATGCTCGGTTTTGCACTGTCGGTTATGTTCCAAGGCATGCTTCTTGAAAATATAAGGCTGTATATGGGGGAAAGCGAAAATTCAGCTTATGCTTTATTGTTCGGAATCATCGGCATACTGCTTGTATTCCTTGCCATCATCGCCTATGTAAACGCAATGTTGAAACGTTTTCGAAAGATATCCGCCGCAGAAGCCATACGCTTTGGCACTTCACAGGAGAAAAACACAGGCGCCAAAGGTTTTAATCTAAGTGGAAACAGGCTGTTGAATACGAATGTTTTCCTCGGTATCCAAGACATTCTCGCAAGGAAAAGGCTTTATGCTACAAGCCTAACGGTGTTGGTGATTGCAGCTTTTATCATGATTGTTCCACAGAATTTGTACAACACCATCTCCTCTACAAGCTTCATCCAATATATGGGGATCGGAAACTATGATATACGTGCTGACATACAGCAGACCGATAACATTTCAGAGAAAACGGCTGAACTACGAAATGCGATGAGCAGCGACCGTGCCATATCCAAAGTTGCCGTCCTTACAACAAAAGCATTTAACATCAAAACAGAAGACGGTTCTGAGGAAAACATAAAAATCGAACTCGGTGACCATTCCATATTCCCAATTGCCTATTCCATAGGCAGAGCACCCGCCGCAGAGGATGAAATTGCACTTTCGGCTATGAATGCTGATGAGCTGAGCAAGAAGGTCGGTGATGTCATTACGCTGGTGATGGAGGGACAGGAGAAGGAACTAACGGTAAGCGGAATATATTCCGACATTACCAACGGCGGCAAGACCGCAAAGGCGGTATTCACCGACAATTCGGCGGATATGATGTGGAGCATGATCAATGCTGAACTTTCGGATAAATCTTTGGTCAGAGCCAGGATTTCGGACTACGTGGACAGGTTTGATTTTGCCAAGATTTCAGATATTGATGAATTTGTTACACAGACATTCGGCTCAACGATAAATTCCGTCAAGAAGGCTTCACACGCCGCAATGGCTGTTGCGCTGATAATATCGGTACTGATTACCCTGTTGTTTATGAAAATGCTTGTTGCTAAGGACCGATATTCCATTGCCGTTATGAAAGCTCTCGGATTTACGAACACGGACATTAAGGTGCAATATGCTTCGCGTTCTGTATTTGTTCTGATTGTCGGCATTGTTCTCGGAACCCTTCTGGCAAACACGCTCGGAGAAAAACTTGCGGGTGCGGTTATCTCTTCGTTTGGAGCGTCGGCGTTCCATTTTGCAGTCAATCCGCTTTCGGCGTATCTGTATAGCCCGCTTATGATGATCGCCTCGATACTAATCGCTACCATGATCGGCACATCGGGCGCAGGACAAATAACAATATCCGAAAATATAAAGGAGTAGGCAGATGAAAAAGATGATTATCGGTGATGATATCGTAAAATCTTTCGGTGAAGGCGGCGAACAGCACAATGTTCTGGACGGGGTGTCCGCCTATATTCACGATGGCGAGTTCGTAGCTGTTATGGGACCATCAGGCTCGGGGAAATCAACGCTATTGTTTGCACTGAGCGGGACGGATGGCGTGAATGGCGGAAAAGTCGTTTTTGAGGGTAAGGATTTATCGACGCTTGGGGAGAATGAGCTTGCAGATATGCGCAGAACCAAAATGGGTTTTGTGTTCCAACAGCCGACGATGCTGAAAAATTTGAATATCCTCGACAATATCATTCTCCCATCCATGCGGGATAACCGAAAAAACGCCGCGAACATTTCGGTGAAGGCAAGGGAGCTTATGAAAAGGGTAGGCATCGCAGAGCTAGAAAAACGCAGCATCACCCAGGTTTCGGGTGGTCAGCTTCAGCGTGCGGGGATATGCCGGGCGCTGATGAACAACCCGAGCATTATTTTCGGCGACGAGCCTACGGGCGCACTCAACTCCATATCCGCTCAGGAAACGATGGACATATTCTCTGAAATCAATGCAGACGGTACTGCGGTCATGCTTGTCACTCACGATGCACAAGTTGCGGCACGGACGGAGCGCATTATGTTTATGCGCGATGGGAAGATTGTAGGCGAACTCAAGCTTCCAAAGTTTGGGGGAACGGATATGGATGGAAGGGTCAAGAAAGTTATGGTGAAAATGCAGGAGATCGGAATATAAATTAATAATGGATTTCTGTTTAACAAAAATATAAATACATTTCGTGATGTCATAAGACCAAAGATTAATGGTACGGTAGTATTGGACGCTCTGACGAGAGGAGAGACGCTTGATTGCTTTATCCTGTTTTCTTTGATGACGAATAAAATTCTAGAAAGGCCATGATAGATCGTTTTATTGTGAATTAATCTTCATTTATCTTAATTGGAAAAGAGGTTTTGAATCAATGAATAGCAATATTATTTGGGGGATAGTATTATTAGCGCTGAGTTTGTTTCTTAAGCCATTATTGGCGATTGTGGGGCTGAATGAAAGGTTGTTCCAATTGCATTGGCAAGGCGAAAATGTGTTTTCAATGAGTCCATTCTTAGTTCGGATTATTCTAGCAGTAATTGGGATTCTCATGCTTATCATCGGCGGTATGCAAGTTGCAAAGCAGAAGAATAAATAGTTGAAAGGCTAGAGAGCCATTATGAGAAGATTCGTTCCAAACAAGAACTATCTCTCGGAAGTTTACTTAAGTGCAAAGGAACTATATTATACATAATTAAGGTTTTATGCAGATGTTATCTGTCTCTTTTCAAATCAATCGTGATAGCTTTGGAGGGTGAATGATATGCGGATCGAAGATGTCTTTTCGGATCTCCCCACGTTAGAAACAGACAGAACGATATTAAGAAAACTGAGGAGCGAAGACGAACAGGATATATTTCATTACGGCTCGGATGATGACGTATCGAGATATACGGCCTGGCCGACGCATCAAACGATTGAAGATACCCGTATTTATCTAAACAAAGTGCTGCAAAAATACGCCCATCATGCTGTTGCCCCTTGGGGAATCGTGGACAAAGAAACCGGAAAGATCATCGGGACCTCAGGATTTATGTCTTGGAATGTTCACCATGCTAAAGCTGAATTGGGTTATGCCCTCTGCAAGGATTATTGGAATCGTGGTTACATGACCGAAGTGATCAGGACCATCATCGCTTTTGGATTTGAAAGAATGGGATTAGTCAGAATCGAAGCCAGTTGTCACCCATTAAACGTAGGGTCAGCCAGAGTGATGGAAAAGGCCGGCATGTCCTATGAAGGTTTATTAAGAAAAGCGATTTGGGTTAAAGGGTCACATGAAGATTTAAAATTGTATTCGATTATTATGGATGATGTGCAAAAACCCTTTCGTTCATGAACGAAGGGGTTTACTTGTAATGATCGGTTGGTAAACCGATCACTTAGCCGATAGCCCGGCATGCATGTTCCGATACACGGCCGGGGTGAGGTGCTCGAACTTTTTAAATGTTTTGATAAAATAGCCCGTATCGCAGAAGCCCAAATCATCACTCACTTGATGGATCGGCGAATCGGTGGACTCCAACAGCTGCTTGGCCCATTCAATCTTGAGTCGGGCGATGAAGACGGAGAAATTCTCTCCCGTTTCTTTCGTAAATATGCGGCTGAAATAGCTGGGACTAATATGGCAAAGCTTGGCCATTTCCTTCAGGGTGAAATTCTTATGCTTGTGCGTAAAAATGTAGTCAAACGCAGGCTGAAGCACGGCATTCGATGAGACGAACCACCCAGCGCCATTCTTCAATTTGGTATCGATCAGTGCTCCTGAGAGCTCTTGCTGCATGGACTGGATGCTGCGGATCGCACGATCCGACTCGTTATAACCTTCCATGGAAGCTGGCGCATCCATGTTGGAAGTGAGCACTTTTTTGTATAAATCGATCGTGGTATGCTTCTGAATCGCTTCCTCCACGATATAGGTGCTTAATTGCAGCAGCAGATCCACGCATTTCGTCACCTCATCATAGGATAAGACGGGCAGTGCATCATAATCCCCTTCGAGTTCCTTAAACTTTCGGTTTGACTCCACATTGGGCGGCCGAGATACGATCTGCTCCAGCATCGGCGCGTCAGATTCTCGGAGCTTGAGCTGTCCCGCCATGATCGCACCAAGATATTGGTTATCAATAATGATCGGGATGGCGATATCGATAATGTTGAAATGGCATAAATAGATGTATGGCTTGTTTTGGCGAACCGCTTCAATGCCGGCACGCGCGTCGCATTTTTGACAATATGGAGAGAGATGGGAATCCTGGCGCACGCCTTGGCAGAAAGGCTGACAGTAGCTGTGCTTGGTGACGGGAACGCCCTTGTAATCGACCGTAAGGATCGCCATTTGGGTCACAAGCGATAAGGAATCCTGCAGCTTCTCCCATTTCTCCAAATCAATGATTTCTTCTAAATCATATCGGGATTTGGACATGACAACATTCTCCTATGAAAAGGTATAGAAACTCTACTGAATATTATAGCGAATGCTTCTACTGAAGAACAAGATAATACAATTTTCCATAGAGATGACAAAAAAACACGATAAGAAAACGCTTTATTCCGATCTCATTGTTTCATGCTTCCCGATTAAGTACAACCTATAATAATAAGTATAGTTTACTTAGGAGGAATGAACATGAGAAGAGCGTTTATCAGTCCGACAAAATATGTGCAAGGTGAGAACGAACTGTTGAATTTAGGTTATTTTGTGAAGACATTCGGTGAATCCGCTCTGCTGATTGCCCATCCCGATGATGTTGCACGGGTGAAAGACAAGCTGGAGTCAACGAAACTGAAATTTAATATAACGCTAGTTGAAAGCGGCTTCCGTGGGGAATGCTCCCGGCAGGAGGTTGCCAGATTGCAAGCTTTGGCGAAGGAGCATCAATGTGCCTGCACGATTGGCCTCGGCGGAGGCAAAGCAATTGATACGGCAAAATGCGTAGCCGAAGGTGAGGCCCTGATTGTTGTCCCGACAATTGCGGCAACCGATGCACCGACAAGCCATTCGGCGGTACTCTATACTCCGGAAGGCGAATTCGATGATTATGCTTATTTCAAACAAAGTCCAAGTGTCGTCATGATTGATACGACGGTTATTGCCAAAGCGCCGACTAGATTCCTTGTTGCTGGTATGGGGGATGCGCTCTCTACCTATTTCGAAGCAAGAGCGACGGCTCAATCTTACTCCAATGTCAATGCCGGTCTGCCGTGCGGTGTTCGCGAAGGCGTATGCGGTGACGCCAAAGGGACGATTACAGCGCTGGGACTTGCCAAGCTATGTTATGAAACACTGCTTGAGAACGGGTACAGAGCAAAACTGGCCTGTGATCAAAATATTGTGACGCCAGCCTTGGAGAATATCGTCGAGACGAATATTCTGTTATCGGGACTAGGCTTCGAGAGCGGCGGTTTGGCAGCGATTCACGCGATTCACAATGGCTTGACGGCTCTTGAAGGAACGCATCATTATTATCACGGCGAGAAGGTAGCCTTTAGTACGATTGCTCAATTGGTGCTTGAGAATGCCGACCGGGACGAAATGAAGGAAGTGCTGGACTTCTGCCTGTCGATCGGTCTTCCTGTATGCCTGGAGGATATCGGCGTAGAGCGTGTGACCTACGAGGAGCTGCTTGAAGTGGCCAAGAAGGCATGTATTGCCGAGGAATCCATCCATTCGATGCCATTCCCGATTTCGGAGGAAGCGGTAGCATCCGCGATTATGGCCGCTGACCAGTTGGGTCGTCAATACAAATTAAGTAAGGAGATATAAGATGAAGAAAATCATGAATAAACCGGAAATCTTGGTTCGGGAAATGTGCAATGGGCTTGTGCTGGCGCATCCTGAGTTAGCGTTCAGCCCTAAATTCAAAGTGATTTCCAAAAAAGAGATCAACCAAGATAAAGTTACGCTGATCAGCGGCGGCGGAAGTGGCCACGAACCAGCTCATGCCGGATTCGTTGGAAGTGGCATGCTGGATGCGGCCGTGTGCGGCGATGTGTTTGCTTCCCCGTCCCAAATCCAGGTGTATCAAGCGATCCGCAGCTCTGCGAGTAATAAGGGAACGCTGCTTATTATCAAAAATTACAGCGGCGACATCATGAACTTCAAAAATGCGGCTCACCTTGCGAGCGAGGACGGTATCCAAGTGGATTATGTGAAGGTCGACGATGACATCGCCGTTGAAGACAGTCTCTATACGGTAGGGAGAAGAGGGGTTGCCGGAACGGTGCTCGTTCATAAGGTAGCCGGAGCAGTCGCAGAAGCGGGACTGTCCCTGCCGGAAGTGAAAGAAGCGGCGCAGCATGCGATTAACCATGTTCGCAGCATCGGCTTTGCGTTTACCTCTTGCACCGTGCCCGCCAAGGGAACTCCGACGTTTCATATCGAAGATAACGAGATGGAATACGGTGTCGGCATTCACGGCGAACCGGGAATCCGCAGGGAGAACGTTGTTCCTGCAGATGAGCTGGCGCAGCGGATGGTCACATCTTTGCTGGACAACTTGCAGATGAATGATTCTGCAGAGAACGAAGTTGCCGTATTAATCAATGGGTTTGGCGGCACGCCGCTGCAGGAGCTGTACTTGCTGAACAATTCGGTGATGCGCGAATTAGCGTCCCGAAACAAGCGGGTATTCAAAGTATTCGTCGGCAACTATATGACCAGCATTGATATGGCAGGCGCATCGGTGACAATCATGAAGCTGGACGAGACGCTTAAGAAGTGGCTGTCTGCGCCATGCGATACGCCGGCACTGTCGGTTAAGGGATCTTTTGAGCCCGTGAACTATACCGAGGTTATTCAAGAAGAGAAGTCAGAGAGCGTGGTTTCGTATAAAAACAATACGGATGCTGACGCTGCGGTGATTAAGAACAACCGGCTATCCTTGCAAAATATCGTATATCTGATCGATCAAATGAGCGAGGTCATCATCGAGAACGAGGTGCCGTTCTGCGAGCTCGACGCCCATGCCGGAGACGGCGATTTCGGCATGAGTGTCGCCAAGGGCTTCAAGCAGCTCAAGGCGGAGTGGGACGATATTCTGACCCACCATCTCAGCGATATCGGCGATTTCCTCGACGCCTGCTCGTTGATCATCATGGAGCATTGCGGCGGGGCTTCCGGACCGATCTGGGGATCCGCATTCCGTGCAGCGAGTAAATCTGCCGGTCAGAAGCAGGAATTGTCCGTTCAAGAGGTCGCGGATATGATGCAGGCCGTTGTAAAAGGAATCCAGGATACGGGCGAAAGATCGTTCGGAAGAGGAGCTGTCGTCGGCGACAAGACATTGATCGACGCACTCGTCCCGTTCGCGGATTCCTGGACGCAGAGCGCAGAGCAAGGTGAAGAGATGAAGCCAGCAGCGATTAAGGCGGCTGAAGCGGCGGTGCTCGGAGCGCAGAAGACGGCAGACATCGTTGCCCGAATGGGTAGAGCGGGCACGGTAGGCGAACGCAGCATCGGATACCCGGATGCGGGCGCACACGCGCTCGGGGTTATTTTCACGGAGCTTGCTAAAGTGATGAGGTAATGTATAAGTATTCTATTTATACATTAATCAATCCAATCAATCATCATTGATTTCAGCTGAGTCGCACAGCTATTACCAACATCAAACCTTCGTTTCCAAATGAATTTATCCGAAGAAGAAAAAACAGACACGCTATTCAGCGTGTCTGTTTTTGTTCTGCATATTTATAATGCCAGTAGATTTCCTCGATGCACTCTTGGGAACTTGGCAATCCTTTGTCTAGAAAGTCTTTTACTCTAGATTATCTATTTAATCCAGCGGCCAGTATTCAAAAAAACATTTACAAATCTATATAAATAGATATAATGATCTGTATGGAACCTATTTTAATTTACAAAGCGTTATCCAATGAGACCCGTTGTCAAATCATGGATTGGCTGAAAAACCCGGAGCATCATTTTGAGGAGAAAAAATATATGGAATACGGCATCAGCTTCCGGACCGGAATTTGTGTAGCCGATATTCAAAAGAAGAGCGGGCTGGCGCAATCCGTCATTTCCAATTATCTGCTGACACTTCAAAGAGCAGGACTGCTTGAGTCCGAGCGTATCGGAAAGTGGACCTATTATCGCCGGAATGAACAGACTATCAAGGAATTTTCCGAGTATATTCAAAACAAACTATAAGGAGGTGTTTTTTTGCTTAAATCCATCTAGATATATAGATATATAATTGAATATAGATGGTGAAACTGCGGACTAACATATCTACATATACAGATATGAAAATACAAATGACAGAATAGGAGCATCATTTCTTTGAGACAGAAACAAGTGAACCCTTTACTTATTATCATGTTGGCTTTAGGTGTTTTTGGCATTATTACGACGGAAATGGGTATCGTTGGCGTTCTGCCCCAAGTGGCCCGGAAATTTAATATCACGGCATCACAGGCGGGTACGCTCGTCAGTGTGTTTGCCCTTGTGGTCGCCATCTCGGGGCCCTTTCTGACATTATTGGCATCCGGTATCAACCGGAAAGTGATTCTTCTTATCGCAGTATTCATGTTTGCGGTGTCCAATATCGTGTACGCCATGACATCGAAATTCGAAGTGATGCTGGCGTTCCGGATCATACCGGCCTGCTTTCATCCGGTCTTTTTTTCCGTGGCTTTGGTCACTGCGGCCCAGCTGGTTCCACCCGAGAAGAGCAGTAAAGCGGTCACGAAGGTATTTGCCGGGATTACGGTCGGATTTGCATTTGGTGTGCCTTTGACATCTTACCTCGGGGAAAAGGTTTCACTGGAAACCGCATTTTTGTTTGGAGCGGCTGTTAGTACGATTGCCTTTGCAGGTATATTGGCCTGGCTCCCGTCCATGCCGGTTAAGAACAAAATGTCATTCGGCAAACAGCTGGGGATATTGCGGAAACCCGCATTGTGGTTAAATATAACGTCGGTCATTTTTATTTTTGCGGCAATGTTTTCGGTGTACAGTTATTTTGCGGAATACCTCGGCCAGGTCACACCTATGAACGGATCGGCGATCAGTGTGATGCTGATGGGTTTTGGAATCATCATGATTTTCGGCAATTTCGTTTTTGGCGCCATGCTGCAAAAAAACATACGGGTGACCGTGTTGATGTTCCCTATGCTGTATATTACGGTTTACTTACTGCTGTATAGCCTGGCGCCATACTGGATTCCGGCCATGATCGTTGTGGTTTTATGGGGGATGGTCCATTCCGGAGGATTAATCGTCAGCCAAACATGGCTGACAACGGTGACTGAAGATGCACCGGAGTTTGGCAACAGCTTGTTTGTATCGTTTTCCAACCTGGGCATTACACTGGGCACCACGGTAGGGGGCTGGTTGATAGCCGTTGCGGGTATCCATCAGTTAATCTGGAGCGGAATCGTGTTTGCTATCCTTGCCCTGGCTTCGATTTTGCTCAAAATAAAATATGTTCCTTCGTAAATCAAGAAGCCAGCCTAGCGCAAGGTAATGTGCCGCAGGCTTTCCGTGCTTGATTCGTTGTTCCCAAATGCCCGTCCAACCGTTATATTTGTAAAACTGAAAGACCTCCTATAATGGATTTGCAGCGGGAAGAAACAATTTTTTTATTGCCATATTTGCACGCAGGGCTTACACGCCTCGGCTATCAGATGTATAATCATGGAAGTAGCAGACAGATCATGCCCCAGCCTAAGATAACAGCTATCTAGGGCTGGGGCATTTTTTATTGACTATTTTAGAAATGAAGATCGTCAACAATCCGGAAAAGCAATCGCACCTTAAAAAACCAATGGAAAGGAGTGGTTACCCTGGAATTTCAAGAAATTAATCAAAAATTAAAAGAAACAAGGGATGTATTGCTTACAGTCCTCAATGGATTGAGCGGAGAGCAGCTGAACAGGCGACACGACTCAAACAGTTGGAGTATTAGCCAGGTATGTCAACACCTATATAAGACAGAAGAATTATATGTCGTTGCAATAAAGAGAGGATTGAAGGGCAAGGAAGATTCATTTGTTGAAAATAAATCTGTGGAATTTCTGCTGGATAGAAGTAAAAAGTTAGAAGCTCCTGACATTGCTAAACCAACCGATGAAATTATGGAATATCAAGAAATTGTCGAGAAACTGCATCATTCAAGAGAGAAGCTGACGGAACTGCTCCATTCATTAGAAGACCTTTCCGTGCTAAGCAGAAGACATTTTATCCACCCCGTCTTTAAAGAGATGTTATTAATAGAATGGGTTAAATCACTGTACTTGCATGAACAAAGACATATTCAACAAATGAATGAAATTATCGAAGGATTTAAATAAATCTTTTGCTTGTTTTGATATGATAAGAGAAAGAAATTAATGGGAAGTGAGAAGCTGTGGACAAAAAGGCAAAAAAGATATTATTGCAAACGTTCTGGTCATCCAGCGGCTGGAAGAACAATCCTATGCCATTTGCTGGGGAGGATTTTGAATACGCGAAAAGCATGGGACTGATGTTTGATCCTATCACCATGGGCCATGATGAGCTAATCCAGCGACTGCAAAGCCTGCATCAGAGCGTTACAAAAGAAAAGGTTGCGGCTGCTTTTCTGCACAGCTTGTCTACGAAACAGGTGCATTTGCGAAGCGCGCTCTCCAGCTGGGCACTGACCTCGCGCCTGCCTCTTCATACATACGAAGAACGGCGCTCGGCAGTGCCGAATTACAGCAGCTGCGGGGATTGCAATCACGCCGGGATGCAGTCTGACCGGGATTATGTGAATACCGACTTGAACGTGCTGAATTTCGAACGGGTCAAATGGGGCGGCGTCCGCTTGAATCATCTGATCTACTGCTGGCTCGATCTGGAGCTGTTGAGCCATGAGGAGACCTTAACGGTGGGTGATGAAGATATCGGCATCCTGCGGGGCCTGATTGAAGCCGTTGAAGACTGTACCGAACAAGAAAGCCCACGTCACTTGGAGAAGCGATGGAAGGATATTCTGCCTTCAAGCAAGCATGAACGAGACGTGCTCATGGAAGTTTGGGGATATGCCGGCGTGTTGGTTCCGAAGGACACGCCTCGCACGCGCCCGAGGAGAGACGACGATTTCTTCTCGATGTCGGAGTGGCAAGGAAGCGATGGGTATTCCCGGGAAGCGCTGCAGTTCTATTTCGGCGAATATCTGTAGACCATTTCATCACCATATGCTAAAGACTGCGTACCAGTTTAGAATTTTAGGGGAGGGATAGAGTGGAGCAGCAATTTCACACGTTGTATGATCACGGAGTGCTGTCTTATACGAGGGAAAGCTTGGATCGTCTGGGAATGCCCGAGAAGACGGCGGAAATGCTCGTGCATTGGGGAATGCCGAACTTTGAGCTACAAGAGCCTCCTTTGGGTCTTCTGTTTCACCAAGCGTTACCGCTACAAGATGTTAATGGCGACTATATCGCGATCGGAAAGGAGATCTGGAGCGAAGGGCTTCATGTCGCGATCAAAACGGATACAGGGGAGATTTGGGCAGTAACGGAGGGCGGTATACAGAAACCGACCTACATGAACGCCTCCATCGAGAGCCTGCTCGCCTTTATGGACCGTGTGCTACGATTCAAACAGCAAACGGAGCGCTTGCAGCCCGATCCCCCTCCCATGATCTTGACGGCAGAAGAATCTCGTTTGAAACTTGAGAAGTTCAGGAGAGGGGAGATCAAGCCGAGAACACGACCGGACGCCTCGCAGACTCAGCGCGAGTGGAAGAGCGCCTTCGAACAAATGAAGCGGGAGCTGAAAGATATGGATCAACCAGCCGTCCGTTCCTCTTCATGGTGGGGAATTGTGCTGGAGGAAATGAGGGATCGTTTGCGTTAGCAGATATAGCATTTTAATTCAGGATGGGAGGATGAAATTTGGGCTTTCAGGATACATACAGATTTGGTGTGCATGCCATCATATCGAACGCCGACGGCAAGCTGCTCTTATTAAAACGGACCTATGGGAACAAGGGATGGAGTTTGCCCGGAGGCGGGGTGGACCCCGGTGAAACGATTCATGAAGCCATTTTTCGGGAATGCCGCGAAGAACTGGGCATCACCCTACATGATGCGGTTTTGACCGGATTTTATTATCACAGTCATATCAACGCGCAGGTCGGCATATTCCGCTGTTCGATCCCTCTTCATGAGGAAATTATCCTTAGTTCGGAGCACTCTGAGTATAAATGGGCCGAGTTGTCGGAGCTGAGCGAAGTTCAGCGGTTAAGGGTCCAGGATGCATTGGCTTATCAAGGAGAAGTTAAAAGCCGAGCGTTTTAGCATTCTTCCTGTTCTTCAAAGAGCGGATTACCGTTACTGACCCAATGCACAACATCAGGGTTACGCTAACATCCCCGTTGACGATGCTCCATCCGAAGCGGCAGACTTTGTATCCATAAAGACATCCATCATATAAAAAAGAGGCTAACCGTGTGAGCGGTTAGCCTCTTTGATTTCGGTTAAAGCTGATTCACAGTTTTTTTCCAAAGACCATGGCATGTGGATAAAACCTCTTACTCCTTCAAAGAGCCAATCAACAGCCCTTTAATAAAATATCGCTGCAGGAACGGATAGAACAGCACCACCGGGCCGATCGTGAGAATGGCGGTGGCCATCTTCACCGATTCCTGAGGAAGCGTCTGGGTGCCGAGAATGGCTCCGCTGCTCTGCATTTGTTGGATCATGCTGATCTCGGAGTTCAGCTTAAACAGCAGATACTGGAGGGGATACAGCTTCTCGTTGTCCACTAGCATGATGGCGTTGAACCAGTTGTTCCAGTAGGCAATGCCGTAGAACAGCGTGATCGTTGCAAGGACGGGCATGCACAGCGGGAAGTAGATCCGGAACGCGATATAGAAATCGCTCGCGCCGTCGATCTTGGCCGCCTCCGTAAGGGATGGCGGAATTTGGGACATGTAGTTGCGCACGAGAAACAGGTTGAACGGGTTAAACACCAAGGACGGAATGATCAGGGCCCAGATCGTGTTGTTCATGCCGAGATTGAGGTTGATCAGATACCAGGGAACCAGGCCCGTGTTAAATACCATCGTAATGAAAAAGAACAGTCCGAGCCCGTTGCGGTAACGGATATGCTTGGCGGCCAGCGTATATCCGGCCATGGACGTAATGGTGACCGCAAGGATCGTGCCGACCACCGTCACGAGGATCGAGATCATATAACTTCGGTAAAGCGGCGTGCTGCCGAACAGGAGCAGCTTGTAAGCATCAAGCGACAGCTCGCTCGGAAACAGCTGGTAGCCGAATTGTTTAATGCTGGCTTCGTCGGTAAAGGACACCATGAGCACAAGCAGCATCGGTAGGATGCAGAGGATGGAGATGATACCGATCACGGCGGTGTTTACGGCATCGAAAAATTTGGGTCTGGACGTCATCTAAGTTTCGCTCCTTTCCGAGTGGTTCCGGCACGCTTTAGAACAAGGCATGGTCCGGATTCACCTTTTTCACGATTTTGTTGCTGCCCCATACGAGAATAAAGCCGACCACGGATTGATACAGTCCGACGGCCATGGCCTGTGCCGGATTCCCGATGGTGCGGAGGGAACGGAACACATATGTGTCGATGACGTCGACGGTCGGATAGAGCAGCCCGTTGTCCTTCACGATGGCATAGATCATGTCGAAGCTGCCGTACATGATTTTGCCCAAGGCCAGCAAGGTCAGGATGGATATGGTCGGCAGCATGAGCGGAATGGTGATATGGCGGATGAGCTGCCAGCGGGTTGCGCCGTCGATCCGGCCGGCTTCGTAATAACTGTCATCAATCCCCGTAATGGCCGCCAGATAGATGACGAGGTTCATCCCGAGGTCCTTCCAGACCGCCGCGGTCGTAAGGATCCACGTCCAGTACTGTGGCGAGGCGTACCAGTTGACGGGATCAATATGGAAGAACGCCAGGATCCGGTTCAGGATGCCGTAATCGGTCGACAGCAAGCTATAGATGATGTAGCTGACGATGACCCAGGACAAGAAATGCGGGAACAGAATGGTGGATTGCGTCACCCTCGAGAACCAGCGGCTGCGTAGTTCATTGAACAGAATGGCCAGCGCCATGGCTCCGAGCGTGCCGACAATGATGAATAGAAAATTGAGCTTCAAGGTGTTGAAGGTGACCTCCCACGCCCGGGGCGACGAGAAGAAGAACTTGAAATTGTCAAAGCCGACCCAGGCGGAATTGAAGAGTCCTGTCTTGAAGTTGAATTTCTGAAACGCAATGAGCATGTACGGAAGCGTGAAATAGCCGAAGACCAGCGTATAGATGGCAGCCGGTACGACGAGCAGATAGGCGGATCCGTTCGAACGGATTTCGCTCAGGAAGCCGGAGCGGCTTTTTTTCATAGGTAGGCACGTCCTTTCGTAAGTGATGGGGGCTGCAAGCGTAGCAGTTCTGATTCGAGTGTAAAGAGAGTTGCCGCGTGCAGTAAACTATGAAAATGGAGTTTGAGCGGATTGAAAGGGGGAACGCCTGCTTTAAAAAACGGCAAAAACTTCGAATTTGAGTATTTCGCACAGTGTCGCCAGGATTGAATAATAACCGGAAAAGCTTGGTTTTATAAGGGGTTTAGCCGATGAAGTCTATGAAGGGGAGTTTGGGGAGGAAAATAAAGAATGCGTTTTCATATTGATGTATGCCCTGAGCAAATGTAAGATGAGAATAAAATATCGATCCGTTCCAAGCGATCGGATGGCTAGGCAACCCTATTAAATTAACATGTATATTACATATAATGTTAGTAATTTTCATGAATGATAAGATCTCAGTTGACTATACAGACCGAATGATAAGGAGGGAGAATATGATCCGGCAGCGATTATTCCGTTATGCAGTGTATCGAAATATGTTTCTCAGCTTTGTTTTGCTCACGGCAGCGATGATTGCCCTCGTAACCGTCGTCCTGTACATGATGTTCTCCTGGAGCACCGCGAAGGAGGTAGGGAAAATATCCGAGTCGATGCTGAAGCAGAACAGCGCCGTATCCAGCGTCATCCGCGACCAGGTGTATAACGTGGGCAACCTTTTGCTCAGCGACAAGGAGATCGTGAATGCCCTTTTGGACAAAGAGGCCGATCCGGTGAAACAGTATGGCGTGTTCGGCACCCTTAACCGAGTTCAGTCCACCTATCCGTTCATCCATTCGATCGGGATCTATAACGGCTCGAATAACACGTATCTGAATACGAAGGGGATTACCAAGGAGCAGGAGAAGGCGCTGCTGGAGGAGATCAACAGCAAGAATACATCTTATTTTCACCTGTTTCCGCGCAAGATTTCTTCCGCTACTTCGGCGAACCGGAGCGAAGATGTCCTTACTTTCGTCCTCCTTCCGAGCTATTATTCGCCGTTAAGCTCCAAGGGCGCGATCGTGATCAATATGAGCACCGACACCATTCAGGATCTGATCGGAGGCTACCGCAACGAAGCGGTGGATTCGCTGCACGTCATTGACGACAAGGGGACCATCATCACCCATTCGGATCGGTCCCGGTTCATGGAGGATGTATCGCAGGAATCCTATGTCCAGTCCATTCTGGGAACGGACGCGGAAAGCGGTTACTTCACCCGCTCCATCGACGGCCGCAAAAGCCTCGTTACCTACGTCAAATCCAGGGATATGAACTGGACGTTTATCAGCGTAAGCCAATATCAAAATCTGTTGTTCAACATGCAGGCCCTCCGAACGTCGGCGCTGGTTCTCGCTTTGGCATGCTTCGTCGTCAGCATGTTCTTGTCGATCTGGCTGACGCATCATGCGTACAACCCGATCCGCCACCTGCTGGAGAAAATGAGCGCCATACCGAAAATGAAGGAAAACCGGCGGCAAATCAACGAATTTGCCATATTGGATACAACCTATGCCGAAATGACGGAGAAAATGAAGTCGATGGAGTCCGAGGCTTCCGTCGCCAGGCAGGCGCACGTGCTGCAGCTGCTGAAAGGCGGCGACGAGACGGCATTCCGCCGTTTGGCCCGGGAAGGCAAGGGGCCCTATTTCTTGGCGGCTGTCCTTTTGCTCGACAGCTTAGACGGCTCGCCCGGGGGCGAGGACGAGGAGCTGCAGTCCTATACCTGCGCAGCCGTCGCCCAGGCGGCCCAGCAGATGCTGGAACCGGAGGGAGCGAGCGTGGCAACGGTGGGGGACGGGACCATTGCGATCATTCTCCCCATGAAGCAGAGCCGGCTTCCGCTCCATGTATTGGGCATGCTGGAGGAGCTGCAGGGCGAGATGCTCCGCACGCTCCGCGTGTCCGTCACCGTCGGCATCGGAACTGCCGCGCAGACGTACGAGGAGCTGCGCGAATCGTTCGATTGCGCGCAGTCCTGCTTCCAGCAGCGCTTCTTCGCAGGCAAGGGCAGGATGTTCCATGGCGATCCGGTCATCGCCGCGGAGTCGGAGCATAACGAGGCGCAGTATCCGGACAAGCGGGAAAAGCGCATCATCGAGGCCATCAAGCTGCAGCAGCGGGATAAATTAGAGAAGGAAATCGATCAGTGGATTAAGGAAATTCGCGATTACAACTATCATGAAGTCATGTTTTTCATCAACCAATTCATCGGGGGCCTGTACAAGCAGCTCAATGTCCATACGGTGAAAAATCGGGAAAGCGCGGATCTCTTCCTTGACTTTACCCGGCGGATTACCCGTTTTCAGACGCTGCAGGAAACCGCGGATGCCCTGAAGGATCTTGCCCTTAGGCTCTGCAGCCTGTCCGAGGAATCGGGAGCGGTCCGGCATGCGGAGGTGGTTGATTTTATCCAGATGTACGTACGCAAGTATTATGCAAGGCCGGATATGTCGCTCGAGCAGGTCGCGGGCGAGGTGAAGCTGTCCCGCAGCTATGTCGGCAAGCTCTTCAAGGCGCATTGCGAGCTGTCGTTCAACGATTACCTGAATGCCGTTCGACTGGAAAAGGCCCGAGAGCTCCTCGCAAGCACCGAGGAGTCGGTTCAATCGATCAGCGAGCAGGTGGGCATTCTGAATACGACCTATTTCTATACGCTGTTTAAAAAGCACTACCAGATCTCCCCGGCACAGTTCCGAAGCCAGCATGCGATCGAGACGAAAAAAGCGCAGTGACGGGCATTTTCAGTGTTTTAAAATGGCGAAAATCATCATTTTGAAGTATACGTCATCCCTAATGTCTCCTTAAGATAGGAATCGTACCGCATGAGCAAACCAAATGAAGACAGGGGGAGACACACATGAAAAAAAGGAAAGCGCTCGCACTATGGCTAGCCGCGATATTTATGGTATCCGTAATCGCAGGCTGCTCCGGCGGGGGTGATGCCGGCAGCGAGAACGGATCGGCGAGCAGCGAGAACGGCGGAGGGGACAAGCTGCCGGTCCGGTATCTGCTTCCGGGCTCCGCGCCGCAAGATTTGGAAACGGCGGTTAAAGCGATCAACGAGAAGCTGGAGGCCGACGGTCTGAACCTCACGTATGAACCGACTTACATCGCGTGGGACGTATGGGATCAGAAGACCAACCTCATGATGTCGACGGGCGAGGAGTTCGAGCTGATTGCCATCATGCACGATACAAAAGGACCGACGGTGCTTGCCGGCAGCGGCGGAATCATTCCGATCGACGATCTGCTGGATCAGTATGGCAGCGAGCTGAAAGCTTCCATGCCGGACTGGATCTGGGAGTCGTCGAAAATCAACGGCAAGATCACGTACGTGCCGAATTTCTGGGCGGATACCGCTTATAACGATGGCATGTTCACGATCCGCACCGATCTGCTCGAGAAAAACGGTCTGAAGCCACCGACATCGCCGGGGGAGCTGCTGGATGCGGCGGAGACGCTGCAGAAGAACTGGCCGCAGGACAACAAGAACGTGTATATCAAGATGCTGGAGGAGCCTGCCTACTTCCTGCATACGACGTACGACACCTATCCGTTTACCGTGGCGGACAACATGATATATATCGATCAGCAGGGGAACGTGAAGTCCTGGTTTGAAACCGAGGAGTTCAAAAAAGACGTGTTGTACATGAACGAGGCATACAAGCGCGGGCTGATTATGAGCGATCTGCTTACGACACCGACGGAGGTCATCAATCAGGAGGAGCTGGCCGGGCGTTATCTGTATCGACCGGGTGACGTCGGTTTGAGCGACGCCATTCTTCAAACATTCCCGGACGCGAAGCTGGATATTTACTATTTGGCGGACCAGCCGAAATTCAGATCCTACGCGATCCGGAATTCCAACGGGATCTCGGCCACGACTCCGCATCCGGAGGCCGGCATTCAATTTTTGAATTGGGTGTACAGCAGTCAGGAGAACATGGATCTCGTACAGAGTGGCGTGAAGGACGTCCATTGGAAGGATACCGGCAAGAATACGAAGGATTATCTGGCCAAGAACGAGAACGGTTCCCCGGCTTATGAGCTTCCGTACTGGCTGCTCGGCCACGTCGAGATGAACCGTTACCCGACGAATACAGATCCTGCGCGGCTGGAGCGCCGTACGACGGTTGCGGACGATGCCGTGAACAGCATCACGATCGGCTTCACCTTCGATCCGACAAACGTCGCTTCCCAGTACGCGAATTGCATCGCAGAGCTGAAGACCAGCGTCTATCCGGTCATGCATGGGGTCGTTAAATACGAGGACGCCTACGATAAAATGCTGGCCGCGATGAAGTCCGCCGGTCTCGATGAAGTCGTGGAGGAATATAAACGGCAATTCGATGAGTGGAGAGCCGGTCAGTCGTAAGTGCAGACGCGATCGGCGGCAATGAACATGATTTTTAAACAGGGCAATTCCTCCCGGCTAGTGCTGGGGAGGAATTGCTTTTTTTCGTGCATGAAGCATGAAGCAGGTCGTGAGGAATTTCGAATCGAGTCTAAGGGGATTCGGGAGTGATCATGGGCGCCGCCTTACGGCTTCAATTCTCCGATATTGGCCAAAATCAAAGTTTTCTCTCAAAAGTAAAGTGTTCAAGACAGGGATTCCCAGGCTAGAGTAAAGGTCATAAGAAGCCTTGAGACTGCTCAAAGAGTTAGAAGCGAAAGTCTTTATTAAGGCTGGCCGCACGGCAAGAGCCGTGCAGAATAAGGAGGACGTAGTTCATGACCAAGCAAACACAAGCCATCCGGGAAGGCTGGCAATGGTTTACGGAAAGCCGGTACGGCATGTTTATTCATTTCGGGCCTTATGCCCAATACGGGCGCGGCGAGCAGGTTCTGTTCCGGGAGCATTTGGACCAGGCCGAATACGCGCAGAAGGCCTGCGAGTGGAATCCGGAGTTCTTTGACGCCGAGCTTTGGGCGTACACCGCGCGCAAGGCGGGCATGAAATATGCCTGCTTGACGACGCGGCATCATGACGGATATTGCTTGTGGGATACGGCCACGACGGATTATTCCAGCGCGAAGCAGGCGCCCGGCCGGGATCTGGTGCGCGAGTTTACCGATGCGTTCCGGGCCCAAGGACTTCGGGTTGGCTTATATTATTCCTGGATCGATTGGCGGATTCCGGCTTACTTCGACGGACCGGAGAAGGATCCGGAGGGCTGGGAGACGATGAAGCAGTATTTGCATGCCCAAGTGGAAGAGCTGGTCACGAAATACGGGCGCATCGATCATTTCTTTTTTGACGGGGTCTGGCCGCGAACCGCGGAGGACCTGGACAGCATCAAGCTGGTGGAACGGATGAAGTCGATTCAGCCGGACATTCTGGTCAACAACCGCCTTGGGTTGTCCGAGGAGGAGAAGCTGCATGCGGACGGCGGCGGCGGCTCGGGCGATTCTGAGGTGCTGGGCGATTTCGGCTCGCCGGAGCATGTCATCGTTCCAGATCAGAAGCGGCTGTGGGAATCCAGCCAGGTAACAACGTGGCGGTTGTGGGGGTATACGAACGGCGAACGATGGCGTCCGGCCGACGTTCTGCTCGACATGCTGTGCGAGTGCGCGGAAAAAGGGGGGACCGTGGGCGGCAATCTTCTGCTTAACGTCGGACCGCAGCCCGACGGACAGCTTCCGCCGGCCTTCGTGGAGCGGGCGCTGAAGATCGGGGAGTGGCTGGACGTTCACGGCGAGGCCATCTACGGCTCCGACGGCGGGAACCTCACGGAGTTCATCACCTACGGGCGGCAGACGATGAAAGACAACAAGCTGTATCTCATCATCCGCTTCTGGGATGGGAGGCCGGTGCTGAGGCTGGCGGACTTGGTGACGCCGGTATCACGGGTGACGCTGTTGACAACGGGGCAGGAGCTGTCGTTCCGGCAGGAAGAGGACGTGCTGTGGATCGAAGGGCTGCCGCGGGAACGTCCGACCGAGCTGTTCCCGGTCATCCGCATCGAATGCGAGGAGCGGCCGCAGACGAATCAATGGGGAGTGAACCGCCTCTGGACCGGCGACCCTTCCCGGATCGCCGACTGGGCCCGAACGCGCGGAACATCCGTATACGTCGACGGCCAGCCGCGGACGAGAAAGGAGTAAGCGATGAGAACGCTGGTATTTTACGACGAACATTTTCCTTACGAAGGCGAACGTCCGTCTGCAGAGGCACTGGATCGATTGCGGGAATGGGCGGTGGTCGCAGGTGCCGCGGACGTGGCTGAGCGGCTGACGGAAGGCGGCTGGGACGCGCTGGTTCATCTGCACGGGCCGTACTTTCCGAAAGCGGCTTGGGCGGCCATCGAAGCCCACCTGAAGGCCGGCGGCGGTCTGGTTCATGCCGGTGGCGTGCCTTTCCGCAGGCCGATTCGAGAGCTGAACGGAAGCTGGCATGCCGAACGCGAGCAGCTGGCTTATCATCAGCGAATGGATATCCATGATGCGCTGGCGGTTGACGTATCGCGCGTCCGGGAGCTGAAGGCTTCTGCCGAATTTCCGATTCTGCATGGCCGCGAGGAGCTGTTCGGCATCGAGCCGACCTGGGGCTTGACACTGCATCCGACCAAAGCAAGCGACATCCCGTCCGAGATGGGGGCGTGCGGTCCGATGGATGCCGTCATCTCGCCGCTGCTGATCGGCATGGACCGTGATCGACGAGAGCGGTCCGCTCCGGTCGTCATGCTGGAACAGCATAAGGGCGATTACGCGGGGGGCCGCTGGATTCTGATCAACCAGCAGCTGAGGGCATCGTTCTGGGATACGAAAGGGATTGATGTCCTGCAGGATCTGGCCGAATACGCGGGAACAGGCATGACAGAGCTGTGGCTGAAGCCGAACTATGCCTCTTACGAGCCGGGCGAGCAGATGCGGTTGACGATCCAGCTGCAGGCCCTGTCCCGGACATCCGTCCCGGCGCAGACATGGCATTTTGCCGTGAGCGTCATAAAGGAAGACGATCGTGAGACCGTCTGGACCGGGCATGCGAAGTCGGAAGCCGGCATGGAGCAGCGGGATCTGCAGCAGCTTCGCTTGTCGGTGCCGATACGGCTGGAAGCGGGCATGTACCGGATCGTTTGCGAAGCCGAGTCTGAGTTCGGGGAGCGCCGCAAACTGATCCAGGCGGTTTGGGGCGTCAACCGTCCACTGCTGCAGGCAGGGGAACGGCTGGAATGCGGGCGAGATTACTTCCACCGCGGCGTACGAACGGTTCCGATCGTTGGCATGACGTACATGACCTCCGACGTCGCACGCAAATTTCTCCATCTGCCGAACGTGCAGCGATGGGATGCGGATATGGCGGAGATGAAGCGGGCGGGGATCAACCTGATTCGGACGGGTATATGGACAGGATACCGGATGATCATGTACGCCGACGGTCATGCTGCCGAGGACGTTATGCGGGCGATCGATGCCTTTATCCTGACGGCCAAGCGGCATGAGCTGGAAGTGACGTTTACGTTCTTCTCGTTTGCTCCCGAAGCCTGGGAAGGCGTGAACCCGTACCTGGATCCGCGATCGGTGGAGGCGCAAAAGCGCTTTGTCGCCTCCATCGTGGGACGTCACAGGGGCACGACCAACGTGCATTGGGACCTGATCAATGAGCCTTCGCTGTTCGATCCGAAGCGAATCTTCGAGGGGCCAGTATCGATAGGGGACCGGTTCGAGCGGCAAGCTTGGTCCGAGTGGCTCCGGGAGCGCCACAGGGATGATCTCGCGCTGCTTCAGGAGCGATGGAACATGACGCCTGGCGAGCTTCCGTCCTTCGACTCGGCGCCGGCGCCGAGTCCGGACGACAAGCTGTTCAACAGCGTGCTGCAGCCGAAGAAGTGGGGACCGTGGATCGATTTCACGCTGTTCACTATGGATATGCACAATCGGTGGGCATCCGAGCTCATCGGCACCATTCGCCGCTCCGATCCCCGCCAGCTAGTAACGGTCGGGCAGGACGAGGGCATCTGCTCCCAGCGCCCGTCGCCTTCGTTCTACGGCCCCGCAGTCGATTATACGACGGTCCACTCCTGGTGGCAGAACGATCACCTGGCTTGGGACGGTATATTTACGAAAACGCCGGACAAGCCGAATCTGATCCAGGAGACCGGCATCATGCACGTGCAACGTCCGGACGGCATCGCCAAGCGGACGGAGGAAGAGCTTCGCAGCATCCTGGAGCGGAAGTATGCGTATTCGTTTTCGACCGGGGGCGCGGGTGCCGTGCAGTGGATTTGGAATATTAACTACTTCATGGATAATGCCAACGAATCCAACATCGGAGCGCTTCGGGCGGACGGAACGCAGAAGCCCGAAGCGGATGTGTCCTATGACTTCGGCCGCTTCATGAAGGAAGCAGCCGGCCTGTTCGACGATGAACGGCAGCTCGAGGACATCGCCGTCGTTTACCCGTATTCGAATGATTTTTCCAGCCGCAAGCTGGCATACGAAGCAACAACGAGGGCTATGCGCGCGTTGACGTTCGGCATGAACGTCCATCCGCGAGGCATCGGCGAATACCAGTTGGAGGACCTGAAGCGCTATCCGGCCAAGCTGATCATTGTGCCGAGCGCGCACAATTTCGACGATACCGCGTTTGATCAGCTCCTCGACCTGGCAAGGGAAGGGAGCACGGTCCTGTGGACAGGCCCGCTGCGCACCGATGCGTATTGGGGGCCGGCGCCGCACCGCCTGCAGCAGGAGATCGGCGAAACCGTCCATGCTAACGTTCTTCGGGAAGAAACGCTGGAGCTGGCGGGAGAGCATTTCGCCGTTTCGTTCGGCGAACGGAAGATTAACGCGCTGGCGGTGGATCGTCCGGCGGGACGGTTGGATGGGACGCTAGAGCCCATCACGGTTATCTTGGGCGCGGGACGGTTCATCTGGTGCCCGCTCCCGGTCGAGATGAACGAGCGCTGGGAGCCGATCCAAGCGTTGTACGCGGAAGCTATCCGCTCCGCAGCCATTTCGCCTGAGCTGGAATGGCTGAAGGGAGGCGAGCTGCCCGGAATCTACGGCCGCAAGCTGGCGTTCGGGCATGGAAGCTTGTACGTCTTCGTCTCCGAGCATGGGGCAAGCGCAGAAGTTGAGGTAAGGGATCGGGTAACCGAGGCGGTTTATGCCTTCGAATTGGAACGGGAGCGGACCGTGATGTTCATGACCGATGCCGGGGGACAAGTGCGGACCGTATACCGGCCGGAGGAGGTACGGATCCGGCAGAGCCAACCATCTTGAGGCGTACTCGCCCCTTAAACGGTTGGAAGAGGGTTCTTTCTGTTGACCTGGATAGTCACGGCGCGGCCTTCTGCACGATACACATAGAGGGAGGTTCTCCGGTCGAGCGGATCGTGCCGGAGGGCCTTTTTCTTCAATTGGGAACGTCGGAAGGGCTGCTGCTTGGGCGGTGTGGCGTTGAATTCGATGGGAAAGAGCCTAAACCCGAACCCTTATAGGATGGGGGAACATTCAACGAACGGTTGTATGTAATCATATTTTGAACGATTTTAACTGGAAAAAGAAAGGGTGTGCGCCATGGACTACAAGGACGCTGCATGGCCAGTTTCGAGGCGGGTCGAGGACTTGCTGGAGAGGATGACGGCGGCAGAGAAAATCGGACAGCTGATCCAGCCGTTCGGCTGGAAAGCTTACATAAAGAACGACGACGGTACGATCAAGCTTACTGAAGAGTTCAAGTCGCAGCTTACGGAGGGAGGAATCGGTTCTTTGTACGGTACGTTGCGGGCCGATCCCTGGACCGGGGTGACGCTGGCGAACGGACTGTCCCCGCGGGAAGGGGCGGAAGCGGTTAATGCGATTCAGCGTTACGCGATGGAGCACTCGCGGCTGGGGATTCCGATTCTGTTCGGGGAAGAATGCTCCCACGGACATATGGCGATCGGGGCGACGGTGTTCCCCGTACCACTCACGATCGGAAGCACCTGGAACACGGAGCTGTTCCGCAGCATAAGCCGCGCCGTTGCCGCCGAGACAAGGGCTCAGGGGGGAGCAGCCACCTATTCGCCGGTGCTGGACGTGGTACGCGATCCCCGCTGGGGCCGTACCGAAGAAACCTTCGGCGAGGACCCCCATTTGGTGGCCGAATTTGCGGTTGCCGCCGTGCAGGGACTGCAAGGAGAGCGCCTTGATTCGCATACCAGCCTGCTGGCTACGCTGAAGCATTTCGCAGGCTACGGCGCTTCCGAAGGAGGGCGCAATGGGGCACCGGTGCATATCGGGCTCCGGGAGCTCCACGAAGTCGATCTGCTGCCGTTTCGCAAGGCCGTTGAAGCGGGAGCCTTGTCGGTCATGACGGCCTACAACGAAATCGACGGAGTACCTTGCACGTCCAGCCGGTACCTGCTGCAAGACGTGCTCCGCGAGGCATGGAACTTCGACGGCTTCGTCATTACCGATTGCGGCGCTATCCATATGTTGGCATGCGGTCATAATACGGCCGGAACGGGCGTGGAAGCGGCAGCCCAGTCGCTAAAGGCTGGTGTCGACATGGAGATGTCCGGGACCATGTTCCGGGCACATCTTCACCAAGCGCTGGAGCAAGGGCTGATCACCGAAGACGATCTGAATAAGGCAGCCGGCCGCGTGTTGGAACTGAAGTTTCGGCTGGGTCTCTTTGATCGGCCTTATATGGATCCAGCCTGGGCAGAGCAGGTCATAGGCTGCAAAGAGCATATCGCACTGGCCTACCAAGCAGCGGCTGAAGGAATCGTGCTCCTGAAGAACGAGGGGAACATGCTGCCTCTGGGTCCGAGTGTCGGAACGATTGCCGTCATTGGCCCCAACGCCCATGCGCCGTATAATCAGCTTGGCGATTATACCTCCCCTCAGCCGCCGGGGCAGATCGTGACGGTGCTGGACGGCATCCGCCGACGGCTGGGAGACAGCCGCGTTCTGTATGCGCCGGGCTGCCGCATTCAAGGCGATTCAAGGGAAGGGTTTCCTCGGGCGCTGGCGTGCGCCGAGCAAGCCGATGTCATCGTGATGGTGCTTGGCGGCTCCAGCGCACGGGATTTCGGGGAGGGCACCATCGATCTGAGAACCGGCGCCTCGGTCGTGACCGGGCATGCCGAGAGCGATATGGAATGCGGGGAAGGAATTGACCGCTCGACCCTGACGCTGATGGGCGTGCAGTTGGAGTTGCTGCAGGAGCTCCAAAAGCTCGGCAAGCCGGTGGTCGTCGTCTATATCAACGGACGGCCGATTACGGAGCCATGGATCGACGAGTTTATTCCGGCGATCGTAGAAGCTTGGTATCCCGGCCAGGAGGGAGGCAACGCGGTCGCGGACATGCTGTTCGGCGACGTCAACCCGTCCGGCCGTCTGCCGCTTTCCATTCCGAAGGAAGTCGGTCAGTTGCCGATCCATTACAATGCCAGACGGACCCGGGGCAAGCGTTATCTGGAGACGGATCTGGAGCCCCGATATCCGTTCGGCTACGGGTTAAGTTATACGGAATTCCATTACGGCCATCTGACGGTCGAGCCGGAGTTCATCCCAATAGGTGGCGAAGCCACGGTCCGGATCGACGTGACCAACTCGGGAGCACGAGACGGCGCGGAAGTCGTTCAGCTGTACGTCTCGGATCTGGCTGCCTCCGTGACCCGGCCGGAGAAGGCTCTGAAAGGGTTCCGAAAAGTATTCTTGAAGGCAGGGGAGACGCAGGAAGTGACGTTCACCATCGGCAGCGAGCAGCTGGAATTGATCAGCCTTGACCTGAAGCCGGTGGTGGAGCCCGGCGAGTTCCGCATTCAGGTCGGCCCCGACTCGACAAGAGGAGCGATCGCGAGTTTGCAGGTGAAAGGCTAAGAATCACAAGGTCCAATGGGGCTGAACGCGTTGAAAAAAGGATAACCGAATCCAATGGAGAATACCCATATATAAAGCCAATTGCTGTTCCATATCGGGTGTAGAATCCGGGAGCTTTTTCGACGAGATCGATGTTGTATTAGGATATCGTGCATTCCGATCGACCGATAAAGCGATCAAGAGAGGAGAGAGCAGAATGAACAAACCGTATCTTCAATTGTACGACTATCACATTTGGGCGAACGAAAGAGTTTTGAATCATTTGCAATCCTTGCCGGAAGGCGTGTTTCTCCAGGAAGTGAATCTGGGCTTCAACTCCATCGCGGAAGTCCTCGGTCACCTTGCAGCTGCGGAGGAAGTTTGGTTTGCCCGAATCAAGGAGGAAAGTCCTCCGTCGCTTGTCGCGAGACCATTTGCAAATATGGAAGCAGCTCGTCAATACATGAGCCAGCTCCAAACCGAGCATCGTGAATATTTAACGTCGGCTCACGATATGGGGAAGGTTGTGACTTATCACAACACTGCGGGGGAATCATTTCAAAATTCGATTTCGGAGATTCTCCAGCAGGTCGTAAATCATGGAACATATCATAGAGGCAATATCACGACCGTGCTTCGGCATTTGGGACACAAGGGGATCATAACGGATTACATTGCCTTTTTAAGAGCGTAGCTTAAACGCACCACACATAGGGGACTTCCTGTTGCCATGATTTTCATGAGCCGGGGGAGTCCTTTTGCTATTTTTACCAAACGGAAATTAGGATGTAATATAGAATGAGAATGCTAGGAACAAGAAGGATGGTATTATGAAAATATACAGGCTGGATGAGCTGGAAGGTTCATGTTACATAGAGGTATTGCCGGGGCCTTACCGGAATCGGTGCTGGAACGTGGATTCGATCTATATGGATGAAGAGACTTTCGGTTACCTGGAAAGCGCCGTTGAAAAAGAATATGAACCGTACGACCACTATGCATTCAATGAATTGGATGCAGAAAGATGGAGGCGGATCTTGAACAGACTTGAAGAAACCCTGATTTTTTTGAAAGGCCGTCCCCAAGCGGAGGAGTTGAAGGAGCATATTGGCTTCATATTTACTTCGTCTGAAACGGATTTTATCGAGGCCCTGGAAGAGAATATGGATCAATTAATCCGGCTCATGCAGGAATTCGTGGACTGGATTACGCTTCAACTGCAGAATCACAAGGTCATTAGCATATTAGGCATATAGATCAATCAATCATTATCGATTAAAAACCCAGCGTTAAATATGACTCCATTCGCTACGATGCGAAGAAGAACACCAGGGTCTTGCATGTGCCTTGGGAATCGTTTTAAGTAGAGATTATTTATAAATATAAATGGTATAGTTCTTTCTGTAGCTCTCTTATATGATGTAAGGAATGCCTCTAAAGAAATAGATTCTAATCGCTTCACCTAACATGCGGATTACAGGTTCAAACTTTACGATCCTGTTTAGCCACCAGGCTCGCAATAGACGGAAGCATCATTAACTATAATCGAAAAGGTGATTGCTATGAAAACAATTAGAAGATCCAAAATCGTTGAAGGTACAACCATCCCGGGGATGATTTGCAACGGAGGGCAGTACTTTTATATTGATGTAGATATTTATGATGATGGCATGACGAATTGCTGGGAGCTTGTTGACCTTAAGGGCTTAAAAAACAAGATCGACTCCAACTGGCTGACGCCTGTCGTACCGGTTGGCCAAAATCTGTCTATACATGGCCTGGGTGCGTTCCAAGTGAAGGAAGCGAACTGGAGATTTAATCAAGAAAGCTACTATGAGCACATTGAGGAGACCATTCGGCTCTTGAATCCGGAATTCGTGAATATATATGAAATTTCAGAGCGGGAGCAGAAGCAATGGGAAGCCAGAAGAGTGGCCCATTCCCCCCGTCCCACTGATTTTTATGTAAAAAGCGAACTGTTCTATCAGACGGTGGAGGGTGACGGCTTCAACATTTTCATGAAATACGAAGGTGCGAACTATTTAGTTAATCTGAATGTTTACCAGGACGGTCAAGTCATGATCTACAACCTGCCTCAAGACGTCCAGTGCCATCTTGACGAAGCAAACGTTTGGTTTCAGGACGGGACTTTGTTTACTACCTTTGATAGGGAATTGCCTATTCGCATGGCCGGACTTGGAGAGGTTACATTATCTGAACCGCTGTATGCGGCGGAGATCGAGGAGAAACATAAGGAATTCATGGATCTTCACAAGAAACTGAATGGAGAGAAAACAGCGCTCGAAGAATGCAGGGATGCTTATTATTTATATTTAGAAAATCCCACCCTGTTTTACAGAGAAAAACTTAGAGAGAAATATGAACGAGTACCTGAGCATGAGAGAATGTATCTAGGCGATATGGATACTAAAGATTGGGATTACCAAAGAATCCTCTATCGACCGGATGAGAAAAGAGAAGTGTAATGATACTGATTTAGAGGGCATTAACAGCAAAAAAATACATATAGATTGGAGAGTTTTATCCTATGTATAGTTTGTACGGAGAGCTGTGTACGGAAGTGTATGATCTGAGTAAACCATTAGGTTTCTCGTTTGGTGACGTGGAGTATTATTTAGAGCGTCTGAAGGACGTAAAAGGAAAAGTCCTGGAAGTCGGCTGTGGATCAGGCAGGGTGTTAATTCCGTTGCTTCAAGCGGGGATCGATATGGAAGGTGTCGATAACTCAGCAGCCATGCTGGATTCTTGCAGAAGAAAAGTCGAGGAATTGGGCCTTGCAACTAAACTGTATGAAGACGAAATGCATAACTTTGCGTTGACGGATTCATATGAAGCCATTATTATTCCCGCCGGATCTTTCCAATTAGTGGAGGGTCGGGAGCAGGCAGTCGCGGCACTGAAGCATTTTTATTCTCATCTGAAACCTGGTGGCAGATTAATTATGGATTTGTTTATTCCTACTGATATCCAAGCGAATCATGCCTCTACTAGAACTTGGGAAACTTCTGATCATGAAGTGATCATATTAGAAGAAAGAATCACGGAAATGAATCTGCTGGAGCAGAAAACTGTGTCGATTATGAAATATGAAAAGTGGAAGGAAGGGAATCTGATTCAGACCGAGCTGCAACGGTTTCCTCTAAGTTGGTATGGATATCACGAATTTGAACTCATGCTAGAGAAGCAGGGTTATGAAGAGATCACGAAATCGGCTGACTATGCATGGTTGAATAAACCCGTAAAAGCGGATCAGATGATTACATTCGAGGCTAGGAAAGCTCCGATAGGGCGCTAGTAGAACTAGTGCCCTCAGGGGGAGTATCCATAGGTGCCATGGGAACCCTGTGCAGGGATTAATTAGAATCAGTGAGGTGATTGAATGCCGTATGACGCAGACTTAACCTCCGCAGATGTGGATCGATTACTCCATTACCTCGAATATTTCCAGGATCCTGGGTCCGTTTTTTATCATGAAGTAAATGGATACATGTGCGAAAGTGAGAAAATTGGAAGTTTTCGTAAAGCGTTAGATGATGTCGGCTTCTTAATGGTATTTAACTGGAGCGACTGGTTAATGGAGAACGAGATCTATAGGAACTTAGATAACAATATGGATAGCAGCATCATGAACGCCGATCTGGAAACCCTTAGGAAATTAATGACCAGTTATATTCGCGGGGATCGATTTAACGAAGGGTTATTTATCAGCGTATGTATGAAAGGGCATGCAGCTCAAATTTTGTTAAGACTGAGGGAATTAAAGGGCACGTTATCATGATCATTCGCATACTTGTCATCGTCGGCATGTTGGTAGAGCAATATAAAACAGAGCAAGAAGCGATAGATAGGTATATCGAAACCGAGACAATAACAGGAACACTTATTCAATTCAATTTAAGTGATGATAAAAAGATACTTCTGGCCGAATATAAAAGCTGGTGTTATATTGGACTGCAAAACTTGGGATGGCAGTCAGCACGGTAAAATATAACTACAATTGAATCTTGGGTGGGCATGGTTTCCCTTCGAAAGGGGGTGAAGCCGTGGAGGTAAAGGATGCATTAACGATTATGTTTCTGTTTGGATCGTTCATTCTTGCTCTTTTAACATACATTAATAATAACAACAAGAAAAAGTAAAAAACCCACCCAAAGTGAACTGCACCCCAATTGTTAGACACCATCTAACATTGGAGGTGCAGTTTTTTCTATGGCTAATTTTAGTCCGGACGAAAAATTACAAGCGGTTATACGTTATCAAAATGGATCAGAAAGCATGAAATCGATTGCGAAATCAATAGGACTTCATCATACTGTCCTATTACATTGGATTAGACAATATGAGCACCATGGTGAAGAGGTCTTTAAAAAGCGCTATACACCGTATTCCGTACAGGATAAACTAGACGTACTTAATCATATGAAAGAACACGGGACGTCTATTAGAGAGACAGCTGCAGTATTTAATATTGCCAGTCATAGTACCATTCTAAGCTGGCAAAGAAGCTTAGAATTACACGGAATAGACGCCCTACAACCAAAGAAAAAGGGGCGTTTATCCATGAAAAAGGATCCAAAACAACTGAATGATCAAAAGCCTGTAGAGGGGTCTGTAGAGGCTTTACAAAAAGAGATAGAACTTTTGCGTATGGAGAATGCTTATTTAAAAAAGTTGAACACCTTAGTTCAAAACAAGGAAAAATCACCAAACAAGACAAAGCGCAAGTAGTCTATGAACTAAGGAACGAATTTTCGGTGAAAGCACTTCTGCAGCTCGCAGATATCCCTCGTAGCACGTATTACTACTGGGTAAATACATTCGGTATGCCGGACAAAGATTCTGAGTTAAAGGACGTTATTCAAGCGATTTACGAGGAACATCAGGGGCGTTACGGTTATCGCCGTATTCGAGATGAGTTAGTGAACCGCGGTCACCATGTAAATCATAAGAAGGTGCAGCGTTTGATGAACGTGTTGGGATTGAAGTGTCTGGTACGCATGAAGAAATATCGTTCATATAAAGGTTTGATTGGCAAGATTGCACCAAACATTCTAGAGCGTAACTTCCTCGCGGAAAAGCCAAATGAGAAGTGGGTAACGGATATAACAGAGTTTAAATTATTTGGAGAAAAACTATATTTATCTCCCATGTTAGATCTTTATAATGGGGAGATTATTACGTATACGATCGGTTCAAGACCAATCTATTCCCTTGTTTCAACAATGTTAGATCAAGCATTCAATCGACTAGCGGATGAAGATACGCTTTTGATTCATTCGGACCAAGGCTGGCACTACCAGATGAAACAGTATCGTCATGCCCTCAAAGAACGCGGTGTCAAGCAAAGTATGTCCCGTAAGGGTAACTGTTACGACAACGCCGTCATCGAGAACTTTTTTGGCATCATGAAATCTGAATTTCTATATATAAATGAATTTGAAAGTATTGAGCAGTTTAAACAAGAGCTCTCTACATATATCGATTATTACAATCACAAGCGTATTAAAGCAAAACTAAAAGGCATGAGTCCGGTACAGTACCGAACTCATGCCCAACAAGTTGCCTAATAAAATAATATGTCTAACTTTATGGGGTCACTTCAAAGGTTAAGCGCCGAAGGTGGGTTTTTCGTTCCTGAATGACTTAGAAGGGAATAAACCATCCAAGCCAACTGTACTGACCAAGTGTTCGCCGCACTTGGTCTTTATTACATATATAATACCATAAAATAAATATGTATCAAAGCTTAGAAAATTCTGATGAAACGTAGATGATGAGTTGTATGCAAGAAAGCTCTCATCTTGTAACATCGCTCTTTCGCTGTCGATAAAAATTGATCGGAGCATATAGAATCTGGTTAAGGAAAGGTAACAAAATGACCAAAAAATCCACTGTTTTTATATCGCTTCTTGTTGTACTTATTTCAATTCTAATGACTTTCATTTTACTCCCAAAATCGAATGAGGCTACCACTCCTAATAACTCCGTTACCCTGACATTAGATGAACATACAGACTCAGTTATTTGGAAAGATCTTATTAAGCTCATGGTTGGACAACAAGATGGTCCGACAGAACATGTGAGCATTCGAAACCATTCGGAAATAACGAACAAAGAAAGTATACACCTGCCAATTGGTCAGGCTACATTAATTAGATTTCTACATGGTGGTTCGGCAGCTTATCCAGCTCCGGATAAAGTATTTTATTTGATATATATTCAGAAACCCGTTAAAGAAAAGTCGGAGGAATTAATAAGAACTTATTATATTGAAGGAGAAGTTATAGGCGATAGTGAAATAGAAGCGAAAGAAGAACTCATAAAATTAGCACATGCTTGGAAGGTTGAGTAGAAAATATCGTATTTGTGTGTATGAATCGATACTATGATAGTAACAAGAAAGGAACCTTATGGAGATCTATGGAGAACACGTAATCTTATCTAGAATCACAAACGAAGACTTGGATTTTATATGCAGGATTGAATGCGATCGAGATTTATGGCAGTTTGAAGAATCCATACCGACCGACGAACAAGTTGTTCGAAGCACCTATCTGGAGAAAATCAATGAGGGAAACGAAACAAGCTATGATTTTATCGTTCGTTTAGTGAATGATGGGAATAGAACTCCAATCGGACTCGCTCAAGTGTGGAGTTATATCGACTACAGGAAGAGTTGGGAATTGGGATTCGCGATCCTCCCTCAACATGGCGGACAGGGGTACGGAAGTGAGGCTGCTCAGCTCCTTTTGAAATTTGCTTTTGAACAGCTGCATGCGCATAAAGTGGTTGGTATGTGCAATTCGCAAAATGCGCGATCTGCAGCTCTTATGGAGCATATCGGTATGACTCAAGAAGCTGTTTTTAAAGAAGAGCTTTTTTGGAAGGGAGAGTGGACGGATCAGTTCTATTACTCCATTCTTGAAAGAGAGTTTTTTTAAGGTAAAACAGTTGTAGGAAAGACTAGTTGAGCTCCCGGACGGGAACTTCATGATGATCGTACAAGAATTGAACAATCATATCGGAGGGGGAGAGAACATGATACAATCCATTGTCCATATCGCCTTAGTCGTGAAGGACTATGATGAGGCTATCGCATTTTATACCGAAAAGCTGAATTTCACCTTGATTGAAGATACATACCAGCCTGAACAAGATAAACGTTGGGTGGTCGTAGCACCTGCCGGCTCGGTCGGCACGACGATATTGCTTGCCAAGGCGTCCAAGCCGGAGCAAGAGCCATTTATAGGCAACCAATCGGGCGGCAGGGTGTTCCTATTCTTAAACACGGATGATTTCTGGAGAGATTATCGTGAAATGGTATCGCGGGGAATTGAGTTTGTAAGAGAGCCCAAAGAAGCGGATTACGGCATGGTGGCGGTATTCAAGGATTTATACGGGAACCTGTGGGATTTGCTGGAGTTGAAGGAAGATCATCCATTGATGAAACGGACGAAGTAATCGGTATCATATCGATCGTATATTCAAGAAACTACAAGGAGGAAGCAGCAGATGTCTAAAATTCTCAATGTGATTGTCATTGCAGCGCATCCGGATGAACCTGAAATCTATGCTGGCGCGATCTCGGCAGCTTACGCGGAGATGGGGCATCGGGTGAAGTTTGTAACGTTAACCGATGGATGCTGTGGTCATCATGAAATGAGCGGGCAGCAGCTGGTCGAACGTCGGATTCAAGAAGCGCAAGAGGCAGCAAAATGTCTTGGGGTACTGGAATACGTCGTTCTACCCATTCCCGATGGCGAATTGATGCCAACGCCCGAAGTACGCAAGGAAGTGATCCGTCAAATTCGTGGCTGGGAGGCTGATATCGTCATTACGTTCCATCCGGACGGTCCCGGTCATGTGGATAACCGCAATGTCGGGAAGGTAGTGCGGGATGCGGCAGATTTTGTTGCGAACGTACCTAATGCCGTCCCTGAAGTGCCGTCATTGAAGAAATCGCCGATATTTCTGCTGATGCCGGATTATGCAGCACGGGCGACGTATCAATCAGATATTGTCTTCGATGCAGGAAGCGTCATCGAGAAGAAATTGCTGGCCTGTGATGCCCACGCTTCCCAATTCTATGAGTTTGCACCTTGGCAGGGCGGTTTCTTGGATGCGGTACCGAATACCTGGGAAGAGAAGCGGGACTTTATTCTGAAGTATTGGGATCGGTTCCTGAGCGTCTCGAACGAAATGCTGCCCTCACTTGCGAAGCAATATGGCCAAGACCATGCAGCCAGCGTACAATATGCAGAGCCTTTCGAAATTGCTGAATATGGCAGAAGACCGAATGAAGCTGAAATGAAGGTTTTGTTCCCGATGTTAACCGGTACTCATGTGTAATCTATTCTTGGTTAGATCAGAAATAAAAGAGCGGATTCCTTTCTCAGGGAAATCCGCTTTCTTTTATGATCCGAAAAATAGGCTTACACCTTCTCCAAAGGTGATTCTACAACCGGACAGAACTCGGGATTCGTCGAACTTAAGCGTTCGGCAAATTGCGGCTGGAGCTTGGCAAGCTCCGTATAATAACTTCCGATCACGTGGTTTCCGCTCACCGACCCATTCTGGAAGGTCAAGGGCCATTGGGTATGCACATGGCTGTAATAGAATTTCTTCTCTCGTTTTGGCATCTTGTAGATATGAGGCGGGGCGTGCGTTACGACGTCAAACAGGTTAGCAATGCGGCAGCTGCTTCGAACATATTTGGCAAAGACCTTGGCAAAATCGGGATCTCCCACACGAGGGGACCCATAGGTAAACACATAAGGGTATTGGTGGTCCGTGTTGGCGGCCACATCGACTGCGCATAAGGTTGCGAGCGCTCCTCCAAGGCTGTGGCCGGTAATGAACAGTGTCTTGTGGGTAGGAAGTTGGTTAAGTGCCGACATAATCTGGCCGCGAGCAGAGGCGTATATGTTAGTGAAACCGCGGTGTGTGAGAGAAGAGTCCTTAATATATTTGAAGTTTTTTTGGGAGGCGATGGCATCTGAGATCCAGTTTGTCGTGGAACTGGTGCCCCGAAAGGCGATAATAATTTCATCCGGTGACTCTAGAATAAACCCAAAGCGCTCGGACACGCTGATTAAGGAGTTCGCCTCAATGGTGTCATAAAGCGAATAATTTAGCGGAAGGACAAATGAGCCGTCCGTATTGGTGAATTGTGTATAGGTCTGTCCGCAGATCGCTGCCAAGAAAATGGCCCATTGTTCTCGTTCCATGTTCGTACCCATGCACATCCCGCCCTTCTGTTCTCCTACACTATATTAGGGTGTGGAAGGAAAGGTGCCTATACGCCTAAGAATGGCATATTTGCCATCAAGCTCAAGCCTATACACAGGATTTTATGATTAGAAGGTTTGGGTAGAACCAAGTTATATGGTACGATTCAATAGACGTTCTTGGTCGACCGGTGCATATGAGCATGCACATCATCAGAGTGTACTTTAATGATACAGAGAGCAGGGTTATATAGAATGACGGACAATATTCAACAACGCTTCCGTTACAGTGAAGCACCCATTTGGGAACTACAGCGGAATTATTACGAAGAACTGGGGATGAAAGCCTGGAATAATGATCAGGTTCCACAGTATATTACGAGCAACCCTATGATTGCTACAGCTTACGCCGAAATTATATTCGGATTCCTTCGGGACCGCGCCGATCAAGGTGATCTCAACGAAACTGTAACAATTCTGGAATTGGGAGCCGGAGCCGGGCGCCTCGGTTATCATGTGCTGCACAAGCTGTGCGAGCTGAGAGATTTTGCGGGTATAGCACTGCCCCCTTTCCGCTATGTCATGACCGATCTGCCGATTAAAAATGTTACAGCATGGAATCAACATCCTGCCATGCAATCCTATATTGAACAGGGACTGCTGGACTTCGCGAGGTTCGATGCCGTGCATGACACGGAATTGAACCTGGTGGTATCGAAGACAACGATACGTCCTGGAGATCTGAAGCAGCCGCTGCTGGTTGTTGCTAACTACTTTTTTGACGGCATTCCGCAAGAACTGATTTATGTGGGGGAAGGCAAGATTTATGAGAGCGATGTTGTCATCGAATTTCCGGAGCAGCACAACAAGCTCAAGCCAGCTGAAGTACTGGAACGAATGAAACTGGCATACGAGCACCGCCGTGCACCCAGATTCGAGGAAGACACCTACCCGTACCGCGATGTGATTGACCACTACCAGCAAGAGCTGGAGGATTCGCATATCCTGTTTCCAGAGGTGGGTTTGACCTGCATGGAGCGTCTGAATCAGTTATCAACGTCGGGTTTTATGCTTCTCACAGCGGATAAAGGAGATCATCATATCGATAATTGGAAGTTCGCCGAACCGCCGCAATTAATTTTCCATGGCAGCTTCTCTCTAACAGCAAATTATCATGCGTTTCAGTATGTGTTTGAGCAAAGGGGCGCAGAGGCGATTTTCCCCACGCAGCATTATAAAAATATTAACATCGGCTGTATCCTCATGCTGGAAGCACCCACGAGTTATGCCAATACTCGGATCGCTTACCGCCAATTTATCGAACGCTTCGGACCGGATGAATTCTTCAGTATGAAGGAATGGATCGACCGGAATATTGAGAGCATGGGCATACAGCAAATTTTGTCTTTTTGGCGATTGGGCGGGTATGACGCCGAGTTCTTCATTCAAAGCGCGAAACGCATCTCGAATCTGCTGCCGGATGCCAATGACGAAGAAATACTGGATATCCGAACAGGCATATATAAGATGTGGTCATCGTACTATGTGATGGAGCAGCGTTATGATCTGGCATTGGACGCGGGGCTGGTGCTGTTCGAGATGGATATGTACGAGGATGCGAGGTTCTTCCTGAAGGAATCCGTGGAGACGGATGAAGACGAGCCGGTGCCAACGGTTTTATATTGCTTGGCGATCTGCTGCTATGAGCTTGGCCTTGACGAGGAGGCTTTGGAATACACGCGTGAGGCGCTTGTTCTGGAACCCGATCATGAAGAGGCCTTGGCACTGTTGAAATGTTTTGAGTAAAACACGCATTTCTTAATGTTTGCGAAGGAAGTTACATGTTTTTCTCAGAATTGCATAGAAACGACGCACGCGACCCGGCCTCTGAGATTACAATAAGGCTGGGTCGTTCTGTATTTTGAACCTGATCCACTTACGATCCCAATCGTACAGATGGCCCTGCGAAGATTGTAGTAGTGGAGTATAATGTATAAGGATATTTACGTAAGGATGCTGACAGAAAAACATACAACGATAGGTGAAAAACATGAGAATAGCTTTTTTTGATTCAGGTTTAGGCGGTTTAACGGTGTTATCGGCGGCTATGAAGAAGCTGCCGCATGAAGACTTTTTGTTTTATGCGGACACCCTCCATGTGCCATATGGTACCAAAGACAAGGAAGACGTGAAATCTTACATCCATCATGCGATGGAAACGATCATGAAGGAAGAAGTTAAAGCCATCGTCGTTGCATGCAACACGGCTACAAGCATGGCGATTTCCGATCTGAGGAAGGCTTATCCGATCCCAGTCATCGGGATGGAGCCGGCCGTAAAGCCGGCTGTCGAAATCAATCGTTCCAGCGGGAAGCGAATCCTGGTGCTTGCTACGCCGCTGACCTTAAAGGAATCGAAGTACAGGGATTTGGTTCGACGAGTCGATAGCATGCATATCGTGGACTCCCTGCCTCTGCCGGAGCTGGTAGAGCACTGTGAGGCTTTGAATTTCGATCAAAAGGTCATGAATGCTTACTTTACCAAGCAATTCGAATCCTTCGATATGAATGAGTATGGAACCATCGTCTTGGGCTGTACCCACTATCCTTTTTACAAAAGAATCTTATCGGATCTGCTGCCGGATCACATTCGCATGATAGATGGCAGTAAAGGAACCGTGAACAGGCTCATTCAGGTATTAAGTGACAAGGATCTGCTCAGCTCCAGCGGGCGTCAGGATGTTAAGCTATTAAATTCGTGCAACTCCATGGAGTACACAGAGAAGATGAAGAAGGCACTGAGCACTTATAGAGAAATAGAGGGGTAGGGAAACTGGTGGAGATTGGCTTTCTACCCAATCATTTCAAGGACGAGGTCGTGGTCAAAAGGTTCCTGCTATAAGGAGCGTCATGAGAGGAAGTGAGTGAAATATATGTATATGATCTCGGCCGTTTTGTATTTCCTCACGCATCACCCGATCTGGTCATTTTTGATAATCTTATTCTTCAGCTTTGCCATGGGTATCCTCCTATCGATATGGCGTAACGCCATTCTTATTCCGCCCAAGGGTGAAGTTTTCGTTGCCAAATATGTTCCAGGTTTCGAGGGTAATATCCTCATCATGAGCGACAAGTCAGATTATGGGAAGAAATGGGTACTCAATAAAGACCTGAAACCAGTTGCAAAAGCCGAAGCCCAGCTTGCAACAAGCCCCACCAATCCGACATTCATATCAGAATATCGCTTGGCACTTCAGGCGTTCATCGAAAAGCACCGTGATGGGCCCGATCCAGATCTAATACGGTCAGTATAGGCAAAAACTCGAGGCGCTTGAGGCGATGGAACGCGAGCGGCAGCCTTAGCATATGGAAGGATTCTAGCCATCTTCATCATCTTCAGTGCAGCGCTTGTGCTGCATAAATGGACGGGAAACGAGAGCAAAATAGAGTGATTCAGCAGGCTGTTGGCGATCGGAGCCTTGTAGTGACATCTATCTTGCATTCATTAGTTTACTCGTTTCCTAAATTCGTCGGTAGAGTTCAATTACATATAAATTCTCCATATCCTGTCAGGCTTGGTTGTAGCATAATAGCCGATATACGTTTAATTATGAAACGCTTGTGTTTGGCAGGCAAGGAGGTTGCAAGATGAAAGAACAAGAGGATATCATTAAAAGATCTTGGGATGAATGGTCAGACTCGTGGTATGTAGGATATCGGACCGAAGAGGTCATAGCCAACATCATCAAACAACCGGAATCCGCATTTCATCCTACAACGTTCTCCATGATCATGAAGGCTTTCCCAGACCTGCGGGGCAAAAGGATATGTGTTCCTTCAAGTGGAGACAATCATGCTGTGTTTGCTTTTCATCTCATGGGGGCTAAGGTTACTTCGTGTGACATTTCGGAACGACAGCTGGAGAATAGCTCGGTTATAGCAGAGAAATACAGATGGGATATTGAGTTCATCTGTGACGATACCATGAAGCTGAGTTGCATCAAGAGTGATGAATATGATTTCGTCTACACCTCGAATGGGGTCCATGTATGGATTCATGATTTGAATTCGATGTATACCCAGATCCATGGAATTCTTAAACTAGACGGGACGTACATGATGTTTGACATTCATCCGTTTATGCGTCCATTTGGAACCAGCTCTACAGAGAAGATCCTAGTGGTGAATCCATATGATTCTACGGGACCTTTTGGAGAAATACCGACGTATAAGTGGCGTATTCAAGATATATTGAACGCCATGATGTCATCCGGTTTGAACGTAAAACATATGGAAGAAATGTTCGCAGTGGACGGCAGATTCTGAGTGGATGAATCCAAAGACGAGGCTAGCCGTTTGTCAGATCAAGAGCTGGAAGATTTCCGCAACTGGCAACTGAACCCGCTTGCAGCGCTTCCTCAGTGGCTATCGATTTATGCAACGAAATAAAATAATAAGACGACGTTTGACCCGACCTGAGAAGAGCATGATCTAAAGGACGGGTTATGTCGTTTGAAAGGGACTTTCTATGAGTGATCCGTTCCAGAACCTAGTTTCATATACTCAAGCCTCTCAGGAAAAGTATGGTGCTTCTGCCTCCGCTTTGTTCATCATTCAAGATGCTCATGTCGCAACGGAATGGTATTCTGGTCAGCATCATTTTAAGAGCGGGGCATTGCCGGTAACCGGGGATTCTATGTTTAATCTATATTCCATCAGAAAGTCATACGTTGGTATGGCAACGGCCATTGCGGTTACAGAAGGGAGCATCTCCATCGATACGGTTGTCTCTGATATCGTTAAGGATATGCCAACAAGCGATTTAAAAGGAGTGACCATCCGCGATTTAGCAACCAAAACCAATGCCAAATACTTTGGTCCCCAGCGAATCGAACGCGAGGAAGTCGCAGGAAAACTAATAAAAGCGATAACAGGCAAGACGATCTCTCAATTAATAACAGAACGCGTATTTAAACCACTGGAGCTGAACCATTCGGAGTGGGTGTCTGTGCCATACTCCAATTTAGTATGTGATTTTCAGGCTGCGGAGGGGTATGCATCCATTCGAATAGAATCCGATGAAGGCCACGACCGAAATTTGTATGCGAGCGCCAAAGATTTGGCGATGTGGGGATACCTGCATCTACACCAAGGAGCCGTTCATAATCAACAACTCCTATCTAATGAAGTATTTCGTTTGATTAACCAATTAAGAGCTGAAACTCAAGATCAGCACCGGATTTTTGGATGGTATTTTCAAGAAAAATGGTTTTACGCTTCCGGAGCCGCCGGGTGTCATTGCGTAGTTATTCCTGAATTCAATGCGGTAGGGGTTCGGATGCTAAACAAATATACAGAGAATTATAGTGAAGATCAGACCATGTTTAATGAAACATTTTACGAGTGTTTGGGGTTATATTTCCATGAAAAAGATTAAGCTTGGCATGATCGGTAGCGGCCATGTCAGCAATCGTTATTTTGAACAGGCGGCAATGCTTGAAGGTGTGCAGATTGTAGCAACATACTCCAGACATTTGGAGAATGCGAAGAAGAAGGCAGCGGCATATGGAATTCGCGGGTGGTATGATGATTATCGACTCATGCTGGAACGAGAAGATTTGGATGGTGTAGTGGTTACGACTCCTCATTCCATGCATGCTGAGCCCGTGCTGGCTGCGCTGGAACAGGGATTGCCTGTTCTGAACGAGAAACCGATGGCGACCACATTTGAAGATTGTAAGCGTATGGTTACGCTCGCAGAGGGGAAGGGGCTGATTTTCATGAGCCTGCCTTTTGACTTGAACCCCGTCTTTCTAGCTGCTGCCGATTTCATTGATGAGCGTTACATTGGAAAAATCACAGGAGCGGAAGCACAACTCTCCCTTCCCGGCCCATGGCGCGATAACTGGTATTATGATAAATCTATAGCGCATGGGGGTGCGGTACTGGATTGCCTGGCTTATCCTGTTAGCCGTCTGATTGGTTTGTTAGGCCCCGCTGCAAGTGTGATGGCTGAAGTCAACACGCTGATTCCCAATCGCATCGTTGGTGATGGTAAGAAGGTGAACAGCGATGTGGATGATAATGTCACCCTCATCCTTCAATTTGCAGGTGGGCAGCATGCCGTTATTCGGTCGTTATGGGGAATGTCCTTCAAGCAGAATAATACACTGATCTACGGACGAAAAGGCACTATAGCTATGAATGACGGTGGATATCCTTTGGTTGTTCACACGTTGGGAGACGCTGTTCCAGATGCGGAGCCAGTCAATTGGCGGGGGAATGAGAACTGTTATGTGCCGTATCGTCAAATTGCGGAACAACGTGATGAGAGTGTTATTGCCCATTTTGTTCGCTGCCTTCGTACGGGTGAACAGCCCGTCCAGTCTGCGAAACAGCAGCTGCATGTGCACGAGATTCTGTTCGGTGCCTATCAATCTGCGGAATCCGGTGGGCGGTACGCATTGACGACAACTTTTACGCCAGCGGTAAAATTGGACCCGCACATATGGGATACTCGTAGCCGTTTTGTGTAGAAGGAATTAAAGGCTTCTCATTCGGATATATAATCCTGATGCAAGAAAGGACTGGAGAATTGAAATTAAAATTATTTTTCATTCTAATGTTAGTTATCCTTGTTGGTTGTAATAAAGAGGATGATGGGGTCGTCATAGAAATCCATAAAGAACAGCATATTAATTACTTGGAGGATTACGGATGGAGCATTGATAGATTTGCGTCCGAAACAAAATACGCTGCTCATACTTTACAATCCTTTAAGTCGCATGTGAAAGATATTAAAGAATTGGGTCATGTGGACCTGAAACCATTTTTGGATAAAGAGGTTATCGAAACAGGGTATATTCTGCAAGAAAAAACAATGACTTACAATCAGATTGTGGGATATATACTGGAGTCAGGCAATGAATCATTGGAGGGTATTTGGTATTTAATCATGAGGCAAAACAAGCTGATGGAACATTGAACATCGATCAAAGTAATATGAATCCTATTCTTCATCGCAAGGAGTTGGGTAGTGATGATCCGCCTTCGCATAGCAAGACGATGCGATCGGGATGATTTTTTATTTTCCTTAATTGATAAACCGGGGACGTACGCATCGATGTTACCCGATAACAAATATTATTAGAGATCAATCTAAGAACGGAAAGGATGCATTCTACATATGATCGGTTTGATTATTATCATTATGATAGTCGGCTTGGCCGGGATTATCAGCAATCAGTATTCTGCTCTGAGAAGGATGGAGCGCATGCAGCGTTCATTGGATGAGCTTAACACAAGAATACAAGAGGTTAACCATCATCCTAAACAGTGATATTTTTTTTCATTGAGCGTAGCTAGTCTTGCTAACCAGCAGAGAAGGAATGAGCGTATTCGCCTTAATTCAGATCAATGTGGGAGTATGATATGAACCCTTTTAAACATTCAAAAAAAGAAATCAGAACGAAGTTTGAGATCGATTTGCTGCACCAGGCACAAGCCAAAGAACCTACGAAACCACCACATCCTTGGAGTCATGAGGTTATCATTCCAGCTGCGGGGTGCATTGCGTGCGGATGGGATGCCGATGAGAACCTTGTTCTGATCAGCAGCTCCGGTTACAGCATTACACAGGCCAGAACCGGATACCGGCTGCACAGAGACCAGGATCCTAATGTAACGGATGATCATATTAGCGATAATTACTTGGATTTTCGTATTCCGCAGAACGGACAGGACATTTCTATTTTTGGATTTGAGTCTGGAGACGGGATTCATATCACGAACGATGGCTGGATGCTGGAAGTCATTTACCCCTGGTGGCCAAGGGCTTCCGTAGTCTTGGATCGGGTGTTTGTCCCTAACTATGAATATCTCAAACATGCCGCGATAATCGATTTGAACCGGCTGGATGGGAAAATAAAATGCGGTTTTTCCCCGTCTGGTCAACATTTCGTTATTCTGGGGTCTGGTGGTGCGCTCTTGTACTCGAGGGAGTAGTTGCTTGGAGTGACTATACATTGATAGCATTAGAGAGAGGTCATCATGTCTAAACAAAGTCTTAGAGATTTGATCTATGTGAATGGGAAGGAACAACATAACCTGTACTTTTATTCCTACGGCATTGAATTTTATGAATTTATGTCATGTGTAAGTAACCGACCGGAGAATTTGATTCTCCTTAAACACAAGTTCGAAGATGCCCAGTGGAGTATCCATTCCAGATTAGATTATGTGACATCTCAAGAACTTGATGGATTAGTGGAAGATAGCGTATACGATTATGGAGATTTTTCTGGGTTGATTTTGATAGGGAAGAAGATCTGGTCAAATTAACCAAACTACAAATTGCGGAATTATTAACCTTCGCTCATTTTGCAGAGCCCTTACATGAAATACCGAAAGCTAGGTTTGCTTACTACGCGCATGATGATGGATGGTTCAATAAGCTGTATGTATCTGACCTTGGGGATTATAAGACTCTGTTGTCTAGGGTCATCGTGTCCAAATTACATAGATTAACACGTCGGAAAATGGAAGACCTTCCAGATGACATAGCCGCCATGCTTCTGGAATCGACTAAGGAAGGCTTATTCATCGATTTCTCGAAAATCGTTAAAAGCAAAGCGGGTATAAGCGTACCTGTTACTGCAGTAGGGCATTACTTGGATATGGATAAGGTATATGAATTTAGAGATGAAATCACTGAGTACCAGGTCTGGTTAACTTACTCGAACAGGAAATGGAGTTTTGTCAAAGTAAACTGACATGAAGATGAACAGAAGCCAATCGAAGATAAGACCAGAAGCTTAACATAAGAGCAACCGATGCAGAAGGGGGATCCATTCAAATGATTAAATACAATATTTGTTTTGTTCGGCGCAGTGATGAGGTTTTATTGTTGAATCGTAAATCCCCGCCCTGGATGGGGTGCTGGAATGGCGTGGGAGGCAAGCTGGAGGCGAACGAAACCCCACGAGACTCGATGTTACGTGAACTGGAAGAAGAGACACATCTACAAGACTATAGTCTAACCTTTAAAGGCGTAGTGACTTGGTCCGTCAACGGTTCTATTACGGGTGGTATGTATTTATATCTAGCAGAGGTGCCTGAGGATTACATCTACCATACTCCAATCACGACAGCTGAAGGCATATTGGATTGGAAACCCGTTAAATGGATAACGGACGATGCGAATGTTGGAATTGCAGCCAATATACCGGGCTCGCTCAAACTTATCTTGCATGATCCCAATTGCTATGATCATCGCTGTACATATAAAGACGGTAAGCTCGTCGAACAAACCCCGATTCAGATCAGTGCCTTGATTGAAACGGATGAAGCGATGAGAGAGGCGTTGTTGAAGCCGTATCGGGAAGAGGGAGTTACGATCTAATCTCATTAGAAAAAAATACTCAAACACCACATGACCCGACTTAGATAGGAAATATCTTAGGCCGGGTTTTGCTTTCAGTATGAGGAGCTCTGGAACTCACTGGCAGAGTGAAATAGAATCCTAAAGGTGTTGAACGGATTGAAAAAGGTTGTTACCCCAATAATCATTGTCGTAGAAGTATTAGAATGAAGTAGACGATGAGAACTTTAAGATGATGCTATTACCGTTTAAAGGAGGTGCTGCCTTGTCAGCCATGGACAGTCTTTGTTCCCACTTGCAAACTGCTGCAGCGAATTTCGGCCTGACTGAAGTTATGCCAAAGATCTTAAGCTGCGGAGGAAATATCATCATTCACTTGGCCCCTCATCCGATCGTTGCCCGGGTTGCTGCGTTTACCCCTGAACAAGATCCCAAAATAGGCAAGAAACTTGAACAAGAGCTGCGCGTAGCTTCTCATCTTCACGAGGAGGGAGTTCCAGTGCTGCTGCCTGTGCATTTCTCGCAAGAAGGACCATTTGAGCTGGATGGGCACTGGATGACGTTCTGGGAGTACATTCCTCAAACAGCACTCCCATTCCCTTCACCGAGCGAAGTGGTCAACATAGTGAATACATTAACCCTTGCCATGGAGCAATATACCGGAGAACTCCCTATTCTGGGTGTGTGGGATAGGATCTATCAATCGGTTACGCGATTATCCGATCATCCAGATGATCGGATACAACGATTAATCCACAAATTTTATGAAATAGATCAACAGATGCGCGCAGAATCCCAGCTGTTAGTTCCCAGCCATGGCGATGCTCATGCCCGCAATTTAATGCCGAGCCCAAGGGGCTGGCTCTGGATGGATTTTGAAGATGTATCCTTGATGCCTCGTTACTGGGATCTGGCTTCATTTGTGGCAAATCTGGCTTTATTTAAAGGGGAGCAGGAGCCAACATTCCGGTTTATGATAAGCCGTCCCGACATTGTGGCAGACCGGGATGCCTTTGGATTTGCACTGTCCGCCCGCATATTAATGTCTACACTTGGCAACGTGGATTACGCCATTGCAGGTCATGGGGATATGGAATTCGCCTGTTCACAATTGGAACTTGCAGGGGAGTTTATCTACCGTGTGGAACATATTTGTAAGGGGCCTTAAGTCAGACGAAGCTTGATTAAGGATTCTGAAATCCAGGGAGATTATCAGCATAATGGGCAAATTTATTGAAAAGGCGTTAGTCCCCATATTTTTTGGACTCTTGCTTGCTCCCAAAGACGGTTTAAGATTTGGATCCACATTATTAACAATACTCGCATAAAAACATGCATTGTTCATAGGAGGGGATAAGGTTGAAGGACACAAGCTTGTATTTTTACAATGAGCTATCGGAAACATATCACCTGATATTTAAGAATTGGCCTGAAACGGTTCAATGGCAGGGGGCTTTCTTCGATAAGTTTATTCGTTCGTTATACGTAGAGGGCCATGAGGGTCCGATCGATCTCCTGGATGCATCATGTGGGATAGGAACACAGGCTTTGGGATTAGCGCAGCATGATTTTACTGTAACGGCAACAGATATTAGCCCCAATTCGGTTGAGCGAGCGAAGAGGGAAGCTGACAAGTTTGGGGTACATGTTCGTTTTGGAGTCGCGGATTTCAGGACGCTGGATAAGGATGTTCCTGGACAATTCGATGTCGTTTTGTCTGCTGACAATGCTGTTCCCCACCTACTGGACGACCAAGAATTAAGCGTGGCTTGCCGGAACTTCTATGAGAAGCTTAGAGACAAGGGGCTACTGATTATATCGATGAGGGACTATGACGAGATTCTGCAGAATCGACAGCGCTCCACGTTGCCCCGAGTTATGGATGAAGGAAAACGTATCGTTTTTCAAGTCTGGGATTGGGCTGAAGCTGGCAATCACTATATAACCAACCAATTTATTATGCAAGAGCTTGATGGGTCATGGAAGACTGAAGTCAACAGCACATCCTATAGAGCTTTATTGAGAACGGAATTAAGTGGGCTATTGGAAGAAGCGGGATTCACCGATATCAGATGGCATATGCCTTCGGAATCGGGTTTCTATCAGCCGATCTTGACGGCAAGGAAATTATGTATGAATTCCACCTGGGTAAAATGAGTTCCTTCAATTGCCTTAGTATATGAGGAGGAGTTATGGATGGCAAAATTAACAGGTCACGAACAAGTCGTGGAGTATCTTCACCATCTTGAGCATCCATTAAAGGCTGAAATTGAGGAAGTAAGAAGCTTCATATTAAGCGTCGATGATCAGATAACCGAGCAAATTAAATGGAATGCACCCAGCTTCTGCATTCAGGGCGAAGACCGAATCACATTGAATTTACAAGGGAAAGGCTTCTTTCGCATCATTTTTCATTGTGGGCCAAAAGTTCAAACTCATGACATCAAGGAAGCCATGCCTGAGGATACTCTATTGGAATGGGCCTCTAATGATCGGGCAATCGTGAAGATTTATAATTTAAACGATCTGGAGGAGAAGAAAGAACAATTAAAAGAAGTCATCGTTAGATGGATTGAAGTGACGAGTAAGGGCTAATCAGGGAGTATTGTGGTTGTTGTTCAGCTCTACAAGCAGGCGATTAAGTGAAGGGGTGAATCAGTTGAACAAAGTGATAGATTATTATAATGCCTTCGATGAATGGGGGCGCTTGGATAGGGAGCCCATTGAATTTATCGTCAATTTGCATCATATCTTGAGTATGCTGCCTGAGAAAGGTCATGTGCTGGATAACGGTGCGGGACCTGGGAAGTATTCGATGGAATTAGCGAAGAACGGTTACGATGTGACCTTAACAGACCTTACGCCAAGATTAGTCGAGATTGCGGCTGCTAAAGCCGAAGAATTCAAGTTAACAGGCCAGTTCAAGGGGTTTCACCGTGCCAATGCCAACGATCTTAGCCTATTTCAAGATGAGGTGTTTGACGGTGCACTTATGATGGGACCGTTATACCATTTACAGACAGAATCGGATCGGTCTACGGCTGTCCGAGAATTGAATCGTGTTACCCGAGCAGGCGGTTATGTATTTGTGGCATTCATGACTCGAATTCGGCATCTGATGACATCATTATCATTTCCGGAACAATGGAAACCGAATGATAATATCAGCAGCATTAAGGAATTTGTTAGGACCGGGATATTCAATCATAACGATGAAGGAAGATTTACCGGTGCGTATTATTATAACTTGGAGGACGTTAAGCCGTTCATGGAATCGCATGGCTTCGAGACGATCAAATTGATAGGTTCGTCAAGTATAGCAGGTTCCTTCAAGGCAGAGCAGTTCGATTATTGGCGGTCCCGTGGGGAAGAGGAATTCCAAGAAGTCATGAATCTGATCTACCGGGAAGCGGAGAACCCAAGCATTTTGGGAGTCTCATCTCATTTATTGTATATTGGGCAGAAACGATAAGGGTTATGAACAAAGTAATCAGAAGAATGGTTGCAATATTGGTACTAGTTCTCATCATTTTAGCAGTTACCTGCCCCAATGAGGCCGATTACAACAGATGGTTGTCGAAGGAATATGGAATTACGTGCGTAAACACAGGGATAGAAAATAAATGTAGTAAATCCGGGAAGGACATCCGGTTTAAGTCAGGGCATATAAAACATGCTGCCATTTATATGGGAGTCGAACAAATATATACGGAAGATAACAAGGATTATCAATTACGAGCGATTGGCATTCTGAATACTTTTTTTAAATACTAGACTCTACACAAATAATAAAAATTGCAGGGAAACAGAGGGTAATGATATACCATGAACAACATGATCGTTCACGAAGTTTCCGACCTGGGTGCAGTAGACATCACCGAGCTCCTGACTGAAAGCAAGGAAGAAGGATTTAGGAATATCCATAGGCTAGTGAATGAATATAAAGAGGGTATCAATACGTTTCAGCATGTAGATGAAGCCTTGTTTGAATGTCGAGTTGGTCATAGAGTCATTGGCATTTGCGGGTTAAATCGTGATCCGTATTCTGACGGAAGCATCGGCAGGATCCGCAGACTGTATGTGTTAAAGGAATTTCGGCGTCATGGAGCCGGGAGAAAGTTGGTTGATGCGGTAATTCATATGGCGAGCAGCCATTATACTAAACTCGTCTTGAAAACGGACAATCCCAAGGCGGCTGAATTCTATAAGAATTTAGGTTTTAAGGAAAATGCGGATGATGAACTAGTCACGCATGAACTGGAGTTATGATGTAATCACTAATGTCCCGCCTCGATCTGATAGAGAGCTTTCAACGGTTAAGAAAGGCTACCCTAAAGGCAGCCTTCCTTACCCCTCGTATGCTTGTTGTAACGTCTGCATGTCAATTTTTGATTTCGTCTGGAGTAAAGCTTTCATGACTCGTTCCGATTTTGCCGGATCGGGGTCGGTTATCATTTCGCTTAAATTAGCCGGGACGATCTGCCACGATACGCCAAACTTGTCTTTCAACCAACCGCATACTTGTGCTCCCTCGTCACCGTCCTCAGACAGCATCTCCCAAACATAATGCTGGGTTGCTTCCTCGGCTTGGTGATCAAACCACAAGTTTGGCGAAATCTTCTGGACCCTATTTTTTCATGATTTCAACTCCTTCATCACAGGAATAGTATGTAATGCAATCGTATCATGTCCTTTACCATGATTTCTTACCGATTGCGATTTATTCCTGCCACTTTTGGGTTCGCGTAACAATGCAGTTAGAAAATTGTGCGATGGTTGCAGGATAACGGATGTCTCATGTGAAATCCATTAGGTATAGACGATGGAAGAAAACAATAGGCGACTGGGGTGACTAGTGATGATTGAGGTGCTATTGCGAGATGTGTTCGAAGACGATCTTGCCATATTTTTTGAGCAACAACGAGACCCTGAGGCAAACTACATGGCGGCTTTTACAGCGAAAGATCCTTCGGATAAGGCAGCTTTTGATGCGCATTGGGCCAAAATCTTAGGCGATGAGACCATCATCAAGAAAACCGTTTTATATGAGGGACAAGTAGCCGGGCAGATTTTATTATTCGAACATATGGGTCAGCCCGAAGTCAGCTACTGGATAGGGCGCTAAGGGCTATGCCCATGCTCGTGGTGAAGAAGTGGAAGAATATATTATGAAGCTATCTTTTTAGAATAACGGAGGTTAAAACATTGAGTGGAGGTCATTTCATAATTACGGGAACCTCGAGAGGAATCGGCGAGCAGTTGGCCCACATGCTTCTAGAGAAGGGCCATGCCGTGCATGGGGTCGCGAGAGGAACGTCCGAGAGATTGAGCAGCTATCCAAAATACAGTCACCATGTATATAATCTGAGCGATACGTTGGGTCTGGAGGAGCTTGTAGATAGAGTGTTTGACGAGATTGATGCCGATCATGCGGATATGATCTGCCTTATCAATAATGCGTCCATGCTTGAACCACTGAAGGCCATTGAACTATGCGATGCGATAGATATTCATATGAATGTGCAAATCAGTCTGATTGCGCCGATGATCTTAACTTCCTGCTTCATCAAGAAAACGGAGGGGCTCTCCATTCGAAAGAAAATCATCAACATCTCTTCTGGCTCCGGAACATATCCAGCACCTACGATGAGCGTATACTGCACGGCGAAGGCTGGGATCAATATGTTTACACAGAGTGTTGGGACCGAGCAAAGGAACCGGCAGAACCCGGTGGAGATCATTGCGGTCAATCCTGGAATGGTGGATACGGAAATGCAAAGACTGGCGAGAGGGAAAAATGAGCAGGAATTTGAAATGGCCAAAGCCTTCGCCCATGCGCATGAGTCTGGACAGCTGCTATCTACAGAGGAAATCGGGGCGCATCTGCTACATATCATCGACAAGGATTTTGAACCCGGAAGCACTGTAAATTATAACGATATCTAAGGGGCCTTGTCTTGTGAAAATTGAAGTATATCTTATCTATCGGGGGCTGTTGTCATGATGATGCCAACACATATGTCGCTGTAGGCGGCGTGGTTGAGAATGAACGCGGTGAAATATTGTTGGTGAAGGACCGTAACGGGTGGGTTTTTCCAGGTGGGCAGGTGGAAGCCGGAGTTTGAAATTAAGCTGAGACGGAATATATAAGGACTTCGTATTGGTTTATCATATCGAAAGGAATATTCGCATGGAAGAAGTTATTGTAACACCGTACAATCCGGACTGGAAAGACGAGTTCGAACGGGAAAAAGCTAAAATTGAGTCAGCACTGAAGGGACTTGATGTCCATATCGAACATATCGGGAGCACGTCTGTGATGGGTTTAGGATCGAAACCGATCATTGATATGATGGCTGGTGTTTTGAGTTTAACGATAGTAAATGAACAATATATAGAGAATCTGGCCAGAATCGGGTACGAATATGTGTTTAAACCGGAGTTTCCGGAGCGACTCTTCTTTCGTAGAGGGCAATGGCGGGCGGGGACCCATCATCTTCATGTTTACAAGTATCAAGGCCAACAGTGGAACGACCAGATTTTATTCAGGGAGTATTTAATGAACCATCCGGATACAAGGGATCAGTATTATACCTTAAAAAAAGTTCTTGAGAGTCAATATAAACATGACCGCGTGGCCTATACCAACGGCAAGGCTGATTTCATTCGTGAAGTGATCCATAAGGCAAGGCTTGATGCTGGAAGGAAGTAAAGATGATGTCCGAATATTACTGGGATTCTAAAATCGAATATTTGAGAAATACCAGATGGTTATATTACAACGATGATTATTTGGAGTTTCTAGTGAAGAACGTCTGGAAATTGAATGCCCCCGTTAACATCCTGGATTATGGTTGTGGCTATGGGTATCTTGGACTGAAGCTTCTCCCGCTATTACCCGAAGGGTCAACCTATACAGGGATAGACAAGGGTGAAGATTTGATCAAGGAAGCAAGAGAAGTGTTTGATAAGCTGCCCTATTCCGCTGAATTCATTCAAGGAGATATTGAGGACATGTTTGTGCATCATCAGTATGACGTTGCGATCTGCCATGCATTTTTATTACATATGGCAAACCCTCGGATGATTCTTCAAAAAATGATCGATAGTGTACTGGACGGTGGCCGAGTCATTTGTTTTGAGCCCCATTGGATTGCTAATACGGCAAATTATGGCTTTGATGAAATCCAGCATTCTGAAGTTGTCCCTCTAGGCATATTACAGAAATTGTACGAAGAGAGCGCCAAAGATAGCGGAAAAGACGGAAACATCGGCATGAAGCTGCCGATATTCCTAAGTCAGCTGGGATTACGGAATGTGGAGTGCCGAGTCAGTGACAAAGTGAATTTTTTGGACCAGAATATGGACGCCGCAGAGAAAGATCGGCTTTTTCAGTCCTTGAAGGAAGAAGGCATTGGGCAGGAACTCGAGGATTCGGTTAAGGTAGTGGAGCAGTTGGTACAGAGAGGTTTATCAGTGGAAGAAGCACAAGCCCAATATGCCGCCGAACTTAAGCTGTTTCAGGTGTTTGATAGCGATTCGTGGTTAACTTACGCACCGAATATGAAGATATCTTTTGGCACGGTTAGTCGAGAATAAACGACCTAAGGAGCCCTATGAAAATTGGATTGGTAAGACATTTTAAAGTTATACATGAACTCGATAGAAAATGGATGACGTCCAATCAGTTTAATGCTTGGGTGGAAGCTTACAATAACGCTGAAATTGAACAATCGGACCTGGATTATGGTTTTTCGGAGTGGAACGTATGTATATCCAGTGATTTATCCCGAGCCATTCAGACGGCAGAAACGATATATACAGGCCCTATCATCGCAACGAATCGGTTAAGAGAGATTGAGGTCCAATCGATTCATCCTTTGGGAAATCTAAAGCTTCATTACCATATGTGGTTGCTGATGGGGCGTTTGGCTTGGTATTTGTCTCACGGCTCACAAGCGGAGCGGAGAAGCGAGACACTGGAGCGAGCTGGGCATATCATCGATTGGATCGAAGAACGTTACCATAATCGAAACGTATTAGTGGTTAGTCACGGTGCATTCATGAAAGTGCTGACTCAGGAATTGTCCAAAAGAGGTTACCGAGGAAAGGGATTTGTACAACCCAGGAATGGTGCCATGTATATTTTTGAAAAATAAGCGGGTAAATCAAAGAGAGCCTTGGGTTCTCTTTTTCTGTTGAAGTGTACTGCAGCCCATCCAGGTTGAATTATGATGCAGGATACGGTACCATCATTGCACTAGTAAATGTTGTAATCGGCCAGTAAAGGAGTCGTATCTGCAATGACCAAGGTACTTGTAGTGGATGATGAGATTAGTATCTCAAGCGCAGTCGCTTATGCGCTGCGAAGAGAAGGACATACGGTGGAGACGGCAGGGGATGGGCAGGAAGCGCTGGAGCGTGTGGAATCGTTTGATCCTGACGTGATGGTGCTCGATGTTATGATGCCGAAGCTTAGCGGGTACGATGTTTGTCGCAAGCTCGAGGATCGGCAGCGTCCTGCCATTCTGCTCTTGACGGTGAAGGACGATATTGTGGATAAGGTGCTCGGGCTGGAGCTTGGCGCGGATGATTATATGACAAAGCCCTTTGACATGCGGGAGATCATCGCCAGGGTAAAGGCATTGTCCCGAAGAAGCCGCACCCCTGAGACAGTTGGGCAGCAAGCCCCGGAACAGCATGTCATCCGAATATCCGGGCTTACCATTAACCTGTTGAATCGCACCATTCATGCTGAAGGCAAACCTCTTGAGCTCACACCGAAGGAGTTTGACCTTATGGCTCTTCTGGCTCGGAATCCGGAACGGGTATATTCGCGCGAGGCCTTGCTTGAACAGGTATGGGATATGGATTTTGCCGGCGGCACGCGTACGGTGGATATTCACGTCCAGAGATTGCGCAAGAAGCTGGGAAACCAGCACGAAGTGATCCAAACCGTTTATGGCATTGGGTATAAAAGCACGGAGATTCCATCATGAGCAAAAGAAAGGTCCGTTTCGGCTTAAAGTGGAAAGTCGCACTTCTTCTCGCCTTGCTGTTGATCGCCGTTGTTGTTGTTCTTAGCACATTGGTTCTTGCTGGGATACGGGAGGATCAGCGGGTGCGCCTAGAGCAATCCTTCGCCCGTGAAGCCGAAGCGGCCAATCTCAGGGTTCATCAGGAATTTTTGACGAATCCTCAAACCCAGCCAGATGATTTTATGGAAAATGTCGGTCAACGGCTAGCGGTTGATCTTGGAACCCAGAGCGGCATGCCGGTGACCCTGTATAAGCTGGATGGTACATTCACAGGGACTTCCCTTCCGTTTCAGCCGAAAATGGATGTACAAGATGCACTTGCACACACAGCGCAAGGGCGTTCCGCCTACATTACCGAGGGGGACCAGCTGCTTTATCTCGCTCCGCTTCGGAATATGGATAAACCGATCGGAACGATTCAATTCCACGCATCGCTAGCTGAGCAGCATGCTTTCTATGATCGGATCCAGAACCTGTTTATCGTGACGGGTCTTGCCGTATTGGCCGCGGGCTTCTTAATCGGTTTTCTATACGTCTGGCGGCAGGTTCATGTCATCAGCAGATTGAACCAGGCTGCGCAGAAGATTGGCGAAGGAGTCTATCTTAGCGAGCCGACGGTTAAGCGAAATGATGAACTCGGTGAGCTGGCGCAAGGCATATATGAGATGAGCGGGCGAATTTCCTCCTCGGTGAGCCAGCTCACGGAGGAGAAGCTGAAGCTGCTGGATGCCATCGAACGGCTGCAGGAGCTGGAACAGCAGCAGAAGCAGTTTATCGGGAATATCAGCCATGAATTGAAAACGCCGCTGACTTCCATACTGGCCTATGCGGATTTGCTTGAAATGTATCGCGATGATCCAGCCCTGCTTGAGGAAGCCAGGGGACAGATCAGCAAGGAAGCACAGCGTCTATATCGATTGGTGGAGAAGGCGCTTCAGTTATCGTCCATGGATATTTACGAATTCGAAACCCATGCGGAGCACGTAGAGCTTCTGCCGATTCTGCAAGAGGCGGCAGCCCGACTGGAAGCTAAGGCAGAGCAAACTAACATTGCGATTCAGCCCTCCCTAACGGATGGTAAGGTATGGGCCGATCCGGAGAATCTGATGCACATGGTTCTGAATCTGTTGGATAACGGAATTAAATACAATCGGCCCGGAGGAACTGTCACGCTCTCGAACGAAGTGAAGCAGGATGAGCATGGCCATGATCGGATGATCATCAAGGTAAGTGATACCGGAATCGGAATCCCGGACGATGCCAGAGAACGGATCTTCGATCCGTTTTATACGGTGAGCAGCGACCGCTCCAGGGTTCACGGAGGAACTGGCTTAGGGTTATCTCTGGTACGCAATCTGGCGGAGAAACAGCATGGTTCCGTTCAGCTTGCGGAATCGGGTCCCGGCGGTTCTACGTTTGTGATTGTCCTGCCGATGAATCGGCCACAATCGACAGAGGTTATTTCGACAGAAGAAAGTTCAGACTTAGAATAAGGTCTGGGCTTTCTTTTTTCAAGCTTATCTATTTGTTTACAAGTTCGTTACAAGCTCGATATCGTATCGAGATATTCGCATTCTATACTGAGTTCAACAGGGAAACATGAGGTATGCTAAGACGAAAACTGCAGCTGCCATAAGCTCCTTGGGGGATATACATGGGAGGAACCTGTTATGAAAAACAGACTAGGTAAACATGGGCTCAAGTTGTTGTCTGCTGTTGTTATTGCTGCTGCACTGACAGCCTGCCAGTCCCAGGATCGGTTGACGATTGTGGAGCCAGGCAACAGTGCAACCGGTCAGCCTCCTGTATCGAATGCTGGAGAGACGGCATCGGGGGAGCGCAAACTCACGGTTGTAGAAGGGGCGAGTGGGCAATCCAGTCAGGAAGTGATCGTGAATCAGACGCACCGGATCACCTCGTCCAACATTGAGGCATGGCTGTCGGAGAATGAGGTCAAGGTGCTAACAACCAAACTGATCAAGGAAGCGACCGAAACGGAAGAACCGCAATATGCTTATACCACCGAAGCAGTGAACGTAAGTACAGGTGAGCGGCGTGAGCTCACGAAGCATGAAGAGTCGCATCCAGGCGAACAGCTTGTCAAAGAAGAGATCTCGCCAGACGGTAAATATAGCTTTATTCAGAAATGGAGGGATAAGTACACGGCTGACAATTTCCTGAAGGATTTGAGTACTGGCAAGAGCATCCCGGTTAAGGGTGACAATTACATGGAGATTGGGGGATGGCTGGATTCCGACACCTATGTTCTCGCAGCAGGCTCCATGAGCGGCAAAGGCGATATTCGACTCATTTCCACGGACGGCACTTATACCACCATAGCCATTGAGGATGAGGATGTTGAATTTTACAACCAATTCGGAGCGAGTAAGGGCCGGATCTATTATACCGATGTGAACCAGGTGCTGAAGGTCGTTGAACCCGGACAGTCGAAGCCGATACATCTCATTGAAAATGTATGGAACTTTGCGATTTCTCCGGACAGCGAGTACATTGCCGTTGCGACAGCGACCAACACAGGAGGGGACGAGAGCAGCAAACTGCTGATCTATGATGCTGCCGGAAGTTTGCAAGGTTCACTTATCGGAAAAGGCAATCTGATCTCGTACTTGTCCTGGTCGCCGGATTCCGCCAGAATAGCCTTCGATGTGTATTCGGAGAATGAGAGCGGGATGAACGGAGTGTACGTATTTGATACCTCTTCGGGGAAGGTAAGCTGGATGGCGCCCTATTATTCTGCAGTGCATCCTGCCGCCCATCCTGTCTATCCTCTGACTTGGAGCCCATCTGGAAAAAGACTGGGAATTACGATTGATGATAAAGAAGCTTTAATTGCGACGTATGTGATGGATTTTAAATAGGTTTATATCGAGCTTCATCATATTACTCATCGACTTAGTGATGTTGGTGAGACAACGAGAGGAATGGATAAAATGAAATCATTAAAAAAATCAATCGTGGCAGTTGCTGTGCTGGGAATGACGTTAACGGGAGCCGCGGGCGTCTATGCGGGGGCAAACCTGGAGAAAATCTCGGCTTACCTGAATCACAGCATCGGTATCAAAGTGGATGGAACCGTATATAACACGGGCAAAAAATTGACACCGATCACATATCAAAATACAACGTACTTGCCGGTTCGCGCGATTGCTGATGTACTGAATGTACCCGTGCAATACGATGCGAAGAATCATCAGGTGCTGATCGGAAGTAATCCTGGAAACGATCAGACGATCGAGTTAACTACAGTGAAATATAGCGATGCTCAATTAAAAGAAATCAAAAATGCATTCTCTAAATTTGATGGTTTCCAAGCACCGTTTGCTCCAAGTCAGATGGTAAAAGGCGATGTGTATCAAAAGACGGGTGCTTCGGGAGATGGCGTCAACATGGTCTTCAAACATATGACGGTATACATTTCCCCAAGAGACTACGCTCACGGATATGACAGCAAACCGGTTACTTTGTCAAATGGGGTTAAAGCGAAATGGTATACACCGGATGATACGGACATGCTGGGATTTCAGATCAATGACCGCTTCGTGACGATCAGCTCTCCGGATCATTCCTTAAGCAAAGCACAGCTGGAGAAGGTTGCCGTAAGTGTTGCCCTTTTGAAATAAATACAGAGACAAAAGATCATAGAGATATGGTTTAGATATGAAAAAGGTGAATAGAGGTTCTTACGAGGAAGCTTGCAGGGGAAAGGAATGCCCTGCGGGCTTTTTCGTTATGAGAGGCTAACGAGGGAGTATTTCCTGGGCAATCGATCTGGAAATCGATGCGATCTTGTGAAATGAATGGAGAGTTCCTGAGCTGTAAATGTATGGGTATAGAGGCTGGTAATGTGTATCGAAACTCGTAAATAAAATAGACTCATTTCGTAAATAGTATTGCTTCAGTGGCAGAGTAGTTTTTGTTTACATTGATTTTATAGCAAGTTTACGCATAATAGATACTAAGGGAGATGATTCCACTTTGATCGACAAGAATATTAGCACTACAGTTGCAGGAGATTTGATTGTTACTCGTCTGATAGGGAAGATAAACACTGATGACGTTATTGAATGGTTTAATGGTTTTGAAAAGTCTTGTCAGCAGTTTATTGGTGAGGGTCTGAAATACAAATTATTGGTAGATAGAAAAGGATATACCCCAAACCACTTCTCTGTTCAAAAAGCATGGAAAGATAAGTTCTTCAATGAAACCATTCTGAATCATAGCAAAGCAATTGCGTTTCTTCTTGAAGAAGGGGAGATCATGAATTACTTACAGCAATCCAACACAAAAGAATCCGTTAAATTTTTTGATAATTATGAACAAGCATTCACGTGGTTAAAGAACTATCCAAGATAAGAACTTTACTGAACCAGTTGCTCTCAACAACTGGTTTTCTTATGCCCGCAGCTTTACTGTTGTTGTGAAATTGACATACTTGCAAGCTTCTAATATCTTGTTTGCAACAATATTAATGAAAAGAGCTAAAAAAAGAAGCAGCATGATCGCTGCTCCTTCCCAAATCTATTAATTACGCTGCAATAATAGGTATCCGCTAATGTTGGATGTTCTTTGGCGGAATACGATTTTGAAACCTACATCATGATCCAGTAAGCAGGCTAAGGCGGTTCTTAACAGTGCATTCGGCGTCAAATCAGCTCGGCAGGGAGAAGCATTGCCAATGACACGGGCAGCAACGATTCTACGCGCGGAGCCCGTAACAAGAGGGTTTCTTGACCAGCTGATTAATACTAAATCCGGTTGAGGAACAGCAGTGACACCACCCATTCGATTCACCTCTTTTATTATAGTAGAGCCAGTATATTAAATGATAAGCTGATGAGAAGTGTGCAAAGCAAAAGGCGGAGTTTTACAAAATCATGGTTGCTACCCAAACTGATGAAAGGAGATATGTAATGTGAATCCTATGAAAATGAAGGACTTCTCCTATCGTTGTCAGACTATCGTTGGTTATTCGTTTGAAGATGGTGGCTGTGGTAGAGGATTACAGTTGATTGGGCTGGATGTATTTTGGAAGAGTTTATCTAAAGTCGTTTATATCCGGGCATATCCCAACTCCATATGGTATTATTTGGTTTAGTGTATGCTCGCTTGGGAGGACAATGATATGGACATAGAGTTAATGCCGGTCAATCGAAAGAACTGGGAAGAAGCATTGGCACTGCAGGTTTTGGACCAACAGCAGGGGTTTGTGCCAGCGGTAGCTGTATCTCTAGCCAAGATCTACATCAAACCGGATGGTGAACAAGTAGAATACATTCCTTTTGCGATATATGACGGGAACCGAATGGTCGGATTTATCATGCATGCTTATGAAGTGAATACAGCCGACGGTTATTGGATTAACGGCTTTTTAATAGATGCAAGAGAACAGGGCAAAGGATATGGCAGAGCAGCTTTACTCCAGATGATTACATGGATCCAAGGCCAATTTCCGCAATGTAAAGAAATACGCCTGACCGTGCATAAGGATAACCAAATAGCGAAAACTTTGTACAGCAATCTAGGTTTTGTGGAAACGGGAATCTGGTTTGGCAATGAGGAAGTTATGAAGCTGAATGTTCAATTTAACCTACAAGTAAAGAGAAAGGGGAGTGACGAAATGCCGCAGATTAACATCAATCGAAGCAGTCCTGAAGAATCGAATTCGGTACGGACGAATCTGATTAAATTTAATGCGAAGCATATTGCAGAAGACTTGCAGCAGAATTACGAGGAGATTAACTTACATATAAAAGATGAGAATGGTGATATCGTAGGCGGGATCAATAGCGTGTTTTGCTGGAATTGGATTGAGGTCGATATTCTGTGGGTGGATGACCGATTCCGGGGGCGGGGCTACGGCTCGAGATTATTACAGGAAATCGAGAGGATAGCCAGAGAAAAGAAATGCACCTTCATCAAACTCAATACTTTCAGCTTCCAAGCGCCGCTTTTCTATCAAAAGCATGGGTTTCAAGAGATTGCTCGTATCGACGATGCCCCGAGGGGTCATCAGCATTATTACTTACTGAAAAGATTGGTCATGGAAAGTTAAGTCTTAGTCGAGGAAGGGAGCTATAGAGAATGGGAGAGGCGCAGCAGCATATCCATCCGGTATATTCATTAGTTAAAGCAGAGCCTGTCCTATATTCCAGGTATTTTGCAACATATCGGAAGAATGTTTGGTCCAGACCGAGTTGGAAGCATGTGCAGCAGATGATGGCGGATGCGGACGACTGCTACTGGATCATGTCTGGCGGTATAAGAATAGCAGGAATATCAATATCGGAGAATACGCTGGGATCCCTGTTTGTTATTCCTCCCTTTGGTTTTTCGCAACCGATTGCAGCTTATTTGAAGAAATATATCTTGGAAAATATAACTGGAATCACTAGAATACATGCGTACAACGTTCTACCTGAACATATGGCAGCATTCGCGGCAGAAGGCTTTAAACCCGAGCAAGCAAGAAAATGCATGATTCGACCCACAGTGGATACACACAGCCCCTTACTTGTCGATCAATTTAGGTGTGAACAACCAGAACCAGATGAATTGGTGCAAATAACCCGACTGATGATGGATGCCTATCGTAATAGTATCGATGACCGTGATGGTGAGGCTTTTACCCAGGATATACTTTATTATTTTGAGAATAATTCAATTGATATTCTATTAGATGCTTCTTCAACTATAGTCGATCAACAATCCAATCCAATGAAATCGTGGGTGTATGTTTCGTATCCCTTTGGGAGGACCTACCGTTAATTTATGAAATTGCTGTTGCTCATGCCTATAGGGGGAAGGGATTGGCCGAGTATATGTTACGAAAAGTCATACGCAAATTAGACCGCTATTATGACGTCCTACGATTGTTTGTAACTACGGGGAATAGAGCTGAGCTTTTATATACGAAGCTGGGGTTCTTACCAGGAGATGAACTGACGAGCATGATCTATACCAACGAATAAAACCAACAACCATCGAAGGAGCTTAACATGATTAGACTGCAACCAGTTGATAAGGATAATTGGACCGAATGCATTAAACTGAAAGCCAAGCCGGAGCAAGAAGGCTTTATTGCCTCCAATCTGTATTCGATTGCCCAGTTTCAATTTCTTGAACATTTTGAAGCGATGGCCATTTATGATGAGCAGACGATGGTCGGATTCGCGTTATATGGCTTGGACTCCGATGACGGGAACTACTGGATTTACCGTTTGATGATCGACGGAAATTTCCAAGGGAAGGGTTACGGTAAAGAGGCTTTGCGACGCATTGTTGAAGAAATCCGAAACAAACATGAACGGACGGATGTCCTTATGATAAGTTTTGATCCGAAGAACGAACGGGCCAGGCAGCTTTACGTCAAAGCGGGGTTTGAGGAAATCGGCGTCATGCCGTGGTCGGATGGTGAATCCGTAGCGAAGCTGATGCTGTAAACCCTCAGTCTATAAGTATGCGGAGAGGATGATGCTGATATGAAAATCATAGTGACTGGCGGCGCCATCATCCGGGATCATCATGGGCGAATCTTGCTCCAACGGCGCTCGGACTACGGCAATTGGGGTCTTCCCGGCGGCGGTATGGAGGCCGGCGAATCCGTTGAAGAGACGATGAGACGGGAAGTGCTCGAAGAAACGGGGCTGGTCGTCCTCGATCATGAACTCTATGGGATCTATAGCGGACCCAGAATGCAGTATCGATATCCGGACGGAAATGAAGTGGTATTTGTGATGTTTATTTTTAACGCCACGGTGGATTTGAGAGGGAGGACGGAGGAGCAAGGCAGAATACTGATTCATCACGATGAGGATAACGAGTCGTTACAGTTGGAATTCAAGGCATTGCATGAGATTGAGCTAGAGGACATCAGCTCTGTGCAAAGACCGGTATTTGAGGATCTGCAAAGCGGGAAGGCAAACATTTTAAGGACTTGAATATGTCTTGTAACACGATAAAAAGGGAGTGCCTACTGTTTGCAACAGTTGTGCACTCCCTTTGTTAACTAGAACTTGGGTTCATACCATATGGCTTTGGTAAAGTCCTGGAACGTATCAGAGTAATAATACATAACTTCAATGTTGTTATTTTCGCCGGTTGCTTTTTGACCCTTGCTTCGGATAATGGGGATGAATTCTGCATAGTATGCGCCATTCAAGGAGATTCGAACAGGCTGCTTAGGGTTGCTCAACTGCTCGTAAGTATAATAGGATGGCTCCCCGTTCACGTTGATCTGCAAGTCGATTTTCTCCGTAGCCTTCAAGGCCAGATAGAATTCCGGCAGGGCATCGCTATTCACTAAAGCAAAGTCATAAACCGGACTTTGTCCGTGTCCTGATGGGGAACCCGCATAGATAAAGTTTCTTGTGCCATTCGGAATGAGATCATCCGGCGATGGTTCCCGGACATAGTCGCTGCCACTATAATAGTCGTAAATTCGATGCAGGACAACTGCGGTTTCTGCTAACGTTACCTTTTGATTCGGGCGAAAATACCCTTTCGCGTCGGGTTTCATGATGCCGGCCTCGGCAAAGCCGAGCAGTGCATAAGCTTTGACGTAATCCAGATCGGAGGCTAAGGAAGGCCCCCATTTTTTGTCTTGCATCAATCCGATTTCGGGTGCCAACGGCTGATAGGCATACTTCCACTTATCATATTGCTTGTAGGAATTGAAATTTCTTTTGGGTAGGTCTTTAATCGCCCGCAATCTCGCGATATCCTCACCGTCGTATAACTCCAAGGAATAACCAATATCATCGAACAGCGCATTCAGCGTAATCAACAAGTCCCAGCGTGTTAACACTTTCTCCGGTATATACTTGAAGGTTTCATCGTCGTAATTGATTCTGTCTGCGGCTCCGATTAATCCGTTCGGCGCTGAAGGTATGCTGCCGTAAACATCCTTAAAAATCTGGTAGGAGGGGTGTCCCTTAGGCACGCCGGGAATGTTGATATTCTTATCGGCTTCGACCCGGAAATCGGTAAACAACCGATGAACCATGAGGGTAAGATCAGATTTGGTCACCATCTTGCCTAAGGTTCTTGTTTGATACTCCATATTCTCAAAAACCCCATGGGATCTCAGGAAATCAACGGACTCATTGGCCCATGCATACTTGGCTTGACTAGATTCCGCCGCACTTGCCACGGATGTCATGCAAAACGATAAAATGAGGGTTAAAGATAATAGTTGACGCCACCTTTTTAAAAACATGAAATCCTCCTGTATGTATCGATGTATTGGATTAATATTCCTCCATTGTAGACGACAAATTATGACAAGAGCAATGTTTTTTTAGTCCTCCTTACCTATTGAAGGAGAGTTGGTTTGCGTTTTTCTTAAATCCGAAGCGTATTGGTCGAGAAGGCGAGAACCGGGGAAATCAAATGATACAAGATGATTTTCGACGGAAATTTTTTCAATGTAACCGTTGACATTACGGAACAAAATGGTAATATTTTAAGTCATTAGATATATCGGTTGAATGGGTACCAGTCGGTTTCCATAGAGGATCATGTAACAACAGGTTTCTGCTATCTTGGATGGTGAATGTAATGCAGCCTATCAGCGGAGGAGGTAAGTATGGGAATAGCTTGGTATGACATGATCGCACGAAGGAATGGCGGCTACAAAGGAAGAGCGGTATGTACCGTCGTCGGCAGGTCGGCGGAAGAGGTATTTGAGGAGCGATTAGTGGAGATGCTGCCGCAGTTTCATTCGGTGCTGGACGTAGGCTGCGGGCATGGCGAGTTCACGCTTCAGATGTCCAGGCATGCCGAGAACATCATTGGTTTTGACAACTCCGCGGAGATGATCGGAATCTCCCAATCCTTACTCGAGAGCAGCGGAATCGGTAATGTGGAATTTGTGTATGCCACAACGAAGTCCGAGATGCCCTTTCAAGATGGTCAGTTTGATCTCATCTATGACCGCAGGGGACCCACCTCGATCCTTGAACATCCCAGGATATTAGCTTCAGGCGGCTCTATCATCGGCATACATAATGACGTGACTGCCGTTCGAAGGCGATTGTCGGAGAATGGCTACATGAATGTCGAGATCGAGGAGTATAATGAAGCGATTACTTACTTCCCGAATGCACACGAATTTGCATTAAATCTGTCGGATACGCCAGGGAATCCCGATTTCACCTTGCCGGAGATGAAGGGGGAGCTGGAAGCCAAGATACGAGAGAATCAGATTGACGGACAGCTTGGGGTTCGTGAACATAAATACATCTGGAAAGCGATGAAGGCGTGACATCAAATCGTTTATCATACCAAAAAAGGAGTGTTGCGATATGGATCATGAGTTCAACCGGAAGTGGCTGGAGGACAAATTTGAAAACATCCGCAGCCGTACCTTAAAAGTGCTGGTGCAGTTAAACGATGAGCAAGTTAATTGGAGGCCCAACCATTCCAGTCTAAGCATATCGACGTTGATCAGGCACATCGAAGGCAACATTCAAGAGCGGGTCATGAAGGGGATTCTGCATCAAGATGTTACGCGGAACCGGGAGGAAGAGTTGACGCAAGTTTTTGTCAGCCGGGATGATCTTATACAAATCGTGAAGAATCGGTTTCAGTTCCTGATCGATACGGTAAAATCCATGCCGGGCGAAGACTTTGAACAGGTTCAATCGGTACGCGGAAAAGAACGCAGCAACCTCGACATACTGCATCAATGTGCTACGCATTATTCGGAGCATATGGGTCAGATTTTTTACATCGCGAAGCAGTGTTTGGCGGTTCAATATAAACCCACATCGATCTAATAAAGTAAGTCCCCCTTAGATGGCGCTTTCAGCGATCAAGGGGGACTTTTTTATTTTACGGTTGACCAGGAGAAGGGACCTGGTGAGTTTCTTTTTTCTGCATAATGCTCGTCAGCGGCTCGGGCTCCTGATATGTGATCGATTCATTGATTCCCGCATCCAACTGTCCGTTATTGAACTGGACACCTATAAGATGCGTACCGGAAGGCGATGAAATACCCAAAGCGCGTCCGTTGGTGGAGGTTCCGTTCAGGCCCTCATTGTTGCCCGGCGTGAAGACGGCCAGCAGTTGAGAAGGCGAGAGCTTATCTCCGGAGGCGACGTTATAGTTGGCAAGGAACTGCTCCATACTCAGGTCATAACAGCAGGGCTGCTTCTTGATCCAAATCACCTTGGTTTCATTTGGGCGGATGATGGTTTCGGTGCTGAAGCGATCCTTTGTAATGGTCCAGCGATTGGACTTGGATTTATCGAATGGGAGGGCAGGGTCGTAATAGTAGTAGATTTGATATCCTTCCAGGTCGATTTCCCGGTCAGTCGGGTTGTAGATCTCCACATAATTGTAATTTCCTTGCTCGTTCGAGTTAGCGACCACTTCAGTGATGTGCAGAGCCGTGGTCAAGGGCAGCCTAGGAACCGTTTCTTCGGTGGTTTTGTTGGATTTTTGCAGGGTACCTTCCATCAGGACGGGGTAATGATCGCTAGGGTATTGGCCATCTTCATTGTAGTTGATAATCTCACTGTGCAGGACATTCCAGCCCTGGCTGTGCAGAATCCAGTCGATCCGGTTTCCGCTGCCGCCGCCGGTAGGGTCTTTGTAATTATGGAAGGTTCCCAAGTCATCGTTGGTTCGTTTCTTGGCGGTGACATGTGCATCCGACAACCCGTTGCTCGTAAAAATCGAATACGTATCGCTTCCCGGAACAGTATTGAAATCGCCGGTCACAACTATGGGGATATCCGAGGCAAAGGCCTTCATCTTATCAACGATGAGGGCGGCGCTCTTCTGCCGGGAAACCTCGGATTGGTGGTCCAGATGCGTGTTGACCATATAAAAGGTTTTGCCATTCTGAAGATCCTGAAAGCGAACCCAGGTTGCCATGCGCGGAATCTGGTTACCCCAGCTGGCGGAGCTGATCGTCTGCGGCGTATCGGATAGCCAGAAGTGAGACTGCTCCAAAGGCTTCAGCCGCTCTGTATTATAAAAAATCGCCATGTACTCCCCTAAGCTCCCGCCTTCACGCCCGACTCCAATCCGATCATATCCTGGCAGATCGTTCTCCAGATCGACGATTTGCCGGTGAAGTCCTTCCTGCGTCCCGATGACGTCCGGTTTATGCTCCAGAATCAGGTTCTTCGTAACAGGGCGGCGGTTCTCCCAAGGTTGACTGTCATTGGCGGCATAACGCAGGTTGAAGCTCATCACGCGTAAAGGTCCCGACGATGCTTCAGCCGCGCTTGCCAGTTCGCTGGAAGCGGATAGCGGCGCCGTCGTCAGAAATGTAAGCATCATGAACAGGCTGGTGATTTTGGGGATTCTCATTAAAATTCCTCCTTCGTCATGTGCAAGATGATGTTTCTTCTAAAGCGGATGTTAATTGTTAACCTGTCCTCCCTTCCTGATTTGCCCATATCATATCTTATTTTTAGCTGGTTGCGTATTTACAATTTTTTAGGTTTTTGCTTTCGTTTTGGATATTCGTGGAGGAAATGGATGAGCGTATCAGGAATCATGGCTTGAAGAGGCTACATGGGAAAGAAGGGTGTATTGATATTGCGATCATTACGATCTAAGGCCCTGCCGGATTGCGCGTAATGTGCGTTAACGGTAGAATGATGTTAATCAGCAAATATTTCATCCAAGAACCCTCCTCGTGGTTAACGCCAAAGGTGGGTTCTGTCTGTTTATAATCATGCGTAAAGGAATGTGGATATGACGAAAAATGGAATTGTACTTGTGGTTAGCGTTACCCTTGTTCAAGGGGATCAAGTGCTCATCATCCAGGAAAATAAACCTTCGGTGCGGGATACCTGGAACTTCCCTGGCGGGCGCATCGAGCCTGGGGAAGCTTTGCTTGAGGCGGCTATAAGAGAAGTGAAGGAAGAGACAGGATATGATGTCCAATTGACAGGCACTACAGGGGTTTATCAATTCCTCAGCAGTTTGAATCACCCTGTCATCATGTTTCATTTTACCGGAGAAGTGGTGGGAGGCTCGCTTCAATTGGGAGCTGGCGAGATTAAGGATAGCCGGTGGGTTATGCTGCCTGATATCTTGGCAGATGACAGCATGAATTTCCGGGATGTCGAAGTCATGAGACAGATCCTGGAGAGCCTCAGAAAAGGCGTGCAGTACCCGCTTGAGCTGTTTCATCCGTCTTTGCTTCTAACTTCTCGGTCATCGCATATTCATAATTCTTAGCGGATTATTTCGTATTATTTTTTTGAATAAAGGAGCGAAAGAGGGATGATCCAACTTAAAAAAATCGCTTTTGGCGGATTCGTTGTCATCGGTATGTTCATATTACTGTACCTGATGACAGAAACGCATCATGAAATTCAAAGAGCGTATTATGATTTATCTCCCCAGCAATTCTTGCTATTAAAGATGAGTTTATTGGGATTTCTGTTCGGAGTTTTAATAGAATGGAGAGCACTTTGGGATTTAATTAAGGGGCATGTTCGAATAAGCTGGCTGTTATTGCCTGCTGCTATACTTACGGTCATCATCTTCATTCCTAGTATTTATTGGCTCGAGTGGTTTGGACTTGGAAGGCTGTTTGTTATAGAGATATTCGGGAAACCGGAAATTCACATGCTGCTTTCCGTGTTCTCCGGTGTATTGTTTATACGATCTATCTGCAACAACAAACATAGGTCTAACCCATAGATGGGGACTAGTAATAGGATGAGAAGCATGGTGGTTCTTTACTGCTGTGGAACACCGTTCATATGTTTTTCGTATGTGAAGGATACGATTGATGTATCGAGGAGGTAAGGAAGTGGTCAGCATCCGTTTTCCCCTGGGTTCCTTTGAACCAAAGGTGGAGCCGACATTGGAGGAGAGGCAGAGGTTTATACAACAGATACCTTCAATCGTACCGACGCTCCGGCAAATCATAATGAAATGTCCCCTTTCCCAGCTGCATAGGCCTTATCGTGAAGAGGGGTGGAGCATTCAGCAAATCGTGCACCATCTGGCTGATAACGACATGAACGCATACTTGCGATTTAAACGTGCATTGACCGAGGAGGAGCCGGTGGCAAACTCATACCGGGAGGATTTATGGGCTGAACTGAGTGATTACACGGAGGTTCCCATTGAGAACTCGCTTACGCTTTTGGAAACACTTCATTTTCGTTTTCTTATACTGCTGAAGGACTTACAGCCCGAGGATTTCAAAAGAACCATGAGAACCCAAGTGCTTGGCAGCATTACCCTGGATATCGCGCTGCAGCGATTTGTGTGGCACAACCAGCATCATATCGCGCAGATTACATCCATATTGAACCGTGAAAACGCGAAGTTACATAAGGAGTGAGCCCAATTGAGCTGGAGATCCAAGTATGCTTTTGGAGGCATTGTGTTCAATCAGAATCAACAGGTCCTGATGAGAAGTCCGAGCGGCCATTGGGGCGGCTATGTTTGGACCTTCGCCAAAGGCGGTGCTGAATTAAGCGATAGCTCCCCGGAAGAAACCGCAACCCGGGAAGTGTTGGAGGAGACAGGTTATAAATGCAGCATTATCGCGGCCATTCCGGGTGAATATGAATCGGATACATGCGTGACGAAATATTTTTTGATGAGTCCGGAAGGTTGGAGTGCTAAGTATGATGAGGAAACGCAGGAAATCAAGTGGGTTGGCGTGGAGCAGGCCTTTGAAATGATAGAAATGACATCAACCCCAAAAGGTAGACAACGCGATACAGATGCATTAATCAGTGCGATATATACGATGAGGGCATTGATCATAGAGAACAGATTCTAGTTATCCATTTTATTAGGAATCCAAAGGAGCCATCAAATCATGGGAATGTCAGATTACTACAAGGATCTAAGAGAACAGATCGGAGACCAGTTAATATTTATGCCGTCCGTTGCCGGCATTATCCGCAATGATCAAGATTTTGTTTTATTTGGAAGAAAGCATCATGAAGATTTATGGGGACTTGTGGCCGGTGCCATCGAGCTGGGAGAATCCCCGGCAGAGGCGATGACCCGCGAAGCGAAGGAAGAAACCGGGCTTGATATCGTGCCTGAACGAATCATTGGGGTATATGGTGGAAAAGAACGCCGATATACGTACAGCAACGGACATCAAGTGGAGTACCTCACCATTGTGTTCGAGTGCCACGTCATCTCGGGTGAGTTGGATCGTGAAAATGAAGAGTTTGCGGAACTCGTGTTCTTTCCGGAGGATCAGCTGCCACCCACGGCTTTAAAATATCCGGAGCATATTTTCATCAAAGCCAATGGAGAGCGGGCTCATTTCTGAAGGGTATGACAGACGGTGCCTAAATACAGCATACATGAATATAACTTGGAGGTGAGCAGTCGTGCCAGAGAGGGAATACACAAGATGGAATCCGCATGCTGCCGTTCTCGGTTTAGTCATGGGCATATATGTTGTGGTCTATGCGGGCGTAATCATCCGGTTGATCTATCATTATCATATTGCGGTGTCATTCGTATCTGTATTTTTGGTAGCTTTGCCGGTATTGCTGCTGCTGTTCATATTGTTTCTAATATCAAAAAAAAACCTGGAGCAAGATAGAACGAATGCATTATGTATCAACCGTCATAATTGGTGCAATGCTCATTGGTTTTTCAATATATGCCTTGGGTTATAACAAGTCACAACAGCACTTTGATTACAACCGTTGGGTCGGTTATCCAGAACAAAGATCGATCATGGTGGACGATTTTTTACAGAGACATGATTTGATCGGTTTAAGCCAGGGAGAAGTGACGGACCGTCTTGGCGCCAATGATAATGCCAAATGGGCTAATGACGAAGAAGATAAAATTGTGTATGACCTTGGGTCACAGCGAAGGGCGGATTTACAAGTGGGAAGGTCTCTTTATTTACTTGGATGACCGCGGATATGTCATTAGCTATGAGATTTTGCCGAAGTAGAACATACAGATGAGTTCTCTTTCCTGAACCTAGACAATAGAAAGCAGGTTGCCTATGACATTAAAATCGATATTCTTCGATCTGGATGAGACATTAACGGATAGAAGGCAGCGATTCACTTGTTCATTGAGCGATTGATTGCCAGGTACTTCCCGAATACCGATGAAGATACTCAGCTCATGATAGCCAAGCGATTCAAGGAAGCGGATCATAATGGCTATTGGGATAAGCAGGAAGTTTATCAGATGCTGGTCGAGCGGCTTCAGTGGGTGAATCCGCCTACGGCTGATGAATACCTGACATTTTTCAGGGAAGCCATCCCGCTTTGTATTCAGCCGATGGATCAGCTGTTTCCCGTACTGCGTCATTTGAAGTCTAAAGGGCTGAGGCTTGCCATCATTACCAATGGAACCGTTCAAGTCCAAGAAGGAAAGATTCAACGATTGGGTATACGCGAGACGGGAAGTGGGATTCTTCAGAAGAAGTGAAGCCGTATAGGACGATACATAAGCTGGAAGAATTGATTCGTATTTATACAGAACACCATGAAAGCTAGCAATGAAGGTAGAGTCCAGTGGCATTGGAGGTGCAGGAATTGAAGCGTTTTAAAAGCGATAATGGGCAAAAGCTCATCTATGAATCCTACGACCGCTTGCTTGCGGGATGGGCGGTACCATATGAGTCGCACAACATATCCACTTCGTACGGTATAACTCACGTGATAACGGCAGGTTCACCTGATCTTCCTCCGCTGCTGTTACTGCATGGAACCGGCGATAACGTCGCCATGATGTGGATTTATAACGTGGCGGAGTTATCCCGGAACTTCCGGATCATTGCGGTGGACAACATCGGAGGTTCAGGAAAGAGCGAGCCGAACGACAGGTATGCTCGTGATTTCAAACAAGCTGAATGGCTCGACGAGATCCTGGAGGCGATGAATGTTGACACCGTGTATATCGCCGGCGTATCCTATGGAGCTTATTTGGCCTATCATTACGCCATCGTCAGACCGGATCGGGTGAACAAGATCGTATGCTTGGCCGGTGGCATTTCCGGAAGCCAATTCGAAGTGATGAGCAAGATGATGAGGGCTTTTCTACCCGAAGCTTTGTTCCCATCGGAACGGAATGTGCGAAAGTTGCTCCGTAAGCTGTGTGGCACACATGCAGATGCTTTTGAGAATAACCCGGAGTTAATGCAGCACTGGTACTATCTGCTGAAGTATTTCAATAATCGGTCCATGATGAAACATACCATTACTATTTATTCGGCTGCCGACGTTCAGGCTATTCGCGACAAATCCTTGTTCGTTATGGGCGAGCAGGATTTGCTTAGTTATTATCCGAAGGCGGTTGCCAGACTGAAGGCGAATGGGATGCGGTACCGCATCGTTAAGGACGCTGGCCATGCGATCAATCATGAGGTGCCGGAGCTCGTTCATGAAGAGATAATAGGCTTTTGCAGGGAAGCTTGAGGGAAGTGTAATGACAATGAAGATTAAATATCTCACCGGTCTGTTCATCAATGCTCTGGTCTGTCTAATATTGGTTCTACTGGGGAATGCCATGACCCCGAAGCCCGGCACTAGTTCTGGAAACGGAAATCCAGTCATCCTGCTGTTAATCCCTCTGAGTATTCTTTTCCTGGTGCTTGTTCTTCAATGGATTCGTATGTTCAAGAATCTTAAGATGTCCCTCAGCAAGTTAAGCATGCTGATCTTAGCCCTGGCCGGCTATATCGTAGCGGGTTATGTATATCAGCTTCATCGACTCGAAGCCTATAGAGAAGTCCTAGCCGAGGCGTTCGAATTGAGGTGGGGGACAGCGGACTGGCAACATATTGAATCCATTACGACCGGCGGCCTCCTTTCGATACATTTGAACAATCAATTTTTCAACTGGAATACGTACTTCATGATGATCGCCTTCTCGCTGCTGCTGTGCTTCATATACAAGTGGATACAAGGACTTGCAAACCGCAGATATGACGGAACATCAGCGAAAAAATAAAACTGACAGCTGGGTGGATAGGAGGGAATGATGTGCCATACTTCGATAGGACGAGAAAGTGCTCCATCGTATTCCTAACCCTGAGCGCATTTTTTTTCATTGTGACGGTAATTACGTTTTTTAACAGCGAGTTCCCCGAGATTCTGGCATACAACTTTACAAATGACTTGAGAGGCAGCTTGCTTACGGTTATTTTCCTGTTAATCTCCATTATACTGCTGGTTGTTGGCATAGCGATGAGGGCGATGTTTAAGGATGCGAAGGAAGACTTTTATCGGATTGACAAGCTGTTGCGCGACTTGGAAAAGAGAGATTGATCGTACCAATTCAGGGGAGTGAATATCAAATGGTTATTGAAGAAATATACGGAAAACAGGCAGAAGCCTATGAGTTGATGGTTAGCAGACAGCCCGATTTATCCGAAATCATTCATGGAATCAGGTCATATGAGGGGCTGGATGTACTTGATTTGGGGGCAGGATCTGGCCGGTTATCTATGCTGCTTGCCCGTGATGCCAGATCCTTGATTTGTACCGATATATCCGAGCCTATGCTGAATATTTTAGATGACAAATTATCTGAAGCGTATCATTCGCGTAATTGGACTACCGTAGTCGCTGATCATCGCAGCCTGCCGGTTGATTCCTCAAGTGTAGATCTGATCGTATCGGGTTGGAGTATTAGTTATCTCGCTGATTCAAGCCAAGAACAATGGAGTGACAATCTCGGACGTGTCATGGATGAACTGCAGCGAGTGAGACCAGGCGGGACGATCTTAATTCTGGAAACGATGGGAACGGGCACGGAGACACCGAATCCTCCGGATTTCCTGACCGGCTATTACGCTCAATTGGAGCATCGATACGAATTTAGCCATCAGTGGATTCGAACGGATTATGTGTTTGATACAGTAGAAGAGGCACTGCAAAACACGGGATTCTTTTTCGGTGAAGAGTTAACGAACAAGATCCAGGCGAACCAATGGTCAACGGTGCCGGAGTGCGCCGGGATCTGGTGGAAGCATGTTTAACTAGGAGGTGACGCGGCCTCATGGAACTTCTAATGTATGTGATCTTGTTTATTCTTAACATACCGATATACAAGTGGATGTTTAGACGGATTTTTGAAAATGTGGATGATCTGAAGCAGTCGGTGAAGTATTCGTTTACGCCGGATCTCATCTCCTTGTTCCGTAGACGTTTTTGGAAGGATCAGTTCGGGGAGCTGAAGATGTCCGTTTTCTATTTTTGTTGTTTAGGAATCTTTGTCATAGAATGCGTAGTTGTGACCTGGGTGGTCGACATGATCTTTCATTTATAGTGCCGATGACTGGGTGTCCCTAGGTAAGAACAGGTCTAACGAAGGGCGACTTTCGCAGGTGCCCTTTTTTAATTCGCTATAATTCAGCATATACCCACACTATTCGATGGTAATCTAAAATTTTTACTTGGTTCCAATGGCCGATGGTGAGAATTACGGCGTTTGTGGCACAGTATTACCAAGCTACTTATGAAACCGTATTCATTAATCTTATTTCATCGAATCGGGAGGGAAATGAATGAAACGAAACAGGCGACAAGGGATTGCTGCAGCTATTGCAGTATGGATAGTACTGTTATGGCTGCCGACAGCCGAAGCGGCCCAAAATCAGCCTGAATTGCGAAACCTCGCTGCAGGTATCGGGTACACATGGTCGGAGCAGCCGGAACCAAGCTATGGGGATGCGGGGAATAAGTTAACGGACGGGAAGTACGGTTCGACGATCTTCACGGATTCGGCATGGACAGGACATCTCCGCAAGTCCACGCGCAGCGTCATCTTCGACCTAGGGGAGAAGAAATCGATCGCTCGGATTCAGGCGCATTTCCTCCAAGATTCTTCGGTCGGTATTGCCTATCCGAACACGGTATCCATGTATGCGTCCAACGATGGCTCACAGTGGGGAACCCTCGCGCACATCCCTAGCCGCGAAGTGAGATGGGCAGATGTTCCTCCGAGCACCCAAGGCTATATCTGGGACGGCAATGAGGATGGATTAGCTCAGCATCACCCCAATGCGACAATGGCCTATGCCCAATATGTCAAAGTCACATTTACCACCGATGTGTTCGTATTTTTGGATGAGATCGAGATCTGGGGCACGGATGGCAAATTGAACAAAGCCAAGCAGGTATCTGCGGATCGGCTTGCTTATCAGGAACCGGGGAAGGCAACTGGTGGCATGCGTAATCTCGTGCTGTTGAATAACGGGAACGGTCCGGGTAGGGCTGATACCTGGACGAAAGACAACCTTATGCCATACGTGAGTTATGTCAATGGACAAGGTGAGCCGGTGGATTGGTTGTTCGACGGGGTGCTGTTCCAGAGCGAGCAATCGCCGAGTGGACAGGATTTCACGAAGGGAACCGCTACCTTCGGCGATTGGAAGGGGTATTTAGACAAGATGTTCACGGATCAGGGCGATCTGCAGCATTTGAATGAAGCGGTAACTGAAGCGGGGCGAAAGCTGGGAGAACAAGGTCATAAGGTGAACGTTGTGCTCATGATGCCAAACCCAGGTGATACCGTGTCGGATTTCGGGGATGTGGATGGCGATGGCGTGACTGAGAATTTTAATTCTTCCGTTATCGGAGTCGAAGCGGCTTCCGCCAATAAGCAAAAGGCGGTTACCTGGTGGATGCAGCAGATCAAGCAACGGTGGAAAGAAGAGAAGTACCCGAATCTGAAGCTGAACGGCATATATTGGGGCGGTAAAAGCATCAGTATGACCGATCTGAACGAAGTGAAAATAATCCAAGGAACGAGCAAGCAAGTGCATGAGAAGGGTGTGAACTTCTACTGGATTCCAACCTTCCAAGGTAACCGGAATTATGACTGGAAGGCTTTAGGATTTGACGCCGCGCTGCTGGAGCCGGGTGCTTACGCTTCCGCTGTTCCGCAGCGCGTAGAGGATGCCGCAGGTTTAGCGAAGCAATATCAGATGGGAATCGAGCTGGAGTTCGATGAACAGATGAATACCGACACCGATAAGCAGGCGCGATATGTCGATTTGCTGAACGGAGGCATTGACTATGGCTATATGAACCAAGCATTTATGGCATTCGATCAAGGCAATACGGCATCCTTGCTTCAGAGTGCCGAGTCTAGCGACCCCTTGGTTCGTCAGAATTATGACCTCATGGCTCAGTTCGTGACAGGGACGTATGCGAAGCCAAGACCTTGCTCCAAGCAGCCAGAAGACCCCGTGGCTTCGGATGCGACGCAATTCGTGGTGAAATGCGGCACTGAAATTACGGTCGCCCATAAATACAATGACCAAAGCGATATGTGGATCGTATTCGATCGTTTTGGTGCGAATAAGTTGGAAGGGCTCAAGGAATGGCGACTGGCCGAGAATACGGGAACGACGGTGAATCCGGATATGTCTCGACCATCGACGCTTCTTCAGGCGGATGTATCGGACTGGATCGGGCCTTACGTGGTGAGAGCGAATGCGAACGGCAACGGCAATCCGTGGGATTTCACAGGGGGCAACCACAACTACGATGGCGGCAGCACCAGCTCGCATACAGGAAGGACGGATTCGTTCCGCGTGTGGGCGGACGGTATGGAAGTAGCGGATGGTACCGTGACGGCGAGTGTTTATACCAAGATCGTAGTGGTCAATCTGATCCAAGCCTATAACACGAAAGAGGCGGATGGTTCTGGAAGACCCGTGCTTAGGGAGACTGTCACGTACGAGATCTCGGGCGGTCATGTACAGGTCCATAATGAAATCGAGGCGCTGGAAGACATCACGTTCGATACGTATTACGGACTTCAGTCGGTGAATGGCGCATGGAACGATACGGTTCGCTACTTCGCAGGCGATCAGGAAGTTGCTTCAAGCCCTGCGAATAGATACAGCGATTCAGGCACGAAAGCCGTGAATCCGAATGTCGACAGCTATCAACTCAGCTCAACCGATCAGGGAGGATTCCAGCACAAACTGCGTGTAAGGTTGGATCGGCAATATGGTTTAGGGGCTTTAGCGAATCTCGCTGACCATATGCCTGTCATCTTTACGCAGGAATACGGAAAGACCTATTTCTTGCAGATCAAAGGGATGACACCGGAATTGAAACAAGGAGAGAAGTTCGCATGGCAGGGCAGCTATGAATTCTATGCCGAGAACTGAACCATGTGGAAATGCTGCTGCAAAAGCGACGAAGGAAAGATTCATCTCCTGCCTGCACTGCCAGCCATGTGGTCAATGGGCAGCGTGACAAGGCTTAAGGCGAAAGGAAATATCCAGGTGGATATGAGGCGGGAGCATGGGAAGTTGATTGCCTTCTTGATCCGAAATGGAAAGAGTTTGCCAAACTTTACAGAATAGTATAAACCGGCTGCAATCATGCAGCCGGTTTATGTTGATTCGGGTCAAGCAGGGTTCAACGCGGTTATTGATCCAACACAGTTGGCTCAAGCGCAACATTTTTGTAGTCCAGTATTTGCTGTAGAAAGCCACCCAATCTTGAACTTCTCTAAGCGGCTCGGCGTTTAGCCTAAATCGCGTTTCTCTGCCTACTTTCCGGTCGAGCACCAGCCGGCCTCTTTAAGGATGGTCAAATGCTTGATACCGCTGTACGGCCCATTGAAAATTGTGCCTTTAGTTCATGAAGTGGTTTCTCCTCTGTTTGTGATAACAGATGAATCAGTTGACGCCTAGTGGGATCTGCAATTGCGTCAAATACATCGCGGGACGGATTATTCTCAATCACGACAACCCTCCTAAAAGTCTTATTTTTGTTGTTAGTAATCTAATGGTGTATGAAGGGACCGCCGTTAATTTCACCGCCTCTGCATCATGATTTTATAAGTGGAATTTTCGAATTCAAGCCTAGAAATGACGATCACTCGATTAGAGATTTAGTGTTAATCTCTAATGTTTATTCTTAACTAATACCCAAATAAGGCATCCTTTTTGATATTCCGCTTAAAAATCTGATTATGTAGCAAATGGCTAGAAATAGAATCTACCAATGACTTCGGACCCGCAATAAAGTATTTCCCATTGTTTTTTATATAAGGCGTTAAACGATTCAATTTCCTGATGTAAGTCTTCCTTTGAATCAAGATAAGTTACAGTTAATGAAGTATTGTTAGCCATTTCATTTAGCTCATTCTTGTAGATATAAGACTTTTTACTATCCAAATAGAGCAGCTTTTTATGTTTCTCGTCACTATTCCCTTCTGCCTCTAATTGTTTAAGGATCGACCGAAGGATTTCCACCTCAAGCATTTACGGGGGCGGTTTTGATGAGCCAGCGGCCTCAGCTAACACTTCATCCGAGATACCAGCAAAGCCATGACCTTTGGGAATAAATTCTCTTAAAAGACCATTGCCGTTCTCATTGGAGCCCCGTTGCTAAGATATGGCTTTGCTCTTCCTCGCTGGAAATGGCCTAAATAAAATTTCAAGAACTTGTGCAGGTTTATTACGGAGCAATATGCCCAATGACAACGAATAATATATCTCAATTGATTTGCCAAGGAAAGGTCACTGTATTTGCTGCAACACGCACATAATCCAGTTGGCAGGATTCCTTGGTCAGTAGAAGCTTTTGACAAGTTAATCAATTTAGAGTAATATCCACATGTAATAATTACACAGGTAAGAATAAGGATCTGAGTACAAGGCTGTCTCTTTACAGGGGGGGGCTTTTTTTGCGTTTTACGTGTTAGGAATCGAGTTATGGGGGTGGAAGCTATAAATACCGCTAATCGTAATCAAGTACTTATTGTTGAAGATGATGCACATATTAGACGTTTTGTATCGATAAATTTAATAAATAACGGATTTGTGGTGAGTGAGGCTGCATTTGGAGGAGAAGCGATACAACTCTTCACTACGAATCGACCCGATGTTGTTGTTCTGGACATTATGCTGCCAGATGCTGATGGATTTGAAATCTGCCGACAGTTAAGAGAGATAGAGCCTGCGGTCATCATCGTCTTTTTAACTGCCCGCGGACAAGATCTGGACAAGATCAAAGGATTAGAAATCGGAGCTGATGATTATATTGTCAAACCGTTTAATCCGTTAGAGCTTGTAGCACGAATTAATGCGATATTGCGCCGAACAGAAACTGCTCTAAAACCGCAAAGATCCGTGATTCAATCCGGTCCAATTCGGATGGATCTGAATTCGAATAAAGTGTTCAAACATGACTTCTTTATTGAATTAACGCCGAAGGAATTTCAACTAGTTAGAACCTTTCTAGAACATCCCGATACAGCACTATCCCGGAATGAATTATTAAATCTCGTATGGGGAGAGGATTATATCGGAGATCCTAAAACAGTAGATGTTCATGTGCGAAAGTTACGGGAAAAGATTGAAGATGATGGCTCTAACCCACATTGGATCGAAACGGTATGGGGAGTAGGATATCGCTTCAGGAAGGACGGTTAAGAAGTGGGTATTCAGAAAAGATTAGTAGGAAGTTATTTTGTGGTCATCTGTATCACTGTTCTCATTCTGGAGATTTTTCTCATGGTTTACGTGAGATATTATTATCTTCATAATGTTGAGCGGATTCTGATGAATCAAGCGGAGCTGTCTGCTTCTTTTTTTCAGCAATATTTTGCCGATGAAGATCTGGAGAAACAATCGTATCGATTATTAAAGGGGTTTGCACATAACTCGGATGCGCAAGTACAGATTATTAATTCCCCAGGCCGACTTTTGCAGGACTCTACTGGACTTCCAGGCGGCAATGACATGACTACGTATTTAGATGTACGAACTGCACTCCAAGGACAACCCGGCACATGGAGAGGCAAGGACCCTTCCACCCAAGAAGCGATATTAGCGGTATCTTATCCCTTACGAGCCAATGATATCATCGTGGGAGAAGTCAGATTTGTCACTTCCTTGACTGAAACACTACAGACGGTTAATCGTATTGCAATCGTACTGATCTGTGTAGGTCTGTTTGTTCTTGCGATTGTAACCGTTCTTGGACTATTGTTGTCTCGGACCATCACGAGATCAATTAAGGATCTTAAACAGGCGGCAGATCAGATGACAGAAGGAGACTTCAGCATAAGAGTACATAAACGCTATCAGGATGAGCTGGGTTCTTTGGCTGATACGTTAAATATGATGGCAGGTAGAATTTTGAAGAGCGAACAGCTTAAAAATGATTTTATTTCATCCGTGTCCCATGAACTGCGAACGCCATTAACGTCAATTAAAGGCTGGGCCATCACGCTGAAATCGAATGGGAGTCACAACGAGCAAATCCTTAAAGAAGGATTTGCTATTATTGAATCAGAAAGCGACAGGTTATCTCGTATGGTGGAAGAACTGTTAGATTTCTCTAAACTGGATAATGGAAGAATTGTCTTACACTCAGCACCTGTTCATCTATCAGAATTATTGCAGCATGTGGGTAGACAACTTGCCCCAAGAGCAGCTCGGCAAGGAGTCTCACTCGAAATACAAACTGAGGAGAATCTCCCTACCATTCATGCGGACGAGAATCGATTGAAGCAAGTACTAATAAATTTAATTGATAATTCACTCAAATTTACAGATGCCAATGGTCGAATTTTTATACACGCTCATACAGCTCTAGAACAAGTTGTTATTACCGTTGAGGACACTGGGTCAGGAATCTCAGAGGAGAATCTAGAGAATGTGCTGCAAAAATTTTACAAAGTAGATCCACAAGCACCTGGCAGTGGTCTGGGTCTATCCATATCAAATGAGATCATTAAGTTACATCATGGAGAATTACGCATAATTAGTGAGGTAGGTAAGGGTACGAAAGTCCAGATCTACTTGCCGATATAAGAAAATTATAAAATTTAACTTTTTCATAACCACTTCGTTCCCTTTCAAAGATATTATAGTAAATAACCTTGACAATCGAGGAGTTGGTAATCAGAATGCTCAACAACAAACTCATTAGAATAGGTTTCATATCAACTACGTTATTGTTGCTCGGAGGATGTGGGATTCCCGCAACACCAGTAGATATGATTAAGCCTCCATTATCAGAAGCAAGTATTCAGCGAGATAAAATTAATCATGAACTTATTAAATTACTACCTAACGAGGTTCAATTGTTAGTTCCTACGCAGGGGAACAACGGTAATGACATCTCGTTCGGAGATATGGACGGGGACGGTATCGATGAAGCCGTCGTTGTATATGAAGAGAATAAAGCGACAGGTAAAATGTTGAAAGCGGCGCTATTTAAGCAAGATAATGAGGAGTGGCGAATCGTCTCGGAAGTCAAGGGCTTTGGTTACGGCTTGGAGTATGCTGGATTTCCAGATATCGATCAGGACGGTCGATCCGAGCTCGTGCTTGGCTGGTCGCTAGGGGCTGCAGGAAATGGTCTGGACATTTATGGCTTGAGTGAAGATAAATTGAAGCTGTTATCCAAGGAGGAGTATCACGGTAAGATCGATCTTGAATATCCTTCCCAAGGATTGTAGTTAAAATGGGGGAGGTGTCCTATGATTTGAACGGTAAAATAAGGGGCCGACCTGAATCATAAAACACAGTAGTCCGTGGCATTACGTCATGAAACAAGGCGTATTTGCGCTCATCGGATTATTTGTGATGTTCATTTTTAGGGGGATTCCTACAGAAATTCAACAAAATAGAGGTAGCCATCATGTTTATCACCCACATAATTTCAAAACTGGATAAAACTATGCTGTTCATTATAGTATGTCTTGTTGCAATTGGTACGATTGCTATTTATGGAGCCACAGTGGATACGAATTTAGAAGGCCTTCACATTAGTTATTTATATCTATTCGGTGCATTCTGCATTCCTATGCTGGCTCTCGCATTGTTAGATTATAGAGTTCTGTTTGGTAAGCTATCTTACGTTCTCTATGGAATTGGCATAGGGATGCTGGTTCTTGTCAAGTTTACCGGAGAGAACATTAACGGTGCTGTTCGTTGGCTAAGTATTGGAAGTTTTCAGCTTCAACCTTCTGAATTAGCTAAATTATTTACAGTGCTTCTGATTGCTCATTTATTAGGCAAGCGAGAGGGAGCTCAGCTTCGTATTGTTCAAGATATATTACCGATTTGTATCATTTTTATGATTCCTATCATCTTAATTATGCAGCAGCCGGATTTAGGCACTTCTCTAGTTTTTGTGGGTGCACTGCTTAGTATGCTGTGGATGGGTAACATCCGTTCATTATATATGATTCTGTTCATCAGTATTATGATCATTACGGTAGGCATAATATTATGGCTATATTATGCCAATTTCGAATTGTTATCCAAGATGGTAGAGCCTCATCAAATGTCAAGAATTCAGACTTTTCTTGACCCAGCCAGCGATCCCGATAAATCATGGCATGTTAAAAACGCACAATATGCGATAGCTTTGGGAGGATTGACTGGAAGTGACGTATCTTTTTTACGTAGAGGGTTTGTTCCTTATGCGTATTCCGATTCGATCTATGTGGTCATAGGCGAGGAATATGGTTTTTTGGGTTCTGCGGTGCTGTTGCTGTTATATTTCCTTCTCATATATCGCATGGTTCATATCGTCAAAGATAGTAGAGAACTTGCAGGGGCATATCTTGTTACCGGGCTTATAGGAATGTTAGTCTTTCAAATTTTCGTTAATATAGGCATGCATATCGGTTTGGTACCCCTGACGGGTATTTCCTTACCGTTCATAAGTTATGGAGGCAGCTCACTACTTAGTAATATGATTGCAATTGGTTTGGTGTTAAGTGTCAAATTTCATAAAAACGATATCTATATAGAATGAACTAAAGACAACCTTATTATTACAGAAATAGAAAGCAGGTTAAGACATTGGGCATATCTCAAACAGATGATCTCGTATTTCAATTCATCAATCAAATGGCAGTAACATTCTCTGCATTAAATCCATTTATGCGTTTTTTATCAGAAAAAGCGGAATACCTCTTTTACATGGGGATTATTGTTTATTGGTTTACTCGCATCCATAAGAACAGGCAAATGGTGATAACAACTCTCTTGTCAGCTTGTGTTGGATTTAGTGTTGGTAGTATACTTTCTCACTTTTTTTTTAGGGATAGGCCTTTTGTCCATCATACGGTTAACCAATTAATTGAACATTCCGCTAACGCTTCATTTCCAAGTAATCATTCGATTGGGGCCTTTGTAATCGCAACAGGTATATGGTTGTTTCGTAAGAAAGATGGCGTAATTTGGCTTATATTGGCAGGTTTAATTTCATTCTCCCGAATTTGGAATGGTGTTCATTATCCTTCTGATGTCATCACGGGAGCATTTATTGGTGTAATTAGTGCATTTATGATTTATCAAATGGTTCATCGATGGTCTGTAGCTCATAAATGTTTGAACGCTGGCATCAATCTTTATGAAAAAATCGAGAAAAATATTTGGAAAAGTTATAAAAAAGCTTCTAAACTCAAAAATTGAATATTATTAGAATTGAGTGGAGGAAATTATGTCTATCAAACCCAAGAGAAAAGCATTTCGTAAAGTTATGATGAGCATTGGCCTTGTTATGAGCGCCCTGATACTTGGAGTTGGAATCTATGCGGGGTATATATATTATAAGGCGGATGCTGCGATTCAACGTGTGGCAGCTCCAAAGCAGGCTGATGATCCGATTGATTATGTAAAGAAGGAATCGATTCAACCTATGACATTTCTTTTGGCGGGTGTAGATAGTCGGGATGGTGGTGGTGGGGTGATGAATACAGATGTTCTTATGCTTGTCAGTTTCAATCCACAAACCCAATCTGCTAGTTTGTTGTCCCTGCCGCGTGATTTGTTGCTAAAACCTAAATCATTGCCTGCTCATAAATCCAATTATTATTATGCGTATTACTATATAAAGGATAAGTCAGAGGCTATTCCTAATACAAAACGTTTTTTCTCTGATTTGCTAGGTTTTCCGATTGATCATATGGTCGTGTTGAATTTTGATGCCTTACGGCAGACCGTGGACGCGCTTGGCGGACTGGAAATCGATGTCGACATGGATATGAAATATAACGATTCCGCAGACGGAACGCGTATCGATTTAAAAAAGGGCTTGCAGACTCTTAATGGTCAACAAGTGCTCGACTATGTCAGGTATCGTAAATCAAATCAAGGGACGCGGGAGTCCTCCGATTTCGCACGTAACGATCGACAGCAGCAAGTGATCAAGCAGATCATTGAGAAATTGGGGGATTTTCAAGGGATTTCCCAATGGGGAAACGTATTGGACATTATCGGTGAAAATGTGAAGTCTGATATTCCTGAATCTGATCTTCAACAATGGATCTATAATTTCCCGAAAATCAAACCGAATCAGATTCGTTCATTGCAGTTGGAATCCAGTTGGAAAAGTCCCTATGTTTACGTAAACAAAGAGGATTTGCAGCAAGCGTTGATAGATCTGGCTGATGAAGCAGGTATCCGTTCAGAAATTTCGTTTAAATGGGAAACTATTGGGGTACTGGAGTGATCCGTGCATTGAGTCCTTTAGTTGGTCAGACCTGATTTAACTTCATCTCAACTTTCGCTATTTAAACAATTAAACAAACCCTTGATGTAACTAGGTAAACTAGAGATCCAATCCTGCAGTTGACATAAAACAGATGTTTGATTCTTCTGGTTCTGTGCTTTAGCAAAAATGAAGTCATGAGTTGCTGGAGCGCAATCTGGTAGACCAGATCGCGAAATCGCCGGTCCGACAGTGGAAATTAGAAGTCGACATGCTTGCTATACTGGCGGCTACAGCGGCTAAGACCCCGCCTCCGACTGATATCAGATGAATTATTGGAGAACCTTTTGACGTCCTGAATTTGCGTTTATCTACCATTCAGGATCCGATGGGCGCCGTAATCACTATGCAATCACTAAGGATGCCCACTACTTGAATATGAGCATGGCGGCCGAAGGAGGGATACATGACACCTGTTCAGTACCGCCAAAAGGCCCTTAAAAAGCTGTCTGATTTACTGTTGACAATCCACAGGCGATGATGAAGCTACTGCGGCCCCCGCTACTTATGTTAATCTGTCTACTAAAGAACCCTATTTAGAGAGAGGGATGTTACTTGAACAGAAGCGTGTTATATATTGAAGATAACGAGAAAATAGGCAGCCTGCTAAAAGAAGAATTAGAACAGCGAGGGTTTTCAGTTCAATGGCTGCTTTCGGGTGAAGGCGCCGAAAAAGAAATAAATCAGCATGAAGTCGTTATTTTGGATATCATGTTACCCGGCTTGGACGGATTTACGGTGGGTAAACGATTAAAGAAAGCAGCTCCTGCTATTCCTATTTTGCTGTTATCTGCTCGAACATCGATAGATGACAAGGTAGACGGTTTACAATTTGCGGATGACTATGTAACGAAACCATTCCATACGGATGAATTGGTTGCAAGATTAGAAGTATTAATCCGTCGAAAAGGTGGAACGCCTTCTGAACGCATTTCATTAGGAAATCAGATTGAAGTAGATCCGGAAGGCCGAATGGTATTTGACAAACGCACAGGAGAAGAAATTATATTGACAGGGAAGCAACATCAAATCTTATTGTACTTCTTACGGCACCCTAATCAAGTTTTAACCAAAGAACAAATTTATGAAGCCATTTGGGAAGAAGCTTATATAACGGGTGACAAAACACTAATGGTGCATATCCATCGATTGCGCCAAAAGCTGGAACGTCATCCGGATTCCCCGGAGATTATTGAAACGCTGAAGGGGATAGGCTATCGGGTGAAATTATGAAGCAAAACAAATCATTATTTCGTCGTTTTCTAAAAGTACACTTTCTATTTATCTTTTTACCTCCGACCATGCTTATTTTCATCAGTGCGTTTGTTGGAGTTTCAGATATCCATGAAAAAAACGTAAATACGTTAAATCTGTTTTACGTTACCGTGCTATTGTTTGGTTTCATGATGGTCGCATTTGTTATATTGTCTTGGCTGTTTTTCTTGAGACTTCAAAAACGTCTCGCCGGCTTACAGGAAGTCATGTCTTTTTCAGCTAATAACAATTCATTTCCTAAACCCATATCTGTTCAAGCGGATCGTATGGATGAGTTAGACCAATTAGGAAGTTCTTTTAATTGGATGATTCAGCAGCTTGAAGGCAGTCGCAAGCGAGCATATGACGAGGAACTGTTACGACATCGGCTCATTGCGAATTTATCTCACGACTTAAGAACGCCACTTACCATTTTGAGAGGACATGTCACCAGACTAAATCAAGAATCCTTGAGTTTAGAAGGACAAAATTCGTTAACAGAGATTAACCATACGATTACAAGAGTCGGGGAACTAATGGATGATTTACTTACCTATACATTGCTTACATCAGGAAAACATCCTTTTCGGCCCGTTTCAACAGATATTGGGCGTTTAGTAAGGGCATCTGTTGCTGCGTGGTATCCTGTATTTGAGGGAAAAGAAATCCAGCTCGATGTAGATTTACCGACAGAGGAGACTTTTTATTGGGAAGTAGATCCTCAATGGATGGCACGGGTTCTGGATAATTTGTTTCAGAATGTTATTCGCCATGCAGCAGAGGGGAAATATGCCAACATCGTGGTTGAAGTTGAAAAAGAACGAATCATTGTTGCAGACAGAGGTCCGGGTATGGATAACTCCTCCTATGCGAGTGGGGTGGGGATTGGTTTATCGACTTCAAATTATATGTTGAAAAAAATGAAGCTGAAAGCTGACTTTACATCCAATGAAAATGGCACAAGTGTAGCCATTGGTAGGGCGTAACCTAAAGTTAACCCAGAAGTAAACAGCAGGATAACCGGGATGTAACTTTGCCTCTTTATAATGAGAACCATAACAGAAAGGAAGTGTTATGGTTGCTTACATTTAATAACATAGTCAAACATCGCGGGACTCAAAAAATCTTATCAGGTATCAGCTTTAAAGCCAGACCGGGTAGAGTAACCGGTTTTTTAGGCCCAAATGGGGCAGGAAAAAGCTCTACGCTTCGCATCCTGCTTGGATTAGACCGTGCAACCTCGGGGACTGCACTAATTCATGGCAAGCCATTCGCAGAATTACATCATCCTCTAGCAACAATAGGCGCCGCACTGGATGGATCTGGAGCTCATCGTGGGCGAACAGGACGGGCCCATTTACGTTGGATTGCTCGTGCCGCAGGATTGCCTCGCTCACGCGTTGAGGAAGTTCTGGAAATCGTAGGTCTTACGAATGCGGCTGGCAAAAGGGTTGGAAGTTATTCCCTGGGTATGGCGAAAAGACTTGGCATGGCAGCGGCTCTGCTTGGAGATCCCGAAATATTGGTTTTGGATGAACCCGTAAACGGGCTTGACCCGGAAGGAATTCGATGGATCCGGACATTTCTGCGTGAACGCGCCGAGTCCGGAAACACGGTGTTGCTATCCAGTCATCTCATGGGGGAGCTTGCAGAGACGGTTGATGATGTGGTGATTATTAAGCATGGAACCATCGTTGCAGATGGAACATTGGAAGAAGTCATAGGTAACCACTTCTCGCTGGAGGAAGCCTTTTTTGCCCTGACATCTGACAAAGCAGGTGACGTTGTATGAGAGCATTCAAAGCAGAGCTATCTAAATTGTTCTCCCTGCCGGGCAGTTGGCTTGCCTTTCTTATTGGAGCATTTGCCCCAGCGGTCATTGCTGCCTTGGACAGTATAGCGCAAAAAGAAGAGATTATTGCCGGAGTCAGCACACGGCTATCGGAAGTTGGCTTTATAGGATTAGGTCTTGGTGTGCAAGGTGTCATTATTCTAGGTGTGCTTGCCGTCAGCAGCGAGTATTTGACAGAGAGCAGCGAATCAGGTGGAGGACAACAAATAACAACCAGTTTAACGGTTGTTTCATCAAGAATTTATTTATTGCTGGCAAAAGCAAGCGCTGTGACAGTCATCGGCATACTGTTTAGTATTGCTGCTATTATGACAACGTTGTCAGCCACGCATCTTATTCTTGGTGAATATACCCCTGCATTTGAATGGTCTAAACTGATCGGTGTAGTTTGTTACTGGACATTCACTGCTCTTTTGGCATTTGGGATTACGGTTCTAACTAAGAATGGCATGATTCCGCTTGCTGTGCTCATCATCAATACATCGGTTGTATCCTTCAGTTTCCTGCTTTCCAAGGTTACAAAGTTGGCGTTATACTTACCGGATCGGGCTGGTCTTGAAATGTTTATGTTTATGAACGACAGCTTTCTCACCCCGTTCGCAGGCGGTTTAGTCATGTTTGCTTGGGTAGTCGTTCTTTTCATTGTTGCAGCTGTTGTATTCCATAGGAGGGACGTTGCAGCATGAGTACCCCTTCTAGTAAAAAGATAACACGAATTCTTGGTGCTGAACTGGACAAATTAGTAACATTACCTTTGACATGGCTCACTCTTATAGGCACATTCATTGTTAATTTAGTTTTAGCCGCGGCTTTTACTTCGGTGGGTCTGCAGGGGGTTGCAGGGACGCAAAGTATGCTGAATATAGGTTTTGCTTCTATAGGATATCTTCAAGCAGGATTCGTTATGCTGGGGATCTTGGCTACTTGTTCGGAGTATACCGGTGGACAGATTCGAACGACATTAACTACGATGCCTTGGCGTGGGTTTCAATTATCCATGAAGCATCTCGCATTGGCAATAATAACCATTCCTGCGGCTTTTATTATTGCTGCATCAGGTGTGCTGTATACGTATATTAAGATGAGAGACACAGCCGTAGGGTTTGAAATAGACACAATGATCAAGGCCTTATTCGGCGCGACAGGCTACCTAGCATTAACCACTCTTCTTAGTGCAGCTATAGGTGCTTTATTAAGACGAACCACTCCAGCTCTATTGGTACTGCTTGGTTATTATTTCGTTGTCAGTCCATTGGCGAGTGATTATCTGCCTAGGTTAAAAAGATATTTTCCGGATACGGCAGGATATGATATGTATATGCCGCCTTCTCCCGATGAAATAAACGTCTTTACGCCAATGCAAGGGACAGGTATTTTAGCGTTATGGACACTGTTCTTTATTACAATAGCTATTGGATTTTACTGTAAAAGAGATGCCTAAGTTTGGGTCCCGTTAGATAGAGAATTACAGGGCGCTTGTTGAGTTCATTGAAAAGAATAAAATCTCAAGGAGCTTCATACGTGCAGCTGTTCAGGATCCGTTACAGGCAAGTCAACTGGAGAGTAGAACATACTGGATTCATCTCATTATTAAATGGATGTAATTTTTGTTTTATAAAGAAGCATCGATCGATACACATACGAATTGAGGACATCTATTTCTAGTCCTCTTTTTTTGCTTTCTTTGCGGGCAGGCCATAGCGAAATGAGGCCATATTGCATTTTAACAAATGGGTCGCTCCAGATGCGTTACATACGGATATAGATCGGAAGATCGTTGTATAGTAAGCGCTTTACCCTCGCTTCTATAATGGTAGCAAGCTGTAAAAGGCGCTTGATGCTATAACGGCCTGAATGCAGCATAGATGCACGCAGAAGGAGGCAATCCACAGATGTTAGGAAGCAGCGATACGGCGGTGAACGTGGGGGTGAATGCAGAAACTCACATTCGCTTGGCGAATGGCCTGGTGGCTATTGAGGTAGATTTGGAAAAAGGCGGTTATGCCTACACAGGCAGCAGGGGATTCGCTCTGCAAGAAGTACGAAGCGGCTTTCGATGGCAGGGCCGGGAATACCATACGGGACATTACGACCGTCACTATATGATGGGGCAGCCGGAGAAGATCCAAGATTCGTTCGGAACGGGAATCCATGCCGTGATTAAGCATGAATCGGATCTGCTCCCAGGCCTGGAACAGCATTTTTACGTCTATGAGGGAACTTCATCTTTCATCACAAGAGTCGTCATTGTCGGTCAAGAGGACTTAAAGGTAAACCGCATCGCGGTGGTGAAAACCGATAGCGTATCGAGAGGGAGCGAGACGGTTCCGGGAGAAGCGCTGCATGTGCTGCGCGTGCCGTATGACAATGACAAATGGGTGCGCTACCTGACGGAGACGGCCCCGCTGGAGACGGAAAGCTACGAAGTGACGGCCTTGTTCCAGCCGGATAGCCGTAATGGATTGATCCTGGGATCGATCAGTCATGACGTGTGGAAGACCGGCATTCGCGTGAAAGGGGAAACCGCTGGCAAGCTGGATGAACTGGAACTGTACGCTGGCGCGGCCGACATCATGACCCGAGATTCCCAGCCGCATGGCTACGTAAGAGGAACTCGCGTCGCATCGCCGCTGGTTATGGTAGGGGATTACGACGATTACCGGACAGGACTCGAAGCGTATGGGGAAGCGAATGCGAAGATAGCGCCTGCTCTGAGCTGGGACGGCGGCGTCCCGATCGGTTGGAACAGCTGGTCGGCCGCCATGAGCACGCTGGATTACGATCTCTATGTGGCGACGAGCGATTTTCTGAAGCGGGAGGTTCAGCCGCAGGGCTTTCACAACGAGGATACCCTGTACATGAATTTCGATGCGTTCTGGGATCGCCTGACGCCTGCCGAGATGGAGGATGCCTTGAAAAGGGTCCGCGAGAACGGGCACAAACCCGGTACATACTGGACGCCGTTTGCGTTCTGGGGAAGTCCGGCTGGGTTCGGCAGCCCCGTGGAGGGCACCGATGGGAAGTACACCTATGGCGATATCCTGCTTCGCGACCAGGATGGCGAGATTTTGCCGGATGTTGACGGCGGACTTGCGATTGATCCTACGCATCCCGGGAATCTGGCGCGAATCGATTGGTTCATGGATAAATTCGTCTCCGAGGGATTCGAGTATATCAAGCTGGATTTCATGGCTCACGGGGCTCTGGAAGGCAAGCATTACGACCCGGATATTACGACGGGGATCGCTGCATACAATTACGGATTGTCGTATCTGACGGATAAACTCTCCCCGGAGCGGATCGGCAGACCGTTCTTCATCAACCTGTCGATTGCCCCGCTGTTCCCTTATTCCTATGCGCACAGCCGCAGAATTTCCTGCGATGTGTTCGGAACGATCAAGGATACGGAATATTTGCTGAACTCGCTGACGCACGGGTGGTGGATGAACGATACGCTGTACCGTTTTAACGATCCGGACCATGCCGTGATCTATAAAAGCTTCAATCAGGATTCGACGACCCGCCATGAAGGGCGAAGCCGTCTGACCGCGTCCGTGATCTCGGGAACGGTGCTGCTGCTGGGCGATGACTTCCGGCATGAGGAAGCGGCATGGCGGGCCAAGAACTGGCTGGGAAATGAGGCGATCATCGAGATTGCGAGACTGGGCAGAACCTTTGTGCCCGTAGAGGGGAATCTCGGGAAACAGGCTGCGGATATGTTTGTGCTGACCCATCCGAGCGGAGCGGGAACCACGTATATTGCCGTGTTTAACTTTGACGGGGCCGAGTCCGTGCAGAAGACGGTTTCCTTGGAACGCTGCGGCCTTGAGGCGCACGCTTCTTACACGGTTCTGGATGTGTGGGAAGGAACGGCAGGTCAATCGGAAGGCACGCTTGTGGTCGAGCTGGCGCCAGCCGAATCGAAAATCCTGAAATTAAGCCGAAATCAATAGAAGGAGGAGAGGTCCAGTGCGTATTCATCCGTTCAAATTCTTCCAAAAGCCATTCATGCTCTTCTTATCGTATCTGTTAGCGGTGCCTGTGTTAGGCAGTTCCTTGGCTTCGGCAGAACAGCAGCCGAGTCAGGTGGCCGGAGGCATCCTTTCCTACGAGGCCGAGGCATCTCAGAACACGTTTACCGGCAATGCAGGAGCGGTCGATTGCGGCTTCTGTTCGGGCGGGCAAAAAGCCGGCAATCTATACGGCGGCTCCACGCTGACGTTCAACGGGATTCAGGTTGATAAGGCCGGTATCTACAATATGAACATGTTCTACATCTCCGGGGATTCCCGCGCGGCTTCGATCTCCGTGAACGGAGCGGAGAAGGAGAATTTCAGTTTTCCGAAAACAGCGGATTGGAACACGATCGGCACCTATCAGATTCAAATTTACTTGAATCAGGGCAGCAACACGATTCTGTTCGATGACGCAGGCGGATACTCGCCCGATTTTGACAAGATTGAGCTGACCTTTGATTCAGCCGGCGAAAACGGATCAGGCCCAGATGGCAGCATTGGCGATTTAGGCAAGCAAAAGAAAGCCACGAGCTATGGCTCCATTACCTTAACCGAATATGCCAACGGCTTCAAGGTATCCAATCCTACGTATGAGCTGCTGTACAATACCTCGACCGGATTGTCGCAATACAATTGGAACGGCAAAGCGGTTGCCAAGGGGTTATACAGCGAGATCCAGCTCGACCGGATGGTTGCAAGTACAGATTATAAACATCATAAATTCTATAAAAATCAAGTGGTCCCATTCCAGGATGCCACCGGCAAGGGCATCAAGGTGACGGTCGTGAATGAGGATGGGGGAATGCCATCGCTCAGCCAAATCTATTACGTCTATGAAGACGGGCCGTATCTGCTTACGGAAACGGTCGCTTCCCATCATTCCGCAATTTCTACGGGGAACATCGCACCTATCGCAATGGAAGCGAGAGGCGGCATCGACGTCGGCAGCTATGACGATAACCGGGTTCTCGTCGTTCCGTTCGACAACGATGCTTGGTCCAGATACCAAGCGAAGTCGATGAATACCGGCCTCAACAACGGCCTGTATGTCAGCTCTGAGCTTACGGCCATCTATGACAATACGAGCCGGAACGGCCTTGTCATCGGATCGGTGACGCATGACACGTGGAAGACCGGCATCTATTGGAGCGGCTCGAATGACAAATTGAACAAACTGCGCGTATATGGCGGATTTACGTCATCCACCTCCACGTGGGACACGATCCCGCATGGAAAAGTAACGGGCAAGCAGATTGCTTCGCCGAAAATCATGGTCGGCTTTTTCGAGGACTACCGGACCGGGCTGGAGGCGTTTGGCCAGGTGAATGCAGCAATCCAGCCTCCGTTAGCCTTTGGCGAGAACATTCCTGAAGGCGTTCCGGTCGGCTGGAACAGCTGGGGAGCTTATGCCAGCGATTTGAGCTTTGACAAGGCGGTTTCCATCTCGAATTATTTTAAAGACCATATTCAGAACCATTCCTTCAACAATGAGGGCAATATCTACATCAATCTCGATTCCTATTGGGATAACATGACGGATCAGCAGCTGACGGATCTGGTTCAGCTCATTCATAGCAATGGACAGAAGGCCGGCATCTATTACTCGCCGTTCGTGTACTGGGGCAACAATATGCAGCAGGAAGTCGAAGGGACGAGCGGTAAATATAAATATGGCGATATCGTGCTGCGCGATTTGGACGGCAACGTGCTGCCGACGCTGGACGGCGCTTATGCCGTGGATCCGACGCATCCGGGCGTGAAGCAGCGGATCGATTATTACATGAATACGTTCAAGAGCAAGGGCTTTGAATATATCAAAATCGATTTTCTGAGCCATGGGGCAATGGAAGGAAAGCATGATGACCCTAGCGTTCAAACCGGCATCCAGGCCTATAACCAAGGGATGGCTTACGTGAATGAAGTGCTGGACGGCTCCATGTTCATCAGCGCTTCCATCGCGCCGTTGTTCCCTAGCCAATATGCGCACAGCCGCCGCATCTCCTGCGATATCGACGGCAGCATCGGCAGCACGGAATACCAGCTGAACAATCTCACGTACGGCTGGTGGCAGAACGGAACGATCTACCATTATACCGATCCGGACTATATGCACTTAACCAAAGGCGGATCGATGGAAGGCGCGCAGTCTCGCGTCAATGCGGCCGCGATCTCCGGTACGGTCTTCCTGAATTCGGATGACGTAACGGATGCGACGGCACGGCAGTATATGGAAACGCTGCTGACCAACCCGGAAGTAAACGGGCTTGCCATGAAGGGCAAGGCGTTCCGGCCGATAGAAGGCAACACGGGCACGCAGGCAGCGAACGTATTCGTGATGGACGATCAGGGAACTCACTATGTAGCCGTGTTTAACTATACGCAAAATGCGGCACAGCACACCGTGGATCTCGTTCGGGCCGGTATCGCTTCGGAAGGGGCAGCGTCCTATACGGTGACGGATGTATGGAGCGGCCAATCTCAGACGGCGTCTGGCTCTTCGCTGGATGTGACGCTAAAAGCGGCCGAATCCAAGCTTTATAAAATCGTCCCTAATCCATAACAAGAAGTCATCAATTCATCATGTACATCTGCAAGTTCATCGCGGTTCTCGGCTCCACCGGGGATCGCGATTTCTTGCTTTTGCTGTAAGGGTAGTGCTTGTCTCTATATTGGAAAATCATATGAAGAGGAGAAAACAACATGTCAGATATGAAGCTTTGGTATACGAAACCGGCCCAGGGCTGGTCGCAAGGACTGCCGATCGGCAATGGCCGAATGGGGAATGTGGTGGTATCCACTCCTGACAGAGAAATATGGAATATCACCGAAACCACCTATTGGTCCGGCCAGCCGGAGCCGGCTCAAGGGCAAAGCAACAGCAAAGCGGTTTTAGAGCGGATGCGGCAGTATTTCTTCCAAGGAAATTATCGCGAAGGCGATCGACTGGCCAAGAAGCACCTGGAGCCGGAAAAATTGAATTTTGGCACCAATCTGGGACTATGCCAAGTCGTTCTGGAGTTTGACCATAACGTGAAGCCATCCGAGGGCGGGAGACAAAATACAGCAGCTGAACTGCTGTTCCATCGGGAACTGGATCTACAGGAGGCAATGGCGCGTTCTTTTTGCGAGATCGATGGAGCGGAGATGACGCGAGAGGTATTTGCTTCCCATGCTGATCAGGTCATCGTTGCGCGAATCCGCAGCAACCATGGCTCATTAGGCGTGTCATTCTGCATTTCGATTCGAGGGGAGAATGGTCCTTTTCATGCTGCCGTTACTGGGAAGGATACGATCGAATTCAAGGGACAGGCGCTGGAAAGCGTACATAGCAACGGGGAGTGCGGGGTGTCCTGCCAAGGCCAGCTGCGCGTCGTAACGGAAGGAGGGCAGGTGAGCTGCACGGATGACACCATAAACGTATCTGGAGCGGATGAGGCGGCGATTTATTTTGCGGTGAATACGGATTATCGTCAAGAAGGCGAGAGCTGGCGTGCGAAAAGTGCGTTGCAACTGGAGCAGGCCCTTTTGAAAGGGTATGACGAGCTGAAAGCCAAGCATTTGGCGGATTATCAGCCGCTGTTTACCCGCGTACGATTGGACCTGGGAAGCTCCGAACATACCAGTCTGCCTACAGACGAGCGGATCGGCAGGTTTAAGCAGGGCAAGCGGGATGATCCGGCGTTGTTTGCGTTGTTTTATCAATATGGCCGGTATTTGACGATTAGCGGGTCACGACAAGACTCCATCCTGCCCATGCATTTGCAAGGCATATGGAATGACGGCGAAGCCAACAAAATGGCCTGGAGCTGCGATTATCACCTGGACGTGAACACCCAGATGAACTATTTTCCGACGGAGGCCGCGGGCTTAAGCGAGAGCCATGAGCCGCTCATGCGGTATATCCAGCAGCTATCGGTTGCCGGTCGCTCGGCTGCGCGCCATTATTACGATGCCGACGGCTGGGTGGCCCATGTTTTCTCCAATGCCTGGGGATTTGCGTCACCAGGGTGGGGGACTTCCTGGGGGCTGAACGTGACGGGCGGATTATGGATAGCGACGCATATGATGGAGCACTACGCGTACAACCGCGATCAGGCTTTTCTGGAGGAGTTGGCTTATCCCGTGCTGAAGGAGGCCGCAGCCTTTTTCATGGATTACATGACCGTGCATCCGAAATATGGCTGGCTGGTGACAGGTCCGTCGAATTCGCCGGAGAACAGCTTTTATACCGGCCATCCGGAGGATGGGCATCAGCAGCTGTCCATGGGTCCGACCATGGATCAGGTCTTGATTCGGGATCTGCTGGCGTTCTGCGTGAAGGCAGCACAGACGCTGGGCGTGGATGAGGAGCTTCGGCAGAAGTGGCTGACGGCACTGAATCAACTGCCTCCGCTGATGATCGGCAAGAAGGGGCAGCTGCAGGAATGGCTGGAGGACTATGAGGAGGCGCAGCCGGAGCACCGCCATCTGTCGCATCTGTTTGCGCTGTATCCCGGCAGCCAAATCACCCCGCATCGTACGCCGGAACTCGCTGCGGCAGCCCGAGTGACACTGGAGAACCGGAACAGCCGGGCCGACCTGGAGGACATCGAATTTACTGCGGCGCTGTTCGGACTCTTCTACGCCCGATTGCATGACGGAGACCGAGCGGCGCAGCATATCGCCCACCTGATCGGGGAGCTGTGCTTCGACAACATGCTCACCTACTCCAAACCCGGCGTAGCCGGAGCCGAGGCCAACATCTTTGTCATCGACGGCAACTTCGGCGGCACCGCCGCCATTGCGGAAATGCTGCTGCAAAGCCACGAAGGCGAGATTCATCTTCTGCCCGCACTGCCGGCAATATGGCCGACAGGCAGTGTGAAAGGGCTGAAGGCAAAAGGGAATATTGAGGTGGATATGAGCTGGGAAGATGGGAAGCTGGTTGAGGCGAGGGTGAAGGGGAATGAGAGCGGGAGTGTGAAGGTGTTTTATGGGGGGAGGGAGATGGGGGTGAAGGAGAAGGGAGAGTGAGATAGAAGCAAGGAGTACAGGAAATATAGAAGAGAATTATTAACATTTAATAGTGGCATCTAATACAAACAAGATGTCACTTTTGTGGTACAATATTCCTATTATTAATTAATCCAAAAGGCCCTTAATATCATATGGAAGGGTGTTTAGTTGTGTATTAGAAGCAATAACCAATCTAGCAATTGCCTTATCAGTTTCGTAATGATCAGATTAAACACATTTCATGCTTAATATATGATTGAATCCCAAAAAAACATATCATTTGTGAGATAGACCCTTTTTAGGGCAATCAATATATAACTATAGATATGGGTGGTGCTGTACTTGTTAGAGAGGCGAAATAAGATTGCCAGTGTACTCACATGGATAGGGGTTGCTATTATCGTAGCGGGTATCGTTTTAGGTTTAGTTTTAGGAAAAATGGATGTCGGCACCTATAGAGAGTCGTATGAACGAGTGTGGTTATTAACAATCATTTATTGGGCTACAGGATTGATATCAGGAATGGGTATTATCGGATTATCAGAAGTTATAGAACAATTACATAGTATAAATTTGAAGATGGGAAAAGAAGCAGAGCAAGACAATGATGATTTGGAATTAATAAATGGGTAATTCGGGGGTTGAAATGTTAGTAAATTTAGAATGTCCTGTAGAATTGCTTGAATATGAATTATATGAAAGCAAAAGCACTGGTAGGATTTACTGTTCATTAACGTTTAATAACGTGTCAGACAAAATTGTTAAAGGACTTAAGGCTACTCTCTATTGTTATGACCAATTTGGCGATTCTGTTGGTGAAGGAAATAATAGCTTAGAATGTAAAATTGAATTTAATGAAGATTTAATACAGAATCGAAAACGAAAAACTGACAACAAGATATCACTGTCCGATTTTCAAAATGTTAGGAAAATAGAAATTGATGTAATAAAAGTCTTATTTGATGATGAAACGATCTGGAATAAGGGCACATCAGAATTAGAAAAAGTCGAATTAACCAAGATAGAGAATAAAATGCTTTTAGAATTTGTTAAGGGTCGCGCAGGATCGGATGCCAAGTACTTTGCTAAAAAGTATGATGATAAATGGGTATGTGTTTGCGGAAGGCTAAACTATGACGATCTATCTACTTGTAAAAGGTGTAAAAGAGGAAGAGATGATGTATTAACTGAGTATAGCGATGAGGAAAAGATTAGGAACGATGTGAAAGCTTATGAAGTAAAGAAAGCTGAAAGACAAAGAATGGTAGAGGAAGAAAGAGAACGGCAATTAGAAATCAACAAACTAAAGGCAAAGAAAGTGACCAAATATAGTTCTATTGTTGCTGCTATAGTACTAATCGTTGGAGTAACTGTATTTGGATTTAAAACGAATTTTACGTTTTCTATGGCAAAACAACAGTTGTTGAAGGATAAGGAATTGGGCGAAACAATAAAAGATGAGGGTTTAGTGAAAGATGATTTTTTATTAGAAAATGGGGGTGGAGAAAATCTTCAAAATAGCAGGGAAGAAAAGTCTCTAGAAATGAACGGCATTATCGACTCTTCATTTGTAGAGGGTGGAGGGAGCAATGGGCGTGGAGATTTCACAATTAAGTATCGTAAAGACGGTAGCATCAAAAGTAAACAGATCGATGATATTGTGGAGCCCCTCATTATAGATATTGATAACAATGGCGTGAAAGAGATTGTGATAAGTCATGGAATATATTTATCGGAACTTAGTAATGCTCAAATGCCGTTTTGGGATGATGTATATGATTTCGATATTGCCAAAGAAGAGTTGGTTTTGGCGAGCAGGCAATATCCAGAATATTATCGAAGTTATTACATACCATCCAATAAGAAACGAGAAGCTGAAAGCACTGATGCTGTCGAAAAACATACACAAGCAGTGCTTATACAGGCAGCGACTGATTTGATTGATGGGAATTTCATTCCCGATGTTAATCAAGAGAAAATCACCAAACTACTGGAAAATAATGCATCGACAGATAAACTGAATATAATCGGAGAAGATGATATTTTTTATATTCACGGTATTACACTTGGTATGAATATAAATCAAGCCATTAAGATACTGGGTAAACCTGATGAATCTTTTGAGGTGAACTCGAAAGTCGCGGTTTGGTATTTCGAAAACAATTTAGAGTTAGTTGCGGAATATTGGAATGATACCATACATTATATCGATTTAGGTGAATTTGATCAGTTGGCCATGGAGCATAAAATGAACACCTTGGGGGAGCCAACGAGACAGTATCAGGATGAATATGAATACATTACTCCCGGCCAGACGCTTAGATTTCATTCTATGTCAAGTCCAGGAAGCTTCAGAGTGCAGCTTATGGATCCTGAATCGCCTTAGAGGGAATGAAAACAAGTTACTGTAATTTTATATCATATGAAGCTTCCACTAATTCATCCCTTTCACCGTCTCTACACATGTGGTATAAGGGAGCATACCTGCCTTCTTATCTATCGAGTATAACTGACGTTTATTTGACCCACACGTACCTGTCATTGATGGGATGTTCGTTTGAATCAATTCTAGTTGAAGTTTATGCATGTGGTAAGTAGGAGCTTTTTTTATTAATGTATAAACAATAAGGGGATTATTTAGGAGCAGCTAAACGGCTCAGACTTGCATGGCGTAAACTTTAACGGTACAAAACTTACCGATAAGCGGGACAATCTTCGTAATAAATGCTAAGCCGAATAGTGAAGCTTTATGTAAAAAGGAAAAAGCTCTTTCAGTATGATGCTGAAGAGCTTTTTCAGCTTATTCTGCTCTAACTTTTGGGATAAGGATTTTTATGATTTGTCCTGTTTAACAGATAGTCAGTACTTGTCTGATGCAGATCAGCAAGTTTGATCAAAATAACAACCGGTATGTTTACCTCTCCACGCTCGTAATTACTATAAATTCGCTGACTGCAACCGAGATATTCCGCAACCTGCATTTGTGACATATCCTTATCTTCACGGAGATTTCTGATCCTCTCAAACATAGTTACCACCTCAATGCTCATCATACTTTAGCGAGCATACCGCTATTGATTTTTAGCGATATAATCGCTAAGATGAGATTAGTATGATGAAATAGGAGGGGATTTAACCATGGGCAGTCTCTTGGAGAAGCTTTTTTATGGAAATATCCATCCCGACGAACACATTCATCCCGATAATCCAGAATACAAGTTACTGAACGAGAAGATTTCAAAAACAATAGAGTCCTATCACAAGAAGCTTTCATCAGAAGAGTACGATGAGTTGGAGGAGTTAATTGACTTGCTAGGACAAACGACATCCTTGTATTCTGCTGCCGCTTATACAGAAGGGTTCCGGTTGGGGGCATTGGTGATGATTGAGGTGTTGGAGGAGAAACGGAGATTGGTAATCGAGGAAAGAATTTAAGAGAAGCGTATAAAGAGTCACACAGCTTTCTATTTAAGAAAATCACGGGACGATGGTGAATTTGAAGAGGTTCTCTCGAAGCATAGGGATACCCTTCGGGCCTTGGTAGAGAATCGAAATTGGACCTATAGGCTATACGAAGAAGTGGCTTCTGGGGAAAAAATCGAGTCCCGGAAAGAAATGCAGAAGTTACTTCGGCATGTTGAAGACCAGCTATATGATGGAGTAGTGGTCACGGACATTGACCGTTTGGGTCGGGAAGAAAATAAGGATTGGGCACTAAAAAAAAGACGTTTTTGAACTCCGAGACGGTAATCATTACACCGAACAAGATACGATCTGGAAATAGACAATGACGATGTATCTTTTGATTTCACGTCCATTTTTGCCCGAATAGAGTACAAAACGATTAAGCGAAGAATGAAGCAGGGCAAAGAGGCTGGAGCGAAGAAAGGCATGTGGACAAACGGAAAGCCACCGTTTCCATACTATTATGATAAGAACACAAGGTCAGTACTGGTGGATGAAACGAAGCGTCCGATTTACCGAGCGATTGTAAAGATAAATCTTAATGGAACAAACCTGGGGCATATCGCCATTTGGTTGACAGATAACAAGATACCCATGCCATACAACATTAAGCCGGATGGAAAGAACAAGGGCTGGTCAAATATTACGGTTCAACGGTTGCTGGCAAGCGAAATCCATTGGGGTACATCACTTATGGCAAAACCCGTTCCAAGTGTGGTCAGGTGGAGCTTGTACCCGAAGAAGAGCGGATTAAAGTCATGGGAACACATGAAAAGCTGAATACACCGGAAGAACATGAAGTCATAATGGAGCGGCTGCTTGAAGAACAGAATGCTGAACCCAAATTTTAGACGCAACATTTTTCCTTTGTCAGGCTTGCTTTATTGTGAAAAATGCGGTTCGCAGATGAGGTTCCGGGTGGGAGAGAACAAGAAGCAGGGACAGCACTGGAGTGCATTGTGCTATCACCAGTATAAAGAAGGCAGCAAATGTGAGCAGCGTGGCAAGGTAATGGATTCCGATTTTTTCAATGCTCTGTATGATCGGATTATCTATGTTGATCCAAACATTTTGCGGGAGATTGAAATGCATGGGATTCGTTACAATGATACACAGGTCATTATCGAGGTCAAAGAGCAGGAATTGAAAAAGCAGAAGCGGGCATTGGATAAGCTGCATGAATCGTATGAAGAGGACATGATTACGAAGTAGGTATTTTTGGAGCGTAAGCTGTAAGGGCAAGGCAGATACAGAAGTTGGAGGAAGAGTTGAAGGATTTGCGGAAAGTTGTAGTAGATGAAGGAAATTATCTGACTGTGGAGCAGATATATGAGCGAGTTGGGCAGTTTAGGGAGTTGTGGAGTGTCGCGGTGACGAGTGAAGAGAAGAATCGGGCGTTGAAGAAGCTGGTGGAGCGGATTGTGTATAATCGGGAAGGGAATGGGGGGGAGTTGAGGGTTTGTTATAGGTGAGATTTGAATAGTGCTATTGTAGACTTCTGGAATAAGTTCCAGAAGTCTCTTTTCGTATGGTACAATATACCTAAATTAGCTATTATCAGACATAGAATCGTAAATTAGAAGCACATTAAGTTTTTTGCTGATTTTGGAAATCGATAATTATAAGTATGATTTGATCGTTATATCTCATGAAACGAGGAGGTTAACCATGTATATACATAAAATGATGATTAATAATTTTAGAAATTTCAAAGAACAAGTAATAGAATTTAATGATGGAGTGAATGTAATTATTGGTCATAATAATGCTGGAAAGTCAAATTTACTTAAAGCATTAGCTTTGGTACTTGATTCTCAAGGAACAAAGCGATTGAATGTTTATGATTTCAATAAAAATGTTACACTGGCAGAATTGATAGAGAATCCACCTCAAATTAACATATCTTTAGTAATAAAGCAGAGCTTAAATGAAAATTTGAATTCTGATGATTTAGTGACAGTTGGGAATTGGCTTACCAAGTTAGACGAACCATACGAGGCAGTGTTAACCTACGATTTTTTTCTTCCTGAAAAAGAAAGAGTTAGTTATGTAGAAGCTATTAGAAATGCCCCTGATCTAGATATAGCTTGGAAAATAATCAATCATGACTTTATAAGGCACTATGTCTATAAAATATGGGGTGGAGATAAGACTGCTCAAAACGTTGCTGATAGTGAATCATTACAGAAGTTTGATTTTCAATTTTTAGATGCAATCCGTGATGTTGAGAGAGATATGCTTTCAGGAAGAAATTCTCTTCTTAAAGATGTGTTGGACTTTTTTATGGATTACGAAATTAAATCAGATTTAGATAAATCTGAGGAAGTAAAGAAAATAGAGATTAAGCAGAAGAAGAAGGATTTTAGTGAGATTGCAGATACGTTATTACGTGACTTACAAAACAGAATGAGTGTTGGTAAGGAACAGATTTTATCATATGCCAAAGATACCGGAGCTTCATTTAACAAAGCAATACCTAATTTTGAAGGAAGTCTCTCAGATGTGGAAATTTTCTCTGCACTTAGGCTTATTGTTGAATATGAATCCGGCATAAAGATACCGGCTACACATAACGGTCTCGGGTATAATAACTTAATTTTTATGTCACTGCTTCTATCAAAAATGCAAGTCAATGCAGACGGCAAATATTTAGGGAGTAATGCGAAGGTATTTCCGATATTGGCAATTGAAGAGCCTGAAGCACACCTGCATCCAGCCATGCAGTATCAGTTTTTAAAATTCTTAAAGAAAAATAAAAATGAAAAAAAGGTTAGACAAATTTTTGTTACCACTCATTCAACGCATATTACCTCTTCTGTTTCTCTAGATGAGATGATTTGTTTGCATAGCGATGGAGGAAACACCTCTGTTGGATATCCTGGAAAAGTATTTCCCACTGAGGAAAGTAGTAAAAAATATGTACAGCGATTTTTAGATGCGACCAAATCAGATATGCTTTTTGCTCAAAAAGTAATTTTAGTAGAGGGTTTAGCAGAACAATTGTTGCTGTCAGTTTTCGCGAAATATGAAGGTGTTTCTTTAGAAGAAAATCATATTGCAGTTATAAATGTGGGTGGTAGATATTTCAATCATTTTTTACATCTGTTTGACAGTGAGAAAATAAATACTCTAAACAAAAAAATTGTTTGTTTGACAGATCAAGACCCTGAAAGAAAGAAAAAATCATCTAACACTAATTTCAAAAAATGCTATCCGTTTGAATACGACGCTAATACTAAAGAGTATGAGTATAAAAGAAACACTTCATCATATCAACCAGGTACTCACCCTAATATTGCATTTTTTAGTCAAGATGAAGTTGAAGGAAAGACACTTGAATATGATCTGATTTTATTTAACCCTTCCCTCGAAATATTAGTGACAGATTCTATGAAAAATCAAGATGAAATTAAAAACTTAATGAAGCTTTATACAGACCAAAAACCACAGACAGATTACGAATCCATACTGAGAAAAAGCGATGAGAATGATAGAATTATTGAAGGTATTAATCAAAATACTTCTTGGAGCGAGCAACAAAAATGTAGAGTATTAATTGCTTCACGATATCTTAATTCAGTAGGGAAAGGAGAAAACGCTTTGGAGCTTGCATATATTTTGGATAAAAATTTAGAAAACAAAGGAACTGATAAATATAAAAATTTTATTGTTCCTGATTACATAAAAGAAGCCATTGCGTGGTTATGTAAATGATCCCAATAAACTCTGATACATTGATTCCTATTGAGCACCATTTTCGAGTCTCTGCTGGTCCAGGGGCAGGGAAGACTCATTGGTTAGTTGAACATATTAAAAATGTTCTCCATAAATCAACAAGATTAGAGAAAACTCGTAAAGTAGCGTGCATTACGTACACGAATATTGGAGTAGAAACGATTTTGAACCGTTTAAACACTACAATAAACCAAGTTGAAGTATCTACTATCCATAGCTTTCTATACAAACATATTGTAAAACCATACGCCGTTTTCCTTGTTGATGATTATGGATTAAATGTGGAAGCAATGGACGGGCATGATGATATTATTTTATCAAATTATTCTTTTTTAAACGAATGGAAAGACCGAACTCAACAGCAAAGATTCAAGGAAGATAAATTAATTGTTGAAGCTTTAAATTCAACAAAATGGAAATTTGATGATTTAGGAGCTTTAGTAGTAAAGCCTGATTATCCTCGTAAGATTGGTAAATATTCTATCAAGAATGATTCGTACTATGAATATAAAAAAATGGCGTGGGAAAGAGGTATAATTCACCACGATGATGTACTCTTTTTTAGTTATCAATTAATTAAGAAGTATCCATTTATTTTAAAAGTGTTACAATCCAAATTCCCATACTTTTTTGTTGATGAATTCCAGGATACAAATCCTATACAAGTGAAGATTATGGGGTTAATTGGAAAAAAAGAAACGATAGTTGGGATAATTGGTGATAAAGCTCAGTCTATTTATAGCTTTCAAGGAGCAGAACCATCTCAGTTTCATTCATTTAACTTAAACAACATAGTTGACTATGTAATGGAAGATAACAGACGAAGCACAAATCAAATTATAGATATTTTAAATACAGTACGTGTAGATATAAAACAAAACAAATACAGAAACATAAACGGAGAAAAACCCATAATCATTGTGGGAGAGCGGCTTGATGCCCTTAGAATAGCTAAAGAAAAGAGTAATAACGAGTCGGTAAATTCTTTGTCAAGAATAAATATAATCTCGAATGCAATGAAAAAGGAAATTAAAGGAGATTTATTTAATAATAAGCTAATTGAAGCACTTTTAACCGAAGATAATCCTAGCAGTAGCAATAAATACAGAAGTAAAGTGATTATTGCTTGTATAAAGTCAACTGAGTTTGCTCGCCAGAACGAATTTAAAAGTGCAATAAAAGAATTAGAGAGAATTTTCAAAGATAAGAATGACAAAGATAAAGGAAGAAAAGAAGCTCTGAAACATCTTTGTGTACTCCTTTCTCAGTATGGGGACTTTAAAGAAAAAAGCCTACTAGAATTCCATTCTTTTGTAAAAAGAAAAATAAAACCTGACATATCAAATTTAGCAAGGGGCGCAGCTAAGAATTTCTATGAAGGACATAGTTACCAGCAATTAGCTTTGTGTGTAAGAATTGATGAAGATACTAGCAGACACAAAACAATTCACAAAGCAAAGGGAGATGAATTTAAAAATGTCTTGGTTGTTCTAAAAGAAGAGAGTGACATCGAGTTTTTACTCAGCCCTAATTTGAACGATAAAGACAAAGAAGAGCAAAGGGTAAACTATGTAGCAATAAGCAGAGCTACCGATCGTTTATTTATCAATGTGCCAACATTATCCGAAATAGAATCTAAAAAGTTAAAATCTCTGTTTGACATTATAAGAAATGAAACATAAATATTTCATTAGCGATTAGAATCATTTCACAGGAAACAAAGAAAGTAAACGTACTGGGTTCATTCCCAATTAATGAAATAACTAAACTAATGACCTCTAGAAGTTTCTCGGAGTTTAGCAGAAAAAAGGGAGAAGAAAATGATAGACGAGTTATTGAAATACTATAAGAGTAACTTATCAACCTATTCATTAGTGTTCAAGTATATGCCATTTTTATATGCTATGGTCTCATTCCTGTTCGTATTATTTATAATTTCTGGATACATTCTGATATTAATCTTACCGTTAAGTTTCGCTGTTCCAAGTTATGCTAAAGGGTCAGCTATTTTTTTCGGGGGAATATTGATTCTGTCAGTACTAATAATAAGTATTTTTGACACAAAGGCTAAAAGAATTTTGAATAATCATTATTCTATTAAAGTTAAAAAAGGTGGTTGGAGAACAGAACAGTTTGAAAATATGCAGAGGCAATTTCTTATTGAATACTTGAAAAGTAAGGAATTATATTCTGAGGAAAAGTTGAATTTATTAATTAAAATATTAGAAAAAGAAATCGTGCGAAGTAAACTCCCAACTTTTTTAGCTCCCGGTGCTTTTTTAGCATTATTTATACCAGTTTGGTCACAGTATGCTATATTCTTTTTTAAAGCTTTTGATAGTACAGAATTCAATGAATCAACCAGTGTTTTTGTAACTTTTACTTTAGTAGCATTATTTATTTCAATGGGTATAGGAACTTTTAAAGCGATGTTTAGTTTAGTTGAAGATTATTTCATGATAGAAATAAATATTAAAAAGAGATTTTTGGAAAAAGTGGAAGATGCGTTGCTCTTTTATAATGATACATGTGTTGATTTAGAATACGTTCTTAACAGAAGTAATTAGAATAGTGAAACTACTACTCTTGATTAATTGGAAATATTATTAAGAGAGAGAGAATAGATGGTTGTTTGAGATGATGGAAACATAATGCTAGAGTTAATTCGAAAGAGTTCTTTAGGTCGGCTTATATGACACGGATCAGGGTCGGAATAATTATCATCTAAGGAGTTTTTATTATGAACGAAGAGCAGAAAATTAGAGAACTAAGTTATCTTCGCAATCAAAAAGAGAATCCTACGTCAGGTAATTATAGAAGATATATGGTGAATACTTACAACTATATTTTACAAAGTTCCAATTCAGGAAATAAGGGTTGGAGCAAAGCAAATACTCGGGAAATGCTAAATTTTGTATATGAAGGAACTCCGGATCATATGGGCTATGAAATGGTGGAGAAATTCAAAAAAACTCTTAGAGATTTAGGATATATTAAGACAGTAAAAGAAGAGAATGAGTGGCGTACTTACATACTCAAAGAATTAGACTTTTAACTGTTTTAAGGAGAATTATGAAAAATACAACTATTATATTTGAAAATGCAAATAAAAAATTCTTAAATAATGAAGTGGATTTGATTCTTAGTGGTGTCTCAGAACGAACATTATGCGGTTCTTTAATGAGATATCTTCAGGAAGAGATTAAAGAAACTAATTATTCGAAATATCACGTGGATGTGGAATATAACAGAAACAAAGGGAAAGTAAAGACCATTATTGATCAAAACATCGAAGTAATACCTATTAATTGTGATATCATAGTACATAGCCGTGGTGAGATTCTTGAACAAGATAATTTAATTGCAATAGAAATGAAAAAATCCACAAATAGAAATTCCGAAAAGATAAAGGATAAGAACCGATTGATTGCTCTAACTAAAGATACATTCGATGATGTTTGGTCATTTGATGGGACAAATCTTCCTGAGCATGTGTGTAGATATAAATTAGGTGTTTATTATGAAGTCAACATTAGGCAAAGAGAAGTTTATGTTGAGTATTATAAAAAAGGGCAATTGTGCTCTACAAAAATATTTAAGCTAAAGTCGGGGGACAATAAAAAAAGGTAGCCCTGTCATATGAATTTGCCTTGAATTCCAAATATTTAAGATGTTTTCTGATTGATGATACATCATATGTGAGTATTACTCATAATAAAGGTTGGGATTATTTTTTACTCAACTGTTTATAATTGCAAACACGAGCCCTTACCCCTCCCGGTAAGGGCTCTTCATTTCCCAACAAAACTCTAACTCTTAATAGCCCCCATCATAATCCCCTTCACAAAATACCTTTGCACAAAAGGATACACCATAATGATCGGCAGCGTAGCGACCATGGTCACGGCCATCCGGATGCTTTCACTGGAGACCGGGATTCGCTTGGAGCCCTGCGCCAGCTGCTGCGCATCGGACATCATGCCGGCGGTCTGGAACTGGTTGAGGATTTTGACCAGGACGGCCTGCAGGGTCTTGAGCTCCGGCTTGTAGGTATACACATAGGAGTCATACCAGGAGTTCCAGTGGCCGATGGCCAGGAACAGGCCGATCGTGGCGAGCACCGGCACGCACAGCGGCATGATGATGCGGAAGAACGTCTGCAGGTCGTTGGCGCCGTCGATTTTGGAGGATTCCTCGATCTCGCCGGGGATCTGCTCCATGAAGGTGCGCACCAGAATCATCAGGAACACGCCGATTAAGCCAGGGAAGATATAAACCCAGAAGGAGTCAATCAGCCCCAGGGACTTGATGATCATATACGTCGGGATCAGTCCGCCGCCGAAATACATCGTGAACACAAAGAAGAAGGAGAAGTATTTCCACCCGAGCAGATTGCGCTTGCTGAGCGGATAGGCGAGCAGCGTGATGAAGAAGATGGATGCCGCCGTCCCGACGACGGTCCGCAGCACGGTGATCTTGATGGCGCTCCAGATTTCCGGATTCCGGAAGATCGTCAGGTAGCTCTCGATGGTTGGTACGCGCGGCCAGAAGTACAAATTGCCCCGCATTGTATCGGTCGCATCGTTCAAGGAGATCACCAGGATGTTCCAGAACGGATAGAAGGTGACGATAAAGATGCCGGTCAGGAACAGATATAAAGAGGCATCGAAGATACGCTCGGTCACGGTTTTTTTGCTTAACATGGATGTACCTCCTTATGGTTTAGAATAGGGACTGCCCGTTCAGCTTCTTCGCCGTATAGTTGACGATGACCACGATGATGAAAGCCACCACGGAGCTGAACATGCCGACGGCTGCCGCATAGGAGAACATGCCGTTCTGGATACCGTAGCGGAACGAATAGGTGGACAGGACGTCGGAGTAATCCCGCGTCAGGTCATTGCCGAGCAGGAAGTGCTGGTCGAAGCCCGCGTTCAGGATGCCGCCAAGCGCCAGGATCAGCAAAATGACAATCGTTGGCTTCAGGTGGGGCAGGGTGATGTACCGGATCTGCTTAAAACGGTTGGCGCCGTCGACCTTGGCCGCTTCATAGAGCTCCTGGTTGATGGATGAGATGGCCGCCAAATACATGATCGAGCTGTAGCCCATATCCTTCCACGTATTGCCAAGCGCAACGATCCACCAGAAGTACTTGCCGTTCTGTAGGAATAAAACGCTTTCATCGGTGATGTGTAGGAATTTCAATATGCCGTTCATCGCGCCGTCCGAGGAGAGCAGGGTCACGATGATGTTGGCCGCGATCACCCAGGATATGAAATAGGGAAGATAGGAGGCGGTTTGCACCGTCTTTTTGAACTTCACATTCTTGATCTCATTAATCGCGATGGCGATCAGGATCGGCATCGGAAAGGAGAAGAGAAGCGTGATCAGCGTGGAGGCCAGCGTATTTCGCATGACGATCCAGAAGTCGCCGTTGTTGAAGAAGTAACGGAACCACTCCAGGCCGACGAACTCGCTCGTAAACAGGGTCGACCAGAAGCCGCCAAGCGTCGGCTGGTAATTGACGAAGGACATGTATAGACCAACCATGGGCGTATACGCAAACACAATGGCCCAGATCAGTCCGGGCAGCATCATCAGGAATAGATACTTTTGCTGTTTCAGCATCGCCCAGCGGCTTTTTCGATGAGGACTTAAGTTCAAGTCACTCCGCGTCTGTAAGGTTGTAGCAGGTTTCATATGGGGCACCTCGCATCTCAAGTTAACTCAAATTATAAGACTCCGAAAAAATGAGTGTCGATATGACAATGTAACGAAAGATGCTTGAAAATAACTTACATTGCTTGTTCCCATAGTTAAAATAACAAAATCGCTATAATATGAAGGGATAAAGCCGACGCAGGGGGTATGAGCATGTATAGCATTTTTCTCGTTGATGACGAAGAGCTAGAGCTAGAGATGATCCGAGATTATATTCGTTGGGAAGAGATGGGGATATATGTGGCCGGAACAGCCCTGAACGGCAGGGATGCCCTGGAGAAGATCGAGGTGATTCAGCCCGATATCGTATTGACGGATGTCCAGATGCCCGTCATGAACGGGCTCGATATGGCAAAACGGGTGAGTGAGTTATTCGACTGGATTCAGTTCGTCTTCCTAACCGGACACGATGAATTCAATTATGTGAAATCAGCTTTAAACGTGGGAGCCGTCGGCTATTTATTGAAGCCGCTGGATCTGAGCGAAATTGTAAGCGTTATCGATAAAGTGAAACGGCGCTGCGAGGAGGTGCGGATGAAGAACCGCTCCATACGCGTGACAAAATCCAATATCGTACGAGAGATGATGTTCGAGCAGAACGAGGAGCGATTCCGAAACCTCGCTGCCAGCTACCATAAGCTGTCCCGCCATACGGAGCCGAGAACATATACCCTTACGCTGCTCGGCCTCGATGCTCCGCATGCTGCACAGCCGGGGCTGTCCCTCGAGGATGGCATGGCGCGTCTGCAGACACATATGGAGGAGTGGCTTGCGGACAAGAAGCTGGAGGCGGATCTAATCATCTGCCGAGAAGGCGAGCTGGGCATCTTCATGGATGCCGCCAGCCATCTGAGCCGCTTCACATGGGAGGATCTGCTGAAGCAGATGCAGGATACGCTGGGTTTTACGATGACCGCGGCCGTGAACGAGGAGCCAGAAGAGCTGTCCCGCATCCAGGATTTATACCGGGAGACGCGGCTGATGCTGGAGGAGATGTTTTACGTCGGGAACGGGAGAGTCATTTATGCAAAGGATGTGCAGCGGCAGCTGGAGAGCCGGCAAATTCCTCCTTTCCAAGAGCCGGCCTATTTCGAGGACATTCATCAGCTGGCGTCCGAGCAGGCCGCGCAGAAGCTGCGGGATTACTTCAACCGGCTGGTCATGCTGCGGATCCGAAAAACCGAAGTATGCGATTTTGCCATCGGACTGGTGGAGCGTCTGCTGGAGGGAATCCACGAACCGATCACGGAGAGCCACAAGCGGGCGGAGCTTTACCATTCCATCTATCAGTGCCGAACCATTATTGAAATCGAAGCGATCATCATGGATTACGCCGGGCATGCGATTCGGACGCTGGAACACCGGTTCATGGACAAAAATGCAAGGCTGGTGCACCAGGTGCGCACGACGATCGACCAGACCTATCACCAGGCCATCACGATCAACAGCTTGTCCGATCAGGTGTATCTGTCTCCCAACTACCTGCGTTCCATATTTAAGGAGAAAACCGGCATGACGATCCATGATTACCTAACGAGAATCCGGTTGAACAAAGCCAAGGAGCTGCTGGCCGACGATTCGCTCAAAGTGCAGGATATCGCCCAAAGAGTCGGTTATGAGAGCACATCCTACTTCATTTCCTTATTCTTAAAAAGCCAAGGAGTTACGCCGAATGAATACCGCAAAAACATCTAACCCGACCGGCCCGTGGAGCCGTCTGGCAGGGGCTTTCCCATTCGCGCACTTACGCGCATACACAAACTGGCGGCTCCGGCACAAGTTCTTTTTCATCTTTCTGATCGTCATCATCCTACCGTTCTCGCTGCTGATCTATTATTCGTATTCTTCGACGCGCAGCACCATTACGGAGCATACCTATACGGCCTTGGGGGGATCGCTGGCACAGATTAACACCAACGTGGAGAAACGACTGGAGTATTACAATCAGCTGTCGAACATTCTTTACATGGATGCGCAGCTCCGCAATTATCTGTCTACCGACTATGAGCAGGCGTATTATTATCTGGATGCTTTCCAATACATCAACCGGACGCTGCCGTCCCTGATGACCCTGAATGCCAACATTCTGGGCATTACGATATATACGGGGAACCACACCCTCTATTCCGACGGCCAATACGTCAAATTTACGGAAGAGCTGCCCCCGGCGATGGAGGAGCAGGTACTGGATGCCGCCGGCAGTACGGTGTACTTCCATTCTGAGGATTTCAAGGCTGATGATGCGTATATCACCATTGCCCGTTCGTTAAGTTATTTCAGCTTGCAGCATCCATATGGGATTTTGACCATGGACATTAACGCGAACGAATTCTATTCCCTGATCAAAATGGAGAACTACAACAAAAGCGTCTATATTATCGACGAGTCTGGCGGCGTGATCAGCACGGGGGATCAGAATCTCCAATCGAACCAGTTGTTCGACGTGTTCCCGATTCAGGATCGGATGACTCAGGATGCGGGCTCATTCGATATTAAGATTAACGGCCAGGAGCGTTTTTTCACGTATAAAAAGCTCAGCAACGGCTGGTCCACGGTCATCACCGTGCCCTACGACGAACTGCTGGCCAATGCGAATCAGGCGACCAAGAACGTCATCTGGTTCTCCGTGCTGGCGATAGGCATGGCCATCCTGCTGCTCTATTTTACGACCAAGGTCATGACCAAGCGCATCGAGGTGCTGCTGCAGCAGATCCGGAAGGTGGAGCGCGGGGATTTCCGGCTGTCGATTAGGCCGATGGGGCATGACGAGATCGGCCAGGTGTCCTTTGCGTTCAATAAGATGGCTTCGACCATACAATCCCTGATCCATGACGTGTACGTGAAGGAGATTGCAAGGAAGGAGTCGGAGCTGAATACGCTCCAGGCCCAGATCAATCCCCATTTCCTGTACAACACCCTGTCTTCCATCTCTTCCCTGGCGATCAAGGAAGGGGCTATGCAGGTGTACCAGATGGTCAATTATTTGGCCAAGTATTACCGGGTGTCGCTGAATAAAGGGAAACGCATCATTCTGCTGGAGCAGGAAATCAATCTGGTGAAGAATTATGTCGCGATCCAGAAGATCCGGTTCCGGGACAAGCTTCATATGCATTACGACCTGGATGAGCAGCTGTTCGGGACCACGACGATCAAGCTGATTCTGCAGCCCTTCATCGAGAACTGCATCAATCATGCCATTGGGGACGAAACGGGAATCAACATTAACGTGAAGCTGAGGCAGGAGGGGGATGACATCTTGCTCCAGGTCATCGATGACGGCATCGGCATGACCCCCGAACAGCTTGATCATGCGCTGAACAAATCGGATAATCTGTCGGGATACGGCGTGAAAAATGTGGATGACCGGATCAAGCTTACCTACGGGGAGGAGTACGGAGTCAGCATCTTCAGCCGGCTCGGCATCGGAACGGCGGTGACCATTCGGATACCTGTAATCTCCGATAGGCATCCTGCAAACGAACGGGACCCACAGCAGGCGTTACCCTGAATGAAAGACATTTTGCATCATGGATTGTAAGATTGCGTTATAGATCAATGAACTCCCGATTTTTACAATGATAGATATATTCAAGCACATGAATATGACGACCTTAGAAAGGGGTTCAGGGAATGAAGAAACTAAAATTGATTCTGGCAGCAGCGCTCGTTATGACAACGCTTTCGGCTTGCGGCGGCAATCAGAAGGCGGCATCGGGCGGAGACAGCGGTACGAATGCGGACAGCAGCGCGCCGATCACGTTAACCTGGTTTGACCAAAACACGGGAGATGCCTTTACCAATCCAGTCGCTAAAGTGATTACGGAAAAAACAGGCGTGACCGTCGAGATCCAGCAGCCTACGGGCAATCCGGTTGAGAAGCTGAATCTGATGCTGGCCAGCGGCGATCTTCCGGACGTTATTTTGATGAGTCGTGGAAGCGATATCATGAACAAGTATATTACCTCCGGCGCGGTCATCCCGCTGAATGATCTGATCGAAGAGCACGGACCGAATATCAAAAAAATGTACGGCGACACGCTTGCCAAAACCCGAAGCGAGGACGGCAACAATTATTATTTCTCCAACTGGTACGGCTTGGAGCAGTACCCGGTGTTCGGCTTCATGATGCGCATGGACATCATGAAGGAGCTGGGCGTCGGTGATAAGGTGAACCACGGCGAACCGTTTACCGCGGAGGAATTCGAGGAGCTGCTTGTCAAGTTCAAGGAGAAATATCCAACGATTGACGGCAAAGAAAGCATTCCGATGACGCTCAACGGCGAGAACGTCGGAGCCGTAACCGGCAGCTTCAAGGGCATGTACGGCATGATGCCGTATTATGAAACGAACGGGGAGCTGAAGAAGGACGTCCGCGATCCGCGCTATCTCGAAATGGTCAAATATCTGAATTCCCTTTACCGCAAAGGCCTGCTCGATAAAGAATGGGCAACGATGAAGACCAAGCAGTTCGAGCAGAAGCTTGGCAACGGCAACGTATTTGCCACGGCAGAAGCGCTCTGGAATGTAGGCAATGCGAATGCGCTACTCAAAACCGAAGCAGCCGATAAGGCAACGGAGGAAGAGCGTCAGTTCTACCAATATAAAGTGCTGGCTCCGGGCGTGAAGCCGGAAGAGGCCACTTACGGGCCGAAGAGCTCCCTGGGCTGGGACGGCGTCGCCATCAGCCGCTCCAACAAGGATCCGGTCCGGACGATGAAACTGCTGGATTTCCTGGCCAGCGAGGAAGGCCAGTATCTGCTGATGTGGGGAGTAGAGGGCGAGCATTGGGATTTGAAGGACGGCAAACATGTGCCAAGACAAGACGTGCTGGACGCCTTCAAGAAGAATTGGGACGAAGCTTCCCGTACGACGGGCATTCGCAAGTGGACCTGGATGATTAAGAACGGTCCCGGCGAGGACGGAACTCCGTATGACCTGATGGGCCGTTACCAGACCGATCCGGTCACGGATCTGGCGATCAAGAATCTGGCCGACACGTCGTTTGATACGGCACCATATGACAACCTGGGTCCGGCTGGCGGCACGCCGGAAGCCATTATGGAAACGAAGGTGAACGACACCATCAATAAATATTTCCTGAAGATGGCCCTGTCGCCGTCCGAGGACAAAGTGGTGGAATCCTATAACCAGATGATGGCCGAGATCGAGGCGGCTGGCCTGGCCAAGCTGGAAAAGATTTATACGGACAACTTCAACAAACGTCAAGAGCTGTGGGGCAAATAATCTGACCAAGGGGAGTCAAAAGATGCTTCGTCTTTTGGTTCTCCTTTTTTTCTTGCGCAGGCAAAAACCAGATCAACACGAATCGGAAGGATGATATTCTGTGACCATTCAATATCAAGAGAAGTTTCGCGTGTTTGCGATACAAACCGATAACAGCTCCTATCTGTTCGGCATCAACGACAGCGGCAATCTGCAGCATCTCTACTGGGGGGAGCCCATCGGGATCGAAGACGCGGCTCCGCTGCTGCGGCTGAGATCGCACAGTTCGTTTGACGCGGAAGTCCATTCGGAGGTGGAGGAATACAGCTTCTGGGGCGGCGTCAAATACAGCGAGCCCAGCTTGAAGGTACGCATGCCGGATGGCGTGCGCGACTTGGCGGTTCGTTACGCCGGGCACCGAACACTTCAGACGGAAGGAAGGGAAACGCTGATCATCGTCATGAAGGACGAAGCGTACCCGCTCGAAGTGGAGCTGTCCTACCGGGCGATTCCCGAGTGCGACCTGATCGAACGTTCGGCCCGGATCGTGAATCGCGGCGAGGCGGATATCGTGCTGGAGAATGCGCAGTCCGCGGCATGGGTTATTCCCTATCTGGCGGATTACCGGCTTACGCACGTGGCGGGGAAATGGTCCGGCGAATTTCAGCTGCGCAGCACCTTCCTCACCGAAGGAAAGAAGGTGCTGGAATCCCGCAGGGGCTTTACGGACAGCCACGCCAACCCTTGGTTTGCGATGGATGACGGACATGCCACGGAGTCGGCGGGGCAGGTATGGTTCGGTGCGCTGGCCTGGAGCGGGAACTGGAAGATCACGGCCGAGCGGACGGTGTTCGAGCATGTCCGGGTGACCGGAGGCATCAACGATTTCGACAGCGAGTGGGTGCTGGGAGCGGGAGAAGCCTTCGATACGCCCGGCTTCGTCGGGGGATACAGCAGCGGGGGCTTTGGCGGGATGAGCCGGCGGCTGCACCGCTATCAGTATTCGGATGTCCTGCCGGGCAGGCAAACGAGACCGGTCTTGTATAACTCCTGGGAAGCAACGTACTTCGATGTCAATGCCAAGGATCAAATGGCTTTGGCCGAAAGAGCAGCGCGCATGGGCGTGGAATTGTTCGTTGTGGACGACGGGTGGTTCGGCGGGCGCAACCATGATCGCGCCGGGCTAGGCGATTGGTTCGTGAACCGGGAGAAGTTCCCGAACGGTCTCGGCGAGCTGATTAACCAGGTGCATGAGCTGGGCATGGATTTCGGTATCTGGGTGGAGCCGGAGGCCGTCAATCCGGACAGCGACCTGTACCGGGAGCACCCGGATTGGGTCTACCATTTCGAGACGCGGGAGCGCTCGGAGCTTCGCAATCAGCTGCTGCTGAACATTTCGAAGCCGGAGGTTAAGGCTTACATTTTGCAGTTTATGACGGACTTGCTGGAGCAGCATGACATCAAGTTCATTAAATGGGATATGAACCGGACCGTAACCGAACCCGGCATGAAGGATCATCCGCTTCACCGCCAGAAGGAAATCTGGATTCGCCACGTTCAGAGCCTGTACGAGATTTGGGCGGAGCTGCGGCGCAAGTTCCCACATGTGGCGTTTGAAACCTGCGCCGGCGGCGGAGCGCGCATCGATCTTGGCATCTTCCGGTATGCCGACCAATCCTGGCCGAGCGATAATACGGATGCCTTTGACCGCCTCAGCATTCAGGAGGGCTTCTCGTACACTTATGCTCCGCGGATGATGACCTGTTGGGTAACGGAATCGCCGACAGGGATGAATCGCAGACAGGTATCCCTGAAATACCGCTTCCACAGCGCCATGATGGGAACGCTCGGCATCGGCTCCAACCTGAATGAGTGGAGCGACGAACTGATTGCGGAATCGGCCGAATTTGTCGCGCAGTACAAATCCATTCGCCATCTGGTTCAGTTTGGCAGCCAGTATCGCTTGGACTCGCTTCGGCATAAAGGCGTAACGGCCGTGCAGTACGGAAGCGAAGACGGCAGCGACAACGTGCTGTTTGCGTTCCTGCACAGCCAGAAGCTGGGCGAGCCGCTGCCACGACTGCAACTTACCGGACTGCAAGCCGATCTGTCGTATGGCATCGAGGGGATTGAAGGTACATGGAGCGGCAGGGCACTCATGAACATCGGGATCGAGCTGCCGCTGCGCGGGGATTTTGACAGCTTGGTTTATCACATTCAGATCCAAAAATAGTTCGTATATCCCCCGGAACGGAGCGCGCCGCATTATCTTATAGGCAATGCGGCGTTTTTTTTGCCGTGACTTCCACGTTAACGTCAATGTTATGACTGATATTAGATTAAGAATGAGTATCTATAACATGCTGATAGTATCGAAAGCGAGATGTATATTAAAGTACTATATAGAAAGAGAAGCGGTAAGAGATAATATAAAAGGGACAGTATCAGCTATTTATTAGAGAGTATTACGAAATTAGAAAAAGAATTAAAGCTCATATTTTAGATGAGCGTGGCATTTATATAGGAACTGTAAATATAATGAGATGTTCGTATATATCAATTTTTTAGAAGCTTCTGCCCTAGGTAGGAGTTTTTATTTTGAAGTAGTGGATTAGTTGTATGCCTAAATACTTCCATTTTATAGTATGATAAGTCTATAGCTCATAGGGTTTATCAAGGTGTGTTCAAGAATATAACCTATGGCATGAAGCAGCACTTTATTTTTTGAGGAGGTTTATAAATGAGGTTTTGTCTTCATCATGGTGACACTAATTTTATTGCGCTAGTCAATGCAGATAAATATAAGACATTTGTAGATGAAGATTGGGAATTTGAGTCGCTATTCAAACATTTCTCAGATGAGATGGAAGAAGGCAAAATATTAGTTTTCCAAATGACCGAGGAAGGAATAGAACATTCATGGACGATAGAAGTAAAGTTCGAAGCTACGTTAAATGATCTGGAGTGCTATAGAAGGACAGAAGGATATATAGAAGTAACGGATAACAAATTGTATATTGTTGATTATGATTGCCTGACTATGGCTGCGCAATTTAGCGATAATAAGATTCCAGACGAAAATTGCGCAAACAATAGGATTGAATTGAAGAATGGGATGTATATGGTAGAGATTGTACAATTTTATAATGCTGATAATGACGAACATATTGGTGGCGATAAAATAAATATGTTAATGAATTTTAATGAAATATCAAATTTTGAAGCTAATGCAGATAAAGTAATTTGGTGCAGCTATATTTAATACATGCTTCTAGATGATGATAAGGAGAAGAGAGCATGACAATAAACACCACCGCGGAACAAATCCGCATTATCGAATATGACCCTTCCTACGCTGGGGCGCTCACTGATATGTGGAACCGCAGCAACGAAAGTTGGGGAGGAGGCACCAAGCAGAGAACGGAGGACTCTGTGCGCCGGGAGATGGAGATTTCGTCCAATCTTCATGCGTTTCTCGCCGTCGATGGTAAGGAGGTTGTCGGCTTCTGTAGTTTCGCCCACTACCGCCATGACGAAGGGGCCTTGTATGTGCCGCTGTTGAATGTGCGGCCCGATTATCACGGCTACAAGGTCGGCCGGAATCTGATCTTGAATGCCGTCCGCATGACAGTCGAAGCGGGTTGGCCACGGCTAGATCTGTTCACTTGGGCGGGCAACACCAAGGCTGTGCCGATGTACAAGAAATGCGGGTTCTTCTGGGAAAAAAATGATGATTACGTCCACCTGATGAACTTCATTCCGACCATCTTGCAAACCGAGGCGCTCGCTCCTTATTTTGAAGAGCTGGATTGGTACGCAGACAGTACCCGCGAGCTCGTCATTGAGCCCGATGGTCGCCGGGAGCGTGGCTTCGATTTCTTTGAATACACCTGGGGTAAGGGAGATCTCTTCGTACGAGCGGAATTCGAAAAGTCCGGTCGCGGGCTGACCGCTCTCGACACGCCTGACTATGCAATCTCCACCGAAATCGACGATCATGATCTTGTGTTCGGTTCTGCCTATAAGGTTCGCTATCGCATCAAGAACCGCTCGGCTTCCGAACTGGCGATTGAGATCAATGGCCAGGACGACAAGAGTATCCGTTTTGCGCTGGCTGCTGCACAAACGATCGCTCCGGGAGAAACGGTCATCGTGGAGGGGGAATTCAAGCTTAACCCGGTCCGGGAGGAGCAAAATGACAAGAAGACACACCCTGTTGTCATGAGCCAATGGGTTATCGGTGGCAAGCGGGCCGAGTTCCGCATAGGCATCGCCCCGAAATTCCCGGTCAAGATGAAGACGGCGCTGCCAGTCAAGGAGCTTTATCCGGGCATTCCGGCCGAGCTGTATCTGAACGTGGAGAACCATTTTGCCTCGGAAGCGGAGTTCGCTTTTGAATGGCCAGAGGATGAATGCGTGGAATGGGCCGATCGTGTCGTACGCTTCACACTTCCAGCCAAGGGCAAAGCATCTGTCCCGGTATCCTTCACCTTACGGTCCTACGGACTCTACTCGCGAGAGGTTCAGGTGACGGCAGTTCCGGTTGATCAAAAGGCGGTTTCCTTCACAAGCAAGCTGTCCGTCCTGATGAAGGGAACGCACGGCCGCTTCGGTGGGGAAGACGGGGAACAGTGGGTCGCCGTGAATGGCGCATTCTCCCTCCATCTGAGCAAGCATGATAATAACATGTGGATCGATTATCCTGGCTCCCACCACAGTTTCTGGTGGAACTATCCGAAGCTGGGTAAGCCGTTTGCAGAAGAGTTCTCCAAGAAGCAGGCCAAAGAAGTGAAGATCTTCTCAGAAGGGGAGAGTCAGGTACTTGAAGCCCTCTACGAGTCGGAAGACTTCCCCGGCCTGGAGATAAAGTCGGTGGCCAAGCTGTTCGCAAGCGGCATCGCCGAATTTCATCACGAAATCTGCAACACCAGCAGCAAAGGGCTGGAAGAGAACATGTATCTGCTGACGAATTTCGGTTTCTTCGGCAGCAGGCTCATCCTGCCATACCAGGGCCATTATGTGGACATGGGCGATGCTTACTCCAGCGATCCGAGTCATTGGGACAGCGCCCAGATCACGGAGAACTGGCTGTTCAGCAAAGAAGAGAACGTCGGTTGCGGGATCTGTTGGGACCCTTCCCTGAAGCTGCTTCGCCCGGAATACCCGTTTGGGCTGGAGCATGATCTTGGCCGAATTTCTGGCGGAGCCGTCGTGCGGACGAAGAAGACCGTGTTTGCTCTGAACACCTTCGCCAAATGGTGGGATTTCCGCTCCTTCGCACGGAAGCTGCGGAACCCGGTCGTACCGATGCTGGACGATCATCTAGAACTGGCGCTTGGCGGCGGAAATCCGTTCTTGGCTGGGCCGCTGCATGCAGAACTTATCGAAAGAAAGTTGGTTCCGCTCGCCGGTTGCTTGGAACTGTATGTGCAAAACGGTGGGGAACCGGAGCGGAAGGTTGCTGACATGAAGTTGCAAAGGGAGCAGGACCTTCGTTCTGCGAGCTTTGAGTTCTCCCCTGGGGAAAAGCAAGACCCGGAAAATGGCGAATCCGGTTGGAAGGCCCGTGCCGTCTATCGCGGCGAGGATTGGGTTCAGGAGCGGTCGGCTCTCTGGCTTCCCCAAACGGAAGCAGCCGTCGTTTGCGGGCTGGAGGAAGGAGCGGCAGGTCCCGTGTACACAGTGAGCAACGGGATTCTCTCCATAGCGGCTTCCACTGGCTTCGGCAGCGTCGTGCATTCCCTGAAGCACCAAGGCGAAGAATGGTTGGACAGTTCGTATCCGGAAGCTGCCCCGCGTTCCTGGTGGAATCCCTGGTACGGCGGACTCGGCGTGGACATTCCCGGCATGAGTGGCTTCAGTCGACAGCAGGAGCCGAGAAGTGCGACATGGGCGGAGCGGATGGATGTGCACGGCAACGTCTGGAAGGGACTCCGAATGACCACTGTCATCGAGAAGCAGGAAGCGAATCGGGGGATCACGATCGACCAGCATTACCTTATGCTGCCTGGTGTCCCTGTTCTCTGCGTACTGCATTCGGTGACCAACGAAAGTGGCCTGGTTCTGCCGCATTATTCGCTCAGGGATGATAATTTCTTCAAGCCTTCACCAGTCTTCTCCGAAGGATGGATGGAAATCCCCGGGGAAGGAAAGTTCCTTCTCGGGAAGCTGGAAGCCGAGCTTCATTTCAAGGGACTCTTGCGAATAGGCGCTGTTTCTCGTCAGAACATGCTGCATATAGTGAATAGTTATCACAATCAGAGTTCATCAGCGTATGTGAACAACAAGGTGTTTAGTCACGATGTGAATCACCATCTTTCACTTCTGAATGGGAAAACCGCCTGGACACAGCCGACTTTTCTGATCTTGGGTCGAATCGATCTGAATTCGGAGGATGTCCGTGACCTTCAGAAGCTGACCTTTACCAATCCTGCCGACGAAAAGGAGATCTTACATGCCGATCATTGACATTCATATTCATCTGTCGGACATCGACAGCTTTCATCAAACAGCGATTGATCAGTCCAAAGTCGATTACACCACTGCCGGACTTAAGGCGGAGTTTGACAAGAACGACGTCATTCTCGGTATTGGAATGGGCGTCACGGAGCAGACCAAGGGAGCCTTTCCTGATTCCAATTCACCTAATCCGATGGGTCTTGACCTGCAAGAAAGCGTTCCACCGTTCCTAATGGAATGCGTCGGCATCAATCCGAACATGCTCACCGGCAAGCACGCCCAAGAGGAGCTCGATAGGATTGAAGCTCGTCTGCAAGCTCCCGAGGTGGCAGGAATCAAGCTGTATGCTGGGTACTACCATCATTACGTCTATGACAAAATCTACACGCCGATTTATGAGTTGGCTGCCAAGTACGGCATGCCCGTGGTGATTCATACCGGCGATACTTACTCGATGAACGGATTGCTGAAGTATTCGCATCCGCTTACCGTAGATGAATTGGCCTACCAGCAGCGCGGCGTGAACTTCATGATTTGCCATTTGGGTGATCCCTGGGTGATGGATGCCGCCGAAGTGGTGGCCAAGAACCCGAACGTCTACGCCGATTTGTCCGGACTTGTCGTCGGAGATCGGCCCCATTTTGAACGGTTCATGAACGAACCGCTGTTCATGGACCATTTTCGCCGGGCGCTGGTGTACTGTGATCATTACGAGAAAATGTTGTTCGGAACCGACTGGCCGCTCGCACCGATCGACCTGTATGCGGAATTCGTTCGCAGGCTCGTGCCTGAGCAGCATCATGAGAAGGTATTCTACCAGAATGCCATTGGACTATTTCCGCGTATCAGGCAGCGGATCGCGGCGCTCTGAAAGCATCGGCGACGGCAGTTAGACCGTCCTACAGCGCGAAATTTCTCGAAACTACCGGGTAGAGGCCGCTCTAGAAAGTGCAGTGAAACATGGAGACTACAGCGTGATGGAGCGCCTTCTTCTTGTTCTTTCTAGCCCCTACGCACACTCTCAAGAACAGGTTGATTGCTCCACACTACCTGCATTATCACCCCATCCTTACCGGACGATTTACGGTACTTGAAAACTTCATGTGAATCAATTGTTCTAGGAACTTTTACCGTCAGGGTAGTTTTTTTGTTTGGAAAGAAGATAGTTTATATACTGGGGATAGCCTCGATTTATGTTTAACTGTAACCACAAAGGTCGCAGGCCATAATTCCAAACGATGATTTCTTTTTCTGCAACATTTTTTTTAATTATGGCGTCAGCACGAAGCAGTGGAAAGGATGAAACGATTCCCGAGAAGCGAATGCGGTCGCCTCCCTCCTTATGATTCAATTTTCTTGCGCTAGCTCGCTAATTCGCAGGATTTCATTCGTTATGAAAACGAATGTGACAACGAAGGCGACAAAAGGGGGGACCGTATGGCGAATGTGGACATAACGAAATAAGGGGAAGTGCGAAATTCCCATAGTTTTCCTTTATTCGCATGCTCCATCTTCGTCCTTGAGGTTTGCCCTCCCATGTCTCAACGGGTCTATGCCCTTTCATTCCTTCGTTACACCTATCAAGGAGATGGAGTCCGTTACTGCTTTGTCCACGGGTCTGAGCCCTTTAGGCGAGCGTATCGGTTCTTCATGCTTCTTGTGAATCCTGCGAATGAGCCATTAGGCAAGTGGTCGGTTATTAAGCGGCGACCGTTACTTTGTTGATGTCGTAAACGGAATGTTTCTTCGCCATAGCTACAAG